>NZ_JBBCQO010000012.1:0-129362 GCF_037149875.1 Pantoea sp. USHLN256 | reverse complement strand
ATGAATTTCATTATGTGTTCACTCGTGAGACTTGATATTTTTTGCGTCCGGAGACGCTGATATCAATCCTGCGAGTGCCCACACAGATTGTCTGATAAATTGTTAAAGAGCAGTGCCGCGATTTCTCTAGCGGCGCGGGATGCGTATATTACGCTTTCCGCATTCTCAGTCAAGCATTTATTTTTGCTTTTCTGAAGGTTGCCTTGAAGACCACCTCCTGAACACATCGCTTCGTAAGCCGTTGTTCCGTGTCAGTGGAGGCGCAGTATAGGGATTTCTTCGGAGCTGACAAGTGCTAATTTCAAATTAATTTTCGAGTGCTGATTTTTTCGGCGAAACACGACTAAACTGCTAATTTTTCCAGCAACGGGAAGCCATAACGCTGCAAAATCGGTGATAATTTCGTCACTTCATCATCCATTCGCGTACAGAACGCTAAATTCTGCCCGGTTGAAACAGCATGCGGCGCTTCATGATCCAATAACCAGACGGTACGACGTGCAATAGCCGCGCCTGAATCCACTAAACGCGTCCCTTCCGGCAACACCAATTGCAATTCATCACGCAATAAAGGGAAATGCGTGCATCCCAGCACTACGGTATCCGGCGGTTCTTTCATACGTAGCCAGGGTTGCACAGCGCGGCGCACATCAGCTAACTCAACATCTTCGCCATGCAGCTTGGCTTCCGCCAGCTCCACCAGCTCAGCCGAACCGAGCATTTCAATTTTACAATCGCGGGCAAACTGCGCCACTAACTCATGCGTATAAGGACGTTTCACCGTGCCACGCGTCGCCAGCAATCCCACCACACCATTACGCGTCAGGCGTGCAGCAGGTTTAATGGCAGGCACCACCCCGACAACCGGGAATTCGAAGCGCTCACGCAGAGCCGGTAAAGAGATGGTGCTGGCAGAGTTACACGCGATGATCACCAGCGCCAGCGGGAAACGCTGCGTGATAGCCGTCACCACAGCCACCACACGCTCGACAATAAAGTCTTCGGATTTTTCGCCGTACGGAAAACCTTCATTATCGAAGGCGTAGAGATAGTGAAGATCCGGCAATAAATGTCGGACCTCATCATAAACGGAGAGCCCACCGACGCCGGAGTCAAACACCAGCACGGTGGGACGCAGATCAGAAGCTGTAGCTGGCGCTGAGGTAATACTCCGTTCCTGGAGTTGGATAGCCATACGCTGTCTCATAATCTTTATCGAACAGGTTGGCAATTCTACCACGAACGGTGAGCTGTGATGTGACCGGATACGAGACAGCGAGATCTACCGTGCTGTAACTAGATAAGCGACGCTGCTCACTCGCATATTCGCTAGTGTTGTTATCGTAGCGCTTGCCGAAGTACTGATAGATGACGTCGATATCAAAGTCATACACCGTCATACCCAGCTGATATTTCGCTTGTTCACGCGCACGACGCGCCAGTGTTTCACCATCAGAATCACGGCGAGCATCCAGATAACCCAGAGTGATCTGGTGATGAAGGAAGCGGGTATCAAAATCAGCTGTGGCTTCAATCCCTTTCAGCGTAACGGCTTTTTCATTGTAATAGCCGCCCTCAAATGTCACGGGATCAGAAGCATAGGTAATAAGATTGCTGACTTTATTGTGATACGCCGCAACACGCCAGTTAACCGGGCCGGTTAAACCTTCCAGCGCAGCTTCCCACTGTTTTGATTTCTCCGGGTTCAGATCGGGATTTGAATTAATGCCGTAACGCTTCAAACCATATAACTGACCGAGCGTTGGTGCCTGGAAACCTGTCCCATAAGAGAGTGAAGCTTTATAGCCCGGCACAAACTCCCAACCCGCTGCCGTTTGCCAGGTGCCATGGCGACCAAAGTCTTGGTTATCATCACCGCGCGCAGAGCCTTCAAGCGTAACGTTGCCAAACTGCTGCTGAGCCGTCAGATAGGCGCCGGTGTTATCCTGCTTATAGCCATCTTCATCACGCGGGGCACCAGAATAGAGTTGCCCAATGGAGTTCAGCTTCTGCTGTTGCCAATCCAGCCCCGCGCTGACCATACCGTGCCCCACCGCCAGGGTGTTGCCCCACTGCAGGTTGCGCTGCTCCATATCATCCAAACTGTTGGAGTCCGCATAGCGACCGTCAGCACCAACGTAGTTGTAGATTTTGTACTTCTGATAACTGGCGGTCAGTTGTGAAGAGTAAGCGTCATGATTAAAGCGCAGGCCGGTATCAAACGAGTGATTATAGATTTGCTGCTCATCCTGACCACCGACATAGCCCGCATCATAATCTGAGTTCGCGGCATAGCCATAACCGCGAAAGAAGCCAGAAAACGTGTCATTAAACTTATGATCAACGCCGGCCCAGAATGCTTTATTGCGCCAGCCATCACGGTCGCGATCGGTCGCAGACGTTGAGCCGGGCTGAACGTTATAGCCGTTAGTGGCCTGATAAGAACCCGCTACCGTCAAACGCGTCTGGTCAGTGACGTTCTGATTGATGCCGCCGCTGTACTCCTGATATCCCTTCGAGCCAAAGCCCGCTGAAAGTGAATTTTGGTTATTAGGGTTTTGCGTAATGACGTTAACTACGCCGCCAATCGCATCCGCACCGTAAACGGCAGAACGCGGACCGCGAATAAACTCGACACGCTGAATAATGGAAACCGGGATTTGGTTAAAGTCAGCAACGCCGGTGATACCGGGTTTAGAAAACGGCATACCGTCAATCAGGATCAGCGTATGACGCGCTTCCGAGCCACGCACATACATAGAAGCGCTTTGACCGATACCGCCGCTTTGCGCGATATCCACACCAGGTAAGCGGCGCAGCACTTCCAGCAGGTTTTTCGATTGCCACTGATCAATCTCGTCACGCGTGACGACAGACGTTGAAGCCAGTACCGAAGAGACCGGCTGTGCGAAGCGGTTAGCCGTTACGATTTGCGTATCATCATTCTGCTGGGCATAGCCAAATTGCGCCCAGAGAGACAACGCCGTTGCACTGAAGGCAAACAGCGAAGCATGTGTGTTTTTCATTGTTATAGCATCCAAAAGACGAAGCAGGATGCCGCACGACTACAACCAATAGCTCGCGATGGTCGTATGTATTGCGACGTCACACCGGCAGGTCTTCGGGCTGAGAATCATAAATGGTGAAAAACTTCCCATCCGGCAGGACAGTGTTTATAGGTGCCATCACCACGACATTCTTTACCGCTGCGCGTCAGCTCCAGATTCACACTGGATTCCCTTTTAACTCAAGGAGGCCGGCAGGCGCAGTCTACGGCCAGGAAGGCCGGAAATCCAGACTTCCAGCCATCTTGTTTTCCACAGGGCTGGACATCAGCAGTTGAATGCCTACAATCGCCCGGCAAGCCAGCTTATTACCAGGATTAAAGATGACACCCGAACAGCTCCCGATTGAACAATACGACGCGCAACTGGCGGAAAAGGTCAGCCGCTTACAGGCGATGATGGTGCCCTTTGCCGCGCCCGACGTGGAGGTGTTCCGCTCACCGGTCAGCCACTATCGGATGCGCGCCGAATTCCGCATCTGGCATGACGGTGACGATCTCTACCACATCATCTTTGATCAGGAGACCAAACAACGTATTCGTGTCGATCAATTCCCGGCCGCCAGTGAATTGATCAACCAGCTAATGCCGAAATTGATCAATGCGATCCGGGATAACCGCGCACTGCGTTTTAAGTTATTCCAGATCGATTACCTGTCGACCATGAGCAACCAGATCGTCATCTCGCTGCTCTATCACCGTAAGCTGGAAGAGGAGTGGACTGCAGCAGCCAGCGCCCTGCGCGACAGCCTGCGCGCTGAAGGTTTTGATGTGCAGCTAATTGGTCGCGCCACCAAAACCAAAATCTGTCTCGATCGCGATTACGTCGATGAACGCTTGCCGGTCGCCGGCAAAGAGATGATTTATCGTCAGGTGGAGAACAGCTTCACCCAACCAAACGCGGCGATGAATATTCAGATGCTGGAGTGGGCACTGGACGTGACGCAGGATTCGCGTGGCGATCTGCTGGAACTCTATTGCGGGAATGGTAATTTCTCGCTGGCGCTGGCACGCAACTTCCGCCGCGTATTGGCCACGGAGATTGCCAAACCATCGGTGGCTTCTGCGCAATACAATATTGCCGCCAACCACATTGATAACGTGCAGATCATTCGCATGGCCGCCGAGGAGTTTACTCAGGCGATGAACGGCGTACGCAGCTTCAATCGCTTAGAAGGCATCGATCTGAAGAGCTATCAGTGCGAAACCATTTTCGTCGATCCGCCGCGCAGCGGGCTGGATGCGGAAACCGTGAAGATGGTGCAGGCGTATCCGCGCATCCTTTATATCTCCTGCAATCCGCAAACGCTGTGCGAAAACCTTGCGGTGCTGGCAGAAACCCATGATGTCACGCGGCTGGCGCTGTTTGATCAATTCCCCTACACCCATCATATGGAGTGTGGCGTGCTGCTGACGCTGAAAGCCTAAACAAAAACGGGAACCCTAAGGTTCCCGTTTTTTCTCTTACTGCCGGTTCTTCGCGCGACGGAAGCGCATGGCAATCCAGAACACCAGCGCCACCATCAGAATGGTGGGGATGAAATTGGAGCCAATGTCCGGGTATTCAGCCCGCACCAGCGCGCTATACACCAAAATCCCTAGCAGGAAGAACGCCGCCGCCAGCGACGGCATGCCGTCGGGCATATTGCGGTTGAGATAGCGCTGATGCAGACACCAGGCCGCCAGGCCCAGCGCAATCAACGGGAATATCGAAAAAGGAACAAACGTACTGAACAGCACCGAAAAGGAGCCGTTGATAGCTAAACCGGTGATAAAAGCTAATAACAGCGTTCCTTTATCGCGAGGGTTTTGCTCAATCATTTTTTTATCCTTATCACATTACTCTGCGGTTTTTTCCAGGGTAACCGACAGGCGCTCTTGCTCCCGGCGATACCAGTAATACGCACCTTTGGCGATCATACGCAGCTGCAGCACCAGTCGATCTTCGAGCTTACGACGCTGTTCGATATCGACGTCCAGGGCTTCGGCACCCGCGCTAAACACAATCGTTACCATGGCTTCAGCCTGCGCCTCGGTGAAACTGCGCGGCATGCGATTTTCCAGCTCAAGGTAATCGGCCAGTTCGGCGATAAAGTGCTGAATCTCCCGTGCCACTGCGGCACGAAACGCTGCCGACGTTCCGGAGCGTTCGCGTAGTAAGAGCCGAAAAGCGTTGGGATTGTTCCCGATGAACTCCATAAAAGTTGCCACCGAGGTTTTGATGATGCTGCCGCCCTTGGCGATGCGCTGGCGTGCTTGCCGCATCAATTGGCGCAACATCAAGCCGCTCTCATCTACCATGGTCAAACCGAGTTCGTCCACATCGCGAAAGTGGCGATAAAATGAGGTCGGCGCAATCCCCGCTTCACGTGCAACTTCCCGTAAGCTCAGGCTGGCAAAACTCCTTTCTGCACTTAACTGACTGAAGGCAGCTTCAATCAGTGAACGTCGTGTACGTTCTTTTTGTAGCGCTCTGACGCCCATTTTCCCGGCCTTTTAGGTGATTTGGCAGGCACTATAACAAACTTTTCAGCGTACAGCGGTGCAAACTTTGTGAACGCCTGTGAACCTCACGCTTTGTCAAACTTCAGCAATTTACGCTGTTAGAATTCAGATGTGCGCGGCGAGATGTTAGAATCTCGTTGTAAAAATGTGATAAAAAAATAGGACGTACTGGTATGCAAAAGTCTTACGATTACGATGCCATTGTGATTGGCTCCGGTCCGGGCGGCGAAGGTGCGGCGATGGGGCTGGTGAAGCAGGGAGCGCGTATTGCAGTGATCGAACGCTACCACAACATCGGCGGCGGTTGTACTCACTGGGGAACCATCCCCTCCAAAGCCCTTCGTCACGCTGTCAGCCGTATCATCGAGTTCAATCAAAACCCACTTTACAGCGATCACACTCGACTCCTGCGCTCCTCATTCGCCGACATTCTGAACCACACCGAGAACGTTATCAGTCAGCAAACCGCAATGCGTCAGGGTTTTTATGAGCGCAACCGCTGTGAACTGTATCAAGGCGACGCGCGTTTTGTTGATGCCAACACCATCGAAGTGGAACAACCCGACGGCACGCGCGAGCGCTTAACCGCGGAGAAATTCGTTATCGCTTGTGGTTCTCGCCCGTATCATCCAACGGATGTCGATTTTACCCATCCACGCGTTTACGATTCCGACTCCATCCTCAACCTGCACCATGAACCTGGCCACGTCATCATCTACGGCGCCGGCGTGATCGGTTGTGAATATGCGTCGATTTTCCGCGGCCTGAACGTCAAGGTTGACCTGATTAACACCCGCGATCGCCTGCTGGCGTTCCTTGATCAGGAGATGTCCGATTCGCTCTCCTATCACTTCTGGAACAGCGGCGTGGTGATTCGTCACAACGAAGAGTTCGAGAAAATTGAAGGTGTTGATGACGGGGTGATTATTCACCTGAAATCGGGCAAGAAAGTGAAAGCGGATTGCCTGCTGTACGCGAATGGTCGTACTGGTAACACCGATTCACTGGCGCTGGAAAACGTGGGACTGGAAGCCGATGGTCGTGGCCTGCTGAAAGTGAACAGTATGTATCAAACCGCGCAGCCACACATCTATGCAGTCGGCGACGTGATTGGTTATCCAAGCCTGGCCTCGGCCGCTTACGATCAGGGTCGCATTGCCGCGCAGGCGATTATCAAAGGTGAAGCTACCGCTCATCTGATCGAGGATATTCCAACCGGGATTTATACCATTCCGGAGATCAGCTCGGTGGGTAAAACTGAACAGCAGCTTACTGCGATGAAAGTGCCGTATGAAGTGGGTCGTGCGCAGTTTAAACACCTGGCGCGTGCGCAGATTGTTGGCATGCATGTCGGCAGCCTGAAGATCCTGTTCCACCGCGAAACCAAAGAGATCTTAGGGATTCACTGCTTTGGTGAGCGTGCTGCGGAGATCATCCACATTGGTCAGGCCATCATGGAACAGAAGAACGGCGGCAACACGATTGAGTATTTCGTGAATACCACCTTCAACTATCCCACCATGGCCGAAGCCTATCGTGTGGCGGCGTTAAACGGCTTAAACCGCCTGTTTTAACGAAGTTTCCAGGTAACCCTGCATATGGGTTTTAATTGCTTCTGCCAATTGCTCATAGCGGTTGCGCAGAGGTGAGCCTGGACGATAGACCAACGCGATGGTGCGCTGCGGCACGGGCTTGTAGCAAGGCAGATAACAGACACCATCGCGCACGCGTTCATTCGGCACAGAGAGCGCAGGCAGCAAGGTAATACCGCTACCGGCGGCAACCATGTTGCGCAGCGTTTCCAGGCTGGTGGCGCGGAAATGCGTATCTTCATCGGCGCCGGCTTCGAAGCAGAAGCCCATCGCCTGATCGCGCAAGCAGTGCCCATCTTCCAGCATCAGCAACTTCTCACCGGCCAGATCTGACATCGGCACGCGATCGCGATCGCGCCACGGATGATCGGCATACACCGCCAGCGTCATCGGCTCATCAAACAGCGGCACCTCAATAAAGGCCTCGCTCTCTTTTACCAATGCCACAATGGCGCAATCCAGCTTGCCGCTGTCGAGCTGTGCCAGCAATTGCTGCGTCTGCGCTTCGTGCAGGTACATTTCGAGTTTGGGGAAGGTCTGATGCAGCATCGGAATGATGTGCGGCAGCAGATACGGCCCGGTGGTCGGAATCAAACCAATGTGCAGCGGTCCAGACATCGCTTCGCCCTGTTGGCTTGCCATCTCTTTCAATACTTTCACTTCGCGCAGCACGGTTCGCGCCTGATCCACCAGCAACAGCCCAGCCTGAGTGAATAACACTTTACGGCTGGTACGCTCCAGCAGCATTACACCGAGTTCATCTTCCAGCTTACGAATCTGTCCACTTAAGGTGGGTTGGCTGACATGACATGCGTCAGCTGCACGCCGGAAATGGCGATGCTCCGCAAGTGAAACCAGGTATTCGAGATCACGAATATTCATTGAAATCCTCCAAACCACGATAGCCCGTGGCGATAGATAGAATAGCAATGAACGATTGGCCCTATCAAGGCGCGAACGGGAATAATACGCCTCATCGAATTGAGTCCACTGATAATTGAGGAAAAGATATGTTCGCCAGCCAGGAAGGCAAAGCCGTACCGCAGGTCACTTTTCACACGCGCCAGAGCGATCGCTGGGTCGATCTCACCACTGACGAACTGTTTAAAGACAAAACCGTTATCGTGTTCTCGCTGCCGGGTGCGTTTACGCCCACCTGCTCATCGAGCCACCTGCCACGCTACAACGAGCTGTTCAGCACCTTTGCCCAGCACGGTGTAGACAGCATTCTGTGCGTGTCAGTGAACGATACCTTTGTCATGAATGCGTGGAAGGCCGATCAGCGCGCTGAACATATCACCTTTATCCCGGACGGCAATGGCGACTTCACCCGCGGCATGAACATGCTGGTGGAAAAAGCGGATGTCGGTTTTGGCCCGCGCTCATGGCGTTATTCCATGCTGGTGCGCAACGGCGTCATTGAGAAGATGTTTGTCGAGCCGAACAAGCCGGGCGATCCGTTTGAAGTGTCGGATGCCGATACGCTGCTGCGCTATCTGGCTCCTGAATATAAGGTGCAGGAATCGGTGTCGGTGTTCACGAAACCCGGCTGTCCGTTCTGCACCAAAGCGAAACAGCTGCTGATTGATCGCAGCATCGCGTTTGAAGAAATCGTGCTGGGGCAAGATGCCACTACCGTGAGTCTGCGTGCCGTATCAGGCCGCGCCACGGTGCCTCAGGTATTTATCGGTGGTCGTCACATTGGCGGCAGCGACGATCTGGAGCAGTACCTGCAATCTGCTTAAACCTAATCACAGAGTTGGCCGGGAGTGGCCTGCCCTTGATGATGTGCCTATAACAATATGTAATTCCGAAGCTAGAGGTTGGCGGGCTACCGAAACGGTGCCCGCTTTTTTTTGTTTGTCGTAACCGTAATGAACATCAACTGAGCGCGATAAATCGCGCCGCTACAAAAATGTGCACAAACCGTAGCGGCGCAATTTATTGCGCAATGCCTTTAACCCAAACGTTTCTGAGCTTCACCGATGGCAAATGCGACCTGCTGTGGCGATACGCCGCCTTGCGCATTACGCTTATCCAGGCAGGATTGCAGCGACAGAATCGGATAAACATCCTCCTCAATCACCGCACTGAACTGCTTAAGTTGCGCCAGAGTAAGCGCTTCCAGCGCTACGCCTTGCTTGATCGCTTCGACCACCGTCTCACCGACAATGTGGTGCGCTTCACGGAACGGTACACCTTTCGCCACCAGATAATCGGCCAGCTCCGTTGAGTTAGCATAACCCTGCTCAGCGGCTTCCTGACAGCGCGGACGTTTTACCTGAATGCCATCCAGCACCAGCACCGACATATGCAGGCAGTCGAGCCAGGTGTCGAGTGCATCGAACAGCCCTTCTTTGTCTTCCTGCATATCTTTGTTGTATGCCAGCGGTAGGCCTTTCAGCGTCATCATCATGCCGGTTAGCGCACCTTGCACACGACCGCATTTGCCACGGATCAGCTCCAGCGCATCCGGGTTTTTCTTCTGTGGCATCAGCGAAGAACCGGAAGTGACTTTATCCGACAGCTCAAGGAAGCCCGCTTCACCGGTGTTGAAGAAGATTAGGTCTTCAGCAAAGCGCGACAGATGCACCATACCAATCGACGCATCTGACAGCAGCTCCAGCACGTGATCGCGATCGGAAACGGTATCGAGGCTGTTACGCGTGGCAGACGCAAACCCTAACCAACCCGCCAGCTGCTGACGATCGATCTCATAGGCGGTACCGGCCAGCGCACCGCAACCCAGCGGGCTGACATCCATACGCTTTAGCGCATCCTGCAGACGGCTCTCATCACGCGCCAGCATCTCAACGTACGCCAGGCACCAGTGCGCGAAGGTCACCGGCTGCGCACGTTGCAGGTGCGTGTAACCCGGCATCACCGCATCCTGATTGGCTTCGGCCGTGGTCACCAGCGCCGATTGCAGTTCGCGCGTGGCCTCCAGCAGCACCGCAACCTGCTCTTTGCACCACAGTTTCAGATCGGTCGCGACCTGATCGTTACGGCTACGCCCGGTGTGCAATTTCTTGCCCAGTGCGCCAACTTTATCGATCAGCTTGCCTTCCACCCAGCTGTGAATATCTTCGGCATCGCTTTGCAGAATTTGCTCGGGATTGGCACGTACTTCAGCCAGCAGTTCATGTAACGCGCTTTCCAGCTGCTGCTGCTCTTCATGGGTCAACACGTTGACCGTGACCAGCGCTTTTGACCAGGCAATCGAACCGGTAATGTCCTGCTCGGCCAGGCGATAGTCAAAACGCAGCGAGTCGTTGAACTGTTTGAACCGTTGGTCTGCTGCCTGCGAAAAACGTCCGCCCCAAAGTGCCATCTGAATTACTCCTGAATCCGTTATAGAAAAGGCGGCCCGAAGCCGCCCTTGCAAAATGTGTCGCTTGCCGCGGTATTACTTCTTCTGCTCGTTCAGCGCGCGAATGCGTGAAGAGAGCGAGAACAGACGGATAAAGCCGCCCGCGTGACGGTGATCGTAAACTTCGTCTTCGCCAAAGGTGGCGAACTCTTCTGAGTACAGGCTGTTGGCGGAGGTTTTCTGAATCGCCGTGGCCTGGCCTTTGTACAGCTGCAGCACCACTTCGCCGTTCACCTCTGCTGCCAGTGATTCGGCAGCGGCCTGAATGGATTTACGCAGTGGCGCGAACCAGCGGCCATCGTAAACCACGTAAGACATTTCATGGCCCAGCTGCTCGCGCCATTTGAAGCTATCGCGATCCAGTACCAGCTGTTCAACCGCACGCAGCGCGTTCACCATGATGGTGCCGCCCGGGGTTTCGTAGCAGCCACGAGACTTGATGCCCACCAGGCGGTTTTCCACGATGTCGATACGACCCACGCCGTGTTTCGCGCCCAGCACGTTAAGTTTTTCCAGGCACTGGAACGGGCTCAACTTCTCGCCGTTCACCGCAACTACCCGGCCTTTCTCGACGGTAACAGTGACGTTTTCTGGCTGATCGGGCGCTTCCAGCGGATCAACGGTCCACACCCAGCAATCTTTGTTCGGTGCATTAGCCGGGCTTTCCAGCACGCCACCTTCCGTGGAGATGTGCCATGCATTCTCATCACGGCTATAGATTTTTTCCAGCGACGCGGTGGTCGGAATATTGCGCTCTTTCAGGTAATCCAGCAGCGCTTCACGTGAACGCAGGTCCCATTCACGCCATGGCGCAACCACTTTCAGCTGTGGTGCCAACGCGGTGTAGGTGGTTTCGAAACGCACCTGGTCATTACCTTTGCCGGTCGCGCCGTGGCACAGCGCATCTGCGCCCACTTTCAGTGCCAGCTCAACCTGCGCTTTGGCGATAATCGGACGCGCCATTGAGGTGCCCAGCAGATAAGTGCCTTCGTACAGGGCGCCGGTCTGCAGCACCGGATAGACGTATTCGCTGATGAACTCTTCACGCAGGTCAACCACGTGGCACTCAGAAGCGCCAGACTGCAGTGCTTTCTTCTCAACGCCTTCCAGATCGCCACGTTCCTGGCCAATATCCGCCACAAACGCCACCACTTCACAGCCGCCATAGTTCTCTTTCAACCATGGAATGATGGCTGAAGTATCCAGACCGCCTGAGTAGGCCAGAACAATTTTTTTGATGTTTTGCGTGCTCATGTCTTAATCCTTGATTATGCGAGAATCCGGGTGCCAATCGACACGCCGTTGAAAAGGGTTGGCAGTTGTTCAGCATGACGCCAGCTGGCGATATCGACCGGGCGACCGAGGGTGCGAGCGGCATCGAGCGCCGCATTCACTTTCACGATCATGCCATCGGTGATGATGCCCTGCGCGATCAGCTGTTCCGCTTTCGCTGCAGTCATCTCTTCAATGCGCTGACCTTTGCCGTCGAGAATACCGCTGACGTCGGATAGCAGCACTAAATCGGCACCGATGGTCGCGGCCAGCGCGGTGGCGGCCTGGTCAGCATTGACGTTCATCAACTCACCGCCGTCGGTGATACCAATCGAGCTGATCACCGGCATGTAGCCTGCCGCCAGCAGCGTGTTCACCAGCGCCGGATTACCTGGCGTGGCGTTGCCAACGTGACCGAGTTCTTCATCGAACTGTGCAACGTTGACCAAACCGGCATCGCCCAGGCACAAACCCACTGCGCCGATGCCATATTTCTTCGCCCACGCCAGCAGCGTTTTGTTGGCGGTACCGGCTAACGCACCGGTAATAATGTCAATCTGATCGGCGGGCGTCACGCGCAAACCGTTCTTCTTTTTCACCGGCAGCGCGAGCTTCTTCATCAGCTCGTCCACCACGCAACCGCCACCGTGCACAATGATCAGCGGACGCTGATGTTCATTGCGATATGCCAGCAGGGCATCAAACAGACGGGCCAGCGCTTCTTCGCTATCCAGCAGCACGCCACCCAGTTTAATGATCAATGGATTCATTGCGTTATCCGTTCGTTAAATCAGAGAGAGCGTTTCGGGGAAGCCGAAACGAATGTTCAAACACTGAACCGCCTGCGAGGAGGCGCCTTTCAGCAGGTTATCTTCAGCAGCGACCACAATCAGGTGCTCGCCTTGCATGGCGAAGCCGATGTCGCAGAATGGCAAACCGACCACCGCTTTCAGCGCCGGAACGCCTTTGTCATACACGCGCACCAGCGGCTTGTCGTGATAAGCGTTATGGAAGGCATCGGCCACATCCTGCTGCGTCACGCCCGCTTTCAGGCGGCAGGTGGTGGTCGACAAAATACCGCGCGGGAAACTGCCCAAATGTGGCGTGAAGATCACTGGCGTGCCGAGATGCGCGACGATTTCCGGATGATGACGGTGATTAAACAGGCCGTACGGCTGCAAGCTCACTTCACAGAGGCTGGTGGCAACGTTGGCTTTACGTCCTGCACCGCTCACGCCGCTGGTGGCATTAATCACCGGCCACTGTGCATCGTTAAGCAGACCGGCCTCGATTAGCGGTTTCAGCGAAAGCTGTGCTGCGGTTGGGTAGCAACCCGGCACCGCAACCAACTGCGCATCTTTGATTTTATCGTGCTGCCATTCGGCCAGGCCATAAACCGCTTTATCCAGCCAATCCTGATGCTGATGGCTGAAACCGTAATATTGCGTATAGAAAGCGTCGTCGTTGACGCGGAACGCGCCAGAGAGGTCAAACACCACGCAACCGGCTTTGAGGAATTCGGGTGCCAGATCGTGGCTGACTTCGTGCGCAGTCGCGAGGAACACCACATCCACTTTATCGGCCCATTCCGAGGCTTCGCTCAGCGGCTGCAGCGGCAAATCGACAATGCCTTTGAGCTGCGGATGCAAATCCGACAATAACTTTCCAGCATCCGGGCTTTGCGCTGAAACCGCCAAAGCGGTTATGTTCATATGCGGATGGCGATTCAGGTAGGTGGCAAGCTCTACGCCAGCGTAACCACTGGCACCAACGATCAGCGTATTCAACATCAGGCTGTATACCTTATTACAGTCACACGTATCGGGTCGCGGCCTTGCCCCGTTGCCCAGGATGCCGTTTGCAGAAGATTTGATGCTTCACATGCAAGCGACGTTATTGTATTTTTATTCACTATTAATGCATGAATATTGATACATCCTAACCCAAGGACCGTCAACAGTGAAGACAAAATTACCACCTTTTATCGAACTCTACCGCCAGTTGATTGCCACGCCATCAATCAGCGCAACCGACAGCGCACTGGATCAGAGTAATGAAACTTTAATCAATTTGCTGGCCGGCTGGTTCCGCGATATTGGCTTCAGTGTAGAAGTGCAGCCGGTGCCTGGCACGCGGCATAAATTCAATATGCTGGCGCGCAGTGGATTGGGCGCAGGCGGTCTGTTGCTGGCCGGTCATACCGATACCGTACCCTACGATGATGGCCGCTGGACGCGCGATCCCTTCACGCTGACCGAACACGACAACAAGCTTTACGGCTTGGGCACCGCGGATATGAAAGGTTTCTTCGCCTTTATTTTGGATACGCTGCGTGACGTTGACGTGACCAAACTCAGCAAGCCGCTCTACATTCTGGCGACCGCTGATGAAGAGACCACCATGGCGGGCGCAAAGTATTTCTCTGAATCGACCCAGCTGCGTCCCGATTGCGCCATCATCGGCGAGCCAACGTCGCTCAAGCCGGTGCGCGCGCATAAAGGCCATCTGTCGAATGTAATCCGTATTCAGGGGCAATCGGGCCACTCCAGCGATCCGTCGCGCGGCGTGAACGCCATCGAACTGATGCACGAATCCATTACCCAGCTGATGCAGCTGCGTAACACGCTGAAAGAGCGTTACAACCACGATGGTTTTGCCATTCCTTATCCAACCATGAACTTTGGTCATATTCATGGTGGCGACGCGGCCAACCGCATCTGCGCCTGCTGTGAATTGCACATGGATATTCGCCCGCTGCCGGGCTTAACCCTGAGCGATTTGGATGGTCTGCTGAATGATGCGCTGGCGCCGGTCAGCGCGCGCTGGCCAGGACGTTTAACCGTGGGCGAGCTGCATCCTCCGATTCCAGGCTACGAATGCCCTGCCGATCACGAGCTGGTGCAGGTGGTGGAGAAGCTGCTCGGCGTGCCAACCGAGGTAGTGAACTATTGCACTGAGGCGCCCTTTATCCAGCAATTGTGCCCAACGCTGGTTTTAGGCCCGGGATCGATCAATCAAGCCCACCAGCCAGATGAGTTTATTGATACCGCATTTATCAAGCCGACTCATGCGCTTATCACCCAAGTGGTGCAGCATTTTTGTCATTGATGAACAACAGATGGGGCATTTCACTGTTAAATCAGCAAATTGCCCCGTCATTGTTCGGGATTTGATAATAAGAATAACTTATCTCGCTTCGCTCCAAGCAAATTCTTTGAATTTCCGCTATTTAGCAGCACATTTACACGGATTTAAGGCAATTGACGTGCAGGTAGATACGTGGCTAGATAAAAGACGATGTTATGCCCGTGGATAATTCCCGTGGGGATATTTAAAAAGATGATGAGGGTGTCAGGGTCCAATGAACGAACAATATTCCGCAATGCGAAGTAATGTCAGTATGCTCGGCAAACTGCTCGGGGATACGATTAAGGATGCACTAGGAGAGAACATCCTCGACCAGGTGGAGACCATCCGTAAACTCTCTAAGTCATCCCGTGCGGGAAATGACACCCATCGTCAGGAACTGCTGACCACGCTGCAAAATCTGTCGAATGACGAGCTGCTGCCGGTTGCGCGTGCGTTTAGCCAGTTCCTTAATCTCACCAACGTCGCTGAGCAGTATCAAACCATTTCCCGCAGCGGCGAGGGCGCGAATCATCCTGAGCTGCTGAAGAAGACCTTCGAGCGTCTGAAACAGCAAGGTGATATTAGCGAAGCGGCTATCCGCCAGTCGATTGAAGAGCTGTCGCTGGAGCTGGTGCTGACCGCGCACCCAACTGAAATTACCCGCCGCACGCTGATCCATATGCTAGGCGAAGTGAACAGCTGTTTACAGCAACTCGATCACAGCGATATCTCTGACTACGAGCGTACGCAGGTAATGCGTCGTCTGCGCCAGCTGGTGGCGCAAGCTTGGCACACCGACGAGATCCGTAAATATCGCCCCACGCCTATCGATGAAGCCAAATGGGGCTTTGCCGTGGTGGAAAACAGCCTGTGGCAAGGCGTACCTGCCTTCCTGCGTGAGCTGAATGAACAAGTCGAAGAGACCTTTGGCATTAAACTGCCGGTTGATTTCGTGCCGATCAAATTTACCTCGTGGATGGGCGGCGACCGTGATGGCAACCCAAACGTTACCGCGCCGATTACCCGCCACGCGATGCAGCTGAGCCGCTGGAAAGCTGCGGACCTGTTCCTGCGTGATATTGGCGTGCTGGTGTCTGAATTGTCGATGTCCGAGTGCAGCGACGAAGTACGCGAACTGTGCGGCGATCCCGAAGCGCTGGAGCCGTATCGTATGGTTCTGAAGCGTATCCGCAGCCAGCTGATGACGACCCAGGCCTATCTGGGCCGTCGTCTGAAAGGCGAGCGCCTGCCGCGTCCGGCCGATTTGCTGGTTTCTAACGATCAGCTGTGGGATCCGCTATTTGCCATCTATCAATCTCTGCAACAGTGCGGCATGGGCATCATCGCCAATGGCCAGCTGCTGGATACGCTGCGCCGCGTGAAGTGCTTTGGCGTGCCGCTGGTGCGTATTGATATCCGTCAGGAGAGCACCCGCCATACCCAGGCGATTGCCGAAGTGACGCGTTATCTCGGCCTCGGTGACTACGAAAGCTGGTCAGAAGCCGATAAACAAGCCTTCCTGATCCGCGAACTGAATTCCAAGCGTCCGCTGTTGCCGCATCAGTGGGAACCGGGCGATGAGACGCGCGAAGTGCTCGACACCTGCAAAGTGGTGGCCGAAGCGCCGCAGGGTTCGATTGCCTCCTACGTGATCTCAATGGCGAAAACGCCGTCGGACGTGTTGGCGGTACATCTGCTGCTGAAAGAAGCCGGTATTCCTTACGCCATGCCGGTGGCGCCGCTGTTTGAAACCCTCGATGACCTGAACAACGCCAACGACGTGATGACGCAGCTGCTGAGCATCGACTGGTATCGCGGCTTTATCAATGGCAAACAGATGGTGATGATTGGCTATTCCGACTCAGCGAAAGATGCCGGTGTGATGGCTGCCAGCTGGGCGCAATATCAGGCGCAGGACGCGCTGATCAAAACCTGTGAGAGCGCCGGCATCACGCTGACGCTGTTCCACGGACGCGGTGGCTCAATTGGTCGTGGTGGCGCACCGGCACATGCCGCGCTGCTGTCACAACCACCGGGCAGCCTGAAAGGCGGTCTGCGCGTGACCGAACAGGGCGAGATGATTCGCTTCAAATACGGTTTACCAGAAGTCACTATCGCCAGCCTGTCGCTGTATACCGGTGCGATTCTGGAAGCCAACCTGCTGCCACCGCCAGAACCAAAACGCGAATGGCAGGAGATCATGAACGGTTTGTCAGCGCACTCTTGCGCGATGTATCGCGGCTATGTGCGTGAGAATCCGGACTTCGTGCCGTATTTCCGTTCGGCTACGCCTGAGCAGGAACTGGGCAAACTGCCGCTGGGTTCACGTCCGGCTAAGCGTCGCCCAACCGGCGGTGTGGAGTCGCTGCGTGCCATTCCGTGGATCTTCGCCTGGACGCAGAACCGCCTGATGCTGCCGGCATGGCTCGGTGCCGGTGCCGCGCTGCAAAAAGCGATGGATGAAGGGCATCAGGATGAGCTGGAAACCATGTGCCGCGACTGGCCGTTCTTCTCGACGCGTCTTGGCATGCTGGAGATGGTGTTCTCGAAAGCCGATCTGTGGCTGGCGGAATACTACGATCAGCGTCTGGTGGATAAGTCGCTGTGGCCGCTCGGCAAGCAGCTACGCGATCAGCTGGATGCGGATATTAAAGCGGTGCTGACCATCGCCAACGATGCGCACCTGATGGCTGACCAACCGTGGATTGCCGAATCGATCGCGCTGCGTAACGTCTATACCGATCCGCTGAACGTGTTGCAGGCTGAATTGCTGCATCGTTCACGCGCACAGGAAGAGCGCGGTGACGAGCCTGATGCGCGCGTTGAGCAAGCGCTGATGGTGACGATTGCCGGTGTCGCGGCGGGGATGCGTAATACGGGTTAATCTCCCCACATGATGTGAAAAAGGAGCCAACCGGCTCCTTTTTTTTATTGGATTTCGTAGGGTCGCCATTCATGGCGACCGCCAATTTTAACCACCAATAGCCGGACGCACGCCCAGCGTGTGACAAATGGCATAACTCAATTCGGCGCGGTTCAACGTATAGAAGTGGAAATCCTTCACCCCTTCACGCGACAGGATTTTGACCATGTCCATGGCGACACTCGCGCCAACCATTTTGCGCGTTTCCGGATCGTTATCCAGACCTGCAAACATTGCGCTCATCCAACCCGGCACACGCACGTTAGTCATGGTAGCGAAGCGTTGCAGCTGCTTGAAGTTAGAGACCGGCAAAATGCCCGGCACGATTTCAACATCAATACCCGTTGCGACACAGCGATCGCGGAAGCGCAGATAGCTTTCAACGTCGAAGAAGAATTGGGTGATCGCGCGGTTAGCCCCGGCATCAATTTTACGCTTCAGGTTAATCAGATCGGCCTGCGCGCTTTTGGCTTCGGGGTGCACTTCCGGATAGGCCGCCACGGAAATATCAAAATCGCCGACATCTTTTAGCAGTTCAACCAGATCGGAACCGTACATGTCCGGTTTGCCGCTGCCCGGCGGTAAATCACCGCGCAGCGCGACGATATGACGAATACCGCTATCCCAGTAATCCCGCGCAATCCCGCGCAGTTCATCGCGCGTGGCATCGATACAGGTTAAATGCGGCGCCGCTTCCAGACCGGTGCGATCCTTGATGCCTTTAATGATGCTGTGCGTGCGATCGCGCTCGCCCGAGTTGGCACCGTATGTTACGGAGACGAATTTTGGCTTCAGGCTGCTCAAACGATCAATTGAGCTCCACAAGGTTTCTTCCATTTCACTGGTGCGTGGCGGGAAAAATTCGAAAGAGACATTAATTTGCCCGTTCAGCTCAGCCAGGCTCTGGTTCAACGCTTCGCGTTGATTGGCATGAAAGAAACTCATCCTGATTACCTCATCATCACATATCGATTATTTTGCGGCTCGCGAACATCCATACGTTTAGACGTCCAGATGCACAAAATGAACCATTAGCGCGTTAGCGTCAACTGAAAATTAATGAACAGGCGTGACAAATCTTCAATCAGGATGAAAGCGTTTCATGATGCGGGGAGAAGATGAAACATGCAGACGGACGATGCCGTCTGCATGCTGAGGCAGGTTACAGCAATTGCGCAAGGCGATTGATATCGGACTGCAGCGCGCCGGCCGTAACATCACGACCTGCGCCCGGCCCACGAATCACCAGCGGGTTATCACGATACCAGCGGCTTTCGATGGCAAACACGTTATCGCACGGCAGCAGCGCGGCCAGCGGATGCTCAGGACGCACCGCTTCCACGCCGACGCGCGCTTTGCCATTGGCATCGAAACGCGCCACGTAACGCAGCACCAGACCAAGCTCCTGCGCCGCTTCCAGCCGCTGCAGCATCTGCTCATTCAGCTCATCGGCGTTTTCGAAGAAGTGATCAATCGACTCGCCCTCGCAAATCGACGGCACCAGCGATTCCACCCGCACCTGATCCGGCTCGATATCGTAGCCCGCCTCACGCGCCAGAATCACCAGCTTGCGCATCACGTCCTGGCCGGATAAATCCACGCGCGGATCCGGTTCGGTCAAGCCTTGCTGCCATGCCTGATCGACCAGCTCGCTAAACGGCACCGTGCCGTCAAACTGCAGGAACAGCCAGGAAAGCGTGCCAGAGAAAATGCCGCTGATAGCCAGAATGCTGTCGCCGCTTTCACGTAAATCGCGCACCGTGTGATTGACCGGCAAACCGGCACCCACGGTGGCGTTGTACAGCCAGTGGCGACCGGTTTTGGCGAAGGCATCACGCACCTGACGCCAACTCTGGCCGCTCGCGGCACCGGCGACCTTATTGGCGCTGATAACGTGGAAACCGTGGCTGGCGAAATCGTGATACTGCTGCGCCAGCTGCTCGCTGGCGGTGACGTCCAGCACCACTAAATCATCAAACGGGTGCGCACGCATCCACAGAAACAGCGACTCTTCATCGCGCTCTACAGCTTCGTCATCAAAGAAGGCCAACGCACGGCTGGCTTCCAGACCGTCGTAGCTCAGCAGGCTGCGGTTGCTGTCCGCCACGCCCGCCAGCACATACTCAAATCCAGTACGCGCAGACAAGGATTCCTGCTCGCGGGCAAACAGCTCAAGCCAGCGTGAACCAATGTTGCCTTTGCCGAACAGCATCAAACCGATGCGTTTCTCGGCGCGGAACAGCGACTGATGCAAGCCCTGAATCAGGTGCTGAGTTGGGCCAACGCGCAACACCGCTACGATGCTGATGTGATCTTCTGATTGCCAGACAAACTCCACCGGCTGATCTTTGATCTGCTGCCAGAAGCGATGGCTGTGCAGCGGATTACGCGTCACGCCTGCACCGACCAGCGCCACCAGCACTAAGCCGTCGCGCAGCTGCAGATGGCCCGGCAAGGCGGCATCCTGCAACAGATTAAAGGCGCTATTCACCACTTCCGAGGTGTAACACAGCTGCAGCAGACGACGATCGGGATGAATCCCCATCGCCAGCGGACGCAGCTGCGCGCGCTTCAGCAGCAGATCGATCTCTTTCTGCTGCGTTTTGAAATCGTGATTGGCGGGGATCTCAATCTCCACCAGGCACACATCATCGTGGCTGGTGACGATGCGCGCACCGGTGCCAGATGCCAGCACGCGCTCAATGCGCGTTGAGCCCTGCTCCGGCTGATAGCTGCAACGCAGCTGCAAATCGATATCGCTATTGGCGACCGGCTGCAAAGTGCGGGTGTGCAGCACCGGCGCCGCCAGACGCGCCAATTCGCTGGCTTCATCCAGACGCAGCAGCGGCAGCAGGCACGCATCAGAGACTTTACGCGGATCGGCGCTATACACGCCCGCCACATCACTCCAGATGGTGACGCGACCCACGCCCGCCAGGGCGCCAATCTGCGTGGCCGAGTAGTCCGAGCCGTTCCGGCCCAGCAGCACGGTTTCACCCGCTTCGCTGCGGCTGATAAATCCGGTTACCACCAGGCGCTTATGCGGATGCTGCGTCAATAGCTCCTGCAGCAGCGGCCAGGATTTACCTTCATCAACCTGCGGCTGCGCGGCACGTTCGGCACGCAGGAAGTCGCGCGCATCGAGCCAGGCGGCTTCGATTTCGCGCTGGCTCAGCACGGCAGCCATTAAACGCGCCGACCAGATTTCGCCGTGACCGACCACTTCGGCATAAACCGCGTCGGTGAGGGGGCCGTCGAGCAGCGCCGCCAAACGTTCCAGATCGCGTATAAAGGTAGAGGTCAGGGTTTCGGCATATTCAGCAGGCAGCAGCGCAGCAATGAGCTCGCTGTGAAAGCGCCGTAAAGCCTGTTGCACCTGATGGGCAGATAAGCGATCGCTCTGGCTTAATTTCAGCCAGCTAATCAACTGGTTAGTGGTGCTGCCTGCGGCAGAGACCACCATTAAGTCGCCTGGCTGACTGTAATCCGCCATGATGCTGGCCACGCGCTGATAGCAACGTGCGTCGGCCAGGCTACTGCCACCAAATTTATGCAACTGCTTGATCGGCGTTCCCGCGCCCACTGAACTCGTCATGGTTACCCCTCGGCTGCGATCCGGAATGCATTATCCAGATCGGCGATTAAATCTTCGTGATCTTCAATCCCAACAGAAATACGCAGCAGTGTGTCAGAAATTCCCGCTGCCGCGCGTGCTTCTGCAGACATGCCCGCATGCGTCATGGTCGCGGTATGCGAAATCAAACTCTCTACGCCGCCGAGTGATTCAGCCAGCGTAAACAGCTGCAGCGCTTTCAGGAAGCGGCGCAGGCGAGCCTCATCGGCATCGATTTCGAAACTCAACATCGCGCCAAAGCCGCGCTGCTGACGTACCGCAAACTCATGTCCGGCATTTTCCGGCAGAGACGGATGATACAGTTTTTTCACCAGCGGTTGTTGCTTCAGGTAATCAACTATCGCCAATGCATTACGTTGCGCTGCCGCGATGCGCGGTGACAGCGTGCGTAAACCGCGCAGCAGCAGGTAGCTATCAAACGCTGCGCCGGTTACACCAATATTATTCGCCCACCACGCCATTTCGCTGGCCATCTCCGCATCTTTCGAGATCACCGCACCCGCCACCACATCAGAGTGGCCGTTCAGGTATTTAGTACAGGAGTGAACAACCAGATCGGCGCCTAGCGCCAGCGGGTTTTGCAACGCCGGGCTGAGGAAGGTGTTGTCCACCACGCTGATTGCGCCGGCTTCGCGCGCGGCGGCACAAATGCTGGCGATATCAACCACGCGCAACAGCGGATTACTTGGGCTTTCGACCAGCACCAGCTTTGGCTTTTCAGCTAATGCAGCAGACAACGCGGCTTTATCGCCCTGATCGACAAACTTCACGCGATAGGCACCGCGCTTGCTCAGGCTATCGAACAGGCGATAGCTGCCGCCGTAGCAATCGTGCGGCGCCACCAGCAAATCGCCCGGCTTCAGGAACACAGTGGTCACCAGATGAATCGCTGACATGCCGGTATTGGTTAATACCGCGCCTGCACCCCCTTCTAACTCCGCCAGTGCGCGCTGAACCACATCACGCGTTGGGTTGCCACGACGTGAATAGTCGTGCGCACGCGGCTCGTTGAAGTCGAGAAAGTTATAGGTGCTGGAGAGATGAATCGGTGGGACAACGCAGCCATATTGCTCGTCATCATTCAAACCGCTGCGTACTGCGATGGTTGCCTGTTTGCGCGTCATGGTGCCTACTGTTCCTGAAGAAAAAGAAGAGCAACAGCATAACATTCAGCGCATAGACGTCAATACATCTGGACATCTAAATGTCTTTGCGTATAGATTGAGCAAATCATCAATAACCGCTAAAATTGTCCGTCATCGCCTGGTGTTCAGCGCGCTTTCCTTTTTCAGAAGCGGTGCTCAAGCATAAAACCTGCAGTTTAAGGGGTCAGGCATCGAAAAATCGGGCATAATCAACGGATTTCCCCATATTCAACTTTTATTGATTAAGGTAACCCATGGCTGAATGGAACGGCGAATATATCAGCCCTTACGCTGAACATGGCAAGAAGAGCGAGCAGGTCAAGAAAATCACAGTTTCTATCCCGCTGAAAGTGCTGAAGATTTTAACTGACGAGCGCACCCGCCGTCAGGTGAATAACCTGCGTCACGCCACCAACAGCGAACTGCTGTGTGAAGCCTTTTTGCATGCTTTCACCGGGCAGCCTCTGCCGAACGATGTCGATCTGCGTAAAGAGCGCAGCGATGAGATTCCGGAAGAAGCGAAACAGATTATGCGCGAGATGGGCATCGATCCCGATAGCTGGGAATACTGAAGCCAGAAATAAAAAAACCCAGCCGAGGCTGGGTTTTTTCTTGCATCCGAATCGCGAAGATTCGACGGCAAATAATCTTATTTCTTGCTTGCTGGCACGCTGAAACGCTTGTTGAAGCGATCTACACGGCCACCGGTGTCAGCAATACGCTGCTTACCAGTGTAGAACGGGTGGCATTTGCCGCACACGTCCAGGTTCAGACCAGAAGCCATGGTTGAACGGGTGTTGATCACGTTACCGCAAGAGCAAGTCATGGTTACTGCTTCGTACTTAGGGTGAATACCTTGTTTCATGGGAGAACCTCATAAAAGGCCGTGTCGCTCTCCGTGCCAGGCTCAGCCTGCACAGCACCACACGCGATTGAACATTAAGTGTATGCTCCGACAAGCGATCTCATCGAAGGCGGCATAGTATACAGAAATTAACCACTTTTAGCAAACCACCGTAATATATCCGCTCAGGGTATCAACGTGTACACTACTTCTTCTCCTTAATTCAGAACCGGATAGAGATTCACATGCCCGTTGTTCAGGTTGCCCTGCCCGTTCCGCTACCTCGCCTGTTTGACTATCTGCTGCCAGCCGATGCGCCGCAGCCGGTGGCGGGTGCGCGCGTGAATGTGCCGTTCGGCAATCGCAAAATGATTGGCATCGTCGTCGGCACGCGTGAGACCAGCGATCTGCCGCTGGCCCAGCTCAAGCAGATTGAAAGCGTGCTCGACGATCGCAGCCTGTTCTCGCCCGCGTTGTGGCGCATCCTGCATTGGGCCGCGAATTATTATCACTCGCCGCTCGGCGAGGTGCTCAGCCATGCGCTGCCGGTGCTGCTGCGCCAGGGCAAGCCGGCCCAGGAGGCACCGCTGTGGCAATGGGTGATCAATGATGCTGGCCGGGAAGTGGCGATGGAGAGCCTGAAGCGCGCGCCGAAACAGCAGCAGGCGCTGGCGATGCTGCGTCAGCGCCCGCTGTATCGTCATCAGGTCAGTGAATACGATTTTACCGATGCGGCGCTGCAGGCGTTGCGTGCAAAAGGTTTGTGCGATCTACGCGAACACGCGCCGCAGATGCACGACTGGCGCACCACCTTTGCGGTTAAAGGTGATCGCCTGCGCCTGAATACCGATCAGGCGATGGCCGTTGGCGCGATGCGCAGCGAAGACGATCACTACGCGCCGTGGCTGCTGGCCGGCATTACCGGTTCAGGTAAAACTGAGGTGTATCTCAGCGTGCTGGAGAACGTGCTGGCGCGCGGCAAGCAGGCGCTGGTGCTGGTGCCGGAAATCGGCCTGACGCCGCAAACCATCGCCCGCTTCCGCGAACGCTTTGACGCCCCGATTGATGTGCTGCACTCCGCGCTGAATGACAGCGAACGCCTTGCCGTGTGGCTGCGCGCGCGCAGTGGTGAAACCGCGATTGTCATCGGGACACGTTCAGCACTGTTCACACCGCTAGCGCGTCCAGGCGTGATCATCATTGATGAAGAGCATGACAGCTCGTACAAACAGCAGGAAGGCTGGCGCTATCAGGCGCGCGATCTGGCGGTGTTCCGCGCGCATGAGGAAGATATTCCGATTGTCATGGGCTCGGCTACGCCGGCGCTGGAAACCTTGCACAATGTGCGCGTCGGCAAATATCGCCAGCTCAATCTCACCAAACGCGCAGGTAATGCCAAACCGGCATTACAGCAGCTGATTGATCTGAAAGGTCAGCAGCTGAAAGGGGGATTGGCACCCGCGCTGCTCGGCAAAATGCGCCAGCATCTGCAGGCCGATAATCAGGTGTTGCTGTTCCTTAACCGCCGCGGTTTCTCACCGGCGCTGATGTGTCACGATTGCGGCTGGCTGGCAGAATGTCAGCGCTGCGACAGCTACTACACGCTGCATCAGAATCATCGCCAGCTGCGCTGCCACCATTGTGACAGCCAGCGCCCGCTGCCAAATCAGTGTCCCGACTGCGGCTCAACGCATTTAATGCCGGTCGGCGTAGGTACCGAACAGCTGGAGCAGCAGCTCGGTACGCTGTTTCCTGGCGTGCCGGTGTCGCGTATCGATCGTGATACCACCAGCCGCAAAGGTGCGCTGGAGCAGCATCTGGCCGATGTGCATCGCGGCGGCGCACGCATTCTGGTCGGTACGCAAATGCTGGCGAAAGGCCATCACTTCCCGGATGTTACGCTGGTGTCGCTGCTGGATGTTGATGGCGCGCTGTTCTCGGCCGATTTTCGCGCCGCCGAGCGTTTTGCGCAGCTGTATACCCAGGTTGCGGGTCGCGCGGGTCGCGCCGGAAAACAGGGCGAAGTGTTGCTGCAAACCCACCATCCCGAACATCCGTTGCTGCAAACCTTGCTGCATCGCGGCTATTTCGCCTTTGCCGATCAAACCCTGCTGGAGCGTCAATCGGTACAACTGCCGCCGTGGACCAGCCATGCGCTGTTCCGCGCCGAAGATATGGATAACCAGCAGGCAGCGGAATTTCTCACACAACTGCGCAATTTGCTGGAAGCCAGCCCGTTAAAAGATGAGGCGATGTGGCTGATGGGGCCGGTTCCGGCGTTGGCACCGAAACGCAGTGGACGCTGGCGCTGGCAACTGCTGTTACAGCATCCGTCACGTAAGCGTTTGCAACAGCTGCTGAGCGGATCGCTGCCGCTGATCGCCACCTTGCCCGCCGCACGTAAAGTAAAGTGGACGCTGGATATCGACCCCACCGAGAGTTAAGCCGCGCCACATCTGCGAGCCAGATCGAAAAAAGTCGCACAAGTCACAATTTTTATGCAAATTAAGTAACAACCTGCCGCGACCTTCGGTTAACAATAGTGCCGACCCGGTTAAAGCCCGGCAATCTCTGTAAATCAATGCGCTGTACCGCGTCAGGAGTTATACGTTGGACCAGAAGCAACCCTCAACCGCTGCCACCATGAAAGATGTGGCCGAGAAAGCCGGCGTTTCAACCGCCACGGTTTCACGTGCGTTGATGAATCCAGAAAAAGTCTCGGCCGCCACCCGTCTCAAAGTCGAAAAAGCGGTGCTGGCCGTGGGGTATGCGCCGCACGGTTTGGCGCGCAATGCCAAACGGGGTGAAACACAAACCATTCTGGTGATTGTGCCGGATATCTGCGATCCCTTCTTCAGTGAGATCATTCGCGGCGTGGAAGTTACCGCTGCGCATGAAGGTTATCTGGTATTGATTGGCGACTGCGCGCATCAGAATAAACAGGAGAAAACCTTCCTGAATTTAATGCTGACGCGGCAGATCGACGGCATGGTGCTGTTGGGTTCGCAGCTGCCGTTTGACGCCGGAATTGAAGATCAGCGCAACCTGCCGCCAATGGTAATGGGTAACGAATTTGCGCCAGAGATGGCGTTGCCAACGGTCCATATCGATAACCTGACGGCGGCATTTGAAGCGGTGAATCATCTGCTGCAGCTCGGCCATCGCCAAATTGCCTGCATCACCGGGCCAGAGCATATTCCGCTGAGCCAGTATCGGTTGCAGGGCTACATTCAGGCGCTGCGCCGCAGCAGTATCGCCATCGATCCGACCATGATTGTGCACGGCGACTTCACCTTTGAAGCCGGTGCCAATGCGCTTAAGCAGTTGATGAGTTTACCGCAGCCGCCGAAAGCGATTTTTTGTCATAGCGATCTGATGGCGCTAGGTGCCATGAATCAGGCGCGTAAACTTGGCATGCGGATTCCGCAGGACCTGTCGGTAGTGGGGTTCGATGATATCGAGCTGGCGCAATACTACGATCCGCCGCTGACCACCGTAGCGCAGCCGCGCTTTGCGATTGGTCGTGAAGCCATGCTGTTATTACTCGATGAACTGCAGGGCAAACGCGTGAATAACGGTTCGCGCCTGCTGGATGCGGAATTGCGCGTGCGCGGCAGCACGGCACCGGCAGCAAAACGTGAAAAATAACCGACTGACGCCTGCATTTTCAGCGGATTCTGAAGGCAGACTGTGCTGGTCAAAGTTCCAGCCCTTGCGTAACATGGCGCATTCATTGCCGGGCAATTAACAGCACATTTACATGCCCATTGGCATTTTTTTGAAGGGTATCAGAACGAAAGTGGCACAGAAAGATTATGTAGGCCGCGGGCGTTCAACAGGGACGCGTCGCAAAAAACCCGCCAGCCGCAGCAAGAAAAGCAAAGGCGGCTCAGGCACTTCAAAACTCATGATGGTACTGGCCGCGGCCGTGCTGGTCACCTTTGCCGGTGGTTTATGGTTCATCTCGCATCATAAGAAAGAAGAGATTGAAGTCATTCCCAATCACAAAGCTAACGGTAACGGCTTGCCGCCGAAGCCGGAAGAGCGCTGGAAGTACATCAAAGAGCTGGAAAATCGCCAGATTACCGTTCCGTCGCCGACTGAGCCTTCAGCGGGTGGCGTGCAATCACAAACCCAGTTGACCGATGAACAGCGCCAGCTGCTGGAGCAGATGCAGGCCGATATGCGCCAGCAGCCTACGCAGCTGAACGAAGTGCCGTGGAACGAACAAACCCCGGCACAGCGCCAGCAGACGCTGCAGCGTCAGCAGGTACAGCAACAGCAGCAGGTACAACAGCAACAGCAGCAACAGCAGCAACGTCAGCAGCAGCTGCAGCGCCAGCAACAGCAACAACAGGCCGCGCGTCAGCAACAGCAGCAGGCTGCGCCGATCACGCGCGAGCCTACGCAGCAGACTAAGCCGCAGGAAACCGCCAAAGCGAAAGCGGAAGAGAAAGCCTCTTCGCAGCGCTGGATGGTGCAGTGTGGTTCGTTCAAAGGCACCGATCAGGCGGAATCCGTGCGCGCTGGTCTGGCATTTGAAGGATTTGAGAGCCGTATTACGACCGGCGGTGGCTGGAATCGCGTGGTGATTGGGCCGTTCAAAGATCGCGGCAGCGCAGACAGCACGGTAAAACGCTTACACAGCTCCGGCCACGGAAGCTGTATTCCCCTCGCCTTACCTTAAATTCTTTAGGGGTTGAAACTCCCCAATCCTGCCCCATATCTGGTTGCATGATACTCCGCGCCGAGTGCGCGGAGTTCCTTTTCTACTGCAACAAGGGGTCTGCCCGTGACAACAATAGTAAGTGTACGACGCAACGGCCAGGTAGTGATTGGCGGTGATGGCCAGGCTACGCTCGGCAATACCGTAATGAAAGGCAATGTCAAAAAAGTCCGTCGTCTTTACAACGATAAAGTGATCGCCGGTTTTGCTGGCGGTACCGCAGATGCCTTCACCCTGTTTGAACTGTTTGAGCGCAAGCTGGAGATGCACCAGGGTCATCTGGTGAAAGCGGCGGTCGAACTGGCGAAAGATTGGCGTACCGATCGCATGCTGCGTCGCCTTGAAGCGCTGCTGGCGGTCGCTGACGAAAACGCCTCGCTGATCATCAGCGGCAACGGCGACGTTATCCAGCCGGAAAATGACCTGATTGCTATTGGTTCCGGTGGGCCTTACGCCCAGGCAGCGGCTCGCGCCCTGCTGGAGAACACGGACATTGGTGCACAAGATATTGTGGAGAAGGCGCTGAACATCGCCGGCGATATCTGTATCTACACCAACCACAACATCAACATCGAAGCATTACCGTCTAAGGCGTAAGGATCAAAATCATGTCCGAGATGACTCCACGCGAGATTGTCAGCGAGCTTAACCGCTTTATTATCGGCCAGGACGGCGCAAAAAAGGCGGTCGCGATCGCCCTGCGTAACCGCTGGCGCCGCATGCAGCTCGACGAAGAGCTGCGCCACGAAGTAACGCCAAAGAACATTCTGATGATTGGTCCTACCGGCGTCGGTAAAACCGAAATTGCCCGTCGCCTAGCCAAACTGGCTAACGCGCCGTTCATCAAAGTAGAAGCCACCAAATTCACCGAAGTCGGTTACGTCGGTAAAGAGGTTGATTCCATCATTCGCGATCTGACCGATTCTGCCATCAAGATGGTGCGCAGCCAGGCGATCGAGAAGAACAAATACCGCGCTGAAGAGATGGCGGAAGAGCGCATCCTCGATGTGCTGATCCCACCCGCAAAAAACAACTGGGGCCAGGCTGAGCAAGCGGCTGAGCCCTCGGCAGCGCGTCAGTCATTCCGCAAGAAACTGCGCGAAGGCCAGCTGGACGACAAAGAGATTGAGATCGATCTGGCCGCTTCCTCCGCCGGCGTCGAAATCATGGCGCCTCCTGGCATGGAAGAGATGACCAGCCAGCTGCAATCGATGTTCCAGAACCTCGGTGGGCAGAAGCAGAAACCGCGTAAGCTGAAAATCAAAGAAGCCATGAAGCTGCTGATTGAAGAAGAAGCGGCCAAGCTGGTGAATCCTGAAGAGCTGAAGCAGGACGCCATCGATGCGGTTGAGCAGCACGGTATCGTGTTCATCGACGAAATCGACAAAATCTGTAAGCGCGGCGGCCAGAATGCAGGCGGTCCAGACGTGTCACGCGAAGGCGTGCAGCGCGACCTGCTGCCGCTGGTTGAAGGCTGCACCGTGTCCACCAAGCACGGCATGGTGAAAACCGACCACATCCTGTTTATCGCTTCCGGCGCGTTCCAGGTGGCTAGCCCTTCCGATTTGATTCCCGAGCTGCAGGGACGTCTGCCGATTCGCGTTGAGCTGCAGGCGCTGACCGTCAATGACTTCGAACGCATTCTGACCGAGCCAAACGCCTCGGTTACCGTGCAGTACAAAGCGCTGATGGGCACCGAAGGGGTCAACATCGACTTCACGGACGATGCGGTGCGTCGTATCGCTGAAGCCGCATGGCAGGTAAACGAAACCACCGAAAACATCGGTGCACGTCGTCTGCATACCGTGCTGGAGCGTCTGATGGAAGATATCTCCTATGACGCCAGCGATCGTAACGGTGAGTCGATCACTATCGATGCCGAGTACGTTGGTAAGCATCTGGATGAGCTGGTGGCCGACGAAGACCTCAGCCGCTTCATTCTGTAAGCTTCGTCTGCGATATCCCCGCCCGGCCACTGCGCCGGGCTTTTTTTTACGCAGGATATTGATGCAGCGCTTTTTTTGGCGGCTGATGATTTTGCCAACAATCGCCAGATAGCGATATACTTAGCGCTCCTGTGGCAAACAGACGAAAACCCTCATGAAATACGATACATCTGAACTCTGTGACATCTACCACGAAGCTGTGAACGTTGTTGAACCGCTTTTTTCGAACTTTGGTGGACGCAGTTCATTCGGTGGTCAAATCACCACGGTGAAATGCTTCGAAGATAACGGCTTACTTTACGATTTGCTGGAAGAGAACGGTCGGGGTCGCGTATTGCTTGTGGATGGCGGCGGTTCCGTTCGTCGTGCCCTGGTCGATGCTCAGCTGGCAAGTCTGGCGGCGCAAAATGAGTGGGAAGGCATTGTGATTTACGGTTCGGTGCGTCAGGTTGACGACCTCGAAGAGCTGGAAATCGGCATTCAGGCGATTGCAGCCATTCCGGTGGGTGCAGCGGGTGAAGGCATTGGCGAAAGTGACGTACGCGTTAACTTTGGCGGCGTGACTTTCTTCTCTGGCGACCATCTGTATGCCGACAATACCGGCATTATCCTGTCTGAAGACGCACTCGACATCGAGTAAGCTGCAACAAAAACGGGTGCCGCGGCACCCGTTGGTTCAAGCCTGTACGCTTAAACCTCTTCCATTTTTCCCAGCAGTGCCCGCAGACGATCCTGCCAGACATGCTGCTCTTCTTTCAGATGCTGATTTTCACGCACCAGCGCATCCTGGTTACCTGAAGCCTGGCTGACTTCGTTTTTCAGCGTATTGTTTTGCTCTTTCAGCTCTTCAATTTCCATCTGCAGCAGAGTGATGGTATCAATCGCCTGCTGTACTTTCGCTTCCAGTTTCTCGAACACTTCAAATGACATCTTTCTGACCTCTCCTAAATCTTGCAAGGCGTTGATGGGGCTAGCGCATGCCTTATTATGGTGCGCTCAGCCACGATGACTCGATTGTATGTAGCCAAACCCAGCAAGTCCAGCGACACAAGGCCTGCGAGGGCAGTCTGTAACACTTTTCAGTCAATGCCTAAAAAAATGCTCATCTTCGCGCATCTGTGTGCGCGATCACTTAACCGTCCACGCGCAAAGCAGGCTGAATGGGCCGTAAAGAAACGCAAAAGACGCGAAAACGCGCATTTTTATGACGCAGTACACAGTTTTCAATTTCGCTATTTCTCGTTTATGCTCGTTAACGATAAATTCACATCAACCCTACATTAAAAGCTGGGCGACTCATGGATGAGAACAAAAACTGATAAAATTTAACCTCGCTTCAGGAATGCCATTATGAGTCAAACAACTAACACACTAACAGGTCAGTGCATCGCCGAATTTATCGGCACCGGTTTGATCATCTTTTTTGGTGCCGGCTGCGTTGCCGCACTGAAATTGGCCGGTGCTGCGTTCGGTCAGTGGGAAATTTGTATTATCTGGGGCTTAGCAGTTTCCATGGCGGTCTATCTGAGCGCCGGTGTTTCAGGCGGGCATCTTAACCCAGCGGTGACTATCGCGCTGTGCCTGTTCGCAAACTTTGAAGGCCGTAAAGTCGTACCCTATATTCTGGCGCAGGTTGCCGGCGCCTTCTGCGCTGCCGCGTTGGTTTATGGTCTCTACTACAATTTGTTCCTGGATTACGAAACAGGCCATCAGATGGTACGTGGCAGCGTTGAAAGCCTCGACCTGGCCGGCATCTTCTCTACCTATCCAAACCCGCACATCAGTGTTGGTCAGGCGTTCCTGGTTGAGATGGTGATTACCGCCGTACTGATGGGCGTCATTATGGCGCTGACCGATGACGGCAACGGCGTACCACGCGGCCCGCTGGCACCGCTTTTGATTGGTCTGCTGGTAGCCATTATCGGTGGTGCAATGGGCCCGCTGACCGGCTTCGCACTTAACCCGGCGCGTGACTTCGGTCCAAAACTGTTCGCCTTCTTCGCCGGATGGGGCAACGTCGCCTTCACCGGTGGCAAAGATATTCCTTACTTCCTGGTTCCGATTTTTGGCCCGCTGGTCGGTGCTTGCCTCGGAGCCTGGGGTTACCGTTCACTGATTGGCCGTCATCTGCCCGTTAACGTGGCGGAAGCCAGCACAACAGAAAAACCGGTTGCGCGCGCTCAGCAGCGTAAAGCGTAAGTTTCATCGATACATCATCAGGAAAGCACAATGACTACGACTGATAAAAAATATATTGTCGCGCTCGATCAGGGCACAACCAGCTCACGTGCCGTAGTGCTCGATCATGACGCGAACATCGTCGCCGTTTCACAGCGTGAATTTACCCAGATCTACCCGAAAGCGGGTTGGGTTGAGCATGACCCAATGGATATCTGGGCGTCACAAAGCTCAACGCTGGTTGAAGTGCTGGCACATGCCGACATTAACTCCGATCAAATCGCGGCGATTGGTATCACCAACCAGCGTGAAACCGCCATCGTGTGGGATAAAGAGAGCGGCAAGCCTATCTACAATGCCATCGTCTGGCAGGATCCACGTACCGCAGATTACTGTAACAAGCTGAAGAAAGAGGGACTGGAAGAGTATATCCAGCACACCACCGGTTTGGTGATTAACCCTTACTTCTCCGGCACCAAAGTGAAGTGGATTCTTGACCACGTTGAAGGCGCACGTGAACGTGCTAAACGCGGCGAACTGCTGTTTGGTACCGTTGATACCTGGCTGATTTGGAAAATGACGCAAGGGCGTGTGCACGTAACCGATCACACCAACGCCTCACGTACCATGATGTACAACATCCACAAGCTGGAGTGGGATGAGCGCATGTTGGAGATCCTCGATATTCCGCGTGAAATGCTGCCGGAAGTGAAAGGTTCTTCAGAAGTTTACGGCCAGACCAACATTGGTGGTAAAGGCGGTACGCGTATTCCCATCGCCGGTATCGCGGGTGACCAACAGGCGGCGCTCTACGGCCAGCTGTGCGTACAACCGGGTATGGCGAAAAACACCTACGGCACCGGCTGCTTTATGTTGATGAACACCGGCACCGAAGCCGTAACCTCAACGCATGGCCTGCTGACCACCATCGCCTGCGGTCCACGCGGCGAAGTGAACTATGCGCTGGAAGGTGCGGTGTTTATCGGTGGTGCGTCAATTCAGTGGCTGCGCGACGAGATGAAGCTGATCAGCGATTCCACTGACTCCGAATACTTCGCGTTGAAAGTGAAAGACAGCAACGGTGTTTACATGGTGCCTGCCTTCACCGGTTTGGGCGCGCCCTATTGGGACCCGTATGCACGCGGTGCGATCTTCGGTCTGACGCGCGGTGCAAACGCTAACCACATCATCCGTGCCACGCTGGAATCGATTGCTTATCAGACGCGCGACGTGCTGGAAGCGATGCAGAACGATGCCGGCACCCGCCTGCAATCGCTGCGCGTTGATGGCGGTGCGGTAGCCAACAACTTCCTGATGCAGTTCCAGTCCGACATTCTCGGCACACGCGTTGAGCGTCCGGAAGTGCGTGAAGTGACTGCGTTGGGTGCGGCATATCTTGCTGGCCTGGCGGTCGGCTTCTGGGGCGATTTGGATGAAGTCCGCGAGAAAGCGGTGATTGAGCGTGAGTTCCGTCCAAGCATCGAAACCACCGAACGTAACGTCCGCTACGCAGGCTGGAAGAAAGCCGTCGCTCGTGCGAAAGCATGGGAAGACGAAGAGTAAAATCCTGCTGACCCGCGGCGCCCCCTGCCGCGGGTTTTTCCCCCGTCCCCCTTCCGCGCTGTGTTAAACTGCCCGCCTGTTTTTTGTCAGGTGCAACCATGAAACGAGAACTCGCGATTGAATTTTCCCGCGTGACCGAAGCCGCCGCTCTGGCGGGCTATCACTGGTTAGGACGCGGCGATAAAAATGCGGCCGACGGCGCAGCCGTTCACGCCATGCGCATTATGCTTAACACTATCGATATCGACGGCCAGATTGTGATTGGCGAGGGCGAAATCGACGAAGCGCCAATGCTGTATATCGGTGAGAAAGTCGGTACCGGTCGCGGTGACGCGGTAGATATCGCCGTCGATCCGATTGAAGGCACGCGCATGACGGCGATGGGCCAGGCCAATGCGCTGGCGGTGCTGGCGGTCGGCGATAAGGGCAGCTTCCTGCACGCACCTGATATGTACATGGAGAAGCTGATTGTCGGGCCCGGCGCACGCGGCGCCATCGATCTTAATTTGCCACTCGATATTAATCTGAAAAACATCGCGCTGGCACTGGGCAAGCCGCTCAGCCAGCTGACGGTTTCGATTCTGGCTAAACCACGCCACGATGCGGTGATTGCTCAGCTGCAACAGCTCGGCGTACGCGTGTTCTCCTTCCCGGACGGCGATGTGGCGGCTTCAATTCTTACCTGCATGCCGGACAGCGAAGTGGATGTGATGTATGGCATCGGCGGCGCGCCGGAAGGGGTGGTATCGGCGGCGGTTATCCGGGCGATGGATGGCGACATGCAGGCACGCCTGCTGGCACGTCATCAAGTGAAAGGCGATAGCGAAGAGAATCGTCGCTTAGGTGAGAATGAGCTACAGCGCTGCGCCGAGATGGGCATTGAAGCGGGTCAGGTGCTGAAGCTGGATCAGATGGCGCGTAACGATAACGTGATCTTCGCCGCCACGGGCATCACTACCGGCGATTTACTGCAAGGCATCACGCGTAACGGCAACATCGCCACCAGCGAAACGCTGCTGGTGCGCGGCAAATCACGCACTATTCGCCGCATCCAGTCGATCCACTATCTCGATCGCAAAGACGCGGCGCTGCATCAATTTATCCTGTAATCGCCTGCTTGCCGCTCTCCGGATGACGTGAGAGCGGCCACCAGCACAGCAGCATCACCAGCGACGTCACAAACATCAACATGCCGAGGCTGGATTGGTCGTGCTGCGGCAGCAGAGCAGAAAGCCACGCTACCACGCCGGAACCCAGGTTCTGCAACCCCCCAATTAACGCTCCAGCGCTGCCCGCCAGCCATGCATACGGCTCCATCGCACCCGAGGTTGCCAGCGGGAACAGCATGCCGGCGCCAAAGAAAAACAGCGCAGCCGGCACCAACAGCGTCCAGATATTCATCACGCCAAACCAGGCGGGAACCCACATCAATAAGCCCGCCAGCAGGCAGCTATTGACGCCATACCACATTAGCGTGTGCCAGGATTTCTGCTCGCGTCCGGCAAACCAGGCGCCAAAGAACGCCGCCGGAATCGGCAGGATAAACAGGATGCTGACGGTCAAACCATCCAGACCTAAAACACCGCCCATCAGCACGCCGCAGCTGGCCTCGAATACTGCGATGCCTGCCAGCGCGCCAATCAGCAGCAGCAGGTAACGCACGAAATTGCCGTCACTCAGCAGGGTGGCATAACGCTTCAGGAATGGCGTAGCAGGTGTATCAACGGGACGGGTTTCCGGTAACCAGCGCGCCATCGACGCGGTAACGCCTACACACAGCAGCAGCAGGAAGGCGAAACAGGCGTGCCAGCCAAACAGATGCGTCAGCAGCGCGCCAATCACCGGCGCCAGCAGCGGGCTAACCAGAATACCCATATTGAGTAAACTGTTCGCCTGGCGCAATGCAATACCAGAGTAAAGGTCACGCGGCATGGTGCGCGCCATCACGCCGGCCACGCCGGTACCTAAACCTTGCACCGCGCTGCCCAGCACCAGAATATCCAGTGAGGGCGCGAACATGGCGATCAAGGCACCAATGGCAAAGATCGTCATGCCGATAAGGATCACCGGACGTCGACCAAAGCTGTCCGAAAGCGGGCCGTAGATCAGCTGCGATCCACCGTAGGTCATCAGATAGGCGGCCATCACCTGCTGAATGGCACCGCTGCGCACATTGAGCGTCTCTGCCATGTTGGCCATCGCTGGCACATAGATGGTTTGCGCCATCTGCCCCACCGCCACCAGCACGATCAGCATGAATAACAGAAAGCGATTTTGCGTTTTACTTATCAACATGGAACAAAATGTCTGCCTGAGAAACAAAGAATAAGCAGCACAAAACAGGCTGCCTCGGATTTATGGCGGCAAAAATATCAGGATTCAGTGACAAATCGAGAGGGACCGGCAAAGCTGTAGTGTCTTAAGCCGTCAAGGTTGACGTCCAGATTGTAAACCGGCCGCTACAGTTGCTGATCTGTGCGCTGCGTTTGTCGCTGAGAGCCCTTTGCCCGAGCATGGACTGGAAATCCGTTAGGCCGATGGCGATGATGTACCTACACAATCAAGATTAAGGAGCCAACATGGCAGAGTGGATCAATGCTGAAGTGAAAGAGGTAAAAAACTGGACCGATGCACTGTTCAGTCTGCGCGTCGAAGCGCCCATTGATAGCTTTACCGCAGGGCAGTTTGCCAAGCTGGCATTAGAAATTGACGGCGAGCGTGTGCAGCGCGCCTACTCTTACGTCAACGCGCCCAAAGATTCGCTGCTGGAGTTTTATCTGGTTACCGTGCCGGAAGGCAAACTGAGTCCACGCTTGCAGGCACTGCAGCCCGGCGAGCAGGTGATGATTACCAAAGAAGCCGCAGGGTTCTTTGTGCTCGACGAAATTCCTGACTGCCAAACGCTGTGGATGCTGGCCACCGGCACGGCGATTGGCCCCTATTTATCGATTCTGCAACAGGGCGAAGATCTGGAGCGTTTCGACAATATTGTGCTGGTGCACGCGGCCCGTCTCGCGGATGACCTGAGCTTCCTGCCGTTAATGCAGCAGCTGCAGCAGCGCTATCAGGGCAAGCTGCATATTCAGACCGTGGTAAGCCGCGAAGAGATCGCCGGTTCGCTGCACGGCCGCGTACCGCAGTTGATTGAGAGCGGCGAACTGGAGCGCGCGGTTGGCTTGCCGCTCACGGCAGAAACCAGCCATGTGATGCTGTGTGGTAATCCGCAAATGGTGCGCGATACCCAACAATTGCTAAAAGACACACGTGAGATGCGCAAGCATTTCAAACGTAAACCCGGGCATATGACCAGCGAGCATTACTGGTAAGAGGCGCGAGGCGAAGATTGTCAGATTTTTCCCAATGTGGGTTTTGACTTTCCCCGGTAAAAACCGTTCTAATCGTGGGCTAAGTGAATGATTTAGGGCCGAAGCAATGAAGAACCTGCCAGTCGCGCTGCTGCTTGGCCTCGCACTGACATTTCCCGCCTGGGCGGAGGACGCACCTGCACTGGATCGTAGCGATCATCTGCCTGCTGCGCCCTATCTGCTCGCGGGTGCGCCGACGTTCGATATGACCGTTGCGCAGTTCCGTGAAAAGTACAACGCCGCCAATCCCAATGAACCGCTGCAGGAATATCGCGCCATTGATAGTCGCGGCGATAAAAGTAACCTGACGCGTGCCGCCAGTAAAATCAGCGAAACGCTGTATGCTTCAACCGCGCTGGAGCAAGGCACCGGCAAAATCAAAACCCTGCAAATCACCTGGCTGCCGGTTCCCGGTCCCGATATGAAAGCGGCGCAGGCACGTGCCATGGATTACATGACTGCCCTGCTGCGTTTCTTCATCCCCGGTTTGTCGGCCGAAGATGGTCGCAAAAAGCTCGATTCTCTGCTGAGCGCCGGCAAAGGTGCGCGTTATTTTGCCCGCACCGAAGGCGCACTGCGCTTCGTGGTCGCAGACAACGGTGACAAGGGTTTAACCTTCGCCGTTGAGCCGATAAAACTGGCGCTCGCTACGCCCTGATCACACCGGCAAAAATGACGAAAAGCAAAGCCAGCAACCCATTTGATCTCTATACTGTCTCGCAGACATCGCTGCCCGATGGCAGCGCTATTTCATGAATCGCGTTATGCGGAGGAAAGAATGCGACATCCACTGGTTATGGGTAACTGGAAACTGAACGGTAGCAAGCTGATCACCAAAGAGCTGATTGAAGGCCTGCGCAAAGAGCTGTCTGGTGTTGATGGTTGTGGCGTCGCGATTGCACCGCCAGCCATCTATCTGGACCTGGCGAAACACGCCATTTCCGGTAGCCACATCGCTCTGGGTGCTCAGAACGTCGACGTTAACTTGTCTGGCGCATTCACTGGCGAAACTTCCGCAGACATGCTGAAAGACGTTGGCGCGAAATACATCATCATCGGCCACTCTGAGCGCCGTACCTACCATAAAGAGAGCGATGAGTTCATCGCGAAGAAATTTGCCGTCGTGAAGGAAGCGGGCCTGGTACCCGTTCTGTGCATCGGTGAAACCGACGCAGAAAACGAAGCGGGCCAAACGCAAGAAGTGTGCGCACGTCAGATCGACGCCGTGCTGGAAACGCAGGGCGCAGCAGCGTTCGAAGGCGCGGTCATCGCTTATGAGCCAGTTTGGGCCATCGGTACCGGCAAATCCGCTACGCCAGCGCAGGCTCAGGCCGTGCACAAATTTATTCGTGACCACATCGCGAAGAAAGACGCTGCCATCGCACAGCAAGTGATCATCCAGTACGGCGGTTCGGTAAACGACAAAAACGCCGCTGAGCTGTTCACCCAGCCAGATATCGATGGCGCGCTGGTTGGCGGTGCTTCACTGAAAGCCGATGCTTTCGCCGTGATCGTGAAAGCCGCAGCCGCTGCGAAAAACGCGTAAGTTTTGGATGTATGATGAGGCGGCTGATTAGCCGCCTTTTTTATGTCACCTGAAATGTCGACCTTACAAAATCCCGCATTGATGATCCTGCAGCTCTTCCGCCGAACCACTGTTCAGCTTGAGCCAGTTGCGTTCTAACGCCAGCAGCGCTAAGCGACCATCCGGCAGCTGCGCCAGCGCCAGGCCATATTTCCCCATCTCGGTGCGCGCGTGAGGCACTTCGTTTGCCAGACGGATAAACGCACTCTGCTGCGCCAGTTCTGCTGTTGAAAGCGTACGTATCAGGTAACGATGCTTGCGCAGCGTTTCGCTTTGCCACTGCGCGTTAAGCCTCGGCGCCAGGGCATCAAGTTGCTGACGCACATCCGGTCGCAGACAAGAGATATGAATATGCAGCTGATTCTGCGTACGCCCGTATTGCGCATTGATTGCCAGCGACAGCGCGCTATCTGATATTGGCGCGCCGTGCTTCTGTGCAAGTAATGTCCGTTGTTGCCAGGCGTCGGCAAACAGATTCGGCGTAGACGGCTCAAGAATGATGGGACTTTCCATGCCGCTGATTTTTTCGATCGGCATCAGTAGATACTGCAACGGACCGTTGAGGTCTTTCAGCGTGACGTAACCCTGCGCACTGTTCACCTGCTGGCAAGGCGCGGGTTTGCCGCTGGCGGCCATGCCAGGCACGCATTTCTCGCTAATGATCTGCCACAAGGCGTTGGAATTTTTCTGGAAATGAATGGCGCCGGCAATCAATCCGACAATCAACAGCACCAATAGTGCGGTAAGTAACTTCAGGGTACGACGACTGCCCTGCATAGCCCGATTCCTCTGTTCATCACCTGCCAGCATCCTCGCCTGGCAGGTGATGAAAGTCACGGACTAATCCTCGGCGCCACGCAGGATGGCATCGAGTTTTTCCGGCTGCAGACGAATCTGCGCCGCACGACGATGTGCCTGCATGCCTTCGGTACGACTTTGACGCACTGCAGGCGCGGCGATGGCCGCGATACCCTGATCGTCAATCCATTGATGCGTACAGGTTTTTAGATAGGCGCCCACCCACAACCCGCCGGTGTAGCGCGCCGCTGCCATGGTGGGTAACGTGTGGTTAGTACCGCAGCACTTATCAGAGAACACCACGCTGGCATTTTGACCGATAAACAGCGATCCGTAGTTGCGGATACGCGCCGCCAGCGCATGGGGATCGCGAGCATGGATTTGCAAATGTTCGGTGGCGATCTCATCGGTGTAGGCCACCATCGCATCTTCGTCGGCGCACAATACAATCTCGCCCTGTCTTTGCCATGCTTCACCAGCCGTCTTCGCCGTCGGCAGCGATGACAGCTGCGCCTCAATTTCACGCAAGGTTTCATGCGCTATGCGCTCGCTGGTGGTGGCCAGCCCTACGCGAGTGCGCACATCATGTTCCGCCTGCGCCAGCAGATCCGCCGCCAGCACGCGTGGATCGGCACTATCATCGGCCACAATAAAGATTTCGCTTGGCCCTGCCAGCGCATCAATACCTACTTTGCCAAAAACCTGACGCTTGGCCTCATTGACGAAGGCGTTACCCGGTCCAACAATTTTGTCCACTGCCGGCAGCGATGCGGTGCCATACGCCATCGCGGCAATCGCCTGCGCGCCGCCAACTTTAAAAATACGGTGTGCCCCGGCTAAATGGCAGATAGCAATCATCGCCGGATGCGCGCCCGGTGGCAGGCAGGCAATAATGTTGTCGCAACCCGCTACGACCGCGGGCACGATGGACATCACCGGTGCGGAGAGAATCGGATAGCGTCCGCCCGGCACATAGCAGCCCACGGTTTCGATAGGAATGATGCGATGCCCCAAATGCACGCCGGGCAGCGTTTCAATATCTAGCGGCTGCAGTGTTGCGCGCTGGGCTTCGGCGAAGCGGCGCACCTGGGCGATGGCAAATTCACTGTCGTGGCGAGTTTGAGCGGCCAGTTGTGTGAGCGCCTGCTCGATCTCCGCTGCCGAAACTTCCAGCTGCTCCGGCGCTACCCCATCAAATTTCAGTGAATACGCCTGCAGCGCCGCATCACCCTGCTGGCGCACATTGCTGATAATGTCGCTTACCGTGGCGATCAGGCTGGCATCAGCCTGCGCATCTTCGCCTGCGGGTTGCTTAATAAACTGCACGCGTTGCTTACTCATGCTTCCGTCTCCGCCAGTTGACCCAATTTGATCTGCGCCAGCATCGCCAGATGATCGTAGACCACCCACTCATCCACAATTTTACCGTTTACCACGTGATAGTGGCTCATGCCCATCACCAGCAGACGCTGCCCGGTCGGCTTGCCCAACTCGCCATAGCCCAGATGATGTCCTTCCATCACCCAGCGCACCGCCACTTTAGTGCCGCCTTCTTCACACGGATTGGAGCAAATATGCTGCGGCATCCACGCGCCGTCAGGGATCATGCCGATCAACGCCAGCGTCTGGTGGATCACCGATGCCTGACCATACAGCTCTTTCATCAGCGGGCCGTGCCACTGCACATTACTGGCGTAAACGTCTTTCACTTTGCCCAGCATGCGTTTGTTGTAGATCTCATGCAGCCAGCCCAGCACCTGGGCCTCGGTATCGCTGTGCGCCAGCGTATAATCCGGGTCGCTTTCCGGCGGATATTGCCCCAGCAGGCGACGGTTTTCGCCAATCTCCGTCAGGCGGAAACCTTTATCAAACTGCTCTTTCGCCATGTTGTAGGCGATCTGATCGGTATCCAGTCCCAGCTGACGCATCAGCGACATGTTGTCGCTCACCACCCATTCGCGGTAGATCTTGTTTTCCAGAATCATGCAGTCCGCGACGGTACGCGTGGTGAAGGTTCGGTTGGTCGGCTTACCGTACTGGCTTGGCTGCGTGTGTCGACCGCTGCCGGTGGCCAGATGCGAAGTGTAAAAACCGTCAACATCGTTGCCGTTCCAGATCACCTGCGTCGCCATGCCACGTCGCTCCGGGAAAGCCACCAAGCGCTGCAGCGTATCCAGCACCACCTGTTCACGGGTATAAATCGTGCCTAGCGCGTTATAGAGCACGCAGTTATGGGTGTAATGGCTGTAGATCAGTCCGACATCACGCTCATCCCAAATCTTGTGGGTGCAACGCACAATGTAATCAACAATATCGGTATAGCAGGGATCGAAACCGCGCATCGGCTGTACTCGCGCACGGTTTTCTGGAACCAGATCGACAAAATCCCGTCGCTCAACCTGTAAAACCGGTTCGACCTGGGTACGTGCTGAGGTTTTTTCTGCGCTCTTTTCACTGGCGGTGGCTTTATTAGCCGTGTCCGTTGTAGACATAAACACTCCTGCTTTTGACGAATTAAGGGTGAGCGCGGTCCTCGCAATCAAGCGCTGCCGATTCACCCGGCTGAATTCAGGGTGCAGAACGCCGTCGGTAATTAAGGGAATTAATTACCGTGACGTAACGCGTTATTTAAAAGTGCTGGTTATTCAGTTGAGTAGCTGCAACCAGATTGAGAGTTCATCGATACCTAAATATTCCCGCATAATTACGCCATCACGTAATTCCAAATGTGAAATTCCGGAAATACACACCGGCTTACGGGACGGTGGACCAAACTTCCCGTAGCCATCATGCCAACTCAACAGTGACCAGCGCAGGCTGATGCGCACCGGTTCGTTGGCATCACGCCGCACCACCAAATGATGTAGCTGTGTTTCGCTGTCAGCGAATGAGGCGCGATAGCCAGAAAGGAAGCTGCCAATCTCCTGCTCGCCGGTAAAGCTGCTGTGGCCCGGACCGTGCAAGGTGGCGGCGGGATGATAAACGCCTGGAACTACTCCACTGTTGCCGCCCGCCCACATGCTGAGATAGCGCTCAATCAAGCCGGCCAGCGCGCCCTCCGCATCATCACCATCCGGGCCGCCCGCCCAACGCGCTTCCAGCTCTTCAGGTGCCGGCATCTCCAGCCCTTGCTGTTGGCGCATCTGCGTTAGATGCTGAGCAAACTCCGCTACGTTGACGCCAATCTGCGCCAAAATCCCTGCGCGATCCTGTAACAGCCACTCTTGTTCCACCAGGCCATCCCGGCAAATACGATCGGCGAAGGTGCGCACCCATAGCGTTTTGCCACTCGGCGCGCCAAAGAAACCTTCACCCAGATGCTGAATGCGTGCCTGGGTGCGTTGCGAGGCGTACCAACACGTATCGCCTTCACGAGCGGCGAGAATATCTTCTGTTAGTACCTGACGCTGCGGGAAACAGTGCAGCGCTTCCAGGGTCAGGCGCATAAAATCGCTTAAGTCAGTTAACCGCTTTTCCGGCGTGTGAAAGACCACCGGTGTGGCATAGAAGTCGGCCAGCTGCCCGATGTCCTTCTGCTCCCACACCACGTGAGTTAGCGTCAGGACGAACTGCTGAATAGAATCAAACTGGGGACTGAAACCCGGCAATCGCATTACTCAACCTCCTCAGAACGAAATAGCAGCTGGCCGTTCTCTTCTACCACGCCGTGACGCGGACGCCGTGCGGAGTGGCGCACTACCAACGTGCCGGGAATAACAATTTGCTCAGGTGCCATCACCGCACTGTCGATTTGCTGCATCAGCAGGCCAATCGTACGTTGCACCATCACTTCAACCGGCTGGCAGATGGAGGTCAGCGCATATGAAGGCCAGCCCGCGGGCCCAACATCGTCATAACCCACCACTGACACATCCTGCGGAATGCGCAAGCCGAACTCGTAGCGCGCCACATCCATAACCGTCAATGCCATATGGTCGTTAACCGCAAATACCGCATCAGGTGGCGTGGTGCTGCTGAACAGTTGACGTGCCGCCTGCGCGGTGTGCTCACTGTCGTTATGGCCTGCAACGACGGTGACATCAACATCACGTGCACGTAGTGCATCGCGGAAGCCGTCCAGCCGTAGCTGATTCACCGAAGCGTTATCAGCGCCAGAGATGCAAGCAAAACGTTGATGTTCGCCCGCCAGCAGAAATTCGGCGATCTGCCGTGCGGCGGCGCGGTTATCGGTATTCACACTCGACGCCATCTCGCTTTCGGCGGTGCGATTGAATAGCACCACGGGAATACCGGCACCGTGACACTCTTCCGACAAGGCATCGGACAACGCGCCAGACGCCAGCACGATGCCATCTACGCGGTACTGCATGATCTGATCGAAAATGCGATCAACATTGCTGTCACGATCGCTAACGAACAGCAGCAAATGATAGTTAAGCGCATCCAGTTCCCGTCCCAGCGCTTCCAGCACATGCGGATAAAACGGGTTATCGAAACAGGAGATCACCACGCCAACAATGCGTGAGCGTGCGGTGTTCAGCGACCGCGCCAGCGCATTGGGTCGATAACCCAGCTCTCGGGCAGATTGCAGCACTTTTTCACGCGTGGCGGGTGAAATACTGGCTCCCGGCGTGAAGGTACGCGACACCGCAGATTGTGAAACGCCAGCATGCTGCGCAACTTGTTGTGAGGTCACTGGACCGAAGGTCTTACGTTTCATGGTGTTATCTTCCTGTTTAGCACACTGATGCGCGGGTGACTGCTGAGCATTGTAGCCAATTTCACCAGCCGGACTCACCTGCTTCGGTGTGTGTTTTTTACTCTTACACCAGTTTTGCATGCGTATGCAACACTCAATAACTTTTTTTTCACAATGCCACAGCGACACTTTACAAAGTTGTAATCATTTCGTAACTTCGGCCGTTGAATACGTATTCAAAGAGTGCAAAATTAGCGACCCGGACTCAGGATGAAACCCGCGTTTTTAGTCACTTACCTGGCTTGCAAGAGGTTCAACACCATGTTTCGAGCACTGTTTAGCCGTTCCGAGCTGTTGACGTTTTTCTTAATGAGCGTGCTGTTTTTTATCTGCATCAACGGCTTTGATGCCTTTCTGGCGCCCTACATGGTGCGGCTGGGCATTGAACCACAAACCATCGGTATGATTATGGGTGCAACCGGTTTGGCCTCACTCTGCACCCGATTCCCACTCAGCGTCGTCTCCGACGTATTGAAAAATCGTAAAGTGTTTATGCAGTTCGCACTGCTGCTGCCGGTCATCGCCTGGCCGTTGGCGTGGCTTTTTCCTGGCGCGTTGACATTCTGGCTGGCGAAGCTGGCCTGCGGGTTTACGGCCGCCAGTTGGGTGCTCTACAACATCATTTTCATTCGCTATTTTCGGCGCGATGAAGCGCCCGCCGCCGTCGCCTTGCTGGCGCTGGCAGGTCCGATCGGCGTGTTTATCAGTAATGCGATCTGTGGCGTCATCGTGCACTGGTTCGGCAGCACGCAGGCCTTTTTCGTCCCCGCCGTGGCCGGCTGCCTGGCTCTGATGCTCAGCCTGCGCATTCGTGAAGGGGAAGATATTCATAAAGCGCCGCATCTGAAAGCCTGCGTACAAAGTGCCAAACGCCAGCTGGGTGATAGCACCATCTGGTTTATCGGCCTGCTGGCAACCATAGTGATTCTGGTGCCCTTTGCCACCCGCGATACCTTGACGCCAATTTACGCCCAACAGCTTGGCGCGCAGGCCGGTACGCTGGCGGTGTTGAGCAATATCCATTTACTGTTTTATGCCATCGCCGTGGCGCTATGCAGTTCCGTGTTTTATAAGCGCCTTGGCCTGGTCAACACCGCGCTAATCGGCATCGGCCTGCAAATTGTTTCGTCGATTTTCGTGCCACTCACCAGCAGTTTATGGCTGATCTATCTCTGGCAAGGTCTCGCCGGTTTCTCCTTCGGTATGGCGTTCGCGGTGTTTATGTCGCTCAGCGTGGTGAATACCTCGGAGAATGAGCAAACCACGCGCATGGGGCTGTTTCAGACCATCTATTCTTGCGGCATGTTTTTTGGCCCGGTGTTGATGGGCGTGTTGTTGCAGCACGTTAACTTGCATGCGGGTTATTGGGTGATTGGTGGATTGTGTCTGGTCGCGGGCGTGTTGACGCCACTGGCGGCAAAACGCGTACAGCAGCGCCAGATGCCGCAGGCTGCCTCTGAAACCAGCGGCATGTTGTCACAGGATGCAGTGAAATGATTGCCGCGCGCCTGCAGCCACAGCCTCATAGCGCAGATGAGGTTGAGCGACGGCTGGCCGCCCTGCGCGCGGGCCACTCACTTAACGCCATCATTAGTGTTAATCCGCACGTGATGAATGATGCGCAGCACTGCGATCGCTTGTGGCGCACCGGCACGCCGCTCGGCGCGCTGCACGGCATTCCACTGGTGATAAAGGACAATATTGATTGTGCGGGTCTCCCTACCACTCTCGGCTGTCGCGCACTGGCCGACGCACAGCCTCGCGAAGATGCGCGTGTTATTACGCGCCTCAAAGCTGCGGGCGCGTTAATTCTCGCTAAAACCAATCTCTCCGAGTTTGCCTTTGATGTACGCTCGCGCAGTTCGCTGGGCGGCGATGTGCGCAATCCGCTCAATCCACTTTTGACCGCAGGCGGTTCCAGCGGCGGCAGCGCGGCGGCAGTGGTGGCGGGCATGGCGGATGCGGCTCTCGGCAGCGATACCGGTGGTTCTATCCGCATTCCCGCTGCCTGGACCGGTTTGGTGGGATTACGTCCGGCATTTCGCCGTCGCCAGTTGCACGGCGTCGCGCCTCTTTCGCTGAGTAAAGATACGGTTGGACCCATGACATGGTGCGTCACCGATGCGGCGCTACTGCATCAGGTGATGCATGGGTTGCCGGTGCGTCCGCTACCGCCGCGATCCCTGCGCGGCGTGCGTTTAGGGGTTGTCAGCGATCTGCTGGGCGATGAGGCTGCGCAGCGTCAGGCGTTAGCACAGGCTTTCTGCCGGCTGCGGCGTGCTGGTGCGACGCTGGTTCCGCTGCGGTTGCCACTGGCATCGCGTGTCGCGCAGGAAACTTGCCTGAGCCTGCGCGAGTTCCATCCGGCCATTGCACGCTGGCTAACAAAAATGGCGTATGCACCCACGTCACTCTCTGCGCTGCTTGCCCGTGGCGAACATCTCGCCGAATTCGACGCTTTATTGCAATTGCATCTCACGCGCCACGCGCTGGTGTGCGAAGCGTGGCGCGAACAGCGCCGTTTTCAACGCCATCTGCGTCAGCAGTTGCAACAGCAAATGCAGGCGCTGCGGCTGGATGCCCTGATCTATCCCACCAGCCAGCGCACGCCGGTTTCGCTGGAGAAAATGCCACCGGGCTGGGCGCCTGAACTGGCGGCTATAAGCGGTTTGCCGGCCGTGACGTTGCCGTTCGGGCAAATAGCTAACGGTTTGCCGCTCGGTCTGGAACTGCTCTATCCCACCGCTGATGAAGAGGCATTACTGGCGCTGGCGCTAGCCATAGAACGCCAGCGTTAACGGCAGCATTGTCGGTATTAACCCTGTGGGAACCCTTCTCCCGCGGGGCTTTTCGGCTGCCTGATACCGCATAAAACTGCGCACATTCTCACTTTTCATCTTTTCCTGATTCGCCCCCTTTACGCCTTTTGCATACGTATGCAAACCTATTTCCCGGGATGCAATCATGAGGAATTGGACATGGCAATTTGGTTAAAACAGGCGGCAGCAAAGGCTGAACGCCAACAGCAGCAGCAACAGGTACGCAGCGATGTTGAAACCGTGCTGGCGCACATTGAAGCGCGCGGTGATGACGCGGTACGTGAACTCTCCATCAAATTTGATGGCTTCGCTCGCGATGATTTCCGCCTAACGCCGCAGGAGATCAATGCCTGCCTGCAACAGCTCACAAAACAAGAGATTCGCGATATCGAATTCGCCCAGGAACAGGTGCACAACTTCGCGCAGGCACAAAAAAATTGCCTGACCGATTTAGCGATTGAAACCCGTCCGGGCGTGATTCTCGGCCATCGCAACATTCCGATTAGTCATGTCGGCTGTTACGTGCCTGGCGGCAAATATCCGCTGCTGGCTTCGGCGCATATGTCGATCATCACCGCCAAAGTGGCAGGTTGCGATCGCATTGTGAGCTGTGCGCCGCCGTTTCACGGTAAACCGGCCGCGGCGATTGTGGCGGCGCAGTCGATGGCTGGCGCAGACGAAATCTATGCGCTCGGCGGCATTCAGGCGGTAGGCGCCATGGCGATTGGCACCGAACGCATTGCGCCGGTCGACATGTTAGTCGGACCCGGTAACGCATGGGTTGCGGAAGCCAAACGCCAGCTGTTTGGTCGCGTCGGCATCGATCTGTTCGCGGGTCCCACCGAAACGCTGGTGATTGCCGATGACAGCGTCGACGGCGAACTCTGCGCTACCGATCTGCTCGGCCAGGCGGAACACGGCCCCACCTCACCCGCGATTTTGCTGACCTGCTCGCGCCAGCTCGCTGAGGATACCGCGCGCTACATCCACCAGCTGTTGCTGCAACTGCCCACCGCCGATGTGGCGCAAAAAGCCTGGCACGACTTCGGCGAAATCATTCTGTGTGCCGACCACGATGAGATGCTGGCAGAAGCTAATCGTATCGCGTCAGAACACGTACAGGTGATGACCGATCGTGACGATTGGTATCATCAGAATATGCGCAATTACGGCGCGTTATTTCTCGGTCCACGTACCAATGTGGCCTACGGCGACAAGGTGATCGGCACCAATCACACGCTGCCAACGCTGGGCGCATCGCGCTATACCGGCGGCTTGTGGGTGGGCAAATTTATGAAAACCTGCACCTGGCAACGCGTCACCAGTGATGCAGCTTCGGCGGAAATAGGCGCTTACTGCTCACGTCTGGCGCTGCTGGAAGGCTTTGCTGGCCATGCTGAACAGGCCAACATCCGCGTGCGCCGTTACGGCCAACAAGACGTACCTTACGCCACACCTGCTCCGGTGACGGTGAAATAAGGAGGCGCACATGGTTCCGATGACCCCTTCATTTCGTCTTGATGGACAGCGTGCGCTGGTAACCGGTGGATCGCGCGGTATCGGCTTCGCTGCCGCTATCGCGCTGGCCGAAGCCGGTGCAGAGGTGTGGATTGCCGCCCGCGATGCCGATCGCCTGAACAACGCCGTACAGCAGGCAGCTAACGCTGGCCTGACGCTGCATGCGCTGCCGCTCGACGTTTGCAACATACACGCGGTACGCCAGACGCTGCACGACCTGCCGAGCTTTAATGTGCTGGTTAACAGCGCTGGGCTGGCACGTCATCAACCGTTCAGCGAGGTCAGCGAAGCAAATTTCGATGCCGTCATGGATGTGAATCTGCGCGCGACGTTTTTTCTATCGCAGCAGGTGGCGGCGGGAATGCAGGCTGCGCAACACGGCGGCAGCATTATCCATCTCTCCTCGCAGATGGCACACGTTGGCGGGCCACAGCGCAGCGTCTACTGCGCGTCTAAGGCCGCACTGGAAGGATTGACGCGCGCCATGGCGCTGGAGCTGGGACGCGACGGCATTCGCGTCAACACGCTGTGTCCCACTTTTATTGAAACCGAGCTATCGCAGGCTTCGCTGGCAGATGAAGCGTTCCGTCAGCAGACGCTGCGCCGTATTCAGTTGGGCCGCCTCGGCACGCTTGAAGATGTGATGGGCCCGGTGGTGTTTCTGGCGTCCCGTGCGGCTGCACTGATCACCGGCAGCGCGCTGAAGGTGGATGGCGGCTGGACGGCTTATTGAGGATCGGATTATGAAAGCGTTATTACGTCGCGATGTACTGCTGTTTTTCATTATTAGTCTGCTGTTTTTTATCAGCATTCACGCCTTTGATCCGTTTCTCGCGCCTTACATTACTTCACTGAATGTGGAGGCGCGCGTGATGGGAATTATCATCGGCGCCACCGGATTAGCTTCCATGTTGTTGCGTTTTCCTACCGGCATCCTGTCGGATCGCTTTCGCAGCCGTAAGCGCATCATCCAGATTGGCCTGCTGTTTACCATCGTCGCCTGGCCGGTTGTGTATCTCTGGCCAACGCCGGAAACGCTGTTTATCGCCAAGCTCGCCGATGGTGTGACCAGCGCGACGTGGGTCGTTTACAACGTGATGTTTGTTGCTTATTTTCCGCCGCTGGAGGCCGCCGCCGCGGTAGCCATGCTGAGTGTTACCTCGCCGTTAGGCACGTTTATTGGTATCTCAATTGCCGGTTTTATCGCCCGTCATTTCGGGGCCGAATCGAGCTTTTTGGTCGCTTCCACCGCTGCGCTACTGGCCTTTTTACTGACATTTTTTATCCGTGAAAAACGTCCGGAAGCCATGCCCACGGCTCAGCGCCTCTCTGCGGTGCGCGTTCAGCTACGCGATCCCTCGGTGTGGTATCTCGGTGGATTGTGTGCATTGGTGATGATGGTGCCGTTCGCCACGCGCGATACGCTAACGCCGTTGCTGGCAGAAGGTTTTGGTATGGCGGCCGCCTCGCTGGCCACACTCAGCGGCATTCATCTGTTTTTCTATGCGCTGGCCACTGCGCTGTGTGCGCCCTTCTTCTATCGCGTGTTGGGCTTACGTAATACCGCCATTATCGGCGGTGTCGTACAAGGGGTGGTGGCAATCGCCATGCCATATGCACCCAATATCTGGCTGCTGTATGGCTTGCAGGCCCTGGCCGGATGCGCCTTCGGCATGATCTCTACTGTGCTGAATTCACTGATTGTCACCCGCACGCCAGCCTGGCAGCAATCAACGCGCGTTGGCCTGTATCAAAGCATTTATTCGGCCGGGATTTTCTTTGGTCCGGTGTTGGTCGGCTACATCAAGTATTACTTTGCGATGCAGCAAGGCTTCATGGTGATTGGCATTATTTCCCTGCTTTCGCTGCTGCTGGTGCGCCATGTCATGCAGATGGTGCATGCCCGTCCTATGGCGGAGGGCTAACCATGCAACTGCCTTTGGTGTTATTAGGCGGCACATTATGTGATGGCGCACTGTGGCAACCGCTTTGTCGCCATCTGCCGCAGCAACCGGTGATCATTCCCGAGATGGGGGGAGCCGAGAGTGCTGAACAGTTGGCGGCGCAGCTGCTGGCCGATTTACCTGCACGCTTTCTACTGGCGGGGTTTTCGTTAGGCGCATTAGTGGCGCTGGAGATGCAAGCGCAAGCCTCAACGCGCATCGCTGGCCTGGCGTTGCTGGCAGTCAATCCGCTAGCTGATGCGCCGCTAAATGCCGCGAACCGCATTGCCTTACTTTCTCATGCCGAGCAAGCCGGGATGCAGCCAATTGTTGAACAGCTGTGGCCGCGTTACGTCCATGCTTCGCGGCTAGCGGATCGCGCACTGCTGCGCACGCTGGTTGAGATGGCTGAACGCACCAGCGTTGAGCGCTTTCGCCAGCAAACGGCAATCGCGATTCAACGTCGCGACCTGCGGCACACACTACTGTCGCTACATGCTCCGTTGCTGATCCTCAACGGCGACAGCGACGCCATCTGCACACCTGAACATCATCGTCTGCTCGTCAAGGCCGCACCCGCGGCCCGACACATCACCCTTGAGCAGTGCGGACACTTTCTGCTGCTGGAGCGGCCGCAGGCCTGTGCCAGCGCGCTGCAAACCTGGATTGAGGAGAGCGAATTATGCGTATCAACCCTTTAAAACAACGACATGAGCCGATCATTAATGGCTGGCTGGCGATTCCCAGCAGCTACAGCGCTGAGATAGCCGGGCATCAGGGCTACGACGCAGTAACCGTTGACCTGCAACATGGCCTGATAGATTTTGCCGCCGCGCTCACTATGTTGCAGGCGCTTTCATCTACGCCCACTACGCCGCTGGTGCGCGTTTCGCACAACGAACCGGCACAAATCATGCGCATGCTGGATGCCGGAGCCTACGGCATTATCTGCCCGATGATTAACGATGCTGCCGAGGCGCAGCAGTTTGTCGACGCCTGTCGCTATGCGCCGCAAGGTTCGCGCTCATTTGGCCCGGCACGTGCGCTGCTATACGGCGGCAAAGATTATCCACAGCACGCCAACCAGCAAATTTTGACGCTGGCGATGATCGAAAACCGCGCCGGGCTGGCCAATCTGGATGCCATTCTCGACGTTGACGGGCTGGATGGCGTGTTTATCGGTCCTAACGATCTCTCTCTGACGCTTACCGGCCAGGCCAGCGCCGAATCGCAACATCCTGAGATGCTGAATGCTATCGAACGCGTACTTAGCCGCACTCGCGCCTGCCATAAGCTGGCCGGGATTTTTTGTACCAGCGGAGAAGCCGCCGCACAGCGTATTGCGCAGGGTTTTCAACTGGTGACACCCGCTAACGATGTAATGCAACTCACCCATGCAGCACGCCATGCCGTTGCCACCGCGCGCGGTGAGGTGATGCCGGTACGTTCCGGTTCTGGTTACTAAGGAGAAGATGATGAAACAGCAAACGTTGTCTAAAGAAGCAGCACGTGCGCGTCTGATTGCGCCAGAAGATATGGTGTCGTGCAATTTGGCGTTTATCGACTGCAAACTGCCGGGATCGCATCTGAAGCAGAATTATTCGTTTATCGGGCCGGGCGTCACACAGTCGTCTGAGCAGGTTATTAATATTCCCGAAGCACACGGTTTTAATATTGGCGCCGCAGCGATGCCGAAAGGTGTTACCAACAATCTGCATCTGCATTTCACCGCCGAAGTGTTCCTGATCCATGAAGGCCGCTGGCGTTTTCGCTGGGGCAACAAAGGTGAAGAGTCACTCGAGCTTGAAGCACCGGCGATTGTTAGCCTGCCGACATGGATTTTCCGCGGGTTCACCAACGTTTCAGCCACCGATACCGATGGTTGGGTATTTACCGTACTCGGCGGTGATAATACCGGCGGTATTATCTGGCATCCCGATGTGATGTCGGCTGCGGCGGAATATGGACTCTATCTCAGCCCCAATAACATGCTTATCGATACCTCAACCGGCGCGGCAATTCCCGATGTCGCTGAACGTATGCCGCCGCTGCCCGATGCAGAGATGGCAAAGCTCGATCACTTCTCACCGCAGCAAATGGCGCAATTTGCCGTTACTGGCGAGCAGCGCGCGTGGAGCGAGTGCGCATTGTTGGATGCGATGTTGCCAGGTCACGGCGCGCGTTTGGCACCCGTTATCGGCTACGGCATCAGCCAGGATCGTCAGGTCACTCCGCCGATAAGATCGCCGCATGGCTTCTCCGTAGAGTGGCTGGCGCTACCCAAGAAGGGCAAAATGGGCTTACACCGCTGTGAACAGGTGCAAGTGTTGATGGTGTTTAAGGGCACGCTTAGCGTCACGTTCAACCGTGATGGCGAAGAAGTCACTATTACCGCGCCAGAACGTTCGGTGGTTTCCGTGCCAGCAGGCAGCTGGCGTCGCTATCAAGCACAAAATGATGATTGCGAAGTGGTGATCACCACCGCAGGTGACGAACGGAAAAAGCTGGAGTGGGATAAAGCGATTGTCGATGCCGCAACAGAGCTGGGCTGGGGACTCGATCCCGATGGCTATCTGGTACGTTTGGCGCTGTTACCGCTGGTGGCACAGCGGGCTGGCCGAAGACTGGCCACGCAGGAAGCATAAAAGACCAACGGCCAGCATAAGCGCTGGCCGTTTCTTGATGCCTTAAGGTTTCATCACCTGATCATAGCTGCCGCCATCGGCAAAGTGGGTTTTCTGGGCTTGCGTCCAGCCACCAAACTTGCTGTCGATTGTGAACAGTTTCACCGGCGCGAATTTATCAGCAAACTTCTTCGCTACAGTTTCATCACGTGGACGGTAGAAATTCTCGGCGGCGATGGTCTGGCCTTCCGGCGAATAGAGGTACTTGAGGTAATCTTCGGCCACTTTACGCGTGCCCTGCTCATCAACCACTTTATCCACCACCGAAACCGTTGGCTCGGCCAGAATCGATTCGCTCGGCGTAACGATTTCAAACTTGTCTTTACCCAGCTTATCAACCGCCAGATACGCTTCGTTTTCCCACGCAATCAGCACGTCACCAATGCCACGCTCAACGAAAGTATTGGTTGCGCCGCGTGCGCCAGAATCCTGTACTTCAACATTCTTAAACAGCGATTTCACGTAAGCCTGTGCTTTGGCCTGATCGCCATGGTTCTGATCCAGCGCCCAACCCCAGGCAGCCAAATAGTTCCAGCGTGCGCCGCCCGACGTTTTTGGGTTTGGTGTGATGACAGAAACACCCGGTTTGATCAGATCTGGCCAATCATGAATGCCTTTCGGGTTGCCTTTGCGTACCAGGAACACGATGGTCGAGGTGTATGGTGCAGAGTTGTCTGGCAGGCGTTTGATCCAATCTTTATTGATACGACCACGGTCAGCAATAGCATCTACATCGGATTGCAGCGCCAGCGTAACCACATCAGCACGAATGCCATTGATCACGGAAGTCGCTTGTTTACCCGATCCGCCGTGCGACTGGCGAATCACGACGTTGTCGCCGGTTTCCTGCTTGTAGTGAGCGCTAAATGCTTTGTTGTACTGCTCGTACAGCTCACGGGTGGGATCGTAAGAGACGTTTAACAGCTGAATATCCTTTGCCAGAACACTGGTTGAAGCCAGTAACAGGGTGACACCAATACTCCACTTATTCATTGCTTGCTCTCCCGAGGTCGTTATAGAACAAGACTGACACAAACTTATCCATGGATTAAAGAATTAAAAATAAGCTGTTATAACCGTACGGAATATGAACAGGCATAAAAAAGGCGCGAATCTCGTCGCGCCTTGATGATAATGATTAGTAGAGTTTTTTCGCGGTATCCAGCCAGTCGCGTTTAAATGGACGCTTCATGTTTTCAATCGCGTCGATGATGTCGTGATGCACCATCTTCTCGTTCTGAATACCGACGCAGCGGCCGCCATAACCCTGCAGCAGCAGTTCAATAGAGTATGAACCCATGCGTGACGCCAGGATGCGGTCATATGCACAAGGAGCGCCACCACGCTGAATATGGCCGAGCACGGTCGCGCGCGTTTCGCGTTTGGTTTCAGCTTCGATGAAATGCGCTAAATCGTCGATATCACAGATGTGCTCGGTGATGGCCACAATGGCGTGCTTTTTACCTTTAGCAATGCCGGCTTTGATTTCAGAAACCAGCTCTTCACGCGTATAAGGAATCTCTGGTAGAACGATGAATTCACAACCACCCGCAATCGCTGCCGCCAGCGTCAAATCACCGCAATAACGGCCCATCACTTCGACGATAGAAATACGCTGGTGCGAAGATGAGGTGTCGCGCAGACGGTCAATGGCTTCAACCACCGTTTCCAGCGCTGTGAAGTAGCCGATGGTGTAATCAGTGCCCGCTACGTCGTTATCGATGGTGCCCGGCAAGCCGATGCATGGGAAGCCCATTTCGGTCAGGCGCTTAGCACCCATATATGAACCATCCCCACCGATAACCACCAGCGCATCAATACCGCGCTTTTTCATGTTATCAATCGCAGTCTGGCGCACTTCATCGTTACGGAATTCTGGGAAGCGCGCGGAGCCGAGGAAGGTGCCGCCGCGGTTGATCATGTCTGACACGCTATAGCGGTCGAGGTTGATCATGCGATCTTCGTACAAACCCAGATAGCCGTCGTAAATACCAAAAACTTCCAGTCCTTCACTCAGCGCGGAACGTACAACTCCGCGGATGGCTGCGTTCATGCCTGGGGCGTCGCCGCCGCTGGTCAGTACTCCGATTTTTTTGATCATGACAACCTCTGGATTGTTCAAAACTAAGGATTATTCCTGCCATGTGTCTGGCGTGGAGCAGCTCGCGATCGCATGGCTTAATAGTTGCAGATAGTATATCAAAGGCTTGCTGCTGAATTGATTCAGGTCAGACAAGTTTTCGCTAATTTTTTACAGAGTTGTTAGCGTTACGTCACTTTCTTTGTGTAATTGCATGATTTTAAATCGCTAACCTTGAAAAAAGCCGTGTTGGTTACTCGGCACAACTGAACAGGGATCTTGATGGATGATCACGTCTGAGCCGGGAAACTTCTTTAGTAATGCCTGCTCAATTTGATCGGCCACCTGATGCGCCTGCACCAAGGGTAACTGATCTTCCATCTCCAGATGCAGTTGGATAAAACGCGTGGGCCCCGATTGTCGCGTGCGTAACGCATGTGCACCGCGTACGCCCGGCCAGTTGCTCACCACGTTAATAATCTCCTGCGTTTCATGCTCGGGCAGTACGCGGTCTAACAGCGCTTGTACTGCGTCATAACCCATTCGTAACGCGTTATAGAGAATATAAACACCGATGCCGAGCGCGAACAAAGCATCAGCCCGTACAAAACCATAGCTGCTTAAACCGAGTGCGACCAATATTGCACCGTTCATTACCACATCAGATTGATAGTGCAGCATGTCAGCCCGAATCGCCTGGCTGCGTGTACGACGCACCACCCAGCGCTGAAAAGCGACCAATGTCAAAGTGGAAAATAACGCAATGACCGTCACGACAATACCTACCAGCGGCGCATTTAACGTTTCAGGTGACGCCAAATGCTGAATGCCGGTAAGAAACAGAAACAGCGCCGAGCCTGAAATAAACATGCTCTGTGCCAGCGCGGCCAGTGATTCCGCTTTACCGTGCCCAAAGGTGTGATCGTCATCGGCAGGCTGCAGTGAATATCGCACCACCAGCAAGTTGGTAAGAGAAGCCGCGATATCCACCAAAGAATCCACTAGCGCCGCCAACATACTGACCGAACCGGTATGCCACCAGGCAAAAATTTTCACAATCAACAGCAATGTCGCCAGCGTGGTTGCCGCCAGCGCCGCCCGATTGACTAATTTTGCATAGGAAGAATCCATGCTATGCCTCGCCGGGTCGCACATAGCAAAGGTGCGGCCTTTTAATCCTAAGATGGCTAAAGTTTATCATCGGCAGAAGTGTGCTGCGTGGTTGAATTTTAAGGCAATGATGTTAGAGAGAAATGACAGACAAAAAAAACCCCGCCATCATGGCGGGGAAGACAGGGATGGTGTCTATGGCAAGGAAAACAGGGATACTATGTTACTGGTTACTGCTGGTACTACTCACTGCTTGCAGCGGTGATGATGGCTGCAATCCTGAGAGCCGACGAACTTCAGCGAGTCGTCGCTCATAATTCTTCTGCAATGTCGCTTGCTGTGCAGGCGTTAGCAGGTGGTACATCTGATTACGAACCCGAGCCATCTCGACTTGCTGCTCTACCGCTGCGCGGGCTTGTTTCTCTGCCTGCTGTCGAATAGCCGATTCGTTAAATTTGTCTGCAATGACAAGGTCATGCATAGTTTCTATGTCTTGAACGCTGATTGTTGGGCGCTCATGGCGCGCTTGCTGCATCAGGTCTCGCATCTGTTGCCGCTGCTGTTCAGTCAGCTCAATGCCGTCGAACATGTAGCTTTGCGGATTTTGCGTCATACTGCCTGTCGTCAATCCGCTGTTCGGATGCATCTCGTCAATCGTCGTCGTGTCTGCTGCTTCGGCGCTGGCCTGACTGAGAACCATCGCTGAGGCAATGACGACGGCGGTTAAGTAGCGCATCGTTAACTCCCAGTTCGTTCCGTTTTGCGATTCAACGAGAGCCAGTGTACGGCGATGGCTGCAAACATCCGTCAGGGGGTGTAAAACTACGTAAAGCGTTGGATTGCAAGTCAAGGAACACGGTATTTTGCCTGCGGAGGGCAATAAAAAATGAATAAAATCCTGTTGGTTGATGACGACCGCGAATTAACTTCGCTGCTTAAAGAACTGCTTGAGATGGAAGGTTTTGAGGTGATTGTGGCAAGCGATGGTGAGCAGGCTCTCAACCTGTTAGACAACACCGTAGACTTGCTATTGCTTGATGTGATGATGCCGAAGAAGAACGGTATCGACACTTTGAAAGAACTACGCCAACAGCACCAAACTCCAGTCATTATGCTGACTGCACGTGGCAGCGAACTGGATCGCGTTCTCGGCCTTGAACTGGGCGCGGACGACTATCTGCCTAAACCGTTTAACGATCGCGAACTGGTGGCGCGTATCCGTGCCATTTTGCGCCGTTCAAACTGGAGCGAGCAGCAACAGCAGCACGATAACAGCTCACCGACGTTAGAAGTTGACTGCTTGCGCCTGAATCCAGGCCGTCAGGAAGCCAGCTTCGATAGCGAAACGCTGGATCTCACCGGCACCGAATTCACCCTACTCTATTTGCTGGCACAGCATCTGGGTCAGGTGGTTTCGCGTGAGCACCTAAGTCAGGAAGTGTTAGGTAAACGCTTGACACCTTTTGACCGTGCTATCGATATGCACATCTCTAACCTGCGTCGTAAATTGCCGGAACGTCGTGATGGTCACCCGTGGTTTAAAACCCTGCGCGGACGCGGCTATCTGATGGTTTCGGCATCATGATTGGAAGTTTAACCACCCGCATCTTCGCCATCTTCTGGCTCACGCTAGCGCTGGTGTTGATGCTGGTTTTAATGGTGCCCAAACTTGATTCGCGCCAGATGACTGCGTTACTGGAGAGCGAGCAGCGTCAGGGCACCATGATTGAACAACACGTTGAAGCGGAGCTGTCTCAGGACCCACCAAACGACTTGATGTGGTGGCGTCGTCTGTTCCGCTCCATCGACAAATGGGCACCGCCCGGTCAGCGTTTGCTGCTGGTAACCAGCGAAGGCCGTGTGATTGGCGCGCAGCACAATGAAATGCAGATTATCCGCAACTTTATTGGCCAGTCTGATAATGCCGATCATCCGCAGAAGAAGAAGTATGGTCGCGTTGAGATGGTAGGACCGTTCGCCGTTCGCGATGGCGAAGACAACTATCAGCTGTACCTGATTCGTCCGGCCACCAGCTCGCAGCTTGATTTCGTAAATCTGCTGTTTGACCGCCCGCTGTTGCTGCTGATTGTCACTATGTTGATCAGCTCGCCGCTGCTGCTTTGGCTAGCATGGAGTTTGGCGCGCCCAGCCCGCAAACTTAAATATGCTGCAGATGAAGTGGCAAGCGGTAATTTGCGCCAGCATCCGGAACTGGAATCAGGGCCGCAGGAGTTCCTGGCCGCGGGTTCAAGCTTCAACCAAATGGTGAGCGCACTCGAACGCATGATGACCGCTCAGCAGCGCTTGCTGTCTGACATCAGCCACGAATTGCGGACACCATTAACTCGCCTGCAGCTGGCAACCGCGCTGCTACGCCGACGTAATGGTGAGGGCAAAGAGTTGCAGCGTATTGAAACTGAAGCGCAGCGTCTTGATGGCATGATTAACGATTTGTTGGTGCTGTCACGCACGCAGCACAACAATGCGCTGGTTAGCGAAGCGATGAAAGCCAACCAGCTGTGGAACGGCGTGCTGGAAGATGCCAAATTTGAAGCCGAGCAGATGGGGAAAATGATGGATGTGCCCTATCCGCCTGGCCCATGGCCGCTGTACGGTAACCCGCACGCGTTGGAGAGTGCGTTGGAGAATATCGTGCGTAATGCTTTGCGCTATTCGAATTCGCACATCAGCGTTAGCTTTTCGGTGGATATTGAGGGTATCACTATCCATGTCGATGATGATGGTCCGGGTGTCAGCCCAGAAGATCGCGAGCAGATATTCCGTCCGTTCTATCGTACTGATGAAGCGCGCGATCGTGAATCCGGCGGTACCGGTTTAGGTCTGGCGATCGTTGAAACAGCCGTTCAGCAGCATCGCGGTTGGGTCAAAGCCGATGATAGCCCGTTAGGCGGCTTGCGCCTCACGCTGTGGTTACCGCTGTACTCCGCCCGCCAATAATTTGTTATGCTTCGGCCCTCGTTTCTGGGGGCCTTATGCTAAACATTGTTTTATTTGAACCTGAAATCCCGCCAAATACCGGCAACATCATCCGCCTGTGCGCGAATACCGGTTTCCAGTTACACCTTATCGAACCGCTTGGTTTTGCCTGGGATGATAAGCGCCTGCGCCGTGCCGGGTTGGATTATCACGAATACACCGCTTTGAAAAAACACGCTAATTACGCGGCATTTATTGCAGCTGAAAACCCACAGCGTATGTTCGCCCTCACTACCAAAGGTACGCCTGCACACAGCGCGGTGAGCTATCAAAAGGGTGATTATCTGGTGTTTGGTCCGGAGAGCCGTGGCTTACCCGCAGAGATGCTCGACGCGTTGCCAGCCGAGCAGAAAATCCGTATCCCTATGATGGCAGAAAGCCGCAGCATGAATCTGTCTAATGCAGTTTCGGTAGTGGTGTATGAAGCGTGGCGCCAACTCGATTATGCTGGCGCCCTGATTAAAGGCTAGATGCCGTCGCCGTATTCAAAGCCCGCACCATTAAAGTGCTGATCCATATCCATCGACGGTTTATCACTGGTCGGTTTGCCAACAATACGCGCTGGCACACCGGCCGCCGTAGTATGCGGCGGCACGGGTTGCAGGACGACAGAACCGGCGCCAATTTTTGCACCGCGTCCCACTTCAATATTGCCCAGAATCTTGGCGCCCGCGCCAATCATCACCCCTTCACGAATTTTCGGATGGCGATCGCCGCTGGTTTTGCCGGTACCGCCGAGCGTCACCGATTGCAGTATTGAAACATCATTTTCAATGATGGCGGTTTCACCGATGACGATACCCGTAGCATGGTCGAGCATGATGCCGCGTCCAATGCGCGCCGCCGGGTGAATATCCACGGCAAATGAGACGGAGATTTCATTCTGCAAATAAACAGCCAGCGCGCGGCGCCCCTCTTTCCATAACCAGTGACCAATGCGATAAGCTTGCAGTGCATGAAAGCCTTTCAGATAGAGCAGCGGCGTGGAGTATTTATCAACCGCTGGGTCACGCTGACGTACCGCCTGGATATCGTAAGCCGCAGAAACAATCATTTCCGGATCTTCACGGTAGGCTTCTTCCACGATTTCGCGAATGGCGATAGCGGGCATAATGGGATTTGCCAGCTTATTGGCAAGCATATAGCTGAGGGCGCTACCGAGGTTTTCGTGTTTAAGCAATGTCGCATGGTAAAAGCTGGCCAGCATTGGTTCACAGTCAGCCAGCGCGCGGGCTTCGGCTTTGATATGGTTCCAGACCAGTTCTAACTCTTCAGACGACATTGCTGTTTGCTCCCGATAAAAAAAGCGCCTGATAGGGCGCTACAGGTGGTGACGCTGGCGCATCCTGCTTCAGCTTTGGCTGTTTTCGTCCTTCCTTGCACGGCCAAGTAAAGTCAATGCTGCCTCTCGCGCAGATTTTCCGCAATAGAGCACCTGATAAATCTGTTCAGTAATCGGCATTTCAACGCCAACACGAGCCGCTAATGCTTTGACTTCTTTGGTATTTCTATAGCCCTCTACAACTTGTCCGATAATGCGTTGCGCATCCTCCACGCCTTCACCTTGCCCCAGCATCATGCCGAAACGACGGTTACGTGACTGGTTATCGGTACACGTCAGCACCAGATCGCCCAAGCCTGCCATGCCCATAAAGGTGGTGGCATCGGCACCAAGCGCTGCGCCAAGCCGGCTCATTTCCGTCAGGCCACGTGTAATCAGTGCGGTTCGCGCATTGGCACCAAAGCCAATTCCGTCAGAAATTCCGGCACCAATCGCAATCACATTCTTCACCGCGCCGCCTAACTGCACGCCGATGAAATCCTGATTGTTGTAAACGCGGAAACTTTTGCCGCAATGCAGCTTTTGCTGCAAATCTTCAGCGAACTGCGCGTCGGTTGATGCCAGCGCAATAGCAGTTGGCATGCCTGCCGCCAACTCTTTGGCAAAGGTTGGCCCGGAAATCACCGCTAACGGAATCGCATCCCCGAGGATTTCACGCGCCACATCCTGCAGCAAACGACCGGTCTCTTTCTCCAGACCTTTGGTTGCCCAGACAATCCGCGAATCGGCACGCAAATGCGGCTTTAGCTGCGTTAATACATCACCAAAGACATGACTTGGCACCACAACCAACAGATCGCGGCTGGCATTAACCACTTTCGCCAGATCGGCTTCAGGAACGAGATTATCAGGGAAAGGAACATCGGGCAGGAAAGCGGCATTGCAGCGGTCTGCTTGCAACTGCGCCACGCTTTGCGGGTTGTGGCCCCAAAGCAGAACTGGATGGCCATTGCGGGCCAGCGTGATGGCCAATGCGGTGCCGTACGAGCCGGCACCGATCACGCTAATTGAAGCGTTGAGTGTAGTCATCAGGCATCCTGATGTGGCGCTTCGCCTTCACCTTGCTGCTGCAGATAATTCATGAACAGCGCATCAAAGTTAACTGGCGCCAGGTTGAGCTGCGGGAAAGTCCCACGAGACACGAGACTGGTTACGCATTCACGTGCGTACGGGAACAGAATGTTCGGGCAGTAAGCACCGAGGCAATGCGCCATCTGCGTACCTTCAATACCGCTGATAGTGAAAATACCGGCCTGCTGAACTTCGCACAAGAATGCGGTTTCTTCGCCAACGGTTGCCGTTACGGTGACACGCAGAACAACTTCAAAAACGCCGTCAGCCAACTGAGAAGAGGCGGTATCCAGATCCAGCTTAACTTCTGGTTCCCACTCTTTCTGGAAAACCTGTGGCGCGTTTGGCGCTTCGTAAGAGACATCTTTGGTATATACACGTTGAATCTGGAACTGCATTTCGCTGTTGCTTTGTTCTGACATGTGACTAAATCCTGTGAGTTAAAATTGTCTGACCGAAAAGTTATGCCTGGAGTAAAGGATCAAGTCCCTGACGCCCATCCAGCGCGTAAAGATCGTCACAGCCGCCAATGTGCTGCGCATCAATAAAAATCTGCGGCACCGTGGTTCGGCCGCTGCGTTGAATCATCTCTTCACGTTTCGCCGCGTTCCCGTCAATGGGAATCTCCTGGAACGACACGCCTTTCTGATCCAACAGCGCCTTTGCACGGTGGCAATAAGGACAAGTGACTTTGGTGTAGATCTCAACATTCGCCATACGGTTACCTCTGAGAAGTTATTTACCGCGCACCAGTGGCAGATTTTCACCACTCCAGCCGCTCACGCCATCCTTCAATACGGAGACTTTCTCGAAACCTGCAGCGCTTAATTTAGCCGCAGATTCACCCGCACTTTGACCGGTAGCGCAAACTACAATTATGGGTTGTGACTTGTGCTTTTCCAGCTCGCCAAAACTCTCTTTTTTGATGTCTGCTGCCGCTACGTTGATAGCCCCAGAAATGTGTCCTTTGCGGTAGTCGTCACGTGAACGAACGTCTACCACCACCGCGTCCTCTTTATTAATCAGGTGGGTTGCTTCACCACGACTGATGGTTTTTACCTTAGAGAACATACCTTTAACGGTGGTCACAATCACGAGAACGAGTAAAGCAACCCATGCCAGACTGAGGATGGGGTGATTGCTTGCAAACTGCATAATTTCTTGCATGAGGGGTAACGACTCCAAACCGGGCTGATAAGCTAAAACAAGGGTTCTGAGTATACCTGCGCCACTTCGCATGTACAGTCGCTAAGGGGACAGAGTTACGATTTGTGCGTCATTTTCCAAAAAAAGTGTTCTAATCCCAAAATTAAGACAAAGTTTATGCCGGTAAGCTCGGTACAGACATTTTTAGCAAAGTAAAACCCGGCCGGGCTAACTGGTAAGCGGCTGTTCATCGTGGAATAATTATCGACTATGAAGGGAAAAGCGACCGTTACACACACAAGGACCCGTCACAACGGCACTGCGCATCCGTTGTCATTCCGCTGGTCCGAAATCTCCCTGAGTCTGCTTCTGGCGGGCACACTGTTAATACCTGCTGCTGCTCGCAGTGCGGATGACAGCAAAACGCAGTTGAAGTCCATTCAACAGGACATTGCCGAGAAAGAGAAAAGCGTTAAAGCGCAAAAGCTTCAGCGCAGTAAACTGTTGGACCAGCTGCAAAGTCAGGAAAAGGTGATCGCGCAAGCTAGCCGTCAACTGCGTGAAACACGCAATAGCCTGAGCACGCTTGATGGGGAAATTACCCAGATTACGTCATCAATTTCTCGTCTGGAAAAGCAGCAAGCACAGCAGGAAAAACTGCTGGCGCAGCAGCTTGATGCCGCCTTCCGTCAGGGACAACACAACGGTTTGCAGTTACTGCTTGGTGGTGAAGAAGCTCAACGCAGTGAGCGTATTCTTGCCTATTTCGGCTATCTCAACGCCGCACGTCAGAAAAACATCGACGATCTCAAGCAAACTCAGCAGCAATTAGCCGAACAGCGTCAGGCATTACAAGGTAAGCAAGACCAACAAAAATCCTTGTTAGCTCAGCAGCAAACGCAACAAGACAAACTGCAAGTGGCCAGCGCAGCGCGTAAGAAGACGCTCAGCGTGCTGGAAAGCTCGCTGGAAAAAGATCAGGCCGATTTGGTTGAGATGCGCGAGAACGAAAGCCGTCTGCAAAGCAAAATCGCCAAGGCTGAACGTGAAGCGCGTGAACGTGCCGAACGCGAAGCGCGCGAGGCCGAGAAGGTGCGCCAGCGTCAGGCGCAGGCGAAAGCCAAAGGATCCAGTTATCAGCCAACGCAGAGTGAACGCGAGCTGATGGCGCGTACCGGTGGATTAGGCAAACCCGGCGGGCAAGCGGTTTGGCCGGTACGTGGACGTATTGAACATCGCTTCGGTGAATCGATGCAGGGCGAACTGCGCTGGAAAGGTCTGGTGGTTGATGCGCCAGAAGGCACCGAAGTGAAAGCCATCGCTGATGGACGGGTATTAATGGCCGACTGGCTGCAAGGCTACGGTCTGGTTGTAGTACTGGAACACGGTAAAGGCGACATGAGCCTTTATGGTTACAACCAAAGTGCACTGGTGAGCGTAGGTGCTCAGGTGAAGGCAGGACAGCCTATCGCCCTTGTGGGCACCAGCGGCGGCCGCGGCACGCCTTCGCTCTACTTTGAAATCCGACGTCAAGGACAGGCCGTCAATCCACTACCGTGGTTAGGAAGATAAGTTTTGTTTCAACCCTTTAAGCTCTCGGCCGCCCTGTGCGGCCTGTTTATGACACTTTCCGCCCATGCGGGCAAACTCTCCATCGTGATCGATGACTTTGGTTACCGGCCGGTTGAAGAGAATAAAGTGCTGCAGATGCCCACGGCAATTTCTGTTGCGGTATTGCCCAATGCGCCACATGCGCGCGCGATGGCCACAAAGGCGCATCAGGGCGGCCGCGAAGTGCTGATCCATCTGCCAATGGCTCCACTCAGTAAACAGCCGCTGGAGAAGGACACGCTGACGCCGGAGATGAGCAGCGCCGAGATCGAGCGCATCATTCGTGAAGCCAGTGGCAAAGTGCCCTACGCGGTTGGGCTGAATAATCACATGGGCAGTAAAATGACCTCCAGCCTGCCCGGGATGCAGAAAGTGATGCAGGTGCTCAATCACTACAACTATTACTTTCTCGATAGCATGACGATTGGTAACAGCCAGTCGATACCGGCAGCGCAAGGCACAAACGTTAAAGTGCTGAAACGTCGAGTATTCCTCGATGATAGCCAGAACGAAGCCGCCATCCGCACGCAATTCACCCGCGCAGTGAAGCTGGCACAGCGCGATGGTTATGCCATCGCCATTGGTCATCCGCATCCTACAACGGTGCGCGTACTGCAGCAGATGTTGCCGTCCTTACCCGCCGATATTACGCTGGTGCGCCCAAGTCAGCTGCTGAATGAGCCGCTGCATCACGGCTCAACCTCGTCGCCCGCTAAAACCCTACCACTACCAGATTCACGTTTCCGCGCGCCGGGCGTGTGTAAGGCTGGCAAGCCGTTGCCGCCGGTGCCACAGAGCCGGGTATGGCAGGTACTGGAAGAGAGCATCGTAAACAGTTATGTTGCGCATCAATTGAGCCAGCTTTTTTAAGATTTTCGCCGAGGCCCGGTGACGTCAAACTGGGCCAAAGTACCGCTCTGCTCAGTGAAAAATGAAACTAATAAATTGGGCGCAGGTCATACAGGTTTCAGTTGGTTAATTTTAATGATGATGGAATGAATTCTAATAATGCGTAAATTGTGGAAAATAAAGGCACTTGATAAAGCGATCAGGTTGTACATGCTGGTGAAAGGCAATCCACTGCAAACACCACCCGACCTGGCGAATATCGATGCCCGTCATGTTGTTATTTTCTCTACTACCGCATTAGGTGATTTTCTCTTTAACTCCCCCGCAATAAGAGCAGTGAGACAGCGCTATCCCACAGCGATCATTACCCTTGTCGCCCATCAGAAGTTTGCTGATTTTTTAAAAGATGGCGAAGACTGGGATAATTTAGTTTTCTGGAATAATAAAGCCATCACTTTGCCTGACATGCTTAAAAATTTAGGCAAGTTTCCAAAACCTGATTTAACGCTGCTTTTACACTCACACGAACCTTACGACTATATCGCGGCACTATTCGCGGGCTCGAAATGTATTATTAAAGATAACTATGTTGACCATTTCGCTTATCGTGACAAATGGTTATCAAGATATCAGATTGATTTTCGCGGTCACATCATTGAGCGTAAACTCTCATTAGTAGAGGCCTTAGGATGCGACAGCTCAAATATTGAAATGAAGATGCCCTTTCCGATCGCTGAGAAAAAGGTTAACAGCTCACCGCTTGTTGGATTTCAACTGGGAGCATCAACAGCAGAACGTTGCTGGGCACCGCAACACTTTGCATCAGTAGCCAGTTCATTATTCATAACGCATACAGGCTTAAAAATTACGCTTATCGGTGGTCCAGATGATAAACACCGTGCTGAAACATTTCTCCAGCATTTGCCGGAATCTTTTCATTCTCGAGTGAGTAATCGTGTCGGGAATACCAGCCTGCCTGAACTAACAGACCTGCTGAATAATCTGGATGTGCTATTAACTGGCGACACGGGTCCTTTGCATATTGCGGTTGCGATTAAAACCCCTACGGTTGGCTTGTTTACTACCGCAAATCCCTTTGCAACCGGCCCTCTGCAGAATCCCGAACTGCACGATATCATCCATATTCTTCCGGACAAGGATCGCCAGAATAGCGCACATATCATGGATGTTATTGAACCCAGTATGGTAATTGAAAAACTATCACATAGGCTGGCTTTAAAAGCCCAAACTAAGCATTAATATTTATTACTCGAATAATAAGGTTTAATATCGGAAACTCTGCTTTCCGATATTAATCAACTGATTCTCTTATCATCGTTCGCCTAGAATCCTCAGATCTTTCATGGCGCAGATAATATCATCTACTTCGATGCTTGAAACTGGATGATGTTTATCCCTGGTATAGAGTTGGCGAGCGGTATCGTATCCTGGTCCCCAAACCTTACTATTCACGAATTCACCGTGGAGATCATTACCATAAAGGCTGACCAACGGTTTTTTCCATGCGGCGGCAATGTGGACAATTGCGGTGTCAGGAGAGATCACCATGTCTGCTAAGCGAACGATTTCACATGCGCCGGTCAAAGTGGGATAAGGATTGATGATCGCATCCAAATGCGTCAACTGCTTAATCCTGGCCGGATCGCCAACCACAATAACCTCTACCTGCTGCCATTCTTGTTTAACTCTTTCAATCAGTGCATTCAGCTGTGACAGCGACATATCCCGGCGCGGATCGGCAGCATAGGGATTGATAACAATCTTATATGGCGCTGATATGCCCGACATAAATTCATGAATCTCACTGCGTACCGCGTCAGGCACATGAATGTCATAATCGGTACTAAAGGCGATAAAATCAAAACTTTCCATTAGCAACTGATAACGCTCAGTTACGTGGCTGGAATATCCGAGATAATCTAATGACTTATTATAGATATTAAAGCCTTTTTTATTAAATCCAACCACATTACTGGCATTCAACGTTTTAAGTAACAGCAAGTGGAACGGGGAAATTTTATCCCCCATATCGATAACAACATCATAGTTATTTTTCGCCAGAGCCTTAGCTTGCTCCAGCTTATGTTTGTTATCCTTCCCCACCACATAATACTTATTCACATAGGGATTAAATTCGATGATTTTGGCATTATTTTTTCCTGCCAATACGTCAACGACATATCCTGCACGCTTAAACTCACGGAATAGTGAGGTTGAAACCACCATATCGCCAATTTTATCGTCATCGCGTAAGAAAAGTACGGATTTACGCTCTGAAATCGCAAACTGTCGCTTTGAGCGATGATCCAATATCAGCCGTGCAATATGCAAGCGCAACGCTTTCATCAAATAATTACGCTGACGGTTAAGCGCACGCAGTTTGGCGAATTTTTTCTTCTTATCCACGGCTGATTTGTCCGGCATCTTGTGGGGAATGTAATAAGGTTTCAAGCTGAATAAAAACATCCTGCGCAGCAATCGAGGCCAGATTGTTATCCTGCGCTTTAAGTTCATGCTGGTTCTTACCATATCCGCCAATCAATCCCGGATCGGTCGGCCCAAATAACGTGATATTTGGGCGGTCCAGTGCTGCGGTCAGATGACTTAAACCGGTATCCACCGAAACCACCGCACGCGCGCCTGCTAATTGCTGCGCTACCTGCTCAAGGCTTAATTTCGGCAGCACCTCAACATGTTCAAAGCCTTCCGCCAGGCGCTGCGCGCGCTGATGCTCGTGCTCTGCGCCCCACGGCAACTTTATGCGCAGGCCCGTTGGCTGCACTAGTTCGATCAACTCGCGCCAGTGTGATTCAGGCCAATGTTTGTTGTCGCGCGTGGTCGCGTGCAGAAACACCAGATAGGGCTGCGCATCATGCGGCAGCGTTGACAGGAAATGATCGGCAATGGCGTAGTCACCCTGGGTAGCGGGCTTTGCATAGCCGAGGCTCTTAGCAAACAGCTCACGCGTGCGTTCTACGGCATGCTGTTGCTTGTCGATTTCATGACGCTTGTCGTACCACCAGCTAGCAAAAGGCTCGCGTGCACTGCGGCTGTCCTGGCCGTGTTTCTCACCTTTTGCCAGACGTGTGACCAGCGCGGCGCTTTTGATCAAGCCCTGCGCATCAAGCACCACATCATATTCACGTGATTGCAGTTCCCGCTTGAAGCGCACGCGCTCTTCACGCTGCTGGCTGCCAAACCAATGCTTGCGCCAGCGGCGAATCGCCACAGGCAACACTTTATCCACAGCGGGATGCCAGCTCGGGATTTGGGCGAAATTCTCTTCAACGACCCAATCGAACCGAATGCCTGGAATGGCCTGCATCGCATCAGTGAGCGCCGGTAACGTATGCAGCACGTCTCCCATCGAGGAGGTTTTAACAATCAAAACGTGCATTTCTACTCCTGCACCGGATACAGCAACGCGCTCAATTCCTGATGAACACGCGCCGGCTGAATATCAATCAGGCTTTGGTGATAACCCTGCTCGGCATCGCCTTTGCGGACTTTGTGATAGCCGGTGATCAAACGAATAATGCGAGCATGCTGGGACAACGGCGGAGTGAAATCCGGGCTGCTTGGGCCATACAGCGCCACTAGCGGACGATTCAGCGCAGCTGCAATGTGCATTAAACCCGAATCGTTACTGACTACGGCGGCGCAGTTCGCCAGCAGAATCACCGCTTGCTCCAGTTGCGTATCGCCAGCCAGATTGCGGCAATGTACACGTGCCGCTTCCGACAGCGTTTGAATAATGGTATCGCCGGTTTCACGATCTTTCGCCGAACCGAACAGCACCACCTGATAACCTTCGCCAATCAACTGTTCTGCCAGCGCGGCGTAATGGTAATGCGGCCAGCGTTTTGCCGGTCCGAACTCGGCGCCCGGGCAAAAACCGATGACCGGACGATCGGCTGACAGGGCAAACTGCGCCGCCGTCATGCGTTTCTCATCGTCATCAACACGCAGTTGCGGCCATAGCAACGGCTGCGGCAGTTGCTGGGCTGAAGCGAGCGGTTTGTCGTAGCCGAGCGCAACATAGCGCTCCACCATCAACGGAAACGCCGCTTTATCCAGCACGCGTACGTCATTCAATACGCCATAACGCATCTCGCCGCGCCAACCGGTGCGACGTTTGATTCCGGCAAAAAACGGCACCAGCGCTGATTTGAAGGAGTTCGGCAACACATAGGCGCGGTCATAGCCGCTCGCCTGCAGGGTTTTCCCCAAACGGCGCCGCTCACCCAGCGCTAATGCGCCATGCCCGAGCGGCATCGCCAGCGCCTGGTTCACTTCCGGCATGCGCGACAGTAACGGGCGGCACCAGGCCGGCGCCATCACATCGATCACCGCCTCAGGATGCTCAGCCTTGAGCGTGCGATAGAGACTTTGCGACATCATCATATCGCCGACCCATGATGGGCCAATAACCAGAATTTTCATCGCTGGAGCCGCTTTCCTTATGCGCTACGGTTTAGCCAGGCCATGTATTCGCCCACGCCTTGCGCGACGGTTTTAAATGGCTTGTCGTAACCGGCTGCACGCAGATTAGTGAGATCGGCTTGAGTAAACGCCTGATAGCGACCTTTCAGCTTATCCGGGAATGGAATGTACTCAATCTGGCCTTTCTGATGGAAGTTCAGCACCGCATCCGCCACTTCCTGGAAAGACTCGGCACGGCCGGTACCGCAGTTATAAATACCGGATACGCCGTTTTCCCAGCACCACAGATTTACGGCAACCACGTCATCGACATGGATAAAGTCGCGGCGGAAGCCATCGCTGCCTTCGAACAACTTCGGATTTTCATCATTGCCGATCTGCGTATTGAGGTGGAACGCCACGCTGGCCATGCCACCTTTATGACCTTCACGCGGACCATAGACGTTGAAGTAACGGAATCCGCATACCGGTGATTCGGCTTCTGGCAGAATCTGGCGCACATAGTGATCGAACAGCATTTTTGAGTAGCCGTAGACGTTCAGCGGCTGCTCGTACTGGCGCTCTTCGATGAAGTTCTCATTGCGGCCACCGTACGTCGCGGCAGAAGAGGCGTACAGGAACGGGATTTCACGCTCCAGACAGAAATGCAGCAGATCTTTTGAGTACTGATAGTTGTTATCCATCATGTACTTGCCATCCCATTCGGTCGTTGCCGAGCAAGCACCTTCATGGAATACCGCTTCGATTGGACCCAGATCTTCGCCAGACATGATGTAGCTGAGGAACTCCTCTTTATCCATGTAATCGGCGATATCGAGATCGGCCAGATTCACGAACTTGGTGCCATCCTTCAGATTATCCACCACCAAAATGTCGGTAAGACCGCGGTCGTTCAGCGCTTTAACAATGTTGCTGCCAATCATGCCAGCGCCACCGGTTACGATAATCATATGCTTTGCCTTTAAAGAGTTGGGGTGCAACAGGAGGTTTCACCCACGAATGCCTAACATCATAACATTTCAGCCAGACGCAGGCAGCCAGATGACTCCGGAAGCGCTGCACAAATCCTGTCCGCAGCGTGAACTATGCTGCAAAACCGAGATATTGATGGCTGAAATATCGTCTATTCGCTTTTCGATCAGTAATATGTGCCAAAATTTTGCTATCTGAGGAGCAGAATCATGTCCAGTCAGTTTTATTCGCAAATTCGTCAACAGCTTGAGACAACACGTCACGACGGATTGTTCAAACAAGAACGCACCATCACGTCGGCGCAGCAGGCGGAAATCAACGTCGCTAATAGCCCGCCCGTCATCAACTTTTGCGCCAATAACTATTTGGGTTTAGCTAATCATCCGGCATTAATCCAGGCGGCGAAAGACGGCATGGATTCACACGGCTTCGGCATGGCCTCAGTGCGCTTTATCTGCGGCACGCAAGACATCCACCAGCAGCTCGAGCACAAGTTAGCCGAATTCCTTGGTATGGAAGACGCCATTCTGTTTTCCTCCTGCTTTGATGCCAACGGCGGCCTGTTTGAAACGCTTCTCAGCGCGGAAGACGCGATTATTTCGGATGCACTCAATCATGCATCGATCATTGATGGCGTGCGTCTGTGCAAAGCGCAGCGCTATCGTTATGCCAACAATGACATGCGCGAACTGCGCGCACGCTTGCAGGAAGCACGCGACAAAGGCGCTCGTCATATCCTAATCGCCACCGACGGCGTGTTTTCTATGGATGGCGTGATTGCCAATCTGCAGGGGATTTGCGATCTGGCGGATGAGTTCGATGCACTGGTGATGGTTGATGATTCGCATGCAGTGGGCTTTGTCGGCTCGGCCGGGCGCGGCACGCACGAATATTGCGGCGTGATGGACCGCGTCGACATCCTGACCGGCACGCTGGGCAAAGCGCTGGGCGGCGCATCCGGTGGTTATGTGGCAGCGAAGAAAGAGGTTGTGGAATGGCTGCGCCAGCGCTCGCGCCCTTACCTGTTCTCCAACTCACTGGCGCCGGCGATTGTGGCTGCCTCGCTGCGCGTGCTGGAGTTACTGAGCGAAGGCGATGGTTTACGCCAGCGACTCTGGGAAAACGCGCGCTTCTTCCGCGAACAAATGACCGCCGCTGGTTTCACACTGGCTGGAGCCGACCACGCCATCATTCCCGTGATGCTGGGCGATGCCAAAGTGGCGCAGCAATTCGCCAGCCTGTTACAGCAGGAAGGCATTTACGTCACCGGTTTCTTCTATCCAGTGGTGCCGCAAGGCCAGGCGCGTATCCGTACACAAATTTCGGCCGGACATACACAGGCACAGCTGGAACACGCGGTTGCCGCCTTTACGCGCATTGGTCAGCAGCTGGGCGTTATCGCTTAAGGAGCAGGTACATGAAAGCACTCGCCAAATTAAAAGCTGAAGAAGGCATCTGGATGGTCAACGACGCTCCGATTCCGGAGCCGGGCCACAATGACCTGCTGATTAAGATCCGCAAAACCGCCATCTGCGGCACCGACGTGCACATCTATAACTGGGACGACTGGTCACGCAAAACCATTCCGGTACCGATGATCACCGGACACGAATATGTGGGTGAAGTGGTGGGCATGGGGCAGGAAGTGAAAGGTTTTGCCATTGGCGATCGCGTATCCGGTGAAGGCCACATCACCTGCGGTCATTGCCGTAACTGCCGTGCGGGACGCACCCATTTATGCCGCAATACGGTCGGTGTCGGCGTCAATCGTCAGGGCTGCTTCGCCGAATATCTGGTGATCCCGGCTTTTAATGCTTTCAAGATTCCCGACAATATCTCTGATGAGCTGGCGGCCATTTTCGATCCCTTTGGCAATGCGGTTCACACCGCGCTGTCGTTTGATTTAGTCGGTGAAGATGTACTGATTTCTGGTGCCGGCCCGATTGGTATTATGGCGGCGGCGGTGTGTAAACACGTCGGCGCACGCCATGTGGTGATCACCGATATCAATGAATATCGCCTCGAGCTGGCGCGTAAAATGGGCGTAACGCGTGCGGTTAATGTGGCGCAGGAGAATCTGCGTGACGTGATGACCGAACTTGGCATGACCGAAGGCTTTGATGTTGGACTGGAAATGTCCGGTGCGCCACCCGCGTTTCGTACCTTGCTGGACGTCATGAACCACGGCGGCCGCATCGCGCTGCTGGGAATTCCACCGGGCGAAATGTCCATTGACTGGAATCAGGTGATCTTTAAGGGGTTATTCATCAAAGGCATTTACGGCCGTGAGATGTTTGAAACCTGGTACAAAATGGCCGCACTGGTACAGTCTGGCCTCGATCTAACGCCAATCATTACCCATCGTTATCACATTGATGCGTTCCAACAGGGCTTTGATGAGATGCGTTCGGGGCGATCCGGCAAAGTGGTATTGAGCTGGGATTAATCGCGCGGTGTAGCGTCCTGAGTACCTAAACGGTATAAAGGGCGCTCTTACTGGCCACTCATTTGGACGTGATATGCGCATTTTGATGATTATTGATGGTTTACCGGGCGGCGGCGCGGAAAAAGTCGTGTTAACCCTGAGCGAATCGATTCATAAAATGGGACATCACGTTACGCTCTACTCACTCGATGAAACCTGCGCCTATGCGCTGCCTGAAGGCATTGAATATCGTGTGATTACCTCACCCAGCAGTGCGCCGTGGCGCAAGCTGACCGAATTGTCGCGTCGCGCTAATAAGCTTGATGAAGTGTTACGTCAGGATGAGGCGCAGAACGGCAAGTACGACCTGGTCATTTCCAATCTGCATAAAACTGACCGCATCGTTGCGCGCAGTAAAGCTATCGATGCAGCCCGCTTGTGGTACTGCATTCATGGCGTGCTCTCTTCAACCTATTTGGGACACCGTAAAGGACTCAACTACTGGCTGAAAAAGCGCAAAATGGCCGGCATTTATCAACAGCGTAATATCACTGCTGTGTCGCAAGCCGTGCTGGATGACATGGTTGATGTGATGGATGTGCACCCCGCCAAAACCGCCGTCATCAACAATCCGTTTGATTTACAAGCATTACGCGCGCGCGCGAATGACGCCTGCGATCTGGCTGGCAGTGAATACCTGATCAACGTGGCGCGCATCCATCCGCAAAAACGCCAGGATCGTCTGCTGGAAGCCTTTGCGCAATCTGGACTGGCATCTCGCGCTAAGCTGGTGCTGCTTGGCACCGGCACTGAAGAACGCATTGCCGCAGCGAAACAGCTGGCACAAACGCTCAACATTGCCGATCGCGTGCTATTCCTCGGTTTTCAATCCAACCCGTTCCCGTACATCAAACATGCGCACCTGATGGTGATGAGTTCGGACAGCGAAGGTTTTGGCAATGTGATCGTGGAGTCTTTGATGCTTGGCACGCCGGTAATCAGTACCCGCTGCCCGGGCGGTCCAGAGGAAATTCTGGTCAAAGCCGGCATGCCAGAAATGCTCACCGAGATTGATGCGGGCGCATTAGCCCGCAAGATGGTCGAGGTTTATGACCAACTGCCGGAAATAAATGAAGAGGCACTTAATCAATACGATGTGACGGCCATCAGCCGTCAATATGTCGAACTCGCGTCACGTTAACGCTGCTGCAATTGCTGCCACGCTTGCCAGACCGTTTCTAGTGAGATATCACGACACTCGCCCGAATCGGTCTGCATAATTTGATACTCCCCCGACCACGGATGCCATTGGCTGGCGTCAGTATCGCCAAAGAAAACTACCTGTTTTTTATGCAGCCCGGCGGCAAGATGCATCTGCCCACCATCGCTACACAGAATCTGCTCACAGCGATCAAAACCTGCCACCAATTCGCGAACCGATGCGGTGGGATAGCGCGCCACCCGCGGTGAGTTTACGCATTGCATCAGCTCATCGCTGCGTGCCGCATCTCCTTTATCATTGAGATCAAGCGTTCCCTGCGGCGACCAAAACACCAGTACCTGTGCCTGTTCATCCTCCAGCAGCTTATTGATAAAAGCCGCATAGGACGCCACCGGCCAGCGGCGTTTAGGGCTGCGACTGCTGATGTGCACGCCGTAAACTTTGCCCGGTTGGGGGAACAGTGCGCTAACGCGCTTAGCCGCCACTTCACGTTCGCTTGCGGAAAGATAGAGATTGACCGCAGGGACGGCTGGCGGGGTTTGGGTCAGCGCTGAGAGATACGAATAGGTGTGTTCAACCTGATGCTCGCCACGGAAATCGCTTTTCTGGAAAGGATGATCAAGCTCGGCATCAGTCTGAGCCGCGCCAATTACGTTGCCTGCACCGGCCATTTTCGCCAACCGCAGGCTATATTTACACGGCACAGGATTCGCCAGAATCGTGGCATCAAAGCGTGTTTTACGCAGCGCCAGCATGACCTTCACGCGCTGCCAGTAAACGCCCAGCGTGGTTTCGTTTTTACTGCGATGCTTGGCTTTCTTATAAACATATAAGCGATCAACATGTGGATTATGGCTCACCACATCCTCAGCAACTTTGTTCACCAGCAGCGTCAGCTTTGCATCGGGAAAAGCCAGTTTCAAACCTTCCAGTAGCGGCGTGGTACACACCATGTCGCCAATGTTGTCGCGCCTAATCACGAGAATATTTTTCATGCTGATGCCCAGATTGAGGAGTTTTTTATCGAACGTTCAGCGCCGACAAACTCTTAAAGATGCAGGAATGCTAACGAGCAAAACGCTTTTGACCATTATTGTGTAATAAGTTCTGAGTTCCTTACTAATAATTAACCTCATAGATACGTAAATTATTAGTTAAGCCATGTCGAATAAAACACCATTACTCACTGTCATCACACCTATGTTTAATGCAGGTGCGATGTTTGAGTCTTTCATGCAGTCGCTGCTGGCACAAACATTAACCTCGCTGGAAATCATCATCGTCGATGATGGTTCCACTGACGGTTCGGGTGCCTGTGCTGACGCTTATGCGCAGCAATACCAACATGTTGAGGTCATCCACCAAGCCAATGGCGGCGTATCACGCGCCCGCAATGCCGGCTTAGCATTGGCACGTGGCAAGTATGTTTCGTTTCCGGATGCTGACGACACCATGGATCCGGCGATGTATCAAACGCTGGTTGAGATGGCAGAACGCGATAATCTCGATGCCGCACAGTGCAATGCGGAGTGGTTTTTTAAAGCCAGCCAGCAAGTGAAACCTCTGATTCCGCTCGATCGCCTGACCAGCACCGAGGTGCTGAGCGGTCCAGAGTGGCTCAACAAAGCGCTGCAAACGCATCGTTATATGCATGTGGTGTGGTTAGGAATTTACCGCCGCGAATTAATCGAACAGATAAAACTCGATTTTGAGCCAGGCCTGCACCATCAGGACATTCCCTGGACCACCGAGTTCATGCTGAACGCTAAACGGGTGCGCTATACCGACCAGGTGCTGTATTGCTATTACATGCATGATGCCTCTATCAGCAACCGTAAGCGCACCGGTCAGCGCAACGTGGAGTATCAGCGCCATTACCTGAAAATTGCGCAATTACTGGAAGAGATCAATGCACGCTATCGCCATAAAGTGAAAATCTACCCGGCGTTTCACTACCAGATTACCCATGAGGCACTCAGCGTTTGTCACTGTATTCGCCGTGAGCCCGACGAGTCCGCACGCCAGGCGATGATTGCAGACCTGTTTGCCACGCAAACGCACAAACGCATGTTGCGTAACGCGCGCGGCGTACAGCAGTGGTATCAACTGCTGTTATGGCTGAGCCGGATTTATCGCTGGCGCAGGAAATAAGCGCTACGCCTGGCTTTCACGCCTGTGGGGTTTGCCCTACAATCAGCTGACTGAATTCTGAGATCATTTGAGTATGGCAAGTCCGATTCCAGACCCATTTGCGGCGAAAAACATTCTATTAATCAAGCTACGCCATCATGGCGATATGCTGCTGACTACGCCGGCGATCAATGCGCTTCGCCAGCGCTATCCACAGGCCAACATCGACGTTCTGCTCTATAAAGAAACCTCTCCGATGTTGGAGGCTCATCCCGCCATTCGCCAGTTACACATCATCGATCGCAACTGGAAGAAAGAGGGTGGCTGGCAGAAATTCCGTCATGAAGTGGCACTGATTTCCGCAGTGCGCGCCTGCCATTACGACATCGTGATTAATCTTGCCGACCAGTGGCGTAGCGCCATCATTACCGGACTTTCTGGCGCACCGGTGCGCATTGGTTTTGCTTTCCCCAAACGCAGCCACGCTTTGTGGCGCTGGATACATAACCAGCTGGTGAGTACCGACGATCATAACCAGCTGCATACGGTTGAGCAGAATATGGCCGCGCTCAGGCCGCTGGGTATCAGCGCAGCCGGCGCCAAAGCCTCAATGCATTTCAGCGCGGCCGACCAACAGAAAGTGCAGGATGTGCTGACACAGCATGCAGTAAATTCCCCGTTTATTGTGCTTCAGCCCACTTCACGCTGGCTGTTCAAATGCTGGGAAGATGAAAAGGTGGCACAGTTGATTGATGCACTCGCCGCCGAAGGTCGCACTGTGGTACTGACCGCTGCGCCGGACCAGAAAGAGCGGGCGATGATCGCCAATATTCAAGCGCTGTGCCACAGCCCTAATGTGGTGTCTTTGGCCGGTGAACTCTCCTTGCCGCAGCTGGCTGCACTTATTGATGCCGCACAGCTGTTTATCGGCGTGGACTCTGCGCCAATGCACATGGCTGCCGCGCTGGAGACGCCCTGCCTCGCGCTGTTTGGCCCAACCAAACTGCAGCACTGGCGACCGTGGGGCGAGAACAACCGCGTGATTTGGGCCGGTGATTATGGCCCGCTGCCGTCACCAGACGCGATCGATACCAATACGCAACAGCGCTATCTTTCTGCCATTCCCGTTGGGGATGTGATTGTGGCCGCCCGGAGTTTTTTGCATGAGTAAGTTACGCCTGGCTATCGTCCGGCAGAAATATCGTCCAGATGGCGGTGCCGAACGTTTTATTTCACGTGCACTGGAAGCGCTGGATAGCGAGCAGCTCGATCTCAACATTATTACCCGCAGCTGGCAGGGCACGCCGAATCCGGCATGGCATCTGCATATCTGTAATCCGGCTAAATTCGGCCGCATCTCGCGTGAGCGTGGTTTTGCGCGCGCCGCACGCGCCTGCTGGGAGCGGGAAAAGTTCGATATTGTGCAGAGCCACGAGCGTATTGCCGGGTGCGATATCTTCCGCGCTGGCGATGGCGTACACCGCGTATGGCTGGAACAGCGCGCGCGCATTGTGTCGCCCTGGCAGCGTTTAAGCGCCAGCCTAAGTCCTTATCATCGCTACGTATTGCAGGCGGAAAACGAGATGTTCAACGCACCGTCGTTAAAGGCGGTGATCTGTAATTCAGAGATGGTGAAGCAGGATATATTGCGCAACTTCACGCTCGATGCCAGCAAGATCCATGTGATTCATAACGCCATTGATAGTCAGCGCTTCCAGCCTGCCAGTGAAGCATTGCGCCATGCAGCCCGCCTGCAGCTAAAGCTGCCGCAAGAGGCGACGGTGATGATTTACGTCGGCTCGGGTTTTGAGCGCAAAGGACTGAAGGCGGCGATTGAAGCCGTGGCGAAAAGCGATCGCTATCTGGTGGTGGTTGGTCAGGATAAGCAGCTGTCGCGCTACCAGCAGCTGGCTAATCAGCTTAATTGTCTGGAGCGTTTGCGCTTTGTCGGCGTGCAGCAAGATGTGCAACCGTTCTACCATGCGGCTGACGCGCTGCTGCTGCCAACGCTTTATGATCCCTTCCCTAACGTGGTACTGGAAGCGATGGCCTGCGGGCTGGCGGTGATCACCAGCACCGGCTGCGGCGGCGCGGAATTTATCACCGCGGGGCAGGAAGGTTTTGTCTGCGATGCATTAGATATCAACGCGTTAAACGAAGCAGTAAAAGCCACACCGGCACTTTCACACAATTCTGCCATGGGCGAAGCTGCACGGCGCAGAATTGAACCTTTTGGTCCGCAGCGACTGGCGCAGGCGCTGACTTCACTTTATCAGCAGGTGCTGCAAAGCCGCTGATGAAGGGGTATGAGCAGGTGGCTAGTTTCTGATAACATGCCGCCTTTCATCTGTTTTTTGACGCGATTCTGTCGTAACGGTAACTATGACGACTCTATACACAGCCTTGCTCTACCTGATTCAGCCACTAATCTGGCTGCGCCTGTGGCTGCGCGGTCGAAAAGCACCGGCCTACCGTAAACGCTGGGCAGAACGCTACGGCTACTGTAGCGGCAAAGTCCTGCCACATGGCATTGTGCTGCATTCCGTTTCCGTCGGCGAAACGCTGGCGGCGGTGCCGCTGGTGCGCGCTCTGCGCCACCGCTACCCAACGCTACCGATTACCGTCACCACCATGACGCCAACCGGCTCTGAGCGGGCGCAATCAGCGTTTGGTAAAGACGTGCACCACGTTTATTTGCCTTATGATCTGCCAGGCTCGATCAATCGTTTCCTCGATACCGTCGACCCGCGACTGGTGATCATCATGGAGACCGAGCTGTGGCCAAACATTATTCGCATTTTGCACCAGCGCAAAATTCCGCTGGTGATTGCCAACGCGCGCCTGTCTGAACGCTCGGCCAAAGGCTACAAAAAACTCGGTGGCTTTATGCGTGATTTGCTGCAACGCATTACGCTGATTGCCGCGCAAAACGCCGAAGATGGCGATCGTTTTCTCAGCCTTGGTCTGAAACGTTCGCATCTGACCGTTACGGGCAGCCTGAAGTTTGATATCTCGGTGACGCCAGAGCTGGCGGCCAAAGCGGTGACGCTGCGTCGTCAGTGGGCGTCGCGCCGTCCGGTATGGATCGCTACCAGCACTCATGAAGGCGAAGAAGCGATTGTGCTCGATGCCCATCGCCGCCTGTTGCAGCAATTCCCGGATCTGCTACTGATTTTGGTGCCGCGCCACCCGGAACGTTTCAAAGATGCCTGCGATCTAACGCAAAAACGCGGCTTCAGCTTTACGCTGCGCAGCAGCGGTGAAATTCCCTCAAGTTCCACACAGGTGGTGATTGGCGACACCATGGGCGAATTGATGATGCTGTACGGCATTGCTGACCTCGCCTTTGTTGGCGGCAGCCTGGTAGAGCGCGGTGGACATAATCCGCTGGAGCCGGCGGCGCATGCCATTCCGGTGCTGATGGGCCCGCACATCTGGAACTTCAAAGATATCTGCGCCAAATTGCAGCAGGCCGAAGGGCTGATTACCGTCACTGACGTGGTATCGCTACAGAAAGAAGTCGCGAACTTGCTGCAGGATGACGATTATCGCCGCTACTACGGCCGCCATGCTGTGGAAGTGTTGCATCAGAATCAGGGCGCATTACAGCGTCTGCTACAGTTACTCGAACCTCATTTACCGCCGCGAGCTCACTAACTCATGTCGCAACGCCAACGTCTCTCTGTAGTGATGATCGCCAAAAACGAAGCTGAACTGCTGCCGGAGGCGCTGGCTTCCGTCAGTTGGGCTGATGAGATTGTGGTACTGGATTCCGATAGTACTGATAACACCGTACAGGTGGCACGCGATCACGGCGCGCAGGTCTTCCAGGCTGAAGGCTGGGAAGGGTTTGGCAAACAGCGTCAGCGCGCGCAGGCGCATGCGCAGGGCGATATGATTTTGATGATCGATGCCGACGAGCGCGTCACGCCAGAACTGCGTGATGCCATTGAGCAGGTTCTCATCCAGCCCGCTTCGGATAATGTTTACAGCCTCGGGCGCAGTAATCTGTTTCTTGGTCGGTTTATGCGCCACAGCGGTTGGTATCCCGACCGCGTAATGCGCCTCTATCCGCGCAAGCTCAATTACAACGACAACCTGGTACACGAATCACTCGAGACGCAAGGTGCGCCAGTGGTGAAACTGGTGGGCGATCTGCAACATCTAACCTGTCGTGACCTGATTGCGTTTCAGCGTAAACAGATGAATTATGCCGAAGCCTGGGCGCAGGAGCGTTTTCAGCGCGGAAAACGCTGCGGGCTGTTCTCCATCTTTAGCCACACGCTCGGCGCGTTTGTAAAAACGCTGCTGCTGCGTGCCGGTTTTCTCGACGGTAAACAGGGCTGGATTTTAGCGGTGGTCAACGCGCAGTACACCTTCAACAAATATTCGGCGCTATGGGCGCTGCATCACACCTCAACACAAGGTCGCGTATGAGTACGAAAGCGATTTATCCCGGCACCTTTGATCCCTTTACCTTGGGTCATCTGGATATTGTGACGCGTGCAGCGAAGATGTTTAATCACATCGTTGTGGCGATTGCCGCCAGTCCGAGTAAAAAGCCGTTGTTCAGCCTGGATGAGCGCGTCGATATGGCGCGTCAGGTAACTGCGCATTTGTCGAATGTGGAAGTGATTGGTTTCAGCGATTTGATGGCGAATTTTGCCCAGGCACAGAACGCTAACGTGCTGGTGCGCGGTTTGCGTGCGGTATCAGATTTTGAGTATGAGCTGCAGCTGGCGCAGATGAATCGTCACCTGTTGCCAACGCTGGAGAGTGTGTTTCTGATGCCGTCAGAAGGTTTCTCCTTCGTCTCTTCTTCGCTGGTAAAAGAAGTGGCGCGCCATGCCGGTGACGTGCAAGCATTTCTGCCTGACGTAGTGCACAAGGCGTTACTGGCGCGACTGGCTCAGCCTTAACTCAGTGCTGGCAGCGTGGGCACCAGAAGGTACTGCGCTGGCCATGCTTGCCGCTGACAATCGGCGTACCGCAAGCTCGGCAAGGCTCACCGGCGCGACCATAAACCTGCAGCTGCTGCGCGAAGTAGCCGGGTTTACCGTCGGTCTGCAGGAAATCACGCAGCGTGGTGCCGCCCTGCTCAATCGAGCGCAGCAATACCGCTTTGATGGTGTTAACCAGCAGCTCCGCTTCCTCCTGACTCAAACTCATCGCTGAACGATCGGGCAAGATCCCGGCGGTAAACAACGACTCGCTGGCGTAGATGTTCCCGACGCCCACCACAACCTTGTTATCCATCAGCCACTGTTTAATCACTGTGCGTTTGCCGCGCGACTTTTCAAACAGGTATGCACCATCAAATTCGCTGCTTAGTGGCTCTGGTCCAAGATGCGCCAGCACACTGCTGCCTGCGAGGTCGTTGCTCCACAGCCAGGCGCCAAAACGCCGTGGATCGGTGTAACGCAGCACTTTGCCGTTGCTCATCACCAAATCGACGTGGTCATGTTTGGCTGCGGGCTGTTCGCCGGGTAGCACACGCAGGCTGCCGGACATGCCGAGGTGAATGATGATCCAGCCATGCGGCAGTTCGAGCAGCAGATATTTGGCGCGACGCTGCACGCTCAATACCGGTTGGTCGCTTAACGCGTGAATTTCATGCGAGACCGGCCAGCGCAAACGGGGATTACGCACTACCGCATGCAGAATCGTGGCACCAACCATGTGGGGTTCGATACCGCGACGACTGGTTTCTACCTCAGGTAATTCAGGCATCTCATCTCCTCAACGAATCGCAGAAACAAAAAACCCGGCCGAAGCCGGGTTTTTCTCAGAACACTAAAATTACTTAATTTTAGCTTCTTTGTAGAGAACGTGCTGACGTACAACCGGATCGAACTTTTTCAGTTCTAATTTCTCTGGTTTAGTACGTTTGTTCTTCGTGGTGGTATAGAAGTGACCTGTACCAGCAGAGGAAACCAGCTTGATCTTCTCACGAATACCTTTAGCCATGATTCAGTTCCTTAGTACTTCTCACCACGGGCGCGGATTTCGGTCAGAACCGTATCGATGCCCTTTTTATCAATAACACGCATACCTTTAGCAGATACACGCAGAGTAACGAAGCGCTTTTCGCTCTCAACCCAGAAACGGTGAGAGTGCAGGTTCGGCAGGAAACGGCGTTTCGTCGCGTTCATTGCGTGGGAACGGTTGTTACCCGTTACCGGACGCTTTCCAGTTACCTGGCAGACTCGTGACATTTCTATTCTCCAAAAATCAAATCAGCTCGAGCTTTAAAAACTAGGTTTTGGCCGCCTCGTCAGGCCTTAGCCCGCCCAGGCGAGTTCCATGTGAACCCGCTAAGCTGGCCCAAACGCCAAACCCGAGATTCTCAAAGGTGGCGTAGTATACGCCGCTCAGCCTGAGTGCTCAAGTCCCGAACAGATAAAGATCCCTCTGGATCGCGCAAAAATGCCTCATTTCTGTTCAATTGAATCGCTGAATTACAACCAACCACGCTCAGCGAAAGACGTAAACTCGCCGTGACCGATCACCAAATGATCAAGTAAACGGATATTAAGCAGCGCGCACGCCTGGCCAACTTTACCGGTGATATCACGATCTGCCCGGCTGGGTTCGGCAATGCCGGAAGGATGATTGTGCGCCAGAATGACGGCCGCAGCATTGAGTTTCAGCGCTTCGCGCACGATTTCACGCGGGTGCACCTCCACGCTGGCAATCGACCCTGAAAACATCTTCTGCGCCTGCAATACGCGATGCTGATTATCAAGGAACAGTGCCATAAACACTTCCCGCTCCTCATGCGCCAGCACGCTTTGCAGGTAATGGCGTGTCACCTGAGGATTTTCCATCACATTTTCCCGCGCCAGCTGGCTGGCAAAGAAACGCCGTCCCAGTTCAGCTATCGCATACAGCTGCGTCATCTTAGCGCTGCCCACGCCCTTAATCTGTCCAAGCTCCTGCTGGCTGGCCGTCATAATGCGATAGAGCGAGCCAAACTCGTTCAGCATCTGATGCGCCAGCAACAGCACGCTGGTGCTGCTGGTACCGGTGCGCAAGAAAATCGCCAGTAACTCCGCATCACTCAACATCTCCGCGCCCATTAACAACAGTTTTTCCCGTGGTGCCAGTTCCGTCATGCGTTGTTCTCCCTGCGTTGTGGCGATTCTGCGCCTCTGCCACTCGTCGTGCCAGCAGACAAAACGCGATTTCAGAGGCGGCTCGCAAAGGCCGCAGGCAGTGAAAAGGCGAGCTACCGATTTTGTGATAAAGTTGCCTGCATCTGCCGCCATTAATGCGGCAATCTGCTTTAAGTTGAGGCGAAGAACATGACGGGATTAGCCGGTAAAAAAATTCTGCTGGGCGTGAGCGGCGGCATTGCCGCGTATAAAGCACCGGAGTTGGTGCGTCGACTGCGCGATCGCGGTGCAGATGTGCGCGTGATGATGACCGAAGCGGCCAAAGCCTTTATTACGCCGCTGAGCCTGCAGGCGGTTTCCGGTTATCCGGTATTTGATGACCTTCTCGACCCAGCAGCAGAAGCAGCAATGGGCCACATTGAACTGGCGAAGTGGGCTGATTTGATTGTGTTAGCCCCCGCAACTGCCGATCTAATTGCCCGCGTCACCGCCGGCATGGCGAACGATCTGGTCACCACGGCGTGTCTCGCCAGCGATGCGCCTCTCGCGATTGTTCCCGCCATGAATCAGCAAATGTACCGTGCCGCGATAACCCAGGAGAATCTGCAGCGTCTGCATCAACGCGGCGTGCTGATTTGGGGACCCGACAGCGGCAGCCAGGCCTGCGGCGATATCGGTCCTGGCCGGATGCTCGATCCGCTGGCGATTGTGGCGTACGCATTAGAATGGGCTGCGCCCGTCAACGATCTGCAACATCTCAACATTATGATCACCGCCGGCCCAACCCGCGAAGCGCTCGACCCGGTGCGTTATATCAGCAATCACAGCTCAGGTAAGATGGGCTTTGCGATTGCCGCCGCCGCGGCAAAACGCGGTGCGAAGGTGACGCTGGTAGCGGGCCCGGTTGCGCTTTCAACACCGCCAGGCGTGCAGCGCGTAGATGTCGACAGCGCATTAGAGATGGAAGCAGCTGTGATGGCGCAAATCGGGCAACAACATATTTTCATTGCCAGCGCAGCCGTGGCAGACTACCGGGCGGCCACGATTGCCGCAGAGAAAATCAAAAAACAGGGTGGCGATGATAACGTCACGCTGCAGTTGGTGAAGAACCCCGATATTGTCGCAGGCGTAGCGGCGCTGCAGGAAAATCGCCCTTACGTTGTGGGATTTGCTGCTGAAACCCAGAATGTGGAAGAATACGCGCGGCAAAAACGGGCGCGAAAAAACCTCGATCTGATTTGTGCCAATGATGTGGCGCAGGCGGGTCAGGGCTTCAATAGCGACACCAATGCTCTTCACCTTTTTTGGCAGGAAGGAGAAAAAGTCTTACCGCTCAGTGATAAGACGCTCCTTGGCCAACAATTAATAGACGAGATTGTCAGCCGTTATGATGAAAAAAATCGACGTTAAAATTCTTGATGCACGCGTGGGCAACGAATTTCCGCTGCCAACCTATGCAACCTCTGGTTCCGCTGGTCTCGATTTGCGCGCCTGCCTGGATGACGCACTGGAAATCGCACCGGGCATGACCACGTTGGTACCAACAGGACTGGCGATTCACATCGCCGATCCTGCGCTTGCCGCCGTCATTCTGCCGCGCTCTGGCCTTGGCCATAAACATGGCATCGTGCTGGGCAATCTGGTCGGTTTAATCGACTCCGATTATCAGGGACAGCTGATGGTTTCCGTCTGGAACCGTGGTCAGGACAGCTTTACGCTGCAGCCGGGCGACCGTCTGGCGCAGCTGGTCTTCGTGCCGGTGGTACAGGCCGAATTTAACCTGGTGGAAGATTTTGACACCAGTGACCGCGGAGCGGGCGGATTCGGTCACTCAGGCCGCCAGTAACACGCGACACTTTTCGCTTAGCCATCTTTTTATTTCTTGTCGCCACGGGCCGCTTTGTCTGTGGCAGATGAGGCAGTATTGCCTGTTTTTGGTGAATTTCAGGGGTGTTGAAGGTCATGGCAGAAAAAAAAGTCGCGAAACGGAATCGGCGCGAAGAAATTTTGCAGGCGCTGGCGCAGATGCTGGAGTCGGGCGATGGCAGTCAGCGCATCACCACCGCGAAGCTGGCAGCCAATGTAGGCGTTTCAGAAGCGGCGTTGTACCGCCACTTTCCCAGCAAAACGCGGATGTTCGATAGCCTCATCGAGTTTATTGAAGACAGTCTGATTACCCGCATCAATCTAATCCTGAAAGATGAAAAAGAGACGCTGACGCGACTGCGTTTAATCGTGCAGCTGATTCTGGGATTTGGTGAGCGTAATCCGGGGCTGACGCGCATTTTGACCGGCCACGCACTGATGTTTGAACAGGATCGCCTGCAAGGGCGTATCAATCAGCTGTTTGAACGTATTGAAGTGCAGCTGCGTCAGGTGATGCGCGAGAAGAAAATGCGTGATGGCGAAGGTTTTCAGAACGATGAAACGCTGTTGGCGAGCCAGCTGCTCGCGTTCTGCGAAGGATTGCTGTCGCGCTATGTGCGTTCCGAATTCCGTTTTCGCCCTACCGCGGATTTCGATAGCCGCTGGCCGCTGATGGCGGCGCAGTTGGTTTAAAAGAGCAGGTCAGCATGAATGCCGACCCTACAGTGTAGGGTTGCCATTCATGGCAACCTCATTACCGAACGCACAATTGCCGAATAATTAAATCCCGTACTCTTTGCGATACGCGCGCACTTTCGCCAGATGGTCAGCCATCTCTGGCTTCTCTTCCAGATAATCAATCAACTCAGCCAGCGTAATAATGGCGGTGACTTTACACTTGTAGTCACGCTCCACTTCCTGAATGGCTGAAATATCGCTGCGACCACGTTCCTGACGATCCAACGAAATCAGCACACCCGCTAAAGTCGCGTTATGCGCGCTGATAATATCCATCGATTCACGAATCGCGGTGCCGGCGGTAATCACATCGTCCACCAGCATCACTTTGCCTTGCAGCGGGCTGCCCACCAGCAAGCCCCCTTCGCCATGATCTTTGGCTTCTTTGCGATTGAAGCAGTAAGGCACGTCGCGCTCGTGATGATCGGCCAGCGCCACCGCGGTGGTGGTGGCAATGGGAATGCCTTTATACGCCGGGCCAAACAGCAGGTCGAAATCAACTCCGCCATCCACCAGTGCCTGCGCGTAGAAACGGCCCAGCAGCGCTAAATCGCGGCCGGTATTAAACAATCCGGCGTTAAAGAAATAGGGGCTAATACGACCCGACTTTAGGGTGAACTCACCAAACTTTAGTACCCCTTTGTTCAGGGCGAATTCAATAAACTGACGCTGCCAGGCTTTCATTTCTCACTCCTCAAATAAAGAAAAGGCGACTCTAAGGTCGCCTGTTACATCAATTCGCTAGGGCTGCTTTTTGCGCCTGAATCAACTGCTCAATGCCGCCTCGCGCCAGCGCCAGCAGCTGCAGTAACTCTTCGTGGCTGAACGGTTCACCTTCTGCGGTGCCCTGCACTTCAATCATGCGACCATCCTCGGTCATCACCACGTTCATGTCAGTTTCAGCGGCGGAATCTTCCACGTATTCCAGATCGCACAGCGCTTCACCGCCCACGATGCCGACGGAAATTGCCGCCACCATACCTTTCAACGGGCTGGCTTTCAGTTTGCCTGCGGCAACCAATGCATTTAACGCATCGGCTAATGCCACGCAGGCACCGGTAATAGAAGCGGTACGTGTGCCGCCATCGGCCTGAATCACGTCGCAATCCAGTGTGATAGTAAATTCACCTAAGGCTTCCAGATCCACTGCAGCGCGCAGTGAACGCGCAATCAGACGTTGAATCTCCAGAGTACGTCCGCCTTGCTTACCTTTAGCCGCTTCACGCGCCATGCGGCTGTGGGTAGAACGCGGCAGCATGCCATATTCCGCGGTAATCCAGCCCTGACCTTTGCCTTTAAGGAAACGCGGCACGCTCTCTTCAACGGTGGCGGTGCACAGCACTTTGGTTTCACCGAACTCAACCAACACAGAGCCTTCTGCATGTTTGGTGTAGTGACGAGTAAGGGTGACGGGACGTGTTTCTGATGCACTACGGCCTGCTGGACGCATGGTTTCTCTCCGGCTTGCTTAGGTTTGGCTGCGCATTATACGGACTTCATGCGCGGCTGTCCTGCCCGCGATCGGCGCAATCCCGGATGAAATTCCGCTGTGGCTGTGGCTAAATGCGCGTTTCCTCCCTAAAAAAGATAAACGATGATAGCGATACTGCATTTCCTGCTGGCGCTGGTGGTGATCTTTGCCCTTGCGCTGTTGGTCAGCCATGACCGCAAACGGATTCGTCCGCGTTTTATTATTCAACTGCTGATCGTAGAAGCGGCGCTGGGTTGGTTTTTCCTGCATTCTGCCGGTGGCCAATCCGTGGTTACCGCCGTCGGCGGCTTCTTCGAAACCTTGCTGACCTATGCCGCTCAGGGTACCAACTTTGTGTTTGGCAATATGGCCGATCAGGGCCTGGCATTTATTTTCCTCGGCGTACTGTGCCCGATTGTGTTTATTTCTGCCCTGATTGGTATTTTGCAGCACTGGCGTATTCTGCCGCTGCTGATTCGTTTCTTTGGCACGCTACTGTCGAAAGTGAACGGCATGGGCAAGCTGGAGTCCTTTAACGCCGTCAGTACCTTGATTCTCGGCCAGTCGGAGAACTTTATCGCTTATAAAGGCATCCTCGGCGATATCTCCGCACCGCGCATGTACACCATGGCCGCAACCGCGATGTCGACAGTTTCTCTGTCGATTGTCGGGGCTTATATGTCGATGATTGATGCCAGATATGTGGTTGCGGCGCTGCTGCTCAACATGTTCAGCACCTTTATTATTCTGTCGATCATCAATCCGACGCGTCCGGAAAATGAAGAACAGATTGCGCTGGATAAGCTGCACGAAGATCAGAGTTTCTTTGAGATGCTGGGGGAATACATTCTCGCCGGTTTTAAAGTGGCGATGATCATCATGGCGATGCTGATTGGTTTTATCGCGCTGATTGCGGCGATTAATGCGCTGTTCGCGGCGGTATTCGGCTACAGCTTCCAACATCTGCTGGGTTATGTGTTCTATCCGTTTGCGTGGCTGGTGGGTATTCCGTCCGCCGATGCGCTTCAGGCAGCCAGTATTATGGCGACCAAGTTGGTGGCGAATGAGTTTGTCGCGATGATTGAGCTGAAGAAAGTCGCCGCTGAGATGACGCCACGCGGGCTGGGCATTTTGTCGGTGTTCCTGGTATCGTTCGCTAACTTCGCCTCTATCGGCATTGTTGCCGGGGCGATCAAAGGTCTGAATGAAAAGCAGGGCAATGTGGTCTCACGATTTGGCTGGAAGCTGGTTTATGGCTCAACGCTGGTGAGCCTGCTCTCTGCCGCATTTGCCGGGCTGTTTATCTGATGATAAAGGGCGGCTGAGCGGCCGCCCTTTATTTAAAACGCCACGCACACCAGTGAATCAACACGCATTACGGATTCCTGCTCAAAACGCTTTTTATAGATGTCACGTAATCCGTTAATACTCTCCGAGCTGCTGTGATCGGGATGGTGAATCAGCATCAGCGCCTTACTGTTTTCCCGCGCCAGCTTACCGTTTTCGCCCAGCCACTGTCCCTTCGCGTCATATACCGACAGCCCGTCTTTGAAGCGCGGAGTCACATCGTTATCGACAAATTGTTGCCACTCAAGGCTGCTCACCGTGCCGCCTTTTGGCTTATTCATGCCAAACCACAATGTCGTTTGCATCATGACTTCACCAGAACCGCATACTGCTACGGGTGCCGTGTTGGGCGGAATTTGTTCACGCGGTGTCGAAGGCGCCTGACATCCAGCGAGCAGGAAGGTCAATAAAACCGGGAGAGCCACAGAGCGGAACATCACTTCATCCTCAAGATGTGAACCAGCGCTAAGCATAAGTGCCTGTCGCCTAAAGCGGAAATTTTTTGTTATTCAAGCTTATGTACGCTTATGCCTGTTAGCGTCGAGCCTGCCTCGCTATACTTCATCCAACATTTCTGAAAATGAGAAGACGATTATGATCCGCAGTATGACCGCTTACGCCCGCCGCGAAGCCAAAGGCCACTGGGGCAGCGCCGCCTGGGAGCTTCGTTCTGTTAACCAGCGCTATCTGGAAACCTATATCCGTTTACCGGAACAGTTCCGTGGTCTGGAACCTGTCATCCGCGAGCGTATTCGCAACCGCCTGACGCGCGGTAAAATCGAGTGCTATTTGCGCTATGACGCCGATGCCAGCGCGCAAGGCGAGTTGCAGCTGAATGAGTCGCTGGCAAAACAGCTGGTGCAGGCTGCCAACTGGGTAAAAATGCAGAGTGATGAAGGCGCGATCAACCCGCTGGATATTTTGCGCTGGCCGGGTGTGATGTCAGCCGAGGAGCAGGATCTCGATGCGATTAACGCCGAACTGCTGGTCGCGCTGGATGGCGCATTGGATGACTTTATCGAAGCGCGTGAAAGCGAAGGTACCGCGCTGAAAGCGATGATCGAACAGCGCCTGGAGGGCGTATCGCAAGAAGTCAGCAAAGTGCGCGCGCAGATGCCAGAAGTCATCAAATGGCAGCGCGAGCGTCTGGTGACCAAGCTGGAAGAAGCCGAAGTGCAGCTCGAGAACAATCGCCTTGAGCAAGAGCTGGTGATGATGGCGCAGCGCACCGATGTTTCGGAAGAGCTGGATCGTTTGGATGCGCATGTGAAAGAGACCTACAACATCCTGAAGAAGAAAGAAGCCGTTGGCCGCCGTCTCGACTTTATGATGCAGGAGTTCAACCGTGAGTCGAACACCCTGGCATCAAAATCCATCAATGCCGAGATCACCGCATCCGCGATTGAACTGAAAGTATTGATTGAGCAGATGCGTGAGCAGATTCAGAATATCGAGTAACATGCTTTTCGAAAAGCCCGCAGCATAGCGGGCTTCTTAAGGTATAGATGACAGGCAAAAGCGTTGCGGTTTACTCATAAGCTACGTAAGCCAGAGCGCTATTTTTCGCAGTTAGCGTTAAATAAGTGTCAGCAATCATAAAAAATCTTTTCAGAATTGACTTTAAGCGAGCAAACATCACCGTTCAACCTTATGAAACCCTGCTATTAAGCTACTGATATTTAAAAATAACTATCCACCAGATAGCCATTAAACTACTCATAGTCGCTGCATCAACAAGTTCTCTTAATCTTAAAGATTGTGGAGATCGCGTTTATTTGACGGCACTATTTGTTAATCTACTGGTCGTAATTAGAACAGTTGTACCGCCAGGAACTCATGGACTCTCTTCTTTGTGCGATACATTTTCCCGACATGAAGGCGTTATGACGAAATCCAGGCAGTTCCGATCCACTCTTCTGCATCCTCGCTACTGGTTTACCTGGTTTGGGCTAGGTGTTCTGTGGCTACTGGTGCAACTTCCCTACCCTATTCTTATCCGGCTTGGTGCTGGCGCTGGCAAACTGTCTCGCCATTTCCTGCAGCGCCGTGAACGCATTACTCGCCGCAACATCGAGCTGTGCTTCCCCAATATTGAAGAAGAACAGAAAGAGGCGATGATCGCGGGCAACTTCGCCTCGCTCGGGATGGCACTGGCAGAAACCGGCATTGCCTGGTTCTGGTCGGATGCGCGCGTGCGTCGTTACTTCAAGGTCAGCGGCCTTGAAAACCTGCAGAAGGCGCAAAGCCACCAGCGTGGTGTGATGGTTATCGGTGTGCATTTTATGTCGCTCGAACTGGGCGGACGGATTACCGGTTTGTGTCAGCCGATGATGGCGATGTATCGCCCGCACAACAATCAGGCCATGGAATGGGCGCAGACTAAAGGTCGTATGCGTTCGAATAAAGCCATGATCGATCGCCGTGATTTGCGTGGCATGGTGCAGGCTCTGAAAAAAGGCGAAGCCGTTTGGTTCGCACCCGATCAGGATTACGGCCCGAAAGGCAGCGTGTTTGCGCCGCTGTTTGCGGTGAAACAAGCGGCAACGACCAACGGTACTTTTGTTCTGTCTCGCCTGGCGAAACCGGCGATGCTGACTATCGTGCTGATTCGTAATCAGGATAAAAGCGGTTACCAGCTGATTATTCAGCCAGAACTGGAAAATTATCCTTATGAGGATGAAGCCGCAGCGGCTGCCTACATGAACAGAGTGATCGAAAAAGAGATCCTCCGTGCGCCCGATCAGTACCTGTGGCTGCATCGTCGCTTTAAAACGCGTCCGCCGGGTGAAGCTTCTCTCTATATCTAATCTTCCGAGGCAGCAGGTTTTGGCCTGCTGCTCATTCTGCTCCGCTCATCGTTGACCCCCACTCGTACCAAACTCGTTAATCAACCTTTGCCGCGCCTTGTTTGCCGAAAAGAGAATGCTGGCAATGGGTTAGGCTAGCGGCTGGCATTCTGCTGCGCATTGTTTAATGATGGTCCGCACTTGTCATTACCTGCGGACTATTATGATGGAACAGAATATAGCGGCTGGCTGGCTGCGACCGTTGATTGCCGACCGGCTCACTCCTTACCTTGAAATTGATGCACCGCGCCTGCAGCGCAATCTGCATCAGATGCAGCAAAAAGCCGATGCCGCTGGCGTCGCGCTGCGCCCCCACATCAAAACCCATAAAAGCGTCTGGATCGCTGAGCAACAGCGAGCACTTGGCGCGCAGGGCATTACCGTTTCTAAGCCGAGTGAAGGCATCGCCTTTATTCTCGGTGGTGAACGCGATCTGCTGCTGGCTTATCCGATAGTGCAAGCCGACACACTGGCCGAAATGTTAGCGGTTGCCGCACAACACCAGGCGCGTATTACCTGCATTGCTGATTGCGCAACTGGCGTTGCGGCGATTACTGCGGCACATCAGCGTCAGCCCGATTGCCAGTTAGCGATAGCGATTAAGGTGGATGTCGGCCTGCATCGCATTGGTGTCGATCCACACAGCAGTGCCGCCATTACGCTGGCGCAGCAAATTCAGGATGCAGGTCTGCCATTTGCCGGATTGGTTTCTCATGCTGGACATGCTTATGGTGCGGGCAATGCCGTTGCCATCGCGGAAATTGCACTGCAGGAAATTACACTGATGCGCGATGTGCAACAGCGCCTGATCGCCGCCGGATTTGCTGACTGCGCGATTTCGGTTGGTTCAACACCAACGGCGTTAGCAGCTCCGGTAGCCAATGGCTGTGATGAAATCCGCCCCGGCAATTACGCGCTGCTGGATCTTACCGCATGGCGTTTGGGTCTGTGTGCGCCGGATGAATTGGCATTGAGCGTGGTGACACGCGTCGTCGCAGTTAATCCGCACTTCGCCATTATTGATGCCGGCTCCAAGATGCTCAGTTCAGATAAAGGTCCGCACGGCACCAATGCCAGCGGATTTGGCATCGCGGTGGATGAGCAAGGCAATCACTATGAAGTGTTGAAGCTGTCGGAAGAGCATGGCTTTCTGCAATATGGCGATCAGGCGCCGCCTGTTGGCGCACTGCTGCGTATATTCCCTAATCACAGCTGTGCAGTGGTGGCGCAGTCCGATCGCTTCGTGCTGCGTCAGGCTGATGGCAGCAGTGAAGAACGGGATATTCAGGGGCGCGGCAAGTTCATCTGATTACAGCATTCTCACGGAAACCGCTGCTGTACCACACTTCCATGACCGGGCCGTTTGCAGCCCGGTACCACCGTGCTTTAATGGCTGTATCACATCAGGAGGTTCCATGCTGCCATCTCAGACAGTCACGCTGACCGTTCCACGCAACTGGTTAGATTTATATGAAACCATCTGGAAGCCTGAATGCTTTGCCAAATGGGCAAGTGGGCTCAGCGCCAGCACGCTGACGCAGGAAGGAAATAGCTGGAAAGCCAAAGGCCCAGAGGGAACGGTAAAGATTCGATTTACCCCACACAACCCGTTTGGCGTAATGGACCACTGGATTGATACCGGTAGCGGAAAAGAGATTTATATGCCGATGCGGGTGATTGCTAACGAACAAGGTGCAGAAGTGGTGATGGTCGTTTATCGCCAGCCGTTGATGTCGGATGAGAAATTTGCCCAGGATGTTGCATGGGTAAAACGCGACCTCGAACAACTTCTTCACCTGTTAACTCATTAGAATCAATGAATTATGCAATCAACACCTCTTTAACTGTTGCTGGAATCAAACGATAAAAATCGGTTTCTTTTTCGCACAGCAGCGTTTAACTGTTTTAGCAAAACCTCCACTGATTTATACGCTAATCACCAGTCCGGCTTAAGCATCCTCACCAGGAAACCTCCTGGTGAGGATGCTTATAAAAAAGCCTGGCCCGTATGATTTATCGAGATTTTTTAGTTATCCGTCTATTGCAACTTCATCAAGGGGCGAGGAAAGACTAAAAATTTTAATAAATAGTAAGCCGTTCGCCTTATATATTCTGATGCATATTCTGAAACCATTTATTCCTGCGGTGTATTTATAGGAGTTTTCTGATGGTGTTAATTTAATTAAAACACGGTATAACTCCTTCACACACAGCAGTAACCATAATAACAACAGCAGGGAAATAACATGGATCGCTCAACCTATCCTTTGTTATCAGAAAAAGAATTTGTTGAGATTGCCAGGCGGATGCTGGCCGGGGAATATATAAACGCAAAGGGATTTTATAATGATCTTACGGATTTCCTCCGCACAGGAGGAGATACCGTTAAGACAAAAACACCATTAAGCGCCAGGGGCATCTTTATACATTCAGAACATCATTTAATTGAAAGCATCTTTACGTGGCAAAACCTGAAAGGTATTTCAGGACTGCGCCAGGAATCGCTGCATTGATGTGAGCTGGACTCTAACCTCTGGCTAGAGTAACCCCTTAATTGCACTGGTACATGTACCATAATGAGCAGAGTATGGCGTTAAGAGAGAAAAATCTGACCCACGCTAAATGGTCAATTTTGTCATCAATCAAAATCGTCGGCATTGGTGTTTTACAACTTTCACTTCTGGCAAAAATACTTCAGGCAAATGAGTTAGATCTACTCGCCATTGCGATTGTGATGCTGTTAATTATTGATACACTAGCCGACCGAAAGTTTGGCAATGCCATTATAAGAAATAACAACCTCAATAATAGCGATCTCTCAATTTTATATTGGGGAAACGTATTAAGCGGCCTTGTTATCTTTGCTGTACTGTTTATTGGCAGTGATATTTCTGGTCGTATAATGAATCAACCTGAGATGGCGGTAATGCTTGAAATGATTTCGGTCATATTCATTATTATTCCGCAGGGGCAACATTATCGCGCAATATTACAGCGGGAAAACCAATTTTCGCGCATTGCATTCACGGAAGTCTCTTCTGTGCTGGTGGGATTAGGCGTCACGCTCTTCACCGTGTGGCTGACACCCTCAGTGTTGTGCGCTATCTGGGGTTACCTTGCCATGGTATCCATCAGAATGCTGGTTTATTGCTACTACGGTCGTGCCTGGTTTCAGCCAGAATACCGTTTTAGCCTAAAAAGTTTCGTCAACGTGCGAGCAAGAAACGGATAATAAAAACAAGTCTGTATGGTGGGCTCTGGGCATCTGAAAAGATGCGTTCGCGTGCTGGTCGCCAGCACGCTTTTTTCTTTTTTATGTTTCCAGTAACTCTTCCAATGAGTGAAAAGCGAGTTCGCTTAACTTACCGTTACGCTGCAAGCGCAGCCAACTCACCAGCATCCGCAACTCATCAATCACCATAAACAGATCGGCCATATCATTCTTGTTTTTGATCTGCAGCCGCGTCAGTGCGTTGAGCTTGTGCGCATTCACCGTTTTATGACTGATACCTAAACGAGTGCCAATGTGTTCGGTGCTATAACCCCATGCCATCATCAGTAACACGCGTAGCTGACGATCGGGCAGCAGAATGTCAGCGCCTTCCATCAACTGAACCTGTGTACTCGCGCTGATGCAAGCGCTCAAGCGGTGGGTAACAGCCTGACAGGATGATTTTAAATCCAGAATATTGAGTGCTGGCAGATAGCGGCTTAATGCATGCATTAACGGTAATAAGCGCCGGGTAAGCACCAATATCTGCATCGTGGGAAACTGCTGTTGCAAGGCATAGAGCACCTTGAAGGTACCGGCCAACGACATATTTTCGTGGAAAATGCAGACTAACAACCGCGGCTTGAGTTTTTCACACTGCGACATCACGGTGCTCAGCGACCACAACTCATGCACCTGGCCGTCAATAGGTAATGTTGCCAATAGCCCCTCCAACCCCACCGCCGCCAGTTTGTCGGAAGAGAAAAAGAGAATGTCTTCGTTACGAGTTTTCATGCCTGTCCGATAGTTGCCGCGCGTGATGCCAATGAGTTGGGAGCCTGGCTGAACAGGCAATAGACAGGTACGACACAATCTGCCTGAAACTTAAGTTGATGAGGTTTTTAACGATTCGCATCATTTATACTCATGCGAAACGGTGGCTGAATGCTGATTTATCCCACCGGCTAAGCCTGTTAGCATGCTTGCCATAAAAATGGCTAATCTGATGCTGCTTTATTGAGAAAATCTCAGTGGTCTACCCGCTGGGAAATCTTTAGCCTTGCCGCCAATCTGATGGAGTGCTCTATGTTATTAACCGTTCTCTATATTATTGGTATTACTGCCGAAGCCATGACCGGCGCACTGGCGGCAGGGCGTCGCAAAATGGATTTGTTCGGCGTGATCATCATCGCTTCGGTTACCGCGATTGGTGGTGGTTCGGTGCGTGATATTCTGCTAGGTCACTACCCTCTCGGCTGGGTAAAACATCCTGAATACATCATGATCGTCGCCGCCGCTGCGGTGGTGACGACCTTTGTTGCCCCCCTAATGACGCATCTGCGTAAAGTATTTCTGGTGCTGGATGCGCTGGGTCTGGTGGTGTTCTCGATTATTGGCGCACAGGTCGCACTTGATAGTGGTCATGCTTCCATTATTGCTGCCATCGCCGCTGTAATTACCGGTGTGTTTGGCGGCGTACTGCGCGACATGTTTTGCAATCGCATTCCGCTGGTGTTCCAGAAAGAGCTGTATGCCGGTATCGCGTTCGCCTCTGGCTGGATGTACATCCTGCTATTGAAAACGCCGCTGGCGCATGAAGCGGTGGTGATCATCACGCTACTGTTTGGCTTCTTCGCCCGCTTGCTGGCGCTGCGTTTCCGCCTCGGTTTGCCGATTTTCAACTATCCCCACCCTGAACATTGAGTCAACAGCAGGAATCTCCTGCTGTTGCAGAAAGTGAATCAATTGCTGCAGGCTCGCATCCTGCAGCATCATCACAATCCGCTGTGCCAAAACGCTACCGATACCGGGCAACTGCTGCCAGCTTTCCGCCGTTCGCGCCATCAACTGCGACCACTGTGTATCCGGGAGCGCCTGCAGAGCTTTACGCGGTAACGGCAAGCCAAGTGCACTTACCCAGCGCCGCAGCGGCAGTTGCCGCGTTAAGTTGAAGCGGTGCCAGATGAGCTGCGCGCGAGCAGGCGTTATCCCGTTGGCCTGCGCAATCTGCTCTGGCGTCAGCGTCAGCCAGGAAAAGAGATGCGTGATAGCACCACTATCCAGTAAGCGCTGCCAGCTGCTGCGCTGTACGCCCGCAATATCCAACACCGTTTTCTGGCTCAGCCAGCTGAGGCGAGACAAAAACTGCGCCCGGCAGGCAGCGCTGAAGTGCAGACACGTTAAGCCGTGGAATTCGCCATTCTGAGGCGACGATGGATAATCGCGCTGCACAACGCGCCAAATTATCCGCTCCAGCCGGGGAATGCCTAATCCCGCAAGCGTGAGCGTCACCTCATCGCCCGCGATCACATCCAGTTCGCGCCAGCGTCGCAGTGAGCCAATGTTGACCCGCCGTACCGTTTTATCGTCGAGTTGCACCGGAATCAGATTCAGCACGACGGCAATCTTGCCCGTGCGTCCTACATTGAAATCTACCGAGAGCACTTCGCTACTGACTTCCGCCGGCTGATATTTCCATGCCGCTGACCAACTGCCCTGCCCAGGCTGCCAATCGCGCCCTGCGCTGGCAGGTGATTGATGGATTACTACGCCATCGGTGACAAATGGCAGCGATTCGCGGTACCAGCGAGCGCGCCATACTGCGACCTCCTCTTCATTACTTACCTGACGACTCCAGCTCTGCGTGAGTCCAAAGCCCCATTGCGTTAGCTGCGCCAGACGATCGGACATCGAAGCCGGGCCGTCCGGCCACGCCCAGATGAATATACCGAGGCGATCAAGAAGCGGGCTGCTGTCGTGCCGCATCATCGCTCCCGCCACCTGAGCTCGCGCATTTTTACCACCGTCGCGAGCCTGTTGATGATCGTTCATATGCAGAAACAGCTCACCTTGCAGTATGACTTCGTCTCGCTGGGTATGAATACGTTGCGGAATGGCAGGAATATGGGGCGATTTGGCCAGCCACTCTTCACCACGCAAACCATCGCCACGGCTGATTAATGAAACCAACCGACCTTGCCGATACACTAACGTGACAGCTACGCCATCAACTTTGGGCTGCAACCACAGCGCAGATCTATCTTGCATCCAATACGCCACCGCCAGCTTATCGCGCAGTTTGCGCACGCCAGTGTGTGCAACGGGATGATGCGTGCTGCCGTCGGTGGTGAGTTGAGCATCATAGGAGGGCTGCGCGGGGGTGAAACAGCGCTGCCACTGCTGTAACCGCTGTTGCAGGCTGTCATAATCCGCATCGGTCACCGCATGAGTACCCTGCCGATAATAAGCGTCGTCCCACTGACGTAGCTGGGTTTGCAGCTGCGCTATCTCCTGCCCGGCGCGCACGGGCGACCAATTTGGACACAGCGCTTCGGCCCAGCAACCTACGCTGAAAAAGCAGCAAATCACACTGAGGCATCCTTTCATCTTCACTCTCCTTTTTGTCTATTGGAGAGTGCAGCGAAGGCTTTTACCAGCAGTGAAAATTGCAAGATAGAAGCAGATTCCATCGTTTATATGCCCGTTGCAGCATGCTGCATCTGCTTCTGGCGCGGCTTCACAGAAAAAGAATTGCCTCAGCCAAGCGGCAAACGCTGCGTGACACCCTTAAGCCGTGTATACTGTGCAGGAAATCGACTCCGCTCTTTACTCAATTCAAGATAACCATGGCTCAAGGCACGCTTTATATTGTTTCCGCCCCTAGCGGCGCGGGTAAATCCAGCCTGATTCAGGCGCTGTTAAAGACACAACCGTTGTACGATACGCAAGTGTCTATTTCGCATACCACCCGTGGCGTGCGTCCCGGTGAAGCTCATGGTGAGCACTACTTTTTCGTCTCTAAGCCCGAATTCGAGACCATGATTGCAGCAGATGACTTCCTCGAACATGCGGAAGTGTTTGGCAATTATTACGGTACGTCACGCGCTGCCATTGAGCAGGTGCTGGCGACCGGCGTTGACGTCTTCCTGGATATCGACTGGCAAGGTGCGCAGCAAATTCGCAAGAAAATGCCTGCTGCACGCAGCATCTTTGTGTTGCCGCCCTCTACCGAAGAGTTGGATCGCCGCCTGCGTGGACGCGGTCAGGACAGCGAAGAGGTAATTGCCCGTCGTATGCAACAGGCGGTGGCGGAAATGAGCCACTATGCCGAATATGATTATTTAATTGTTAATGATGATTTCGATCTGGCGTTGTCAGATCTGAAAACCATTATTCGCGCAGAACGTCTGCGTATGGGTCGCCAAAAATCGCGACATGATGCTTTAATCAGCAAACTATTGGCAGTCTGAATTCACTTTCAGTATTATGCCCAGTCATTTCTTCATCATCTGTGGAGTAGCACACCTATGGCACGCGTAACCGTTCAGGACGCAGTAGAGAAAGTTGGTAACCGTTTTGACCTGGTGTTGGTCGCTGCACGTCGTGCACGTCAGATGCAGGTAGGCGGTAAAGATGCGCTGGTTCCAGAAGAGAACGATAAGCCGACCGTTATCGCCCTGCGCGAAATTGAAGAAGGTTTGATCACCACCCAGATCCTGGATGTCCGTGATCGTCAGGAACAGCACGAGCAGGAAGCCGCTGAGTTACAAGCCGTTACCGCTATCGCTGAAGGTCGTCGTTAACAGCACTCTGCAGGTCGCCCTTGTATCTGTTCGAAAGCCTCAATCAACTGATTGAAAAATACTTGCCTGAGGAGCAAATTAAGCGCCTCAAGCAAGCTTATCTAGTCGCGCGTGATGCCCACGAGGGTCAAACACGCTCCAGCGGCGAGCCTTACATCACCCATCCTGTTGCTGTCGCCTGCATTCTGGCCGAGATGAAACTCGACCATGAAACGCTAATGGCGGCGCTGCTGCATGATGTGATTGAAGATACGCCCGCCACTTATCAGGATATGGAACAGCTGTTTGGTAAAAGCGTTGCCGAACTGGTGGAAGGTGTCTCCAAGCTCGATAAGCTGAAGTTCCGCGACAAGAAAGAAGCGCAGGCTGAAAACTTCCGCAAAATGATCATGGCGATGGTGCAGGATATCCGCGTCATCTTGATCAAACTGGCTGACCGCACGCACAACATGCGCACGCTCGGCGCGTTACGCCCGGATAAAAAACGCCGTATCGCGCTGGAAACGCTGGAGATTTACAGTCCTCTGGCGCACCGTCTTGGTATTCATCACCTGAAAACAGAACTGGAAGAGCTCGGCTTTGAAGCGCTCTACCCGAACCGTTTCCGCGTGATCAAAGAGGTGGTGAAAGCAGCGCGTGGTAATCGAAAAGAGATGATTCAAAAGATCCTCGCTGAAATCGACGGTCGCTTACAGGAAGCAGGTATTCCCTGCCGCGTAAGTGGACGTGAGAAGCATCTCTATTCGATCTACCGCAAAATGCACCTGAAAGAGCAGCGTTTTCACTCGATTATGGACATCTATGCCTTTCGCGTCATCGTGAAAGATCTGGATACCTGTTACCGCGTGCTTGGCCAGATGCACAGCTTGTACAAACCGCGTCCCGGACGCGTGAAAGATTACATCGCCATTCCCAAGGCCAACGGCTATCAATCGCTGCACACCTCAATGATTGGCCCGCATGGCGTGCCGGTTGAAGTGCAGATCCGTACCGAAGATATGGATCAGATGGCTGAAATGGGTGTTGCCGCACACTGGGCTTATAAAGAGACCGGTGAAATTAGCGGTACTACCGCGCAAATTCGTGCTCAGCGCTGGTTGCAAAGCCTGCTGGAGCTGCAACAAAGCGCCGGTAGCTCATTTGAATTTATTGAAAGCGTGAAATCCGATCTCTTCCCGGATGAGATCTATGTGTTCACGCCGGAAGGCCGCATTGTCGAATTGCCGGCTGGCGCCACGCCAGTCGATTTCGCCTATGCGGTGCATACCGATATCGGTCATGCCTGCGTTGGCGCTCGCGTCGATCGCCAGCCTTATCCGCTGTCTCAATCGCTGACCAGCGGTCAAACCATTGAAATCATTACCGCGCCGGGCGCTCGCCCGAACGCTGCCTGGCTCAATTTTGTTGTCAGCTCAAAAGCGCGCGCCAAAATTCGTCAACTGCTGAAAAACCTCAAACGTGAAGACTCCGTTAATCTTGGCCGTCGTCTGTTAAGCCATGCGCTTGGCGGCAGCAAGAAGCTGGCAGAAATTCCTGCAGAGAATATTCAGCACGAACTGGAACGCATGAAGCTGACCGCCATCGATGATTTGCTGGCGGAAATTGGCCTCGGTAACGCCATGAGCGTGGTGGTAGCGAAGAACCTACTGCAGGCGGGCAGTGATGAGCCGCAAAGTAACAGCAAACGCAAAAAGCTGCCGATCAAAGGTGCAGATGGCGTGCTGATCACCTTTGCCAAATGCTGCCGTCCGATTCCAGGCGATCCCATCGTTGCGCACGTTAGTCCCGGCAAAGGACTGGTGGTGCATCACGAATCCTGCCGTAATATTCGCGGCTACCAAAAAGAGCCTGAAAAGTTCATGCCGGTAGAGTGGGATAAAGTGACCGATCAGGAATTTGTCGCCGAGATTAAAGTCGACATGTTCAATCATCAGGGCGCGCTGGCGAATCTGACTGCGGCAATTAATACTGCCGGTTCCAACATTCAGAGCCTGAATACCGAAGAGCGAGATGGTCGCGTATACAGCGCCTTTATCCGCCTCACCGCGAACGATCGCGTCCATTTGGCGAATATTATGCGCAAAATCCGCGTAATGCCGGACGTGATCAAAGTTCACAGAAACCGTAACTAGTCGATGAACGCTCAACGCTTTGCTCGTATTCAGGAGATGTTGGCCCTGCGCCAGCACGATCTCACCGTCTGCATGGAACAGGTGCATAAACCGCATAATGTCTCAGCGGTGATCCGTACCGCCGATGCGGTCGGCATCCACGAAGTGCACGCCGTGTGGCCAAGCGTGCGTATGCGCACTATGGTTTCAGCTTCAGCTGGCAGCAACAGCTGGGTCAAGGTGAAAACGCATCGTCATATTGCCGAAGCGGTACGCCATCTTAAAGATGAAGGCATGCAGGTGCTGGCGACCAATCTGTCGGCCAAAGCGGTGGATTTTCGCGAGGTCGATTACACTAAACCGACCTGTATTCTGATGGGTCAGGAAAAGACCGGGATTACGGCGGAAGCACTGGCATTGGCCGATCAGGACATTATTGTGCCGATGGTTGGCATGGTGCAGTCGCTCAACGTCTCGGTCGCGTCTGCGTTGATTCTGTATGAAGCGCAGCGTCAGCGACAGAATGCCGGGATGTATCAGCGCACCTACAGCCTGCTGGATGAAGACGAACAACAGCGCCTGCTGTTTGAAGGCGGCTATCCGGTACTGGCGCGCGTCGCCAAACAGAAGGGCCTGCCTTACCCGCACATCAATGCCCAGGGCGAGGTGGAAGCCGACGCCGGTTGGTGGGCCACCATGCAATCGACGGGTAAAAAATGAAAGGCCGTCTGCTGGATGCCATCCCGCTCAGTACCCTGACCGGCGTCGGCGCCAGTCAGGCGGGTAAGCTGGCTAAACTCGGCCTGTTTACCATTCAGGATTTGCTGCTGCACCTGCCACTTCGCTACGAAGATCGCACCCAACTGTATAAAATTAATGACCTGCTACCGGGTGTCTATGCCACGGTGGAAGGTGAAGTGCTGAGCAGCGAAATTACCTTTGGCCGCCGCCGCATGCTGGTGTGCCAGATTAGCGATGGCAGCGGCATGCTGACCATGCGCTTCTTCAATTTCAATGCCGGGATGAAAAACAGCCTGTCACCAGGCCGACGTGTTACTGCCTATGGCGAGATAAAACGCGGCCAGCGCGGTGCGGAAATCATTCATCCCGAGTATCGCGTGCAGGGCGAACAAGGCAGCGTTGAGCTGCAGGAAACCCTCACGCCGGTCTATCCTACAACCGAAGGCATCCGCCAGGCCACGCTGCGCAATCTCACCGATCAGGCGCTAACGCTGCTGGAAAGCTGCCCCATTGCCGAACTGCTGCCGTCAGAACTGAGCGGCGGGCTGATTAGCCTGCCAGATGCACTGCGCACTCTGCATCGTCCACCGCCGGATTTACGCTTGAGCGAGCTGGAGACCGGGCGTCATCCGGCACAGAAGCGCTTAATTCTGGAAGAACTGCTGGCGCATAACCTCAGTATGCTGGCGGTGCGCGCTGGCGCACAGCGCCATCATGCGCTGCCGATGCCGCCACGTCATGAGCTGGTTAATCAACTGCTCGCGGCGCTGCCCTTTTCGCCAACCGGTGCGCAACAGCGCGTGGTGGCAGAAATCGAAAAGGATCTGGCCAACGATTTTCCGATGATGCGTTTGGTGCAGGGCGATGTCGGTTCCGGTAAAACGCTAGTGGCTGCACTGGCGGCACTAAATGTCATCGCGCATGGCAAACAGGTGGCGTTAATGGCTCCCACCGAACTGCTGGCTGAGCAGCACGCCAACAATTTCCGTCAGTGGTTTGCGCCGCTGGGAATTGAAGTGGGCTGGCTGGCGGGCAAGCAGAAAGGCAAAGCGCGTGAGGCGCAGCAGGAAGCGATTGCCAGTGGCCAGGTCGCGATGGTGGTGGGCACCCACGCGTTGTTCCAGGAGCAGGTAAAATTTAACGGCATGGCGCTGGTGATCATTGATGAGCAGCACCGCTTTGGCGTGCATCAGCGCTTAGCGCTGTGGGAAAAAGGTGAGGAACAGGGCTTCCATCCGCACCAATTAATTATGACCGCAACCCCGATCCCCCGCACGCTGGCGATGACCGCTTACGCCGATCTCGATACCTCGACCATCGATGAATTACCGCCGGGACGTACGCCGGTGACCACGGTGGCAATTCCCGATAGTCGCCGCAGCGAGATCATCACCCGCGTGCAGAGCGCCTGTCATGAAGGGCGCCAGGCTTATTGGGTCTGTACGCTGATCGAAGAGTCTGAAGTGCTGGAAGCGCAGGCGGCGGAAGCCACCTGGGAAGAGCTGAAAGTGGCGCTGCCAGATTTGCAGGTTGGCCTGGTCCACGGCCGCATGAAGCCAGCCGAAAAGCAGGCGGTGATGGCGGCGTTTAAAGCCAATGAAATTCAGCTGTTAATCGCCACCACGGTGATTGAAGTGGGCGTGGATGTGCCAAACGCCAGCCTGATGATTATTGAGAATCCAGAACGTCTCGGTTTGGCGCAGCTGCACCAGCTGCGCGGCCGCGTTGGCCGTGGCGCCGTCGCCTCGCATTGCGTGCTGCTGTACAAAGCGCCGCTGAGCAAAACCGCACAAAAACGTCTACAGGTGTTGCGCGACAGCAACGATGGCTTTGTGATTGCGCAGCACGATTTAGAGATTCGCGGTCCCGGTGAAATGCTTGGCACCCGCCAGACAGGTAACGCCGAGTTTAAAGTGGCTGATTTGCTGCGCGATCAAGGCATGATCCCCGAAGTTCAGCGCGTGGCGCGCCATATCCACCAGCATTATCCTGAGCAGGCGCAGGCATTAATTGAGCGCTGGCTGCCGGAAACCGAGCGCTACAGCAACGCTTAATCCGCGGTATTATCAACCGCCATAAAATCTGCGACAAATTTCTGCAGCAAACGCGCCAGCTCGGCGCGCTCGTCATCCTGCCAGCTGGCAAACAGGTTTTGATAAATCTGCGCGCGCGCAGCATCGATTTTGTCGGTCATCGCTTTACCTGCCGTAGTAATCACCGCTTCGTTCACCCGTTTGTCTTTGGCATTTTTCTGGCGCTGTGCCAGCCCCAACTCTTCCAGTTTCGCCACCTGACGACTGACGGTGGTGTAATCGCGCCCAGCACGCTCCGCCAGTTCAACCACACCAATCGGCCCGAAGCGTCCAATCTGAATCAGTAGCGGAAACAGTGCGCGATCAAGCTTAATATTCGATTCTTTTATTAGCAATTCATCACGTTGCGGTCGATTGAAGGTTCCAACAATCATCAGCAGCGCGTTGTGCAGATCATCAAATGCTGCACTATTATGTGTATTTTGCACACTTTTCATTGACGCTTTCCCGAGGCAAGACTAATGTGTGCATATTACACATAGTTTCCGACTAACTGAAGGTGAAAACATGAAAGCAGCGATAGTTTCCGCAGCAGGTGAACTGCCCGTATACGGTGATTTCACTGAACCGCAGGCCGATGACAGCCATGTCGTGGTGACAGTGAAAGCCGCCGCCGTCAGCCAACTGGCAAAAGCACGCGCCGCCGGTACGCATTACAGTTCGGCGGCACACTATCCCTTTATTACCGGCATTGATGGCACCGGCATGCTCAGTAATGGCGATCCGGTTTACTTCCTCGCCTTTAATGCGCCGTGGGGCAGCATGGCGGAAAGAACCTTAGTGCCCGCCGATAGCATCGTTCCCCTTCCCGCCACTCTCGATCCTGTTCTGGCTGCGGCGCTGGCTAATCCGGGCATGTCATCCTGGGCAGCGTTAACCCGTCGCGCGCAGCTGCGTGCCGGTGAAACCGTATTGATCAATGGCGCAACCGGTACCTCAGGCGGATTAGCGGTACGCATCGCGCAACATCTGGGCGCAGGCAAAATCATTGCGACTGGCCGAAACCGCGCCGCACTGGATCAACTGCGTGCGCAGGGTGCGGATATCACGCTCACGCTGGATGAATTGCCGGGTGCGCTCCCGGCACTGATGAAAGAAGGCATTGATGTGGTGCTGGATTATCTCTGGGGCCAGAGCGCGCTCGATATTATGCAGGCCGCAGTGGCAGGCGGTGAAAAGACGGTGCGTTTTGTGCAAATTGGTTCGTTGAGCGGTCAGGAAATCACGCTGCACAGCAAGCTGCTGCGCTCATCCGGATTGACGTTGATGGGCAGCGGCCTGGGAAGCGTGTCGGATAAGGAATTGATTGCCTGCATTGGCGAAATGCTGGCTGCCGCCGCCGAGAGCGATTTTTCCATCGCCTTCCAGATGCGCCCATTGAGTGACGTCGCCCTGGCGTGGCAGGAAGATGATAGTCGCTGCCGCACGGTGTTTACGCTTTAGATCAACGGAAGTAAAAAGGGGCATTGCAAACGATTGCTTTCACAACGCAACCGTTTAAAATCGCCCCTTTGTTGTAATTGAGAACGTCCACCATGTCCGTCAACACCGCTGAATCACACCAGCCTGCCAGCGCTGCAAGCCCGAAAAGTGAACTGATTTACCGCCTCGAAGACCGTCCGCCGCTGCCGCAAACCTTGTTTGCTGCCTGCCAGCACCTGCTGGCAATGTTTGTTGCGGTGATTACGCCCGCACTGCTCATCTGCCAGGCGCTGGGTTTACCGGCGCAGGACACACAGCACATCATCAGCATGTCGCTGTTTGCTTCTGGCGTGGCATCGATTCTGCAAATTAAAACCTGGGGACCGATCGGTTCCGGCCTGCTGTCGATTCAGGGCACCAGCTTTAACTTCGTGACCCCGCTGATTATGGGCGGCATGGCGCTGAAAAATGGCGGCGTTGATGTACCGACCATGATGGCCGCGCTATTTGGCACGCTAATGGTCGCTTCCTGTACCGAAATGGTGCTGTCGCGCGTGTTGCATCTGGCACGCCGTATCATTACGCCGCTGGTTTCCGGCATTGTGGTAATGATTATCGGCCTGTCACTGATTCAGGTCGGTTTGACCTCGATTGGCGGCGGCTTTGCTGCGATGAGCGATCACACCTTCGGCGCACCGAAAAACTTGCTGCTGGCTGCTTCGGTGTTAGTGGTCATTATCCTGCTAAACCGTCAGCGTAATGCCTACCTGCGCGTGGCTTCACTGGTGATCGCCATGGCAGTAGGTTACGCACTTGCCTGGGCGCTGGATATGCTGCCCGCTACCAGCACGCCATCCAATCAACCGCTGATCGCCGTGCCATCGCCGCTCTATTACGGTCTTGGCTTTGACTGGAATCTGCTGATCCCGCTGATGCTGGTGTTTATGGTGACCTCGCTGGAAACTATCGGCGATATCACCGCGACCTCTGATGTTTCCGAGCAGCCAGTAAGCGGCCCGCTGTACATGAAGCGGCTGAAAGGCGGCGTGTTGGCGAACGGACTCAATTCGTTTGTTTCGGCGTTGTTTAACACCTTCCCGAACTCGTGCTTTGGCCAGAATAACGGCGTGATTCAGCTGACCGGCGTTGCCAGTCGCTATGTCGGTTTTGTGGTGGCGCTGATGCTGATCGTGCTTGGCCTGTTCCCGGCAGTGAGTGGTTTTGTGCAGCACATTCCGGAACCGGTGCTGGGCGGCGCGACCATTGTGATGTTCGGAACCATCGCCGCATCTGGCGTGCGCATCGTTTCGCGTGAACAGCTCAATCGTCGTGCCATCATGATTATCGCGCTGTCGCTGGCGGTAGGTTTGGGCGTTTCTCAGCAGCCGCTGATTCTGCAATTTGCCCCGGACTGGCTGAAAACCCTGCTTTCATCTGGCATTGCGGCCGGTGGTATCACCGCCATCGTGTTGAACCTCATCTTCCCGCAAGAAAAGTAACGCAGCAGGCAGGCTTCGGCCTGCCTGATATTTATCCGCATTTACATCCAGGCTGTTGAGCTGTAACGGTAATTCAGGCATAACAACCACTCACCGGATAAATATCGGGATGGATGAGTGCGATGAAATTTTTAGGCAAGTTTTTCCTTACCTTACTGCTGCTAATTCTGCTGGCGCTGGTTGTGCTGTATGTGTTGCTGCAAACACAGTGGGGCGCAGGCTGGTTTAGCCGCTGGGTAAGCGATAAAACCGCCTGGCATCTCTCCCTTAGCAAGATTGAGCACGACTTCTCCTCTCCTTCGCACATCATTCTTGATGATTTCAGCTTTGGTCACGATGGCCAGCCCGCCGTGCTGGTGGCGAAGCGCGTTGACCTGGGTCTCACGCTGGTACAGTTCAGCGATCCGCTGCATTTCAACAGCATCGAAGTGCGCGACGGTGAAATCAATCTCGCCAATCAAGCGCCCGATACCACGCTGCCGATGCAGGCCAATCGCCTGCAGCTGAACAATGTGCGTATTGAGAATCCGCATAGCACCTTGCCGATGACCGCTCAGCGCGTGAATGGCGGTCTTCTGCCGTGGAAACCGCTGCCTAACGACGTGCTGGGCAGCGATGCGCAGTTCCAGATCAGTGCTGGAACTCTGACGCTGGATGGCGTACCGGGCAACAATGTGTTGCTGCAGGGCAACATTAAGCAACGTCGTCTGGTACTGAGTAATATTGGTGCCGATTTAGCGCGCGGTTCGATGACCGGCAATGCCGAGCGCGATGCGCAGGGCAACTGGAAGATTGACCAGCTGCGCCTCAACGATATCCGCCTGCAAACGCATCAAAGCCTGAGCGACTTCCTCAATCCGCTGCGCGATGTCCCGTCGGTGAGCATCAATCGTCTGGATATGACCGATGCACGCCTGCAAGGGCCAGATTGGGCAGTGACCGATCTCGATTTAACGCTGAAAAATGTCACCCTGCGCGGCGATGACTGGGAAAGCGATGGTGGTTCGCTTTCCATGAACGCCGGGAATTTTATTAACGGTGGCTTTGAGTTGAACGATCCCATCGTGAATGCCGATCTTTCGCCGCAGGGTATCGCGCTAACGCAATTCAGTTCTCGCTGGGTCAATGGCGTGGTGCGCGCCAGCGGCAACTGGACACGCAGCGATAAGCGTCTGACGCTGGATGAACTGGCCATCGCTGGGCTGGAGTATACGCTGCCGCAAAACTGGCGCGAGCGCTGGCAGCAGACGTTGCCGGATTGGCTGGACAGCGTGCTGGTAACGCGCGCCACCGCTAACCGTAACCTGATAATCGATATCAATCCCGCCTTCCCGTTCCAGATGACGTCGCTGGATGGCAGTGCGGATAACCTGCTGCTGGCACGCCAGCATCAGTGGGGCATTTGGGCCGGGAAAGCGAGCTTTAACGCTGCCGAAGCTACCTTCAATCGTACCGACCTGCGCCATCCTTCGATTGCGCTGAATGCTAACGACCAACAGATTCAAGTGACTGAGCTGAGTGCCTTTAACGGCAGCGGTTTACTGGAAGGGACAGCGACGGTAGGTCAGGATGCACAACGACCGCTGACGCTGAGCCTAAAAGGTCAGGCTGTGCCGGCCAACGTACTGCAAAACTGGGGTTGGCCAACGCTGCCGTTGAGCGGCAACAGCAATTTGCAGCTGCAACTGAAAGGATCTCTCAACGCCAACGCGCCGCTGCGCCCAAGCGCGGATGGCACCTTGTCGGTAACCACCGATGCACAATCCGTGCAGCAGACAATGCGTGGCGGGCAGGTTCAATAGTTTAAAAACCAGGTCGCCATGAATGGCGACCTTACGCATGAGGCGCGCGTTAATTAATACGCGCCCCGGAGCCGCCCTCTTCCAGCGATCCGTCAGAATCAGCCGGCAGCACGATATACACACCTTCAAACACCGCGCCTAACTCTTCGTCACCAAACAATTCGACTTCCATTTGTACGCGCGCTTTACGACCACGCGCCAGTCTATCGAGATCGCCACTCAGCGAGCCAAGATCGGCAATGGCGCCCGGACGACCGCTGATGGGCTTGCTATAGCGAATATGCGCATCCGCCAGAATGATAGTGCCGCCAAGATGACGCTCGCGCAGCAGCAGCCAGATCAAGCCCCAGCCAGTCAATGTAGCAAGCGAGAACAGGCTGCCCGCGAATAAGGTGTGATGAGGATTCTGATTGCCCGCTTCTGGCATGGTAGTAACGAATTTCTGCCCGGTATATTGCAGAATACGCACGCCCATTTTTTCGCTCAGCGGGATGTGCTCGTACCAGGCTTGCTGCAGCTGTCCGCACCAGTCGGCGCGATGCAAGATATCGTCGAGCGTCACCACCGGTTTAATCATCAGGAAATGGCGTACCGGCGTGGTTTGCGGCGCGGTGATTTCACCCTGATTGACGTAGCCAAGCTTGGCAAAGAATTCGACGGCATCTTCACGCGCGCTACAGGTGACGCGCTTAGCCCCTTCCTGACGCGCGACCGACTCCAGCGTCATCGCCACCAGCGTGCCAAGACCTTTACCCTGCACGGAGGGATGTACCGCGAGGAAGCGAATCGCCGCTTCGTTTTCCGCGTTGATGTACAGACGTCCCACCGCTACCGGTTTGCCCTGCTCATCCACCACCATTTGATGATGTGCCAGCGCATCCCAGGCATCACGCTCAGAACCCTGCGGCTGACGCAGCGGTTTTCGTAACATTTCCCAACGGAACTGGTAATACATATCCAGCTCTTCCGCCGTTTGCGGTACGCGAAGATGATACATAAAGTGATTCTCTCGTTCGGAGCTTGCGTGGCTAAATCCTTGCCGCTCGGCTGTTAACCTCACACCTGTAACCAGAAGGTCACCGGACCGTCGTTTACCAACGAAACCTGCATATTGGCGGCAAAGCGCCCATTTGCGGTGGTCACACCCTGTGTTCGGCAGCAATCGCTGAAGTATTCATAGAGACGCTCGGCTTCCGCCGGTTCTGCACCGCCAGAGAAAGAGGGACGCATACCTTTATTGGTATCAGCGGCGAGGGTGAATTGCGACACCACCAGCACGCTGCCGCCGGCCTGCTTTACGTTGAGATTCATCTTGTCATTCTCATCCGCGAAGATGCGGTAGCCGAGAACGCGTTCGGTCAAACGCTGCGCCTTTTGCTCGTCGTCGCCCTTTTCAACACCCAATAACACCAATAACCCATTGCCAATTTCACCCACTGTCGCGTCATCAACGCTGACACTGGCGCGACTGACGCGCTGAATCAAAGCAATCATGTTTCCTCTCGTTCTTTATCGCGTTCCTGCTGTTTTAACTGGCGATAGTCATCCAGGGTGACGGTGATTTCTGCGCCTAACAAAACAATACACCACGACCAGTAAACCCAAAGGAACAGAATCGGGATGACCGCCAGAACGCCGTAAATTAACTGATACGAAGGGAACATCGTAACATAGAGCGCAAAGCCTTTTTTCCCCAGCTCGAACAGCAAACCGGCAACGATGGCACCGATCAGTGCATCGCGCGTGGGCACACGCCGCGTCGGCACAATGCTGTACAGCAGCCAGAAGGCGAGGATAGAGAGAAACAGCGGGAAAATGCGCAGCAGATGATCGATTAAGCTGGTGACGCCGGTGACATTTACCCAGCGCAGCGACAACAGATAGGAGCTCAGGGCTAAACTGGCGCCGGCCAGCAGCGGACCCAGCGTTAAGATCATCCAGTACACCGCAAAGGAGTAGACCATTGGTCGGGGCTTATCGCTGCGCCAGATGGTGTTTAACGCGCTGTCCACCGAATGCATCAGCAGCAGCGCGGTGACAATCAACCCGACAATACCGACCGCCGTCATCTTGTTGACGTTGGCAACGAACTGATCCAGATAACGCTGAATGACGTCGCCCGTCGCCGGAATAAAGTTAGTGAAGATGAAGTTTTTCAGCTGCACGCTGATATCGGAGAACATGGGAAAAGCGGCGAACAGCGCAAAAACCACGGCAATTAGCGGCACCAACGCCAGCAATGAGACGTAGGCCAGATTGCCCGCCTGCGTCGTCATATTGTCTTCGTCAATGCGTCGCCACAGCAGTTTTACCCACAGGAAAAAAGCATGCGCCGAGTGGCGCAGATGTCGTTGATTCAGCACTCAGAGACGACCTGCAAACCAATCCGGCACGGTTTTCTCATCAACCACCAACACGCTCTCAATGCCGAGCGCGCGCGCCGCATCGATGTTGGCCTGGTTATCATCAAAAAATACCGCCTGGTCGGCCTGATAGCCTTCGTGCTGCAGCACATAGTTATAGATGCGGGCTTCCGGCTTACGCATGCCGATATCCTGCGACATATAAAGATGATCGGCCGCCTGCTGTACATCAGGATATTGCGTTGGCCAGAACTCGAAGTGCAGCTGATTGGTATTCGACAGAATCACCACGCGCTCGCCCTTAGCACGCAGTTTGTTCATGATCGCCAGCGTTTCCGGACGCACGCCGACAAAAACCGCCTGCCAGCCTGCCGTGAATTGTGGGTAACTCAGCGCGATATCCAGTTGATCGCAGATACGCGCGGCGAATTCGGGATCGCTTATCTCGCCACGTTCGTGTTTCTCAAAAGCCTCATCCATGCGGAAGTTGCTTTGCAACGTTGCCAGCGGCACACGCCCCAAATCGCTCCAGACGCCGAGCACACGATTAAAATCGATATCAACAATCACATTGCCTAAATCAAAAATGTACAGCATGACGCCTCTCCTTTATGTTCCCTGGATCATTCACTTTAGCGGCAAAAGTGGTGTCTGAACAGGGACGAGGCGCGGGAAATCAGTAATCTGGAAGCGGAGCCAAAGTTCAGCAAGCGAGCGTTGCAGCGGCTTGCAGGCATAAAAAAGCCCCGCAAGTGCGGGGCTCAATATCAGACTGTTTCGCTTACTCTTTGCTGCCGCGAGAAGAACGCTTACGATCGTTCTCGGTCAGGTGACGTTTACGAATACGTACTGACAGCGGAGTCACTTCTACCAGTTCGTCATCATCGATGAACTCGATAGCCTGTTCCAGCGTCATCTTCTGCGGTGGAACCAGAGTGGTCGCTTCATCAGTACCTGACGCACGCATGTTGGTCAGTTTCTTACCGGTCAGGCAGTTAACGGTCAGGTCGTTAGAACGGCTATGAATACCGATGATCTGGCCTTCATACACTTCCGCACCGTGACCCAGGAACAGCTTACCGCGATCCTGCAGACCGAACAGGGCGAACGCTACCGCTTTACCCTGGCCGTTAGAGATCAGTACACCGTTCTGACGCTGACCCACTTCGCCCGGACGCACGTCGTCGTAGTGGCTGAAGGTGGAGTACAGCAGACCGGTACCTGAAGTCATGGTCATGAATTCGTTACGGAAGCCGATCAGACCACGGCTTGGGATCATGTAGTCAAGACGTACACGGCCTTTACCATCTGGATCCATGTTTTTCAGGTCGCCTTTACGCTCACCCATCGCTTGCATCACAGAACCCTGGTGGGTTTCTTCGATGTCGAGGGTGACGTTTTCGAATGGCTCCTGCTTACGGCCTTCAAACTCGCGGAAGATTACTTTCGGACGGGATACCGCCAGCTCGAAACCTTCACGACGCATGTTCTCGATCAGAACCGACAAGTGCAGCTCACCACGACCTGAAACGCGGAACGCATCAGAATCTTCGGTTTCTTCAACGCGCAGTGCCACGTTGTGTACCAGTTCTTTGTTCAAACGCTCCAGGATCTGGCGCGAGGTCACGAACTTACCTTCTTTACCGCAGAACGGTGAGGTGTTCACGTTGAAGAACATGGTTACGGTTGGTTCATCGACGCTCAGGGCTGGCAGCGCTTCCACATTCTGCGTGTCGCAGATGGTGTCAGAGATGTTCAGCTCGCCCAGGCCGGTGATAGCGATGATGTCGCCCGCTTCTGCCAGGGTGCTTTCGATACGCTCCAGACCGAGGTGGCCCAGTACTTTACCGACTTTACCGTTACGGGTTTTGCCTTCGCTATCAATGATAGTGACTTGCTGGTTCGGCTTCACGGTACCGCGCTTGATGCGGCCGATACCGATCACGCCCAGGTAGTTGTTGTAGTCCAGCTGCGAGATCTGCATCTGCAGTGGCGCTTCAACTTCAACCTGAGGTGGAGAAACGTGGTCGACGATCGCCTGGTACAGCGGGGTCATGTCGTCAGCCATATCGGTGTGTTCCAGACCCGCGATACCATTCAACGCCGAAGCGAAGATGATCGGGAAGTCCAGCTGCTCGTCAGTCGCATCCAGGTTAACGAACAGGTCGAATACCTGATCAACAACCCAATCAGGACGCGCGCCCGGACGGTCAACTTTGTTGATAACCACAATCGGCTTCAAACCATGAGCAAATGCTTTCTTGGTTACGAAGCGGGTTTGCGGCATAGGGCCATCCATCGCATCTACAACCAGCAGCACCGAATCCACCATGGACATGACGCGCTCCACTTCACCACCGAAGTCGGCGTGTCCTGGGGTATCAACGATGTTGATACGGTAGTCATTCCATTTGATGGCGGTGTTTTTTGCGAGGATGGTAATCCCACGCTCTTTCTCCAAATCGTTGGAGTCCATTACGCGCTCAGTCGCTTCGGTACGAGCATCAAAAGTACCGGACTGTTGTAGCAGCTTGTCAACCAGGGTGGTCTTACCATGGTCAACGTGCGCGATGATGGCGATGTTACGCAAATTTTCGATCACAGCTTTGCCTCAGGCATTATAGAAATAACGCGGTATTGTACACGGATTAAGCGGAAGACTGAACATGATCACAGATTTCGCCGAAAGTTTCTCGTAGTGCTGGTTTTTAGCACCATTAACGGTGCATTAATCTGCACTGCGATGGCATTTTGCACCATGTTGGTGCCTTCATTCACCACGGGTGCACCATAACAATGCATGCAATCCATCCTGGTGCAGCCTTCGACTCACGAAAGGGCGCATTGTAGCGCCATTTTCGCTATTGTCATAAAGTTGGCACAGAATTCGCTTTATCTATTTTAAGCGAAAACGACAGTTATAAAACGGTTGAAAGAGCTTGCCGAGATCTTTGGTTAGGAGTGGTCAGCAGTTGTGGCGCATTCCCGGCAACGAAGTTCTCTCACCATGACGATAATGACCATTTCCAGGAGAGTTGAGTATGTCCGCTGAACACGTTCTCTCGATGATGAACGAGCATGAAGTTAAGTTTGTTGACCTGCGTTTTACCGATACCAAAGGTAAAGAACAGCACGTTACTATCCCTGCTCACCAGGTTAACGCTGACTTCTTCGAAGAAGGCAAAATGTTCGATGGCTCCTCCATCGGTGGCTGGAAAGGCATTAACGAATCAGACATGGTGCTGATGCCGGATGCAACCACTGCAGTTATGGATCCGTTCTTCGAAGACTCGACCCTGATCATCCGTTGCGACATCCTTGAGCCAGGCACACTGCAGGGCTACGATCGTGACCCGCGCTCCATTGCTAAACGTGCAGAAGAGTTCCTGCGTTCTTCAGGCATCGCGGATACCGTGCTGTTTGGACCTGAGCCAGAGTTCTTCCTGTTCGATGACATCCGTTTCGGTTCTTCTACTTCAGGTTCACACGTGGCTATCGATGATATCGAAGCAGCATGGAACACCGGTAAAGAGTACGAAGGCGGTAACAAAGGTCACCGTCCAGGTCTGAAAGGCGGTTACTTCCCAGTGCCACCGGTTGACTCAGCACAGGACATCCGTTCAGCCATGTGTCTGACCATGGAGCAGATGGGCTTAGTGGTTGAAGCACACCACCATGAAGTGGCAACTGCTGGTCAGAACGAAGTGGCAACCCGCTTCAACACCATGACCAAAAAAGCAGACGAAATTCAGATCTATAAATACGTGGTGCACAACGTTGCTCATGCGTACGGCAAAACTGCAACCTTCATGCCTAAGCCAATGTTCGGCGATAACGGATCAGGTATGCACTGCCACATGTCCCTGTCAAAAGGCGGCGTGAACCTGTTCTCTGGCGACAAGTACGGCGGCCTGTCTGAAACTGCTCTGTTCTACATCGGCGGTATCATCAAGCACGCTAAAGCGATCAACGCCCTGGCAAACCCAACCACCAACTCATACAAGCGTCTGGTCCCAGGCTACGAAGCACCTGTTATGCTGGCTTACTCTGCCCGTAACCGTTCTGCTTCTATCCGTATCCCAGTGGTTGCTAGCCCGAAAGCACGTCGTATCGAAGCACGCTTCCCGGATCCAGCGGCTAACCCATACCTGGCATTCACCGCGCTGCTGATGGCCGGTCTTGATGGTGTTATCAACAAGATCCACCCTGGCGATGCGATGGACAAAAACCTGTATGACCTGCCGCCGGAAGAAGAAGCTGAGATTCCAAAAGTTGCAGGTTCTCTGGAAGAAGCACTGAACGCACTGAACGAAGACCGCGAGTTCCTGACTCGTGGCGGCGTGTTCACTGATGACGCCATCGATGCTTACATCGAACTGCGTAAGCCAGAAGTTGACCGCGTGCGCATGACTCCGCACCCCGTTGAGTTCGAACTGTACTACAGCGTTTAATCAGCATTAAAGATTCGCGGATTATGCATCGCCGCAAGGCGGCAATCGAGATTGCCGGGGAGTTGAGATAACTCAGTGACTCGGGTGAACGAATGCAGCCACGCAGCGGGGGTGTAAAAGACGCAGAAGATTTTATATTGCCGTGGAAACTTTAGCCCATCTCCGGATGGGCTTTTTTCTCCGCGTATTCTGGTTCAAAGCACAGATTTCCGTCCTTAAAGGCTATAATGCACTAAATTAGTGCAGAGGAACGCTGTATGGCAACTGGCACGCTGCCCGACGCGGGGCAGATTCTCAACTCCCTGATCAACAGTATTTTGCTGGTCGATGACGATTTAGTTATCCATTACGCCAATCCGGCGGCTCAGCAATTATTGTCGCAGAGCTCACGAAAATTGTTCGGCACGCCATTACCGGAATTAACCGGCTATTTTTCGCTGAATATTGAGGTGATGAGCGAGAGTCTCGGGGCTGGCCAGGGCTTTACCGACAGTGAGGTCACTTTAGTGGTTGATGGCCGCGCGCATATTATGTCGCTGACGGCACAGCGGTTACCCGATGGCTTTATTCTGCTGGAAATGGCGCCGATGGATAATCAGCGCCGGCTTAGCCAGGAACAAATTCAGCATGCTCAGCAAGTTGCTGCCCGCGATTTAGTCCGCGGTCTGGCACATGAAATTAAAAACCCGTTAGGGGGATTACGTGGCGCCGCGCAGCTGCTTACCCGCGCGTTACCCGATCCTTCCCTGCATGAATACACGCGCATCATCATTGAGCAGGCAGACCGCCTGCGTAATCTGGTTGATCGACTGTTAGGTCCGCAACAACCGGGTTTACACGTGACGCAAAGCATTCACCAGGTAGCAGAACGCGTGGTGAATCTGGTGTCGATGGAGCTGCCGGATAACGTTTCGCTGGTGCGTGATTACGACCCAAGCCTGCCGGAACTGCCGCACGATCCCGACCAGATTGAACAGGTGCTGTTGAATGTGGTGCGCAATGCGCTGCAAGCCCTAGGCGATGAAGGTGGCACCATCGTGATTCGCACACGTACCGCCTTCCAGCTCACGCTGCACGGTACGCGTTATCGTTTAGTCGCACGCATTGATATTGAAGATGATGGCCCAGGCATTCCGGCCCAGCTACAAGATACGCTGTTCTATCCGATGGTGAGCGGACGCGAAGGTGGCACCGGCTTAGGTCTCTCCATCGCCCGTAGCCTGATCGATCAGCATTCAGGAAAAATAGAATTTAACAGTTGGCCAGGTCACACCGAATTCTCGGTCTACCTGCCTATTCGCCAGTGAGGTTTGTATGCAACGAGGGATAGTCTGGATCGTCGATGACGATAGCTCCATCCGCTGGGTGCTTGAACGAGCGCTCACTGGAGCCGGTTTGAGCTGTGCAACCTTTGACAGCGCTAACGAGGTACTGGATGCGCTCGCAAGCAAAACCCCAGATGTATTATTGTCGGACATTCGTATGCCTGGCATGGATGGTCTTGCGCTGCTGAAACAGATTAAACAGCGTCATCCGATGCTGCCGGTGATCATTATGACCGCGCACTCCGATCTGGATGCTGCTGTTAGCGCTTATCAGCAAGGTGCATTCGATTACCTGCCAAAGCCGTTTGATATTGATGAAGCTGTGGCGCTGGTTGAACGCGCGATTAGCCATTATCAGGAACAGCAGCAGCCACGTAATCAACCGGTTAGCGGCCCAACCACCGACATTATCGGCGAAGCGCCGGCAATGCAGGATGTGTTCCGCATCATTGGTCGTCTTTCACGCTCCTCAATTAGCGTGCTGATCAACGGGGAATCCGGTACCGGTAAAGAGTTGGTTGCGCATGCGCTACATCGCCATAGCCCGCGTGCGAAGTCTCCTTTTATCGCGCTGAACATGGCGGCAATTCCCAAAGATCTGATTGAATCAGAGCTGTTTGGTCACGAGAAAGGCGCATTTACCGGTGCGAACCAGATTCGTCAGGGGCGTTTTGAGCAGGCCGATGGCGGCACGCTGTTCCTCGACGAAATTGGTGATATGCCGCTCGACGTGCAAACCCGCTTATTGCGCGTATTGGCTGATGGCCAGTTTTATCGCGTGGGCGGCTATGCGCCGGTGAAAGTGGATGTGCGTATCATCGCGGCAACCCACCAGAACCTTGAGCTGCGGGTGCAGGAAGGCAAATTCCGTGAGGACTTGTTCCACCGTCTCAACGTAATTCGCGTTCATCTGCCGCCATTACGTGAACGACGCGAAGATATTCCACGTTTGGCACGTTACTTCCTGCAGGTTGCTGCACGTGAGTTGGGCGTGGAAGCGAAGATTCTGCATCCGGAAACCGAAACCGCGCTGACGCGTCTGCATTGGTCCGGTAACGTGCGCCAGTTGGAAAACACCTGTCGTTGGTTAACCGTGATGGCGGCGGGCCAGGAAGTGTTGATTCAGGATCTGCCCCCAGAACTGTTCGAATCCAGCACGCCGGAGAATCCGGTGCAGTCGCTGCCGGATAGCTGGGCTACGTTGCTGGCGCAGTGGGCCGATCGCGCCTTGCGTTCCGGTCATCAAAATCTGTTGTCGGAAGCACAGCCGGAGATGGAGCGCACGTTGCTCACAACCGCACTGCGTCACACGCAGGGTCACAAACAGGAAGCGGCACGCTTGCTCGGCTGGGGACGTAATACCTTGACGCGTAAGCTGAAAGAGCTGGGAATGGAATAACGCGCAGGTTGGGCGTTTTGAGACAAGGGGAGCAAATTTGCTCCCCTTTTTTATATCACTCGCGAGAACTGCTGCAGGCGCATCTTTTGCCGCATATACACATCAAAGCACATACAGATGTTACGAATCAGCAATCGGCCTACACCAGTAACTTGCAGGCTGCGGCCTCTCTGCTCCACTAAGCCATCGGCCACCAGCGGCGCTAACAGGGCTAAATCCTCGGCAAAGTAGGCTTCAAATTCAATGGGGTACTGGGCTTCTACCGCCGTAAAATCGAGTGAAAAATTACAGATCAACGCCTTAATTACATCGCGGCGCAGACAATCATCTTCACTCAACGTGAGCCCCCGCCAAAGCGCATTGCCGCGCTGCTCGACATCGCTGTAATAAGCTTTCAGCTCTTTATGATTTTGCGCATAGCTATCGCCCAACATACTAATGGCCGACACGCCCATACCGAGCAAATCGGTTTCGCCCTGCGTGGTGTAGCCCTGGAAGTTACGATGCAGCACGCCCGCACGCTGCGCGACCGCCAGTTCATCATCCGGACGCGCGAAGTGATCCATACCGATAAATTGATAACCTTCGCCGGTTAAGGTGGCGATGGTTTCCTGCAGAATTTGCAGTTTCTGTGCCGCACCTGGAAGCTCATCATCTTTGATTTTCCGTTGAGCAGCGAAAAGCGTAGGCATATGCGCATAGTTGAAGACACTAAGACGATCGGGATTCAATGCAATAACGCGCTGTAAGGTAAAGGCAAAGCTTTCCGGCGTTTGCAGCGGCAGACCATAAATCAGATCGAGGCTAACCGAGCGGAAGCCTTGCTCACGCGCCCGCTGCACCAGAGCAAAGATGGTTTCTTCGTCCTGCACGCGATTAACGCGTTCCTGCACCGCTTTATTGAAGTCCTGCACGCCCATGCTCAGGCGATTAAAACCTTCCGCGCGCAGATGATCGATCATCTCCAATTCGATTTCACGCGGATCGACCTCGATCGACATTTCAACATCATCGGCAATCGTAAAATGATCGCGTAGCAATGCTACCAGCCGACTGACCTGCTGCTGATTGAGAAATGTCGGCGTACCACCGCCCCAATGCAATTGAGTGACGCTGCGCCCCGCAAACAGCGGCGCACGCTGACGAATCTCCTGCTCCAGCACATCAAGGTAGCGATCGGCTTTGTGCAGCTGGCGCGTCACGATTTTATTGCAGCCGCAGAAGTAGCAGAGACGATGGCAAAACGGGATATGCACATACAGCGATAACGGACGATTGGGGTAGCGCTCAACGGCGTGTTGAAAATCAGCTTCAACAAAGTTCTCACTGAACTCAAGTGCGGTGGGATAAGAGGTATAACGCGGGCCAGCGTAGTTGTATTTTTCGATGAGGTGCTGATCCCAATCTATCTGCTGCGATGACATGCTCACTCCTTACGGTGACGTCGTCTGAGAGAGGGTCGCGTGGCAGAAGAGTGGACGAAGCGATGGGCTGAACGCCGACGTAAACGCGACTTCAGACGCGACAGGCGGCGTAGTTTAAACAATAACCAGAGCAGATAACATGTCAGCAGCAGCGCGAAAATTGATCCAGGCCAAAACATAGGTGAATACCTGTTTAGCGCGGCATGCGTGAAAACGCATGCCGATCAAAATTTGCCTTAATTACCTTTTAACAGGCGCATCATATCTTCTTCGGCCTGCTCATCTTCCGCTTCGTCATCCAACGCGATGCCGAGCGTTTCCATCAGTTCGTCGATGCGGTCTAAGGTTTGATCCAGCCAGGCCTGATCTTCGCCACTGAGGGTTTCACCGTTTTCCAGGCGATCCAGCAACGTATCCAGACGTTCGTCATTTTCCAGCTTCGCCAATTCTTCTTGTGGCGTCAGACGAACTTTTTCCGCTTTTGGCTTTGGTTTGGCTTCCGGCTTCTTCGCCGTCTGGGTTTTACCATCAGCAACTAACGCGACTGGCGTTTTGCTGCCCAGGCGCGGATCCTGAGATTTTTTACCCTGGCCTTTGCCAGCGGTTTGCGTTTCCGGATTAGCGCGGCTGCCAGATTTATGACCGCTGTGCTTTTTGTCGCGTTTGCGATCGCGCGCTTCTTGATTGAGGTCTTCACGCGATTTGCGCTTGGCTTTCGCAGCAGGTTTGCCACGCGGGGCTGATGCAGGTTGCTTCATGGTGTCCGGTCTCGGCGATGCTTTGTGAGTTCAGTATAGAATTGCGGCGAAATCTAGCAGAAAGTAAGCAAAGAAAAAAGGCGATAGCCTATGCTATCGCCTTTTATCGCACCTTCATACGAAGGAAACACTGAATAAATCCTTTACGGCTCACAACGTCCCGGTTGCTCCATCGCCACATCGCTCCTGCGATTAATCCTTGTCCCTGTCCGATTCCTGCCTGAACCGCTTCCCGCCATGCTCTTGGTCATCCCCGACACTCCTGAGCTCATCATCCTTGATGGGTGCTGCCGTGCACTGACAACAAATGTAGACTAATAGGTAAAATGAACAAGTGAGACTTGTCTCTATTTTAGAGCGGCACTTCCCACTTATCTCTCAATTCATTGAAAAATAACACTTAAATCAATTGTTAATATTCAATGAAGCGGTAATCACTGGCAGTAAAAATCGTAGATCTCTTACAAAATAGCGTGTTAAGACGCTATCGGGCACTTTTGCGCCATTACAGGTATAATCAGCCCTATTGCCCGATTCATTTTGCTGGAGTTTCACTTTGTCTGCTTTGAACTATCACATGACCCATTTCATGCTCAGCGCCCCTGATATTCGCCACTTACCGGCAGATGTAGGTATTGAAGTTGCTTTTGCCGGGCGCTCGAATGCAGGCAAATCCAGTGCGCTGAATACCATCACTAACCAAAAAGCTCTGGCACGTACCAGTAAAACGCCTGGCCGAACTCAGCTCATTAACCTGTTTGAAGTAGTTGAAGGTAAATCTTTAGTCGATTTGCCGGGTTATGGCTATGCCCAGGTTCCGGAAGAGATGAAGCGCAAATGGCAGCGCTCGCTGGCGGAATATTTGCAAAAACGTCAGGCGCTAAAAGGCCTGGTGGTATTAATGGATATTCGCCATCCGCTGAAAGATCTTGATCAGAACATGATTGAGTGGGCCGTTCAGAGCCAGATTCCAGTCCTTGTGCTGCTGACCAAAGCTGACAAGCTGGCATCCGGCGCACGTAAAGCGCAACTGACGATGGTGCGTGAAGCCGCGCTGGCCTTTAACGGCGATGTGCAGGTGGAAATGTTCTCTTCTCTTAAGAAGATGGGCGTTGATATTGTGCGCAAGAAACTGGATAGCTGGTTCAATGAACTGGAGCCAGCACAAGAAGGTGATGGCGAAGAGCAAGCAGAGTAACGTTGTTGTGGCTTTTGAGATAAAGCCCAATAAAAAACGCCCCAGTCATAAATGACTGGGGCGGCTAAATATTCAGCCAAATCCGATTACGTGAAGTAAAAGGTCTGAAAGATAGAACATCTTACCTCTGTACCCTACGCGACAAACTCTACCTGATTTTACGCGCCCTACAAAGGGTTTTTTGTTGTTAACTTTCAGGATTCGACATCTTTTTTACTAAGCTCATCACATTTTTATACGCGCAATGTAGTTTAATTACTAAAAAAATGCTTAGGCGTTAAGCAGTTACAAAACGCGCATTTAATAGACCGCTTTACAACGCTGCTGAACCGATTAAGTAAACTTTTTTCTTATGACGATGTCAGCGGCATGCATATACCGCTAACTGCGCTACATCAATGCGCTTCATCCCAGTTATCGCCGGTTCCCACTTCAACCTGCAACGGCACATCCAGCTTCATGCTGTTCTCCATCAGCTCACGAATGGTCTTGATGGCCCCCTCTACCGCGTCGCTGCGGATCTCAAACACCAGTTCATCGTGTACCTGCATTATCATCCGTACCGCATCGTCTTTTTGCTCCAACAGCCAGCCATCAACTGCAATCATGGCGCGCTTAATGATATCTGCAGCCGTGCCTTGCATTGGTGCGTTGATCGCGGCACGCTCAGCGGCTTTACGACGAATAGCATTACTAGAGGTAATATCCGGCAGCCACAAACGACGACCATCGAGCGTTTCAACATAGCCTTTCTCTGCCGCCTTCGAGCGCGTCTCTTCCATATAACGCAGCACACCCGGGTAGCGTTCAAAGTAGAGATCCATGTATTTCTTCGCCTCGCCCGCGCCGATATTTAGCTGACGAGAAAGGCCAAAGGCGCTCATACCGTAGATCAAACCAAAGTTGATCGCCTTGGCACTGCGGCGCTGCTCACCAGAAACCTTGCTCAGCGTGACACCAAACACTTCTGATGCGGTAGCACGGTGAATATCTTCGCCCTGAGCAAACGCATCCAGCAGGCCTTTATCTTGTGATAAATGCGCCATAATGCGCAGTTCAATCTGTGAATAGTCCGCAGCAACAATAATATTGCCTGGCCCGGCAATAAACGCCTGGCGAATACGACGACCTTCTTCGTTGCGCACCGGGATGTTCTGCAAGTTAGGATCGGTAGATGAAAGTCGCCCGGTCGCCGTTACTGCCTGGTGATAGGAGGTGTGCACTCGACCCGTAACCGGATTGATCATCAGTGGCAGCTTATCGGTATACGTCGATTTCAGCTTCGAAAGGCCGCGATGTTCCAGAATTACCTTCGGCAATGGATAATCTAGCGCCAGTTCAGCCAGTACTTCTTCACTGGTGGAAGGTGCGCCGCCGGGCGTTTTTTTCGTCGGCTTAATACCCTGTTTTTCAAAAAGAATGGTTTGCAGTTGTTTAGGTGAAGAGAGGTTAAACGGTTCACCCGCTAACTCATGCGCTTTCAGCTCCAGCTCAGCGACACGCGTGGTCAACTCCTGTGAGTGTTTCGCCAGGATATTTTGGTCGATCAACACGCCGTTGCGCTCAATTCGCGATATCACCTTCAACAACGGCATTTCAATCTCTTCAAATACCTGTTTTGGCCCCGCCTCTGGCTCCAGCTTCGCCCACATTTTCAGATGCAGCTGCAGCGTGACATCGGCATCTTCAGCGGCATAGTGCCCAGCTTGCTCAAGCGCAATCTGATTAAAGGTGAGCTGATTTTTGCCTTTGCCAGCGATCTCTTCGAAAGTCACCGTTTTATGGTTCAGCCAGCGCGCTGCCAGGCTGTCCATATCGTGTTTACCTCCCACGCTGTTCAGGCAATATGATTCCAGCATGGTGTCGAATTTAATGCCGTTAAGTTCAATATCGTAATTCTTCAATACACCGCGATCGTATTTGAGATTCTGGCCAACTTTCGCCGCGTTACCGTCTTCCAGCAGCGGTTTCAGCTGCTTCAGCACGTCATTACGATCCAGCTGTTCGGGTGCATCCAAATAGTCATGGCCAACGGGCAGATAGGCGGCTTCTCCCGGTGCGACAGCAAACGCAATACCGACAATGTTAGCGCTCAGTGTATCCAGCGAATCAGTTTCCAGATCGAAAGCGAAGAGTTCGGCGCTTTTCAGCTTTTTCAGCCAGTCAGCGAATGTCGCTTCATCAAGAATGGTGACGTAGCCATCCGCTGATAGCACGCTGGTGGTTTCTGCAACGGGCGCAACAACTTCACTAAGCTGCGATTTCTGCGTCTGCGAGTTGCTCTTCTTGCCTTGTTGCAGCCATGTGCCATCCTGCAAATCAGCGATCCAGCGTTTGAACTCGTAACGGCTAAATAAGGTTTGCAGCGCTTCAACATCAGGCTCGTTTACGATCAGTTGATCGCACGTCAGATCCAACGCAACGTCGGTTTTAATGGTTGCCAGTTGATAAGAAAGGAAAGCCACATCGCGGTTTTGTTCCAGCTTCGCCGCCATGGTTTTCGCACCGCGGAAAGAGAGATCGGCCACTTTGTCGAGATTGTCGTAAATCGACTGCATACCGCCAAGACCTTGCAGCAAGGCTTGAGCCGTTTTCTCACCGACGCCCGGGACACCGGGAATGTTGTCCGAGCTGTCGCCCATCATGGCGAGGAAATCGATAATCAGCGTTGGAGGTACGCCATATTTCTGTTCGACCTCTTCCGGGCCCAGCACGGTATTCGTCATGGTGTTGATCAGCGTTATCGCCGGCGTGACGAGCTGCGCCATATCTTTATCACCGGTGCTGATTAATACCGGACGGCCAAGTTTTTCCGCTTCCAGAGCCAAGGTGCCGATCACATCATCCGCCTCAACGCCAGATACCGCCAATAGTGGCAGGCCCATCGCTTTCACCATCTCATGTAACGGTTCAATCTGCGCCCGCAGATCGTCTGGCATTGGTGGACGATGCGACTTGTAGTGCTCGAATAACTCATCGCGGAAGGTCTTGCCTTTAGCATCGAAGACCACAGCCACATGGCTTGGCTGATACTGCATCAACAAACTTTTCAGCATGTTAAGCACACCATACATGGCGCCAGTTGGCTCGCCTGCACTGTTCGTTAGCGGCGGAAAGGCATGATATGCACGGTACAGATAAGAGGAGCCGTCGACCAGAATCAGGGGATTTTCTGCAATTTGCGCCATAGGTTCGTATTTTCTTCGTTGCGATAATGAGGGCTATAAGGATGCCACAACCGGAGGAGAATGTTGAATGCACTCAGGGAAGTCAGGATCTTTTTCGTCGTTACGCGGCACGGATCGCAAGGATCAGGTTGTGGATAAGTTTGTGCGTAAAAATCATAACATATTGTTATTTACGTTAATTGTAATTACTTTGGAATTAAAATTATATATATATCATAAAGTTATATTCCGAATGCAACCTTATGCAACGTAATGAAAAGATGATCATCCATGTGGATATTAAGCGAAGGGCTTATATAAACATCGTATTAGTAAAACTAAAAAGGCAATAAAAAACGCCGACGTTGTCGGCGTTCTCTGAAGCTACATTACTTCTTTTCTACCAGGAATTTCACGACGTTGGCGTAATCAGCAACGAAGTTATCCATTGAGCTGGTATCCAGGCCGCCGTTGTTAACCATATATTTACCGTTAACAAAGATTGCCGGCACACCCTGTAGATTTACGTCAGCAGCTGCTTTTTGCTGCTGCGCAACCAGCGCTTTCACCGCGAAGCTGTTCCACGCCGCATCGTAATCTTCGGAGGAGATACCTGCCGCTTTGATAAAGGTCTCTTTCAGGCTCGCCGCATCAGTAACGGTTTGAGTTTTCTGAATACCGTCGAAAATGGGTGCAGTTACTTTGCTTTCTACGCCCAGCGCCATTGCAACAGCCCATGCCTGAGTAACGATTGGACCGAATTGGCCACCAAGGAAATCAACGTGGTATTTCGTCACTTTAGTGTCAGCCGGCAGGTTCTTTTTCACTGCATCGCTCACGTGATAAACGCGTTCGAACTGGTAGCAATGCGGGCAGAAGAAGGAGAAGAACTCCAGAACCTGCGGCTCACCGGCTACCGGCTTCGGCAAAGTAACGAACTGTTTACCATCGTTAAACTGTGCCGCAGAGGCGCCAAATGCCAGCATCAAACCTACCAGCGCAAAGATGATCTTTTTCATCGTGAAACAATCTCCTGAGTACTTCATTAATATTGCGGGCTAAGCTGCAACGGCGGTTCGTTTAACAGCCTCTCCTGCTCGATAAATAATGCAATCTGCCGGCGCCAAAAATCCTCATCTGTCATCCAGGGAAAGGCGCGCGGAAAAGCGGGATCCTGCCAGCGGCGTACCACCCAGGCCAAATAATAAACCATGCGCATAGCGCGTAAAGGTTCAATCAGTGACAATTCATGTAAATCAAAATCACCGAATTCATTATAGGCTTCCAGCAAAATGTCCCATTGAATCAATTGTTCCTGACGATCGCCGTTGACCAGCATCCATAAATCCTGCACGGCCGGCCCGGTACGCGCATCATCAAGATCGACAAACATCGGCCCTTCACGCCACAGAATATTGCCGGGATGGCAATCCCCATGCAACCTAAGCGGCTGCCACTGCGTATGCCAGCGCTGCTGCAACGTAGTGCTCAGCTTATCAACTGCAGCAAGCAGTATGTTTTTTAAAGAAGCGGGTACTAACGTGCTTCTTTCCAGCTCCTGCCGTGGTTGAAACACATACTCTTCCAATCCAAACGCTGGGCGCTGCTGGAACGGACTTTGCCTTCCGGTTTGATGGATGCGTCCAAGAAAGCGGCCCACCCATTCCATCTGTTCCTCATTGTCGGTTTCATATTGTCGGCCGCCCAAACTGGGAAAGACTGCGAACATAAACCCGGCATGATGATTCAGCGTACTGCCCTGTAGATTTAGCGGTGCGGCAACCGGAACTTCATCGTCCAGCAGATCCTGCGTGAACTGATGCTCTTCAAGAATCTGCTGTGCGCTCCAGCGCTGTGGACGATAAAATTTCGCCACATAGCGTCGCTTCTCATCATCGCTAAATTGATAAACGCGATTCTCATAGCTATTGAGGGCAGTTAAGCCTGATTCGACACGCAAACCCGCATCCCAAAGTGCATCAAGAATGACATCGGGATTCAGCGTCTGGAAATTAAAGGCAGCTTCGCTCATCATTTTGCCTGTGTGTTACCTTTGCGATTAATGCGCAAGGATAACACTACTCATCATCCTTAATCACACCACGAGCACGTAATAGCGCGGTTTTGAAGTCCACTTCATAATCCTTTTTTAGGCCGGGTATTTCAGCGTCGCTGCCTGCTTCACGCATTTTGAGATGGTAAATCAATACATCGTCCGTTAATTCACTTAATGGGCCACTGAAACCAGATTCATGCGCCAGTTTTTGTAAAAATGCCAACAAGTTGATGTCGGACTCCTTTTGCCATGCTGGTTGCAGAAGATCGATCAGTTCATTGAGTCGGTGATATTTCATCATTGATTCCTTTATGCAGGTGGTACGCTGCCGCTATATAAGTATCGTCCAGAATAGAGAAGGAGACGAAGATGACAGCATTTACCGGCGTGATCCTCGCAGGTGGGCAAGGCAGCCGTATGGGTGGACAGGATAAAGGGTTACTAATGCTACAAGGTGAACCCCTTTATCAGCATGTTTTGCGGAGATTTCGGCCGCAGGTCGATATTGTGTTGATAAGCGCTAACCGTAACATTGATCGCTATCAGGCAAGTGGTTGTCAGGTTGTTACTGATTCAATGCCTGCTTATCCCGGACCGTTGGCTGGCATGCTTAGTGGTATGCGTCACAGTAAAACTGCATGGGTCGCCTTCTGCCCTTGTGATACGCCTTGGCTTCCCAATAATTTTGTTGCGCGCTTATGGCAGGAACGTGGCGATGCACCCGCAGTGTGGGTGAAGTCTTCTCAGCGCGATCATCCTGCTTTAGCGCTAGTGAATTGTGCACTGGCCGATGATCTCGAAGCCTGGCTACTCCGCGGCGAACGGCGTTTGATGCAGTTTTTACGCGAGCATGATGGACATGCCGTTGCGTTTTCAGATGCAGAATCGGCCTTCCGTAATATCAATACACCCGATGACCTGGTTAATGAGGAAACGTTGTCATGACCGTGCCTTTGCTGGCCATTTCTGCCTGGAGCGGAACCGGAAAAACCACATTGCTAGAGCAAGTTATTCCGCAACTGAAAGCACAAGGCATACGATCAGGCTTAATCAAACATACGCACCACCAAATGGATATCGATTCGCCTGGGAAAGATAGCTATTTGCTGCGTAAAGCTGGAGCGGATCAGGTGATCGTCGCCAGTAATAAACGATGGGCTTTGATGGTTGAAACACCCAACCAGACGCCCCGTCTCGCAGAGTTAGCATTGAGGATGGATAGTTCGGTATTAGATTTGATACTGATTGAGGGCTTCAAGAATGAACCAGTGCCTAAAATTGTGCTTTGGCGGCGTGATATACCGGGTCAGATTGAGGATTTAATCGATGAGCACGTGATCGCGGTGGCTACTGATGAAGATTTGAAGATTGATTTACCCTATTTGGATATTAATCAGCCGCAGCAGATTACTGATTTTATTATTCAGTGGCTTAAAAGTCTTTGAAATGACTGTATTAGCGCTTTTTATGAAATTTAGACGTAAAAAAGCCCTGAACTTCCGTTCAGGGCTTCTTCACCTAACTGATGCCTGGCAGTTCCCTACTCTCGCATGGGGAGACCCCACACTACCATCGGCGCTACGGCGTTTCACTTCTGAGTTCGGCATGGGGTCAGGTGGGACCACCGCGCTAAA
>NZ_JBBCQO010000011.1:0-133703 GCF_037149875.1 Pantoea sp. USHLN256 | reverse complement strand
GTACCATGCGCCGCCACGCTGAGCAGGAAAGCTGCTCATATCCGGAATCTGATTGGCACCTGTACCAACTGAGCGCTTTGCCGCTTCGCCCAAACCAAGGTTTGCGAGAAAGATACCCCTGGCACTTATTCGCGGCCTGCTGGCACACTTCACGGCTTTTAACGGAATGAGTCCATGCTGATTGGCTATATCAGGGTATCAACAAATGAGCAGAATACGGATTTACAGCGTAACGCGCTGAAAAGCGCAAATTGCGACCTGATTCTGGAGGATAAAATTAGCGGGAAATCCCGCGACAGGCCGGGACTTAAAAAGGCGCTGCGCACGCTAGGGCAGGGAGACACGCTCGTGGTGTGGAAGCTCGATCGGCTGGGGCGCAGTATGCAGCATCTGGTTATGCTGACCGAGGAGCTGCGCGAGCGAGGCGTTAACTTTCGCAGCCTGACGGACAGCATTGATACCAGCACGCCCATGGGGCGATTCTTTTTTCACGTGATGGGCGCGCTTGCCGAAATGGAACGTGAGCTAATCGTGGAGCGAACCCGCGCCGGTCTGGCAGCCGCCCGCGAGAAAGGTCGCATTGGTGGCAGGCGGAGGCTAATGACGCCGGAAATCACGGAGCGCGCCCGGCGAATGCTGGCGCAGGGTGCGACGCTTCTCCAGGTGTCACTGGTGATCGGCGTATCGGTTAAAACGCTTTACCGCTATATCCCCGCATCAGAGCAGCGGGCGCTGCGCTCGTCCGTTGTGTCATCACCCACACAACAGCAAATCAGTGCCCCGAAGTAACATAGCGCCGACCATAGCGGAACCCCTTCACAGGAGAACCGCCATATGGCACAGGATTATCACCACGGCGTGCGCGTTGAGGAAATCAACGAGGGCACCCGAACCATCACCACCATCAGCACGGCGATTGTCGGACTGGTCTGCACCGGCGACGACGCCGACGCGGCCACGTTCCCGCTTAACCGTCCGGTGCTGCTGACCGACGTACTCACCGCGAGCGGCAAGGCGGGCGAGTCCGGCACGCTGGCCCGCTCGCTGGACGCCATCGGCGACCAGGCTAAACCCGTCACCGTCGTAGTGCGCGTGCCGCAGGGCGAAACCGAGGCGGAAACCACCACCAACATCATCGGCGGCGTCACCGACGGCCAGCGCACCGGCATGAAGGCATTACTGGCCGCGCAGGCGGTGTGCGGCGTCAAGCCCCGCATTCTCGGCGTGCCGGGACACGACACGCAGGCCGTGGCAACCGAGCTGCTGAGCGTGGCGCAGAGCCTGCGCGGCTTTGCCTACCTGTCGGCGTACGGCTGTAAAAGCGTCGAAGAGGCGATTGCCTACCGCGCGAACTTCAGCCAGCGCGAGGGCATGCTCATCTGGCCGGACTTCATCAACTTTGACACCGTACTGAAGGCGGACGCGACGGCTTTCGCCACCGCCCGCGCGCTCGGCCTGCGCGCCAAAATCGACGAGCAGACCGGCTGGCACAAATCCCTGTCGAACGTCGGCGTGAACGGCGTCACCGGCATCTCAAAAGACGTGTTCTGGGACCTGCAGGATCCGGCTACCGACTCCGGCCTGCTGAATCAGAACGACATCACCACGCTTATTCGTAAAGACGGCTTCCGCTTCTGGGGTTCGCGCTGCCTGAGCGACGACCCGCTGTTTGCGTTTGAGTGCTACACCCGCACCGCGCAGGTGCTGGCCGACACCATGGCCGAGGCGCACATGTGGGCGGTGGACGGCCCGCTGAATCCGTCGCTGGCCCGCGACATTATCGAGGGCATCCGCGCGAAGCTGCGCAGCCTCGTGAGCCAGGGCTATCTCATCGGCGCGGACTGCTGGCTGGACGAGAGCGTGAACGACAAGGACACGCTGAAGGCGGGCAAGCTGCTGATTGACTACGACTACACGCCGGTGCCGCCGCTGGAAAACCTGCTGCTGCGTCAGCGCATCACCGATCAGTACCTGGTCGATTTCGCCAGCCGCGTCAGTGCATAAGGAGACTGAATCATGGCATTACCCCGCAAGCTCAAGCACCTGAACCTGTTCAACGCAGGCAACAACTGGCAGGGGCTGATCGAGTCCGTGACGCTGCCAAAAATCACCCGCAAGTTCGAGAAGTATCGCGGCGGCGGCATGGCCGGTGCGGTGGACATCGACATGGGCCTGGACGACGGCGCGCTGGACACGGAATTTACCTGCGGCGGCGTTGAGGCGCTGCTGTTCAAACAGATGGGCTCCCAAACCGTGGACGGCGTGCAGCTGCGCTTCACCGGCTCCATTCAGCGCGACGACACCGGCGAGGTGCAGGCGGTGGAGCTAGTGACGCGTGGCCGCCACAAGGAGCTGGACTCCGGCGAGTGGAAGACCGGTGAATCCAGCACCACCAAGGTGTCCGGCACCAACAGCTACGCCAAGCTGACCATCAACGGCGAAGTGCTCTACGAGATTGACCTGGTGAACATGGTTCACATCGTGGACGGCACGGACCTGATGGAAGCGCACCGCAACGCGCTCGGCCTGTAATTAATCCGGCAGGGCAAACCCTGTCGCCTTTTACCCTTTTAGCGAGACATCATCATGACCGACAAAACCACCGAAAAAACCGTTGAGCTGGACACCCCGATCCTGCGCGGGAAAACCGAGATTAAGAGCGTCATCGTGCGCAAGCCGCAGTCCGGCGTGCTTCGCGGCACGCGCCTGCAGGCGCTGATGGACATGGACGTGAACGCCATGATCACCGTGCTGCCGCGCGTCACCACCCCGGCGCTGACCGTGCAGGAAATCACCGAGATGGACCCCGCCGATCTGGTGAGCCTGTCGGTTGAGGTGGTCACTTTTTTACTGAAGAAGTCGGTGCTGTCGGATTTAGCGACGGCCTGACGGTAGACGATCTGGTGGCGGACATCGCCACCGTCTTTCACTGGCCGCCGTCCGTTACTGAGTTCATGACGCTGACCGAGGTACTTGAATGGCGGCATAAGGCGATAATGCGACACGGGACCAGCGATGAGTGATAAAGACTTGCGCCTGCAGGTTGTTCTTAACGCGGTAGACAAACTGACCCGCCCCTTCCGTTCTGCAAAGGCCAGCACCCGCGAGCTGGCCGACTCCCTGCGCACCGCGCGCGCCAGCCTGAAAGATTTAGATGCGCAGGCCGCGCGCATCGACGGCTTCCGCAAAGCCCGGTCACAGCTTGCCATCACCGCAAACAATCTTAAGGGCGCGCGTGAAGAAGCGGCGAAGCTGGCGACGCAGTTCAGCGAGACCAACCGGCCCACCGCCGCGCAGGCGAGGGTGCTGGAGCAGGCGAAAAACCGCGTGCGCGAGCTGCAGCAATCCTACAACGGCCTGCTGGGTTCGGTGCAGCGCCAGCGCGCGGCGCTCACCGAGTCCGGCATTGATACCAAAAAGCTGAGCCAGGCACAGCGCGACCTGAAAGGCCGCGCCGACGAGGCGCGCGCGGCGATTGACCGCCAGCAGAAGTCGCTGAAGCGGCTCGGCGAGCAGCAGGCGAAACTCAACGCGGTGCGGGAGCGCCACGCCCGCTCGCTGGAGGTGCGCGATAAAATTGCCGGTGCCGGTGCGGCGACCACCGTGGCCGGGCTGGCGATGGGCGCGCCGGTGCTGGCCGCCGTGAAAGCCTCGGCGGACATGGAAGACGCCATGAAGGGCGTGGCGAAGCAGGTTAACGGCCTGCGCGACAACGACGGCAACCGCACGGCGCAGTTCTACAACATGCAGGCCGCCATCAAGGCCGCCAGCGAGCAGCTGCCGATGGACAACGGCGCGATTGACTACGCCGCGCTGGTCGAGGGCGGGGCGCGCATGGGCGTGACCAACCAGAACGATTCCTACGAGGACCAGAAGCGCGACCTGCTGGCGTTTGCCACCACGGCGGCGAAGGCGTCCACCGCGTTTGAACTGCCCGCCGGTGAGCTGGCCGAGGGGCTGGGCAAGATTGCGCAGCTCTACAAAATCCCCACGCGCAACATCGAGCAGCTGGGCGACGCGCTGAACTTTCTGGACGACAATGCGATGTCCAAGGGATCGGACATTATCGACGTGCTGCAGCGCATGGGCGGCGTGGCTGACAGGCTGGACTACCGCAAGGCCGCCGCGCTCGGCTCCACGTTCCTGAGCCTCGGCGCGACGGCGGAAACCGCCGCCAGCGCGGCGAACGCCATGGTGCGCGAACTCTCCGTTGCCACCATGCAGGGCAAGTCCTTTATGGGCGGCATGGCGCTGCTGAAGCTCGATCCGAAACAGATTGAGAAGCAGATGACCACGGACGCGATGGGCACCATTCAGCGCGTGCTGGAGAAGGTGAACAACCTGCCCGCCGACAAGCGTCTTACCGCGATGACCATGGTGTTCGGCAAGGAGTTCGGCAAGGACGCGGCGAAGCTCGCCAACAACATGCCGGAGCTTAGGCGCCAGCTGCAGCTGACGCAGGGCAACGCGGCCAGCGGCTCCATGCAGAAAGAGTCCGACATCAACAAGGACTCGCTGTCCGCGCAGTGGTTGCTGGTGAAAACCGGCGCGGCCAACACGCTGAGCGGCCTCGGCGACACGCTGCGCCAGCCGCTGCTGGAAATCATGGACGCGTTGAAGCGCGTCACCGGCACCATGCGCCGCTGGGTGGAGTCGAACCCAGAGCTGGTCGGCAGGCTGATGAAAATCGCCGCCGTGATGGCAACGGTTACGCTGGCGCTCGGCACGCTCGCCGTGGGCATGGCAGCCGTGCTGGGGCCGATCCTGATGCTGCGCTTCGGATTAAGCATGCTCGGCCTGAAGGGGCTGGCTAAGCTTTCGCCGCTGCTGGGCGGGCTGGGCAAGGCATTCGCAAAACTGGCGCCCGGCCTGACGTCTTCAGGTGACGGCATCAAAAAGCTGTTCTCACTGTTCAGCGGCGGCGAAGCCGGGGAGTCGGTCAACTGGCTGGAGAAAATCCGCGACGCGCTGGCGTCCCTGCGCGGCAGTGACGATGACGACGAGGACGGCGGCATTCTCAACGCCTTCCGTGAGGGGGCGCTGGAGAAAATCAAGGAGAAGGCGCAGGACGCCGGGCAGACGCTGGTTGCCTCCTTCCGTAATCCGATGGCCGGTGTGCGTGCGCTCGGCGCGCAGGTGCGCGGGCTGGCCGGTGCCGCCCTTGCGCCGCTGGCCGCCTCGGTGCGCGGTGCCGGTGGCGCGCTGATGTGGCTGGTTAAGTCACCGCTGGCGCTGCTGCGCACGGTGCTGACGGGCGTGATATGGGCGCTCGGCGCGCTGCTGAGTCCCGTCGGGCTGGCCGTGGCGGCGCTGGCCGGGGTGGCGCTGGTTATCTGGAAATACTGGGCGCCGATTAAGGCATTTTTAGGCGGCGTGGTGGACGGCTTCAGGGCCGCCGCCGGTCCCATTAGCGAGGCGTTTTCACCGCTGCAGCCGGTTTTCCAGTGGATAGGCGATAAGGTTCAGGCGCTTTTCGGCTGGTTTAAAGACCTGCTGACGCCGGTGCAGTCCACGGCGGCCGAGCTGGACAGCGCCGCCGCGAAGGGCAAAGCGTTCGGGCAGGCGCTGGCCGACGGGCTGAACATGGTGATGCACCCGCTTGACTCACTTAAGGCCGGGATCGGCGAGCTGCTGGACAAGTTCGGCCTCGTCAGCAAGGCGGCGGCTGGCACCAGGCTGCCGCAGCCGCCGAAAGCGGCCAGCGTCAGCGGCGGCGGGGTAACGCTGCCTACGGGTGGCTTCCCGGCGTTTGCGGGCATGTACGACACCGGCGGCAACATCCCGGCGGGCCAGTTTGGCGTCGTGGGTGAAAACGGGCCGGAAATCGTGGGCGGACCGGTGAGTGTGACGAGCCGTAAACGCACCGCGCAGCTGGCAGCCATGGCGGCGATGACGCTCGGCATCGCGTCCGGAACGGCGGAGGCGAAGCCGCTGCACCCGCTGAGCCTGCCCGCGCAGGCGTACCGGCAGGACGCGCCGCGCCAGCAGTCCGGCACGAGCGCCGCGCCCGTGAGCATTCACGCGCCGATCACCATCGTGCAGCAGCCGGGCCAGAACGCGCAGGACGTGGTGGACGAGGTGATGCGCAGGCTGGAGGCAAAAGAGCGGCAGGCGCAATCCCGCGCCCGCAGCAGCTACCGTGACCGAGGAGGGTTTGATTCATGATGATGACGCTGGGCCTGTTTGTTTTCATGCTCAAGACGGTGCCGTATCAGGAGCTGCAGCTCCAGCGCAGCTGGCGCTTCCCGTCGAACAGCCGCGTGGGCGTGCGCCCGGCGCTGCAGTTCCTCGGCCCGGATAACGACACCATTACACTGTCGGGCGTGCTGCTGCCGGAAATCACCGGCGGCAGGCTGTCGCTGTTCGCGCTGGAGCAGATTGCCGAGCTGGGCCGCGCGTGGCCGCTGATTGAGGGCAGCGGCACGATTTACGGCATGTTCGTGATCGAGAGCCTGAGCCAGACCAAAGCGGAGTTCTTCAGCAACGGCATGTGCCGGCGGATTGAGTTCACGCTCACGCTGAAGCGCACCGATGAATCGCTGGGTGAAATGTTCGGCAGCCTCAGCGATCAGCTGTCGGCCATGCAGGGCGCGGCCACCGACGCCGCCGGTAAAGTCGTTGCGGCAGTGGGCGGGATGTTCTCATGATGGCGGGCAGCTGGATTAACGGGCAGGCGAACGCGCCCGCCTTCAGGCTGGCGCTTGCCGGTGCTGACATTACGCAGAAGATAGAGCAGCGGCTCATCAGCCTGACGCTTACCGATAACCGCGGCTTTGAGGCTGACCAGCTGGACATTGAGCTGGACGACGCGGACGGGCAGCTGCTGATGCCGCGCCGGGGCGTTGAGCTGTCGCTGGCGCTGGGCTGGAAAGGGGAGGCGCTTTTCCCGAAAGGCACCTACACCGTGGACGAAATCGAGCACAGCGGCACGCCGGACCGGCTGACCCTGCGCGCGCGCAGCGCGGACTTCCGCCAGACGCTGAACACGAAGCGCGAAAAGTCGTGGCACCAGACCAGCGTCGGCGAGGTGGTGAAAGAGATTGCCGGGCGGCACAAGCTCAAAACGGCGATGGGCGACGACGTAGCGAAAATGGCACTCGATCACATCGACCAGACCAACGAGTCAGACGCCAGCTTTTTAATGCGCCTGGCGAAACAGTGCGGCGCGGTGGCGTGCATCAAAGACGGCAACCTGCTGTTTATCCGGCAGGGGCAGGGCAAAACGGCCAGCGGCAAAGCACTGCCCGCCATCACCCTCGTGCGCAAAGACGGCGACGGCCATCGCTTTACGCTGGCTGACCGTAACGCCTACACCGGCGTGATCGCGAGCTGGCTGCACACCCGCGAGCCGGAGAAGAAACCGGAAGCCACGGTGAAGCGTAAGCGCCGCAAACCCGCCGCGCAGAAGAAGGAGCCGGAGGCAAAGCAGGGTGACTACCTGATCGGCACGGATGAAAACGTCCTGGTGCTGAGCCGCACCTATGCGAACCGGGCCAACGCCGAACGCGCCGCAAAAATGCAGTGGGAACGGCTGCAGCGCGGTGTGGCAACGTTCTCTATTCAGCTGGCGCGCGGGCGGGCCGATCTCTACACGGAAATGCCGGTGAAGGTGAGCGGGTTCAAACAGCAGATTGATGCGGGGGAATGGATTATCACAACGCTGACGCACGGCCTGAGTGCGGAAAATGGCTACACGACCAGCATTGAGCTTGAAGTGAAAATTGACTCACTTGAGATGGAATAAATTAGGTTTAATCTAATTTTAATTGTAGCATTAGCAAAAAAGCTAAGCCGGAGGCGCGTATGATGAACTGTCCTTTGTGTGGCAATGCTGCACATACCCGTAGTAGTTTCCAGGTATCCAAGGAAACAAAAGAGCGTTACAACCAGTGCCAGAACATCAATTGCAGTTGTACGTTTAAATCCCATGAAACGGTTTCAGAAATAATCATGAGTCCTGGGAAAATCAAACCCGTTCCTCCTCATCCAGATCGTTCTTTGCAAGGCACACTTTGGATGTGAGCGTTGTACTTAAATTACCCGCTTAGGCGGGTTTTTTTATGCCCGGGGTTTGCCCGCTTTGCTTGAGACTGTCGCAACCCTGAAAAGTCGTGCGACACTTTTGCGACACCGCCAGATTAGGCAACAAAAAAGCCACCCTCAGAGGTGGCTTAACTACATGATTTACATCACTAAATTTGGTGGCCCCTGCTGGGTTTGAACCAGCGACCAAGCGATTATGAGTCGCCTGCTCTAACCACTGAGCTAAGGGGCCAGCGGAGCGGGGATTATAGAGTATCTTGTTGGGGTGATCCAGAGTTCGCCATTTGGATGGCGAAAATTACAGCAATGGCTGAGCCCTTGATCTCAAAAAGAAAAATGCATTATCACCCGCTTTATCGCGCATATAGCGCTCAATCATCATCGCTTTTTGAGACCAGGCTGACTAAAAAGGTCATCATTGCTACAAATAACGCGATGCTGGCTCGTTTAATGAAATAAAAGGCAATATTGCGCGGCGTGCGTCATCGTAAGTCTGCCAAAGGTCCATGTCCTCCACTGATGGGATGGTCACCAGCTCGCCGGCATCAAGTCCATGCAGGGCCGCTGAGACTAAATCATCTACCTCCATCAGCATTTCTGCGGGAAGGTCATTGATAGATTTACCCGCGCGTTCGAAGATCTCGGTACGCGTCAGACCGGGCAACACAGCCTGCATACGTACGCCACTTTCGGCTAATTCACGATGCATATTGCGCGTTAGGGAAAGGACATAAGCTTTGCTGGCGTTATACGCGCCATTCGCAGACTCATTTACCAATGCTAATACCGATGCAATATTCACGATTGTGCCGTTGCGGCGTGCTCGAAAGGCCTGCGCGGCACTGTGAGCCAGCTGTGTTAGTGCAACGATGTTTAGGGTCAGCATGGTTTGTATTTTTACGATATCACCATCAACAAATTCGCCTTCTACCGTCATGCCAGCGTTGTTAACCAGCAGCGTGATCAGCTTATTTTCCTGAATTTCCCGAACGACTTTTTGCACATCATCCTGATGCGTTAGGTCTGCAGTCAATACGCTGACCTCCACGCCGTGCGCCTCGCGCAGAGATCGTGCCAATTGATTAAGTCTGGCTTCATCGCGTGCCACCAGAATCAGGTTGCTTCCGCGTGCTGCTAGCTGTTTGGCATAGGTGGCACCAATACCACTTGATGCGCCGGTAATCAAAGCCAGTTGTTGTGACATGTTAGGTTCCTCGAGATGATGGTTATCATATTTGCGTAGTTCAATATGACGATCATAATATTTATCGTCAAGCTGGAATATGATGATCGTAATAATTACACTGATTGCCATAAACGATGAGTGAGGGAAGTGGAGATGGAAAAGCTGAGCCACAAAGCACGTACGCGGCAGCGCATCTTGAATGAGGCAGCGGTGGTGATGCGCGAGAGCGGTACTGAAAGCATTGGCGTAGCCGCGCTGATGAAGCGCGTAGGCTTAACGCACGGTGGTTTTTACGCGCATTTCACTTCACGTGAGGATTTGGTACAAGCCGTGATTGCAGAGATGTTTGCCGATTCAGCCCGCCGCTTCGCTACTATTACTTCCTTAACAGATCCGCTGGAACGATTTAATCAGCTGATTGATAGCTACCTGTCAGAGCAGCATTGTGACTCGCCGGGTGAAGGCTGCCCGCTACCTGCGCTGGTGAGTGAAATGGCGCATCTGCCATTGGATGCGCGCACGCTGTTTTCTCAGCAGCGTGCAGCGATGCGACAGCGTTTAGCGCAGACGCTACGTGAGCTTAATCACCCGCAAGCAGATGACGCCGCAACGACGATTCTGACTGAGATGGTCGGGGCAGTGGCGCTGGCTCGTTCTTGTGCTGATAAAAAGGAAGCAGGAAATTTGCTGGCGCTCAGCCGTCGTTCCGTGAAACAACGTGCCGGAGTGGAGACACCATGAGTGAGCACGATATCCGCGATATCATCGCGCCCGATTTGCAGGTGCTGTTTTGTGGTATCAATCCGGGAAAATCATCAGCACATACCGGTTATCACTTCGCGCATCCTGGCAATCGCTTCTGGAAAGTAATCTATCAGGCGGGATTCACCCGGGAGTTACTTAAGCCCGAGCAGGAGCAGCGCCTAATGGAAACCGGCTGTGGTATCACCATGCTGGTGGAGCGTCCGACGGTGCAGGCCAACGAACTGGATGGTGATGAGTTACGTGACGGTGGTTCGCGTTTGCAGCACAAGATTTTGCATTATCAACCGCGCGCGTTGGCGGTATTGGGCAAGGACGCCTTTCAGAAAGCTTTTCGTCAGCGCAAAGTGGAGTGGGGCGAGCAGCCGCAAATGTTGGGTAAGACGCGATTATGGGTGTTGCCCAATCCCAGCGGTCTAAATCGTGCGACGCTGGAAGAGATGGCGGTATCCTATCGTCAGCTGCATGATTGGCTACAGGGCAATAGGTAAAAATGCGGTTCTGCAGATAATAAAAAACCCCGGCAAGCCGGGGTTTTTCGTCTCGACGCTGATTAATCGTCGAGGAAGCTACGCAGCACTTCAGAGCGGCTTGGATGACGCAGTTTACGCAGCGCCTTCGCTTCAATCTGACGAATACGCTCACGCGTTACGTCAAACTGTTTGCCTACCTCTTCCAGCGTGTGGTCGGTGTTCATATCGATACCGAAACGCATACGCAGAACTTTCGCTTCACGCGCGGTCAGGCCAGCCAGCACATCGTGGGTGGCTGAGCGCAGGCTTTCCGAGGTAGCGGAATCCAGCGGCAGCTCCAGCGTGGTGTCTTCGATAAAATCGCCCAGATGCGAATCTTCATCATCACCAATCGGCGTCTCCATCGAGATAGGCTCTTTAGCGATTTTCAGCACTTTGCGGATCTTATCTTCTGGCATCAACATGCGTTCGGCCAGCTCTTCCGGTGTCGGCTCACGACCCATCTCTTGCAGCATCTGACGCGAGATACGATTGAGTTTGTTGATGGTCTCAATCATATGCACCGGGATACGGATGGTACGTGCCTGGTCCGCGATGGAACGGGTGATAGCCTGACGAATCCACCAGGTGGCGTAAGTTGAGAACTTATAACCACGACGGTATTCAAACTTATCAACCGCTTTCATCAAGCCGATGTTGCCTTCCTGAATCAGATCGAGGAACTGCAGACCACGGTTGGTGTATTTCTTAGCGATAGAAATAACCAGACGCAAGTTTGCTTCAACCATCTCTTTCTTCGCACGACGCGCTTTGGCCTCGCCGATAGACATGCGACGGTTAATGTCTTTGACCTGCTCGATAGTCAAGCCGGTTTCTTCTTCGATCTGCTGCAGTTTGTATAGCGAACGATTCACATCATCTTCAACTTCGAGCAGTTTTTCCGACCAAGGCTTGTTCATGGCCAGCGCGGCTTTGAACCAGCTTGGATTGGTTTCATTGCCGGTAAACAGCGTGATGAAGTTCTTCTTCGGCATTTTGCACAGTTCAATACACAGCTTCATGATGAGGCGCTCTTGCGTACGCACGCGCTCCATCATTTCACGCATATTGTTCACCAGGTAATCGAATTGCTTCGGTACCAGGCGGAACTGTTTAAATACTTCAGACAGATTTTGGATTTCAGCGACGGCGTCTGCGTGGCTGCGACCTTTAGCTTTAATTACAGTACGCGTTGTTTCGTACTGCGTACGCAGGTCACCAAACTTCTCGCGAGCCAGCTCTGGGTCGATGGAGTTGTCATCATCAGAACTGTCGTCATCCTCTTCGTCTTCTTCTTCATCATCATCGCGATCTTCCTGCGATAACTCAGAACCAACGTGAGTCGCGGTCGGCGCAATATCTTCTTCGGCGTTAGGATCGATAAAGCCGATGATTAAATCAGACAGGCGAGAGTCGCCCGCTTCTACGCGATCGTACTGATCGAGCAAATAGGTGATCGCTTCCGGATATTCGGCAACAGAGCATTGAACCTGGTTGATACCGTCTTCGATGCGCTTAGCGATGTCAATTTCGCCTTCACGCGTCAGCAGTTCAACGGTACCCATTTCACGCATATACATGCGCACCGGGTCGGTGGTACGGCCAATTTCAGATTCAACACTGGATAAAACCTGAGCGGCGGCTTCTGCAGCATCTTCGTCAGTATCGGAGCTGTTTTCATTCAGGATCAGGTCATCAGCATCAGGCGCTTCTTCAACGACCTGAATACCCATGTCATTAATCATCTGAATGATGTCTTCGATCTGATCGGAGTCGACGATATCTTCCGGCAGATGGTCATTGACCTCAGCATAGGTCAGATAGCCTTGCTCCTTACCACGGGTGACAAGTAGCTTAAGCTGTGACTGCGGGTTTTGCTCCATAAGACGGTATCCACACTTCTGTTAATTAGATTGGTGTCGGTCGGCGCGAGCCAACTATAACAGTGAAGGCGTTGTGTTTTTGCCGCTGCCTACATCGCGGCCAGGGCCTTTGCCCTCATATAATCGGCACTTAAGCCGCTTGTGTTCGTTCCGAGGCTAACTTACTTGCCATTTTCAGCGCTGGCAGTGCTCGCAATCCTCACGTACTTCAGTACGCTCCGGGTGCTGCGCGCTGGCAGCACTGAAACTGGCTGCGACGTTAACGCCTCTAAATCTTGAGCTGTTTGTTTTCCGGTTCGCTTATCGCGTCTAAAAATCCGGAAATGACTGAGCCAGAATGCGGTTTTTAACGTGCTTGCAGTTCTGACCGAGTTAAAATCTTATTTTTTTGCTAATGCCTGGCTTAAAGCCCAGAACTCGCGGCGTTCGATGGCGCTTAAGCCTTCTGTTCGCTCGCGGGCGATCAGCGCTTCCAGACGCTGTTCAAGCGCGGAATCATAAATGCTGGCCAGTGAATCCTGGAACACTTCTTCCGCCTCTTCATCCACTATCATGTGGTTCCAGGTGGCCAGTGTTTCAAGGGGCTGGCTAAAATTTGTCCCGCGATATAACTCTAGTAGCTGTCCGGTAGTCAGGCCAGGATTCTCTGTACAACGGCTGACTAACTCCACAAATAGCGGTAAACCTGCCATTTTCGACTGCTCCAGTCCATCCAGCGTCGGTACGATGGAGGCGAACTGTGGATTCTGCACTAATAACGCAATCAGCACGCGCATGGTGGTACGCTTCAGCGGTGGTGCAGTGGGCAGCGCGCCACTTTCGGCCAGCTTCGGCATCAGCTTGTCTAACTGGTTATCGTCAAGAATACCGAGTTTATTACCCAGAGTTTGGCGCATATAAATACGCAGCGTTTCACCGGGAATCTGACTAATCAGCGGTAACGCAAGTGTCGCCAGCTTGGTCTTACCATCGCGGGTACTCAAATCTACCTGCGGCATCAGGCTGTCGAACAAAAACGTGGAGAGCGGTGTAGCCTGCTCCATCCGCGCTTCAAAGGCTTCTTTGCCCTCTTTGCGTACCAGCGTGTCCGGATCTTCGCCATCGGGCAAAAACATAAAGCGTAGCTGACGACCATCATTCATGTAAGGCAATGCGGTTTCGAGCGTACGCCATGCTGCTTCGCGTCCGGCGCGATCGCCGTCATAACAGCAAATCACGGTATCCGTTGAGCGGTACAGCAGCTGAACGTGCTCAGCGGTAGTCGAGGTGCCCAGCGATGCTACGGCATAATCGATGCCAAATTGCGCGAGCGCCACCACGTCCATATAACCTTCAACAACCAGCAAACGCGCAGGCTGCGGATGATTTTTTTGCGCTTCATAAAGTCCGTATAACTGGCGGCCTTTATGGAAAATCGGTGTTTCAGGTGAGTTCAGATACTTCGGCGTATCGTTGCCCAGCACGCGACCACCAAAACCAATGACGCGGCCGCGCTTATCGCGGATAGGGAACATCACGCGATCGCGGAAACGATCATAGGTGCGGCCTGAGTCATTGCTGACCAGCATGCCGGCTTCCATCAGTGATTCGCGATCGTCTTTTTGCTGACCAAAACGCTTCAGTGCATTATCCCAGCCGGCGGGCGCATAGCCGATAGCAAAGTGATCGATCACTTCCTGGCTGAGTCCGCGCGTGGCGAGATATTTCTGGGCAGATTGCGCTTGCGGATTACGCAGGCTCTGTTGATAAAAGCCGTTCAGGCCTTCCAGCAACTGATAAAGACTTTGACGCTGATGGCGCTCCATCGGGCTAGGACCGTTGCCCGCTTCATACGGCACTTCTAAGCCGTGAAGCGTGGCCAGCTCCTCAACGCTCTCAACAAATTCCAGACGATCGTGATTCATCAGGAAATCGATGGCGTTGCCCTTGGCACCACAGCCAAAGCAGTAATAAAACTGCTTCTCACCGCTTACGGTGAAAGAGGGCGTTTTTTCGTTATGAAAAGGACAGCACGCGTGATAATTCTTACCCTGCTTTTTCAGCTTAACGCGGGCATCGATAATATCCACGATGTCCGTGCGGGCAAGTAAGTCGTTGATAAATATGCGTGGAATTCGTCCAGCCATAAGCCCCGATTTTTCAGCTCATAAACGACAACAAGCCGCGCTTCCTTTCGGAAAGCACGGCCTTTTACTTGACTCTGTCTGCGTTTATCACGCGGCGGAAGCGAACTTCCGCAAGAAATTAGTACAGACGAGTGCGGCGTGCGTTTTCGCGAGCCAGTTTCTTGGCGTGACGCTTAACTGCAGATGCTTTAGCGCGCTTACGCTCAGTGGTAGGCTTCTCGTAGAACTCACGGCTACGAACTTCTGCCAAAACACCTGCTTTCTCGCATGAACGCTTGAAGCGACGCAGTGCTACGTCGAACGGCTCGTTTTCACGTACTTTAATTACCGGCATGTAACTCTTACCTCGATAAAATTCGGTTTTTGCTGCTGACTGCGGCGCCAGCACATTTCAAAATGGTGCAGCATTTTACTCCAGCCGCGGCTGACTTGTAAAGCACCATGTATAATTTAGAACCAACAGGGGCATTTGCCATCGCGGCTGCCGGTTTTTTCAGGCCGTGGAGTATAGCGCACTCTTTATGCGACAGAAAAACACTTTTTCCTGGCCAAAGTCTCTGGGGTGTGATTTGCCTGTGCTACACTGCGCGCCGCAAGAAGAGGGTGATAAAAGCTATGCGAGTTCTGGGTATTGAAACGTCCTGCGATGAAACCGGCATCGCGATTTATGACGATGCGTCCGGTCTGCTGGCAAATCAATTATATAGCCAGGTCAAACTGCATGCCGATTACGGCGGCGTGGTGCCGGAACTGGCATCGCGCGACCACGTGCGTAAAACCGTGCCGCTGATTCAGGCGGCACTAAAAGAAGCGGGTCTTGAGCCACAACAAATTGATGGTGTTGCCTATACGGCTGGACCGGGCCTGGTCGGTGCGTTGTTGGTGGGGGCAACCATTGGCCGCGCGTTGGCGTTCGCCTGGAATGTGCCGGCGGTGCCGGTCCATCATATGGAAGGGCATCTGCTGGCGCCGATGCTGGAAGAGAATCCGCCTGAATTCCCATTTGTGGCGCTGCTGGTTTCCGGCGGTCACACGCAGTTAATCAGCGTGACCGGTATTGGCGAATATACTTTGCTGGGCGAATCGATTGATGATGCAGCCGGTGAAGCGTTCGATAAAACCGCCAAGCTGCTCGGTCTGGATTATCCCGGCGGGCCAATGTTGTCGCGTATGGCGCAGCAGGGCACGGCAAACCGCTTCAAATTCCCGCGTCCGATGACCGATCGTCCGGGGCTGGATTTTAGCTTCTCCGGGCTAAAAACCTTTGCGGCGAATACCATTCGCGAGCATCAGGGCGACGAACAAGCACGTGCTGATATTGCTCGCGCGTTTGAAGATGCGGTGGTCGATACCTTAATGATTAAGTGCAAACGCGCGCTGGAGCAGACCGGTTTTAAACGTTTGGTGATTGCCGGCGGCGTCAGTGCCAACCGCACGCTGCGTGAGCGGATGGCCGAAATGATGCAAAAGCGCGGTGGCGAAGTGTTTTACGCGCGCCCTGAGTTTTGCACTGATAATGGCGCGATGATCGCTTACGCCGGCATGGTGCGGCTGAAAGGCGGCACGCGTGGAGAACTTGGCATCAGCGTGCGACCGCGTTGGCCGCTATCCGAATTGCCCGCCATCTAAAACGAAAAAAAAACCGGCTTCGCGCCGGTTTTTTTATTTCTTCTTCTTCCGTTTCCAGATTTTCGTTTCCTGGCCGCGCCACAGGCGTTGAATGTTGTCGTGATGTCGCAACAGAATCAAACAAGAGAGCATGGAAACGGGGAAGGTAAATTGCGGTTTAAACCACCACACATAAAACGGTGCGATCAGCGCACTGACAATGGCGCCCAGCGATGAATAGCCGCTCAGCAGTACCGTTAACAGCCAGGTGCCGGTCATCAATCCCGTTAAATCCCAGCCAATCGGCGCAATTGCGCCAAATGCGGTCGCTACGCCTTTACCGCCGCGAAAACGAAAGAATACCGGATAGATGTGACCAAGGCAGGCGGCAATCGCCGTCAGTCCAAGATAGAGGGGCGCAACGTGCAGCAGGTAGGCGATCCACACTGGGAGCATGCCTTTCGCCACGTCGAAAATTAGTACCGCCGCAGCGGCAGCTTTGCCACCAATGCGCAAAACGTTGGTAGCGCCAGGGTTGCCTGAGCCTTGCGAGCGCGGATCGGGTAAACCAGCCAGTTTACAAACCAGTATCGCACTGGAAATCGAACCGCAAAGATACGCGAAAATAATCATACCAAGCGCGATAGCACTCATAGCTTCGTACCGTTCCTTTTGGGTCGTTTTGTTCTCGATAAGCGTGGATAATACGCATAATCCGCCGGAAGTGGTATCCGGCTTAGCCAAAAACAGAGACTGACATCATGGATATCGTATTTATCGAGCAGCTTACCGTGTTCACGACTATTGGCGTTTACGACTGGGAGCAGGGCATGCAGCAGAAGCTGGTGCTCGATGTCGAACTAGCCTGGGATAACCGCCAGGCCGCCGCCAGCGACGATGTGAATGATTGCCTAAGCTATGCCGATGTGACTGAAGCGATCCTCAATCATCTGCAAGGCCAGCGTTTTGCCCTCGTTGAAAGGGTAGCGGAAGAAATCGCCGTTCTGTTGATGAATCGTTTCAAAACGCCTGGAGTGCGCATAAAGGTAGCTAAACCGGGGGCTATCGCCCAGGCGGGCAGCGTTGGCGTGCGTATTGAGCGCGGGACTATTCCGAAATAAATCTTCCGTGATTGCCATCACAATGAAACCAAACCAAATTATGGTGTGTCTCACTTGAGGCCGCTGCGCTAACTAACAGATCGTGCCCGAATTTCTTAAGGTTTCCTTCAGCGTGGCGCAGGCATAATTTCAGGCGGTAGCCCTTTGCGACCGCCTTTTTACTGTTTAAAACGGATAGAGGAAATAATTTTGATGGCAGACATTCATCAGCTTTGGGTAGCTGCAATCCTGGGGATTGTAGAAGGCCTCACGGAATTCCTGCCGGTCTCTTCCACGGGCCATATGATTATCGTTGGCCACCTGCTGGGCTTTGAAGGCGAAACTGCAGAAACCTTCGAAGTGGTGATTCAGCTGGGTTCAATCCTGGCGGTGGTGGTGATGTTCTGGCGTCGCCTGTTTGGCTTGATCGGCATCCATTTCGGTGAGGTTAAGCACGAAGGCGTCGGCACCGGGAAATTGACGCTGATTCATATTCTGCTGGGTATGGTGCCGGCGGTGGTGATTGGTCTGCTGCTGCACGATCAAATCAAAACGCTGTTTAACCCGATCAATGTGATGTACGCGCTGGTTGTCGGTGGTGTGCTGCTGTTGGTCGCGGAATATTTCAAGCCAAAGCAACCGAAAGCCGTCGGCGTGGACGATATCACTTATCGCCAGGCGTTTATGATTGGCTGCTTCCAGTGTCTGGCGCTGTGGCCGGGCTTCTCGCGCTCGGGTGCAACGATTTCAGGCGGTATGCTGATGGGCGTGAGTCGTTATGCGGCGTCGGAATTCTCGTTCATTCTGGCGGTGCCGATGATGATTGGCGCTACCGGCCTCGATCTCTATAAGAGCCTCGGATTCCTGACGATGCAGGATCTCCCGATGTTTGCCGTTGGTTTTGTCACCGCCTTCATTGTGGCGCTGCTGGCAATCAAAGTGTTCCTGGAACTGATCAAGCGTATTTCGTTCGTCTCTTTCGCCATCTACCGCTTCATTGTCGCGGCAGTGGTTTACGCCATCTTTATGTAATGCGTAACACGCGGCCAGTTAAGCTGGCCGCGTGTTAATCAACTCCGCTTGCAGCACCGCAACACGTCGACGCGTTAACTCTTCCCGCACTTCTGCCCCTTTAAAGCCTGCAGCCACCACATCTTTGGTTGGCACGGCTTGCGCCAGCGTAAACGCCCGACGTAAATAGTCACCTTGCGGATAAGCCATACTTTCCAGACCTGCACGACCGCGCGCATCGGCTTCACTGGTCAGCGCCATCTTTTCCACACGATCGGGCTTGCGCCATGCATCAATACGATCAAACAACGCGATTAGCGCCTCAGCCGGCTGACGCTCAATGGTGTGCACCACATCGTGAAATTCGGTTACCACTAACGCTAAATCACGCACCTGATTGGGCACACGCAGGCGCTGGCACAGCGCTTCAACCAGCGGTACACCCGCCAGGCCATGACCATGATGACTCGGCCATTTCTCTGGAGGCGTTAGCGCTTTGCCAATATCGTGGAATAGCGTGGCGAAACGCACGTCAAGTTGATCGGAAAGCGCAGCCGAGAGGGTGAGCGTCATCAGCGCATGCACGCCAGTATCAATTTCGGGATGCCACTTAATCGGTGCTGGAATGCCGTACAGATTATCGATTTCCGGGAACAGCACCTGCAGCGCACCGCAATCACGCAGCACCTGGAAATAGACCTGTGGATTACGCGTCAGCAGCGCTTTTTCCGTCTCTTTCCACACGCGTTCGGCGGTGAGATGCGCCAGTTCGCCACTGCTGGCCATTTCACGCATTAGCGCCTGAGTTTCATCTGCAACTCGGAAATTAAGGTGGGCAAAGCGGGCGGCAAAACGCGCCACGCGTAATACACGCAGCGGATCTTCATTGAAGGCGGCGGATACATGGCGCAGCAGGCGTTGAGCCAAATCGCGTTGACCACCATAAGGATCGATGAGTTCGCCGCTGTCGCTTTGTGCGATGGCGTTGATAGTGAGATCGCGGCGCTGTAAATCTTGCTCCAGCGTGACATCTGGCGCGAATTGCGTCACAAACCCGGTGTAACCGTTACCGCTTTTGCGCTCGGTACGTGCCAACGCATACTCTTCACGACTACGCGGATGCAGGAAAACCGGAAAATCGCGCCCAACCTGCTGATAACCTTCAGCCAGCATCGTATCGGGCGTAGCGCCCACCACGACCCAATCTCTATCTTTTACCGGCAAACGCAGTAAGGCATCGCGCACTGCGCCACCGACCAGAAACGTCTTCACTCAACCACTCCAGAGGCAAATCAGAAATTGCGTGCTCAACACGCTTGTTACTTTATTGTTGCATACTTTGGCTAAAAATCGGGCACGCCAAAAGGGGCATCTTACGATCCCCTCAAATAAAAGAACAAATCTGCGTGGAGTATTAGTTCATCCAGCGATCGTTTTTCTTGCGGCGCGGCACCATGTGCGGCAGCAACAGACCCAGCAGCAGACCAACACCCAGCACGCCGCCGCCATACATAAACCACTGCATGATGATGGTGCGCTGTTTGTCATCCAACTGCACATTGGCGGCACTGACTTTCTTCTGAGCGACAATCAGCTCGTTTTTCAGCTTTTGATTCTCAGCTTTCAGGCCATCAATGGTGCCGTCGCTATTGGCGACTTTGTTCTGCATCTCAGAAGTGCGCTGATTCCAGCTGTTATCAATGTTCGCCAGCTTAGCTGTCAGGTCTTTGACCTGCTGCTCCAGCTGCGGCACGCGAGTGCGCAGGCTGGGATTGGCGCTCAGCTGTGACAGTGGGATCCAGTTAGTTTTGCCTTCTGCATCACGAATCTGGCCATATTGTGAGTCGTTGTTGGTTTGCAGCAAGGTCACTTCCTCTCCGGCGTTCAGCTTGCCGATCAGGCGATATTGATCGCCCGGACCGCTGCGCACCCAAGTGGATAATTCATCGGAGATGTAACGCTTTTCGTCAGCAGCATGAGCAGGTGTGATGGCGCTGAAAGCCAGCAAAGAAAGGGCAGCAAGTGTGATTTTTTTCATTCGATGTCGTTTTTTCTTAATGGCGTAAAATTACCGGCACAGTCTGGAGACGCTTCTCATAAATCTGAATGAGAACTATCCTGGTCTCAATCTGGTGCGAAAAGGGTCGTAAAAGCACAAGAAAGCGGAGACAGCGGGCTTCCGGTGCATTACTCTTCGCCAGATTAAACTCGTAAGTGCCAGCAGCGTATTGAATAAAAAATTATGACCATTGAAATCGAATTAAAGTTCATTGCCACACCGCAAGCCGCCGAAAAACTGGCTGAAAAGCTTGCCGCCTGGCCACATCAGCACGTCGCCGCGCGCGATCTGACCAACATCTATTATGAAACCGACGATAACCAACTGCGTCGCTGGGATATGGGCCTGCGTATTCGGGGTATTGACCAACGCTATGAGATGACGTTAAAAGCCGCCGGTAAGACCGTTGGCGGTCTGCATCAACGTCCGGAATACAACGTCGATATCACTGAGCCGCAACTGGATATTGCGCGCCTGCCGGCAGAGATCTGGCCACAGGGCACCGATATCGCCCTACTGCAATCGCAGCTGGAACCACTGTTCAGCACGCACTTCCAGCGTGAAGCCTGGCTGGTGCAGTTTGGCGACAGTGAAATTGAGGTCGCGTTTGACCGCGGCGCAGTAACAGCGGGTGAGTTCAGTGAGCCGCTTTATGAAGTCGAGCTGGAGCTCAAAAGTGGTCAGCGCGCAGATATATTGAAATTTGCCGAAGCGCTCATCGCCATGGGGGGATTACGTCTCGGCAGCCTGAGTAAAGCAGCACGCGGTTATCAACTGGCACAGGGCAACCTGCCACGTCCACGTCGTCCACTTCCGCTGCAGAAGATTGCCGCCAAGGCTTCGGTAGAGCAGGGCATGATTAATGCCATGACCGCTGCACTGAATCATTGGCAATATCATGAGGAAGTGTGGCTGCGCGGCAATAAAGAAGCTAAAGCGTCGGTGGTTGAAGCGCTGGAAACGCTGCGCCAGGCATTCTCGCTATTCGGTGCATTGGTGCCGCGCAAGGCGAGCAGCGATCTGCGACAGCAATTAACCCGTCAGGAAGAGCTGCTGGCCGACGAAGAGATAAATGCCGAGGCCGCATGTTTCTCATCCATCTCCGTTGAGGCTCAGTTAGCGCTTACTCATTGGCTCGTTGAGTCACAATGGCAAAGCTGGCTTGATGACAAGAGCAAAAGCAAGCTGCAGGGATCGTTCAAACGTTTTAGCGACATTATGCTGAGCCGTATTGCGGCCGATCTCAGAGAAACCTTTGTCGACGTGCAACTCTTTAATGAATTCCAGGATAAAGCCACACGTTTGAATCGCCAGCTGCTGGCGGTGAACTTGCTGGCGGGTGCTTATCCAGCTGAAGAGGTAAACAGTTGGCTGGAAGGCTGGCTGGAGCTGCAGCATGCTATTCGCATCAAGCAAAATCACGGTTTGATTCAGCTGGTTAATCTGGCAATTAAAACCACGCCGTTCTGGCTCAACAGCGGAACCAAACGCTAACGAAAAATCCAATCAGGGAGAGAAGATGTTGTTACCGTTACCGGCGCTAATGCAGGCGCAGTTAGCTAATGTGGCAGAGAGACTTAATTTGCCGCCCTCAGCGTTCACGCCAGAGCAGGCAGGCGCGCTGACCTTTAGTGACTTTATCCTTGATAACCTGCAGCAGCATCCCGAATGGTGGCAGCATCTGCAGCAACAAGCCCCTGCGCCGGATGAGTGGCAGCATTACGCCCGCTGGCTGAGCGATGCGTTGCAATCTGTTGATAATGAAACCTCCCTGATGCGTGAACTGCGATTGTTCCGCCGTCATATGCTGGTGCGAATCGCCTGGATGCAGGCGCTGCAGCAATCCAGCACCGAACAGAGTTTGCAACAACTGAGCTCGCTGGCGGAGATTCTCATCGCCGCGGCGCGCGATTGGGTTTGGCAGGATTGCAGCCGTGATTTCGGTACGCCTTGCAATGCTGCCGGTGAAGCCCAGCCAATGCTGATTCTTGGCATGGGTAAACTCGGCGGCTGCGAGCTTAACTTCTCATCTGATATCGATCTGATTTTTGCCTGGCCGGAAAACGGCGTGACGCAGGGCGGTCGGCGCGAGCTCGATAATGCGCAATTCTTTACGCGCATGGGGCAGCGGCTCATTAAGGTATTGGATCAGCCAACCGTGGATGGATTTGTCTACCGCGTTGATATGCGGCTACGTCCCTTCGGCGACAGCGGTCCGCTGGTGCTGAGCTTTGCTGCACTGGAAGATTATTACCAGGAGCAAGGTCGCGACTGGGAACGTTATGCCATGGTTAAAGCGCGGCTGATGGGCGACGATCACGGTCATTGGAGCCAGGAGTTGCAGCAAATGCTGCGTCCTTTTGTCTATCGACGTTACATCGATTTCAGCGTGATTCAGTCGTTGCGTAACATGAAAGGCATGATTGCACGCGAAGTGCGTCGGCGTGGACTGAAAGACAACATCAAGCTCGGTGCTGGCGGCATTCGCGAAACGGAATTCATCGTGCAGGTGTTTCAACTGATTCGAGGCGGACGTGAGCGCTCACTACAACTGCGCTCCTTGCTGCCTACGCTAAAAGCTATCGGCGAGCTGTCTCTGTTAAGCCAGCAGCAGGTTGATCATCTGCGCGCAGCCTATCTGTTCCTGCGTCGGCTGGAAAACCTGCTGCAAAGTATTAATGACGAGCAAACCCAAACGCTGCCGGAGAATGAACTCGATCACCAGCGTTTAGCCTGGGCAATGGGCGCGGCAAATTGGGATGCATTAATGGCGCAGCTCGAGCAGCAAATGGCAGGCGTGCGCGCTATTTTTGATGAGCTGATTGGTGACGATGCACCGGATGTGGACGATCAGCCACAGTTGGCCGAATTTGCTGGTCTATGGCAGGACGCGCTGGAAGAGAGCGATCTCATCCCCGTCGTACCGCGGTTAGCGGATGCGCAACGTCATGCGCTTTACCATGCGCTTAACAATTTCCGCCAGGATGTTAGCCGTCGCACTATCGGCCCACGTGGTCGTCTGGCACTCGATCAGCTAATGCCGCGCCTGCTTAGTGAAGTCTGCCCACGGGATGATGCGGATGTCCTGCTGAACCGACTGACACCGCTGTTGCTGGGGGTGCTGACGCGCAGTACCTATCTTGAGCTGCTAACCGAATACCATGGCGCACTGCGTCATCTGATTCGCCTGTGCGCTGCATCGCCGATGGTTGCCAGCCAGCTGGCGCGCTATCCGCTCTTGCTCGACGAGTTGCTTGATCCTGCCACGCTTTATCAACCCACCGCTACCGATGCATACCGCGACGAGCTGCGTCAGTATCTGCTGCGTATTCCCACCGATGATGAAGAGCAACAGCTGGAAGCTTTGCGCCAGTTCAAACAGGCGCAGCATCTGCGCATCGCCGCTGCCGATATTGCTGAAACTTTACCGGTAATGAAAGTGAGCGATCACTTAACCTGGCTGGCTGAGGCGATTATCGAGTCAGTGGTGCAGCAAGCCTGGCAAATGATGGTGCAGCGTTATGGTCGTCCATCGCATCTCACCAGCGATAGCGAGCGCGGTTTTGCGGTTGTCGGTTACGGCAAACTCGGTGGCTGGGAGTTGGGGTATAGCTCGGATCTCGATTTGGTGTTCCTGCACGACTGTCCGGATGATGCTGAAACCGATGGTGAACGCGTTATTGATGGCCGGCAGTTCTACCTGCGCCTGGCGCAGCGTGTAATGCATCTATTTAGTACGCGAACGTCGTCCGGCATTTTGTATGAAGTTGATGCGCGCCTGCGTCCTTCAGGTGCCGCAGGCATGCTGGTGAGTACCTTTGTTGCCTTCGATGAGTATCAGCGCAGCGAAGCCTGGACCTGGGAGCATCAGGCGTTGGTGCGTGCGCGTATCGTGTTCGGCGAACCCACGCTGTGTGAACGCTTTGACGATATCCGACGGGGCATTCTATGCCTGCCGCGTGAGGCGGGCGTGTTGCAAACAGAAGTGCGCGAAATGCGCGAAAAAATGCGTTCCCATCTCAGTAACAAACATAAAGGCCGCTGGGAAATTAAGACCGATGAGGGCGGTATCACTGATATTGAATTCATCGCGCAATACCTTGTCTTAGGCTACGCCGCCGAGCAACCGGCGTTAATGCGCTGGTCCGATAACGTGCGTATTTTTGAACTGATGGCACGGCATAACATTATGCCGGAAGAGGAAGCGCAGGCGTTGACGCATGCCTACGTGACGCTGCGTGATGCGCTGCATCACCTTGCGCTGCAGGAGTTGCCGGGACATGTCGCCCCTGATGCCTTTGCCGCAGAGCGAGCGGTGGTAAACAACAGCTGGCAGCGTTGGTTAAGCGCTGCCGAATCTGATCGCGCGGAACGGTGAGCCACAAAGCTTATATGTTATTATCCGCGCATAATTTTGACCGTAGTCTGGAGTCTCTGGAATGAAAGTAACACTGCCCACTTTTGGCAAGGCCACTGTGCTGGTCGTCGGCGATGTCATGTTAGATCGCTATTGGTATGGCCCTACCAGCCGTATTTCTCCGGAAGCGCCGGTGCCGGTGGTCAAGGTGGATACCATTGAAGAGCGTCCAGGCGGAGCGGCTAACGTTGCGATGAACATTGCTGCGCTCGGTGCCGCTTCACGCTTAATTGGCCTTACCGGCGCAGATGATGCCGCGCGTGTGTTGAGTGAAACCCTGCAGCAGGTGAATGTCGACTGCGATTTTGTGGCGGTAAAAAGCCATCCAACCATCACTAAACTACGCGTATTGTCGCGCAATCAGCAGCTCATTCGCCTCGATTTCGAAGAGGGTTTTGAGCAGATTGACCCGCAGCCGATTCACGATCGTATGCGTCAATCGCTGAGCGAGATTGGTGCGCTGGTGCTGTCTGATTACGGCAAAGGTGCGCTAAACAGCGTCCAGACAATGATTCAGCTGGCACGTGAAGCCAAAGTGCCAGTATTGATTGATCCCAAAGGCACCGATTTCGAGCGTTATCGCGGTGCGACGCTGCTGACGCCAAATTTATCTGAATTCGAAGCGGTAGTGGGCAAGTGTAAAACCGTCGACGAAATCGTTAGTCGTGGTATGCAGTTAATCGCAGATTACGAACTCTCCGCACTGCTGGTGACGCGTTCAGAAAACGGCATGACGCTGCTGCAGCCGGGCAAAGCACCGCTGCATCTGCCAACGCAGGCGCAGGAAGTGTATGACGTTACTGGTGCGGGCGATACGGTAATTGGCGTGCTGGCTGCCGTGCTGGCGGCGGGTGACAACCTTGAAGAAGCCTGTTTCCTCGCCAATGCTGCAGCAGGCGTGGTGGTCGGCAAGCTGGGTACCTCAACAGTCAGCACGGTTGAGCTGGAGAACGCGATCCATGCGCGTCCGGAAACCGGATTTGGTGTGATGACCGAAGCCGAGCTGAAAACTGCCGTTGCTCATGCGCGTCAGCGCGGTGAAAAGGTGGTTATGACCAACGGCGTGTTTGACATCCTGCATGCGGGACACGTTTCATATCTGGCGAATGCGCGCAAGCTGGGCGATCGACTGATTGTGGCTGTTAACAGCGATGCTTCTACCAAACGTTTGAAAGGCGAAACGCGTCCAGTCAATCCGCAGGAAAACCGCATGATTGTGCTCGGTGCTTTGGAAGCGGTCGATTGGGTGGTGTTGTTCGAAGAAGATACGCCGCAACGTCTGATTGCTGAAGTGCTGCCGGATTTGCTGGTGAAAGGTGGCGATTACAAGCCTGAGGATATCGCGGGAAGCAAAGAAGTGTGGGCGAACGGCGGCGACGTGCGTGTGCTCAACTTTGAAGATGGCATCTCAACCAGCAACATTATTAAAACCATTCGAAGCCATTAAAGACTAGCGGGCGGGAGAGGGCTCCCGCCCAAAAAATCACTGTGGCGTATCGATTTTACCAGCAGGATCTGGCGTGATAATCGCTGGGGCTGGTGCCGCAGGACTTTCACTCTCTAATTTCGCCAGGCGCTGTTCCAGTGCGGCTAATTTCTCGCGGGTACGCAGCAGAACCTGTGTCTGCACATCAAACTCTTCACGGTTAACCAGGTCCATACGCGTCAACTGCGCCTGCAGGACCTGACGGATTTTCTTTTCGACATCGTCGCCAAAATCGCGAATACCTTTCGGCATAGCTTCATGTACCTGGCGAGCCAGTTGTTCAATTTTTTTCGTGTCGATCATGATTATTTCCTGGTTACGGTGGCCGATAGCAGCGCGTGTTCGGACTCAATAAGTATTAAGTGTAATGCCTGAAACGAAAAGGTTAAACCTGAAATCAGCAACGCAGGAAATGCAAAAGCATTTGCACTTTTGTCGATTGCCCGACCAGATGATTGGCGTTATAGTTTACCCGCTTATTCTCAGGGCGGGGCGAAATTCCCCACCGGCGGTAAATCAGCTTCGGCTGAAAGCCCGCGAGCGCTTTCTCTGCAAAGTGAAAGGTCAGCAGATCCGGTGTAATTCCGGAGCCGACGGTTAGAGTCCGGATGGGAGAGGGTAACGACATCAGCCGGGCTTCGCCCGCGTCACGTTTTTGCCATGTGTTTTGTACGCACTCCTAAGCACGCCCTGGTTCTGGTAACTCATATTTTATAAGGTTTTTTACCATGAATCAGACGCTTCTTTCTGAATTTGGCACGCCTGAACAGCGTGTAGAACGCGCCATTGATGCGCTGCGCAACGGCCGCGGTGTAATGGTGCTTGACGATGAAAATCGTGAAAACGAAGGTGATATGATCTTCCCGGCAGAAACCATGACCGTTGAACAGATGGCATTAACCATCCGTCACGGCAGCGGTATTGTTTGCCTTTGCATCACTGAAGAACGCCGTCAGCAGCTTGAACTACCGATGATGGTGGAAACAAATACCAGCGCTTATGGCACCGGTTTTACGGTGACGATTGAAGCCGCGACCGGCGTGACAACCGGCGTTTCTGCCGCCGATCGCATCACCACTATTCGTGCTGCAGTTGCAGATGGCGCTAAGCCTTCGGACTTAAACCGACCGGGCCATGTTTTCCCGCTGCGTGCGCGTGAAGGCGGGGTTTTATCACGTGGTGGACATACTGAAGCCACCATCGATCTGGTAACGTTGGCTGGATTTAAGCCGGCAGGCGTACTGTGCGAACTCACTAATGATGACGGCAGCATGGCGCATGCGCCAGAAGCAATCGTGTTTGCGAAACAACATGATATGCCGGTAGTCACTATTGAAGATCTGGTTGCATATCGTCGTCAGCGTGAAACGCGTCAGGCCAGCTAACTGAAGTGATTGAGAAGAAAGAGGCCGGATGAAATATCCGGCCTCTTTTTTTATGGCTTAACGGCTGGCGTAAAAAACATGATTGCCAATGACAACCGTGCGTTCGAAGGAGTGACGCCATGCGGGTTTAACGCTATGGGCATGAAAAAAGGTTGCTCCTTTCGTTACATCCTGTAATTCCCCTTCCACAATTTTCTTTGCCAAATTTCTGGCGCGTTGCCAGCTTTTGTCCTCTTTAGGTGGATGACGATAGGGATCTTTCTTTAGAGACGTCCAGGAGAACTGTTTAGGTGCGTACACCACGGGACAGATCTCTTTGACATCCCAGTTGGCCCGATTCATGGTCACCGTGCCAACGGCGATTTGCCCTTTAATCGGCTCTCCACGCGCTTCATGGTAGATATTCAGCGCCAGACATAATATTGCTCCCTGAATTAACATAACTTTCCATTGCTCATTTTTCTAAAATCGTGTGGAGTTTAGAAACAGGATTCAATGGATGTAACAAGACCGGTCTGGCTCGGTCTTACGTGTAAGCTATATCACTGATTTATCAAAAGAGCTGGCACCATATTGCGACAAATCTTGCATCGGCTTTTCCATCGAAGTTCCGTAAGTCCCTTCTTTATCTTCTAAAGAGTACTGAGTTGTATGCGTTATTTTTTATTCAAATTCCCTGATGAAGATCATCACGCTTATCAGCGTTAATCCCAGCGCCAAAGCGCGTATCGTAGCGATTAACAAAGCAACACTTCGTCAGAGGATTAATTATGAGTCACGCTCGCATGCCCGCGCTTTTCCTTGGCCACGGTAGCCCAATGAACGTACTGGAAGATAATCGCTATACCCAAGCCTGGCAGCAGCTGGGCGAGATATTGCCACGCCCACGCGCTATTCTTGCCGTTTCAGCGCACTGGTATACACGCGGCACGGCGGTGACGGCGATGAAAAATCCACGCACTATCCATGACTTCGGCGGTTTCCCGCAGGCATTGTTTGATGTGCGCTATCCAGCACCAGGTTCGCCTGAACTGGCTCAACAGGTGATTGATTTACTTTCGCCGATTGCTGTTCATGCCGATCAGGAGTGGGGCTTTGATCATGGATCCTGGGGCGTGCTGGCAAAAATGTATCCAGATGCCGATGTTCCGGTCGTGCAGCTCAGTATCGATGGTACTCAACCTGCCGAATGGCACTATCAGCTGGGCCAAAAGTTGGCGTCATTGCGTGACGAAGGGGTGATGATCGTTGCCAGCGGTAACGTGGTGCACAATCTGCGTATGTTGCGCTGGCAGGGTGCTGAAACCGCGTATCCGTGGGCAGAGAATTTTAATCAGTTCGTCCGTGAAAATTTAAACTTCAAGGGCGACGCAGCAGATCATCCGTTGGTGAACTTTATGCAGCATCCCGATGCGCAGCAGTCCAATCCAACGCCTGAACACTATTTACCGCTGCTGTATATCCTGGGTGCACGCGCTACGGATGAGGCGATCACGATTCCGGTGGAAGGAATGGAGATGGGTGCTATCAGTATGCTGTCGGTACAGATTGGCTAAAAAGCGCAGCCGCCCGATAATCGCGGGCGGCGCAGCCTTTAATCGATAAAGGTGTGTGGATAGAAGCGGGAGAGATCCTGAGTGATCAATGCGCGATCTTCTCGCAAACCGATGCCGGCAGGCTGATCGTCAATTAGCCAGCTACCAATCAAGGTGTAGCTATCACCAAATTTAGGTAACGGGTAGAACTGCTGGATAATCATGCCTTCTTCGCCATATGGCCCATCGGCACGCGCGATTTCCTGCCCGTTTTCAATAATGCGAATATTGGCGCCTTCGCGCGAAAACAGCGGTTTCACCACATACTTGTCCATCTGCGGGGCATTTTCATCATCGGCGAAATAGGCTGGCAGCAGGTTGGGATGATTAGGGAACATCTCCCACAGCAGCGGTAACAGCGCTTTATTGGAAATAATGCTTTTCCATGCGGGTTCAAGCCAACGTACGCCCGCATCTGCTAGCTTGGTAGAGAACACCTCGCGAAGCATGAATTCCCACGGATAGAGCTTAAACAGATTGCTGATGACCTGATCGTTTACATCAGTAAACTGGCCCCTTTCACCCAAGCCAATCTCATCAATATAGAGAAATTCACTCGGCATACCGGCTTCAGTCGCGCAGTCTTGCAAATATTGCACTGTCGCGCGATCTTCGTCGGTATCGCGACAGCAGGAGAAGTGCAGCCAGTTAAAACCATGCTGCTGATGTAGCGTGGCGAAGCGCTCAATCAGTTTTTCTTGCAGGCTATTGAACTGATCGCTGCCCTGCGGCAGATTACCCGCCTGGATTTGATCTTCCAGCCAGATCCATTGAAAGAATGCCGCTTCGTAGAGTGAGGTTGGCGTATCGGCGTTATTTTCCAATAGCTTAGCGTCACCCTTACCATCCCAGGCGAGATCAAGGCGCGAATAGAGCGAAGGTTGGCGCAGCTTCCACGAGTCACGCACGAAATCCCATGTGTGCTTAGGAATGCAGAAACGCGTGAGCAGCGTATCGCTGTTCACCACTTTTTCTACCACTTGCAAACACATCTGATGCAGTTCGGCGGTGGTCTCTTCCAGTTGTTCAACCTGAGCAAGCGTGAACTGATAGTAAGCATCTTCACACCAGTAAGGCTCGCCATACATGGTATGAAACTGAAAACCGTACTCGGCTGCTTTTTCACGCCAGTTGGGGCGTTCGGGGATGGCAATACGTTGCATGCTACGACTTAGCCTCCCAGCGAGCGGCTGCCCGTGCCGGAGGCACTGCTGCGCTGCATGGTGTTTTGTTTTGCCACGCTGTCACCAAAGCCACCGCGAGTAATGGTGGAAGTGGTCGCCGGTTTAGGCGCCATTGCCGTTTTCGGCACGTTCATGGTGCGGCCCGAGGTAGCATTGCCGTAATTTTTACCCGCCGCATCAACAAATTTACCGTTTGCCGGGCTATTTGGATTTTTCGGTGAGAAGAGCGGCTGCTGAGCAAAGCCTGCACCGCCACTCATCATTCGGCCCATCATGTAACCGGCCATCAGTGGCATCCAGAAGCTACCGCTCTGCTGCGCTTCTGCATTGTTAGCTGTGGTACCCACGCCCGCTTGCGCAGGTGTTTGCTGACACTGATTTTCGCCAAACTCAGCAACACAATCTTCGCGTGTCTTATATTTTGGCGCTGTGCGTTCGGCTTCTTTCAGAGCGTTGTTATACGCAGTGGTACATTGGGCGCTCTGACTTGGGTTGGCTTTTGCACAATCATCGGCGTTTTGATACAGCGATACCGTTTCATCACTCTGCTCGCAGCCTGCCAGCATAAACACTGCGCTAACGGCAAATGCGACCGGCGTTAAGTGGCGTGCCTGCCAGCTTTTACGAAAAGCAGCATGGCGAATATTTTTCGTCCGTTTCATTATTTTCATCCTGTGCCCAAAGGTGGGTTTAGGATAGGGGATGAGCGGTGGAAAATGAAGCGCGAAGCCAGATGGGGAAAGGATCTTTACGAAGCTATACGAATGAATGCGAAAGGGGCCGCATGCGGCCCCTTAGGGAATTAATTACCGAATGGATTTCCGCTGCTGCGCGCGGCAGCTGGACGGGCTTGTGCGGCGGCTGAAGGCGATGACGCCTTAGGACCGTTATCCACACGCGCGGCTTGCTGATTATTCTCCGGCGCCACCACTTCTGGCGTCGTGGTTATCTCTTTGCCCAGCGTGCTGTTCAGCTGCTGCAGATCCTGCTCGTTCAGCGTACCCAGCGCATATTTAATATTCAGCTGGTTAATCAGATAGCTGTAACGTGCATCTGAAAGCTGCTGCTTGGCATTAAACAGCGTAGTGGTCGCATCCAGCACATCAACGATGGTACGGGTACCAACCTGATAGCCAGCTTCCATCGCATCCAATGAGCTTTGCGCAGACACGACAGCCTGCTTATAAGCATCAATGCTGCTGATCGACGCATTCACGTTGTTGAATGACGAACGTACAGTCTGCACAGCGCTACGGTGTGCGCCTTCCAGTTGTTCGCTGGCAGCGACATAGTTGTACTGCGCCTGTTTCACCTGAGAGGTGACCGAGCCACCGCTGTACAGTGGCATGGTGAAGCTCAGACCAACCTGGTTTGAACCGGTGATTGAATCAGTGCTGCCTGCGCTCTGGTTAGCGCGGCTACCGCCGTATTTACTGTTGGACATACCGGTTGAAGCGGTCAAATCCAGCGTCGGCATATGGCCGGTTTCTGCGGAGCGAATCTGCTCACGTGCCAGGTCCTGGCTCAGACGCGCTGACAGCAAAGTCAGGTTGCGGCTTTCTGACTCTTTCAACAGGTTGGCAACGGCGTCCGGACGTGCGGTTTTGAAACGATCGATATTAAGTGAAGCCAGCGACAGATAATCCATGCCGGTAATCTGGCGCAGAGATTCCACGGCGTTATCGAGGTTGTTACGCGCGGTGACTTCATTAGCCAGCACGGTGTCATATTGCGCACGGGCGTTTTGCACGTCAGTGATTGCCACCAAACCTACGTTGAAGCGCTGAGTGGTTTGATCCAATTCGCGGTAGATCGACTGTTTCTGTGCTTCGGTGTAAGAAAGCGTATCGATTGCCTTCAACACGTTGAAATAGGCAGTTGCGCTGTTCAGAATCAGGTCTTGCTGGGCAACCTGATAAGTGACGTCTTGAATACCGGCTTGTTTTTCTTGCAGCGACAGCGCACGCCATTTCGACATATCGAAAATAGTTTGAGTTAATTGCAGAGATGCGCTGGTCGTGTTGGAATGAAGTCCGCTGCTGTCACGATAACCGTTGTTATAAGTGTAATCTGCGCCCAAGCCTAACTGCGGCAATAAAGGACTACGCGCTTCATTGATTTTCTCAAATGCAGCGTCGCGGTCAGCGGCGGAAGCACGCAGATCGGGGTTGCTAAGGCGCGCCTGCTGGTAGACCTGCAACAGGTTTTCTGCCTGGCTGGCAAGGCTGAATCCGCCCAGGCTCAGTCCAATAAAAAGTGGGAGCAGTTTTTTCATTTGCATTCCTTTTGTTGCAGCAAAATGCACGGGTAGTGCTGCAGGTAAGCCAAAAAAATAATCGCCGATTCTACAGAGGCGGCGTCAGAGATAAGTTGGCTGAACGTGCCTTCTTCCCCTAATTTACGTAAATAATTCAAAAAGAACCACTCGGACGGAGCGGTATACTTGGCTTTTCTTTGCTCCATCCCAATCTGCATAAGGAATCAGACGATGATGAGTGAAAAAAAATCCCCTGTGACTTTCACAAAAAACGATGTAGAAATTATTGCACGCGAAACGCGTTACGATGGTTTTTTTTCCATTGTCAGCTACCGTTTCCGCCACCGTCGTTTTAATGGCGAAATGAGCGGTGAAGTGGTGCGCGAAGTTTTTGAGCGCGGACACGCCGCCGTGCTGCTACCCTATGATCCCTTACGTGACGAAGTGGTGCTGATCGAACAGATCCGCATTCCGGCTTTTGATTCCAGCCCAACGCCCTGGCTGCTGGAAATGGTGGCTGGGATTATCGAGCCCGGCGAAACGCCGGAAGATGTCGCACGGCGTGAGGCAATAGAAGAAGCCGGCCTCAAGGTTGGCCGTGTAAAACCGATAGTGAATTACTTAGCCAGCCCAGGCGGAACGTCTGAACGTTTGTCGGTGCTGGTGGGCGAAGTGGATGCCAGCCTGGCAGAGGGAAATCACGGGCTGGAGGAAGAGAATGAGGATATTCTTGTCCATGTAGTAAGCCGCGAACAGGCTTACCGATGGGTGGAAGAGGGGATTATTGATAACGCAGCATCTGTCATCGCCCTGCAATGGCTGGCGTTGCACCATGAAAAACTACGACAAGAGTGGAAGCTAAAATGAAACAGCGCTATACCCCTGACTTTCCCGAAATGATGCGTCTGTGCGAAACCAATTTCGCCCAGCTGCGTCGCCTGCTGCCGCGCAATGACGAGGCAGGTGCATCGGTGATCTATCAGGTGAATGGCGCCAGCTATCAGCTCACCATCGAAGAATCAACGCGTTACACCACGCTGGTTGAAGTGCGTCAGGTGGCACCCGCGGTGAGCTACTGGAGCCTGCCTTCTATGTCGGTGCGGCTCTACCATGATGCGATGGTCGCTGAAGTGTGTTCCACTAAACAGATCTACCGATTTAAAGCGCGCTATGATTATCCTAATAAAAAATTGCATCAGCGCGATGAAAAACATCAGATTAACCAATTCCTTGCGGATTGGTTGCGTTACTGCTTAGCGCACGGCGCTGTGGCTGTACCGGTCTGCTGATAGCGTGAAACGCAACAATGGCGTGGAGATTAAGGAAACGCTTTGGATAGCCTGCTAACTCTTCCTGCGGTAGATGGGTCTGGTATCAGGATTTTACAAATCACGGATACCCATCTTTTTGCAGGAAAACATCAATCGCTGCTTGGGGTGAACACCTGGTCGAGTTTTGCTGCAGTGCTGGATGCCATTGAGGCGCAGCAGCAGCATTACGATCTGATTATCGCCACTGGCGATCTCGCTCAGGATCATACCGTTGAAGCCTACCAGCACTTTGTAGCGGGCATTTCGCGTCTGCCAAAGCCTTGCGTCTGGCTACCGGGCAATCATGATTTTCAACCGGCGATGGTTGATACGCTGGCCGATGCGGGCATTAAATCGGACAAGCACGTTCTTTTAGGCGATCACTGGCAGTTAGTATTGCTGGATAGCCAGGTGTTCGGCGTGCCGCACGGCATGTTAAGTGAATATCAGCTGGAATGGCTGGATACCGCGCTGCGCAAATATCCGGAGCGCCATACTTTGGTGCTGCTGCATCATCATCCGCTGGCGTCGGGTTGTACCTGGCTGGATCAGCACAGCTTGCGCAATCCCCATCAGCTGGAAGCGGTACTGCAACACTTCCCGCGCGCACGGAATCTGGTGTGTGGCCATATCCATCAGGAACTCGATCTCGACTGGCATGGGCGCCGCGTCATGGCTTCACCCTCCACCTGCGTGCAGTTCAAACCCCATTGCACCAACTTCACTATTGATACGCTCGCCCCCGGCTGGCGCTGGTTTACCCTGCAGCCTGACGGTACGCTGGAAACCGAAGTGAACCGCTTGCAAAGCGACATGTTCCGTCCCGATCTTGATTCCGAGGGCTACTAAGCCATGGCGGCACTGATTTATCTGCACGGCTTCAACAGTTCTCCGCAATCGGCGAAAGCCACGCAGCTGCAGCAATGGCTTAGCGAACAGCATCCGCATATTCATGTCATGGTGCCACAATTACCGACCTTCCCGGCTGAAGCCGCCAGTATGCTGGAAGAGTTGGTGATGCAATATGCGGGTGAACCCCTTGGTCTGGTGGGATCGTCGCTCGGTGGCTATTTTGCCACCTGGCTGTCGCAATGTTTTATGTTGCCGGCGGTGGTGGTGAATCCCGCCGTGCGGCCGTTTGAGCTGCTGGTGGATTACCTGGGAGAAAATCGTAATCCCTACACCGGCCAGCAATATGTGTTAGAGTCTCGCCACATTTACGATCTGAAAGTGATGCAGATTGACCCTCTCGAAGCGCCTGATTTACTTTGGCTGCTGCAACAAACCGGCGATGAAATACTCGACTATCGCCAGGCGCTGGAGTATTACAGCGCATGCCGCCAGACGGTTGAAGAGGGCGGCAATCATGCCTATATCGGATTCGAACGCCATTTCGCACAAATAGTTGATTTTCTGGGATTAAATCCTCAGTAATGCTGTGAGATGGGGCCATTTTCCTATTGCCAATCAGACATATACGATGAGCCAATCAAGCTATAATGCCGATGCCATTGAGGTCCTGACCGGCCTTGAACCGGTGCGTCGTCGTCCGGGGATGTACACCGATACCACGCGCCCAAACCATTTGGGCCAGGAAGTGATCGATAACAGCGTCGATGAGGCGCTGGCCGGTCACGCCAAACGCGTGGAAGTGATTCTTCACGCCGATCAGTCGCTGGAAGTTATTGATGACGGTCGTGGCATGCCGGTGGATATCCATCCCGAAGAGGGCGTGCCTGCGGTTGAGCTGATTCTTTGTCGCCTGCATGCGGGTGGTAAATTCTCCAACAAAAACTATCAGTTCTCGGGCGGCCTGCACGGCGTGGGGATCTCGGTGGTTAATGCCTTATCAAAGCGCGTAGAAGTGACCGTGCGCCGTAACGGCGAAATTTATCAGATCGCCTTTGAAAACGGCGATAAAGTGCAGGATCTTACCGTTACCGGCACCGTCGGAAAGCGTAACACCGGCACTAGCGTGCACTTCTGGCCGGATGAGAGCTTCTTTGACAGCCCACGCTTCTCGGTTTCTCGTTTATCACACCTGTTAAAAGCGAAAGCAGTACTCTGCCCGGGTGTAGAAATTGTCTTTAAAGACAAGGTCAACGACACCGAACAAACGTGGATGTATCAGGATGGCCTGACAGATTATCTGTGCGAAGCCATCGACGGCTTGCCGACGCTGCCAGAAAAACCCTTCGTTGGCAGCTTTGCCGGTGACGTTGAAGCGGTGGATTGGGCGCTGCTGTGGCTGCCGGAAGGCGGTGAGCTGCTGACGGAAAGCTACGTCAACCTGATCCCGACCATGCAAGGCGGCACGCACGTCAACGGCCTGCGTCAGGGATTGCTGGATGCAATGCGCGAGTTCTGTGAATTCCGCAACATTCTGCCGCGTGGCGTGAAGCTCTCGGCGGAAGATATCTGGGATCGCTGTGCGTACGTGCTGTCGGTGAAGATGCAGGATCCACAATTTGCCGGTCAGACCAAAGAGCGCTTGTCATCACGTCAGTGTGCGGCGTTCGTCTCAGCCGTAGTAAAAGATGCCTTTAGCCTGTGGCTGAACCAGAACGTGCAGGCAGCTGAAATGCTGGCCGAGCTGGCGATCTCTAGCGCCCAGCGTCGTATGCGTGCCGCCAAGAAAGTGGTGCGAAAAAAGCTCACCAGCGGGCCGGCATTGCCTGGCAAGCTGGCTGACTGTACCGCGCAGGATCTGAACAAAACTGAACTGTTCCTCGTCGAAGGGGATTCTGCTGGCGGATCCGCCAAGCAGGCGCGCGATCGCGAATATCAAGCGATCATGCCGCTCAAGGGTAAGATCCTCAATACCTGGGAGGTCTCTTCAGACGAAGTGCTGGCCTCGCAGGAAGTGCATGATATTTCAGTGGCGATCGGTATCGATCCCGATAGCGAAGATTTGAGTCAGCTGCGTTATGGCAAAATCTGTATTCTGGCGGATGCGGATTCCGATGGTCTGCACATTGCCACCTTGCTCTGCGCGCTGTTTGTGAAGCATTTCCGCTCGCTGGTGCAGCACGGCCATGTCTACGTAGCGATGCCGCCGCTCTACCGCATCGATCTCGGCAAAGAAGTCTATTACGCGCTGGATGAAGATGAGAAAGAGGGCGTGCTGGATCAGCTCAAGCGCAAGAAAGGTAAGCCTAATGTGCAGCGCTTTAAAGGTTTGGGTGAGATGAACCCGCTGCAGCTGCGCGAAACCACGCTCGATCCCAATACGCGTCGTCTGGTCCAGCTCACGGTCAGTGACGAGGATGTCGATCAAACGCTGCGTGTGATGGATATGCTGCTGGCGAAGAAACGTTCGGAAGATCGCCGTAACTGGCTGCAAGAGAAAGGCGACTTAGCCGACCTCGAAGTGTAAAAATCAGGGACGCCGCGGCGTCCCTTCTTTTATGGCTGTAAGGCGTGTTTTACGCGTGCGATCACGTCGCTCCACTCTTCATCCTGCCCACGGGCAAACAGTCGCATCTGCGGGTACCACGGTGAATCCTCGCGACCCGCCAACCAGCGCCAGTCACGCGCCCATGCCGGTAGCAATACCCAGCAAGGTTTGCCCAGCGCACCCGCCAGATGAATCACCGAGGTATCCACCCCAATGATCAGATCCAGCTGTGAAATGACCGCAGCGGTATCCTGATAATTGGAGAAGCGGGCGCCATAAGGTTGCACCTGCGGGAAATCAATAACCTCCTCCTCGCCCGCGCCTTTTTGCAGGCTAATCCAATGCGTATTCGGCAGATCAAACAACGGCGCAAGTTGTGACAGGTGTGCAAGCGAGCGCTGGCTATCATTTTTATGTCCGCTCGATCCTTTCCACACAACACCGATTTTTTTGCCAGTTCCTGCAATCGGCCACTGTTCCTGCTGCTCAATTGAGCTGAACAAATAGGGATGTTCGGCACTAAAAGGCTGGGCGGAGTCGAGGAAATGCTGCGGCAAATCTAACAGCGAGCACCAATAATCGACTTTGGGCAGTGAATGCTGTTTATCTTCCCTAACCAGATAACCATCAACATGTGCTAGCGTCGCCATCAAGGGTTTGAGGGCGTTACTGCCCAGCATAAGCACCTTGTCAGCCTGCTTTTCCGTTTTCACCCGTGAGAGAAAACGACAGAACTGAATCTCATCTCCCAGTCCTTGCTCGGTGCGCACCAGCAGCGTTTTACCGCGCAGATCTTCGCCCTGCCAGTAAGGAAACGGCAGCGTAGGTAAGGAAAAGAAACGATCGGGATTATCTAACGCGTAACGAGCCTGATAATTACGCCAACCCGCGGAAAAATTGCCCTGTTGCAGCTGCACCATGCCAAGCGCATTACGGCAGCGGCGATCGCTGCGTCGTTCACGCAGCACCTGCTGCATCAGACTTTCGGCTTCCGGCAGCTGACCCATATGTGCCAGCAAGGTGCTTATGCCGTAGCGGGCTTCGGTATAATCCGGCTTGATATGTAGCGCCAGGCGATATTGTGCGAGTGCGGCGTGATAACGATGCTGTTTATGCAGCAGAATGGCGTAGTTATTGTGACACGCAGCGTAATGGGTATGTGCCTTAAGCGCAGCCTGGTAACAGGATTCTGCTTCAGAGAAACGCCCAGCGTCATAGTGGGTTAAACCTAAGCCATTCAGTAATCCGGCATCCTGCGGCGTCACTTTTAACGCGCGCTGATAGTAGCGCTGCGCCAGCTCCAGTTCACCGTTGCGTCGCGCCAGACGTGCGGCCTCATGCAGAAACCAGCTATCGTAAGGTACCAGCGTCAGGTGCGCACGGATCTTGCGCCAGGCTTCATCCTGTCGTCCTTGCTGCAGCAGCTGAGTTACTGCCTGCTGCTGACGTAGCTCGTTACTCATCCGAGGTTTATGGCGCATTATGTTATCCTGCCGCTGGTGAAAGTGGCGTAATCTACGGCAAAAGTTGCTGCTCAGGCGCTAAGACAGGTCTTGTTCTCAGGGAGATGGAAGAGTGAAAATCACGCTGGAAGAGTTACGCGCATGGGTGGCGGTAGTCGATACCGGTTCGATCACTGCGGCAGCGGAACAGTTAGAGCAAACCAGCTCCGGTATCAGCCGTGCGTTGAGTCGTCTGGAAGGCAAGCTGCAAACCACGCTCATGCATCGCACCACCAGACGTCTGGCGCTCACCGAAGAAGGGCTGATTTTTCTCGACCATGCGCGGCAGATTCTGGCTTCCGTTGAGCAGGCAGAAGAGCACATCGCCCAGCGTCGGGATATTCCTTCAGGACGGCTGCGCGTCAACGCTAATACGCCTTTCACGCTGCACGTGATTGTTCCGCTGGTAGCGGAATTCCGTGAGCGCTATCCGCAGATTCAGCTGGAACTGAACACGGATGACATTGTGATCGATCTGCTGGAACAGCAAACCGACATCGCCATCCGCATCGGCGAACTGCGAGATTCAACCCTACGTGCGCGTGTGCTCGGCAGCAGCGCCATCCGCCTATTAGCCAGTCCCAGCTATCTGGAAAAGTTTGGTGTCCCTGAAGATGTTGCGGCGCTGGCAAATCATCAACTGCTGGGTTTCAGTCAACTTGATGCCCATAACGTCTGGCCGGTGTGGCAGCGTGAAGGTGAGTTTTTGCGCATCAAACCCACGCTTTCGGCATCCAGCGGCGAGACGCTGCGCCAGCTGGCGTTAGCCGGACAAGGCATTGTGCGCTTATCTGATTTTGTCAGCCGCGAAGATCGTGTCAGTGGCCGCCTGGTGCAGGTTCTACCCGATGACACTCGCGAACTGCGCTTACCTATCCACGCTGTGTATTACCGCAACCAATCTCTCACTTCCCGCATTACCTGTTTTCTGGATTTTTTACGTGAAAAAATTCAGGAAAACCATCTGCTTTAGTCCTCTTCCTGACTCTTCCCTCACCATGTTTATTCTCCGGTATTTTCATTAAATAACCATTAATTCAATTAGTTAATGAGTTAATCCGTTTTTGGGCAACGTTTGGAATTATTTATTTCTTAACGGGACGTTTCTTATGTCTCGGAAATCTCTCTTTCCGGATTATGACGCTCACTTTGAGCCCACATCCGTGGGTTAAGCCAGGGAGATTGCTGCGCTTGTCCGCAATCGAGCAATCAAAATTTAATGTACGGAAGGGATTAACCATGAACGTTTCGCCCGTGAGTGTTGCTGTTATTGATAAAAAAACAATAACCAAGGCCGAAGTATTACGTACCGGCAAAGATGGCAAGGCGGCAAAAGTCCAGGCCATTACCAATGGCAAATATTTGCTGACCCAAAATAATGACGGTGTTGCGCCAGAAAACATTACCGTCAAGCGCGTAGGAAAGAATCTGTTAGTGATGCTGGAAGGCTCTGACGCTAACGATCCCGATCTGATTATCGAAGACTTTTTTGCCAAATCTGGCGCACTGGTCGGTAAAGCCGAAGATGGCGAAATGCATGAGTACGTCGCTACCGATGGCGATTCCGATCATGATGCTGCCGCGTTGGCTGATGGCGAAACCAGCTCGCTGGCCTTAGGCGAAGGAGCTTATGTTGATACCGCAGGCGGCTTTGATCTGGCCTCCGGCTTTGAATGGTCACCTGCGCTGATTGCGCTGGGTGGTTTAGCAGCCATTGCGGCGGCGGCTGGCCTTGGCTATGTGGCGGCGAAAGAGCAGTACCAGGACAGCAATAACGGCGGTAACGGCGGCGGTGATAACGGACAAGGCGGCGGCGGTAGCGGCGGCAGAGACGTACATGTTCCGGTCGTGAAAGGGCTATTCGATGACGTAGGCAGCATCACAGGTCCAATCGCCAAAGGTGGCAGAACGGATGATGTGACTCCAACGCTTAACGGTACGGGCTCTAAAGGTAATGTCATCGAGATTTGGGATGGCGAGAAGAAAATTGGCGAAACGACCGTCGGTGCAGACGGCACCTGGTCATTTACGCCAGGCACGGCGCTGGGCGCCGGCGAGCACAGCATCACTACGCGTGAACGTAATGAAAAGGGCGTGGTAAGTGAGAAAAGCGAAGCGTGGAAATTTATCGTTGATCTGACCGCACCCAATCACGGCACCATCGATAAGATGCTCGACGATAGCGCTAATCCAGCGAAAGAGATTAGCAACGGTGGCGTGACCAATGACAAAACGCCCGTTTTGTCTGGCAAGGCTGAAAAGGGCTCTACCGTCGAAATCTGGAAAGATGGCAAGTTGGTAGGTACGGCGAAAACCGACAGTGAAGGTAACTGGAAATTTATCAGCCCGGAGTTATCCGAAGGCAAGCATGATTTCAGCGCTGTGGTGGTTGATGAAGTAGGTAATAAAGGCCGACCATCGGACCCGTATATTGTTGAGATTGATACCACAGCGCCAGAAAATAAAGGCATCGGTAAAATCAGCGATGACGATGGTAAGCCCATCGAGAATGGCAACGAAACGGAAGACAGAACGCCTACCTTTGGCGGTGAAGGTGAGAAGGGTGAAATCATCACCATCATCGATAACGGCAAGCCAATTGGTAGCACCATTGTTGGCGATGACGGCTCATGGACTTTCACACCAGAAAAACCTATTGATAACGGCGAGCATGAATTCCAGATTATCGTAAAGGATCCCGCCGGCAACGAATCTGAGCTGTCTGATAAAGTCATTATCGATATTAAAGATCCGGAAGGTCCCGTAAATCCGGGTGAAGTGATCCCCGATCCGAACGTGCCCGTAACCGGTAGCATTGAGGCCCTGTTCAAAGATAATAATCCAGGAGGCACGAAATTCTTGGTAGGTAATCATATCTCTAATGACACCACGCCAATTATCGAAGGTAAGGGAGTTGCAGGGGATACCGTTTATCTGTGGGTTACCGGTTCTAAAGGCCACACCTACTACTCCACGACTATAGGTGCTGATGGTAAATGGAGTTTTACCTTCCCGGAACTGGCTGAAGATAAGTACAAGCTTGAGGCCGCTTTCAAGGATGCTGATGGTGTCGTAACCGCAAAAACACCTGTTTTTGATTTTGAAATCGATATTACGCCGCCGCCGCGACCAATCCCTAAAATTGATGGGGTCGATTTTGATGAATTAGGATTATCCGATTTGTTGTCAGATCAAGGTCATTCTCTGTTTAGCGATCAGCAGGAAGAGAGTGTTCTACTTCACGATTTGAAAGCAATGTTGCTAAATGATATTTCGTTCAGCGCTGATGCCAGCGGAAATAGTGCCTCGGGTGTATTGGCTGCGAATAGTTCAGCGAATAATAGTGCTCATCAAATGAATGAGCTCCTTGATCAGATATCACACGACTAATTATTGAGATAAAGAGAAACAGGTATCCTTTGATACCTGTTTTCCGGAGTTATTATGAAAAATAAATCTATGATGATATTGGCTGCATTTGCGTCATTGTCAGTAATGACAGTATGCAATGTGCAAGCACAAAATAATTTTGGCCAGGTTTGGCGTTCAATGCCTGCCGCAGCGGCTGATCAAGTACGGATTGTTTATTATCGTCCAGCAGATGCTGTAAGTAATTCACCGGCAAATATTTATGTGGATGGTGAATTCCAGACTTCATTGCTTGCCGGTGGATACAGTACTTTCTGTTTAAGCCCAGGCGTGCATTCGCTGGGAAGTTTTACCAATGATGCGCCATCGTATCAGGGCAAGCAGCAGCAACCGTGGCGCGATAATCTGGCAGCCGGAAAAACCTACTATATTCGCGCTAGCCTGGATGGATCGGGTCGTCCATTAGTGACCAGTACCACAGACGCGCAGCAGCAATTGGTTGGCACTCGCCAGCAAACGCATTTGTTGTCACGTGCTTCATCGGTTGTTGCTTGTCAGCAAGGCACAACACAGTCTTATGATAACTATACATTTTCATCAGACCTGCTGTTTAAATTTGCTAGCGCGAACAGTGATGATATTTCCGATGAAGGCCGCAGGGCTATTCAACAATTTACTGCCATGCTGAAGCAGCAATCCAACATGCAGGCGCATATCGTTGTATCTGGTTTCACCGATCCTATTGGTGATGAAGAGAGCAACATGAAATTGGGCCAGCGTCGTGCTGATGCGATTAAGAAATTACTGGTCAATAATGGCCTGTCCAGTGCCAATATTTCTTCTCAAAGTATGGGAGAAAGCCAGGTATCTAAACAGTGTCAGGGGACGCGTAAAGAGCTGGTCGCCTGCTATGCAAGTGAGCGTCGCGTTATTATCAGTGTAGAAAATAAATAACACTCCTGTAATTTTCTTATTATTAACCAAAGGCCTTCCGATATTATTCGGAGGCCATTTATTTTAAATCTAACCTTCTGGTTGTGAAATTATTAGCGTTCGGGATTTGAGACATGTCCTGTGTAACGAATTACGCTAACCAGGAGAAAATTATTTCGTTCCGGAGGGATATCCGGAGTCCGATAATCACACCTTGAAAGGAATATAATCATGGCGAAAAATATTTTTAACGACGTCCCACCGCCGGAATATCCAGCGATTATTATTAATACTAAAAACTCCGCTTACAAATGGGAAAGTCAGGAAACCGGTGAGCCCTATGGCCTGGCTGAAATCGTCATTGATGGTTACTCCAAGACCATTGAGCTGGGTGCCGATGGTAAATGGAGCTATGATCCAACGTCAGTATGGGAAAGTGGTAAATGGGCGGAAGGTGAACACGTTATTCAGGTGCGAACCTTTGATGCCGGCGGTAACGATGGCCCACCTCTGCTGTACATTTTAAACGTTGATAACACCCCACCTGCAGCGCCTGAGATTTGGCGTGTTGTGGACAATACCGGTAGCGACATGGGTAACCTGACGCCGGGCCAAACCAGTGATGAACGTAAACCTGTCATCTCGGGTGTGGCTGAGCCGGAATCCATGGTTTATCTCTATGATAAAGATGGCACCACGCCGATTGGCGAAGCGCGTGCAGACAAAATGGGTTCATGGACCATCACTCCTGAACTGGGCGATGGCGACCATATCCTGACCGTCACTTCGCAGGATGCGGCGACCAATACCAGCGTCAAGTCAACCCCATTCAATATGACGATCAGCGGTGGCGCTGTGGTCTTTGCCGAAAAAGGAGTGGCTGAAGCCTCTGAAGTCGCAAACGAGACTGCTGGAGTGGGCACTTTTGAGGAGAGCAAAGATTCCCTGACCACACCACGCACCTATTACAGCAGTGGCAAATTGGAACTTGGAGGTAACACCGGCGAAGGATTCGTTAAGGTGCAGGTCGCGATTGGTGATTATGCTCACACTTTCTATGCTGACGCTGAGGGCAAATGGAATTTCACCGGATTCCCGGAGCTGCCAGACGGCATTTATGTCTATCAAGTGCGCTACTGCGATCTGGGCGATAACTGGGGTGAGCCGCTGCAACAGATCTATGTGATCGATAGCTCTCTACCGGAAAAACCGCAAATCATGCGCGTGATTGATGACAACGGGGCAACGGATTGGCTGACATCAGGTCAGTATACCAATGACACAACCCCAACCATCAGCGGTGTGGCTGCGCCAGGCTCGACAGTTTATATCTACGATATCAACTCAAATGAGATCGGTTCTATGACCGTAGGCGCAGATGGCCGCTGGACCTTTACCACCCCAGAGCTGACTGGTGATGACACGCATGCATTTACTGCGGCGTATAAAGATCGTCACGGTCGTATGAGCCCTAAATCCGATAACTTCGTTATCAAGTTAGATACCTCTGTTCCGGTTGATCCGAAAGTGGAGAAGGTTTGGGATGATGAAGGAACCGTGGGAGAAGTGGAATCAGGTAAGGCCACTGATGACAAAACGCCAATTATGTCAGGCGTGGGCACAGCGGGTTCCACAGTGCGTATCTGGGAAGGCGATAAAGTCATTGCCAGCACCATCGTTGACCAGCAAGGCCGGTGGGAAATCGTCCTGCCAGAACAGGAAGACGGTACCCACAATCTGCGCATTGATGCGGTGTCGAAAGGCGGTACCGAGTCAGCTGGTTCAGATAATTTCCAGCTGGTGGTTGATTCAAAAATGCTGCCACCGACGCAAATTGACGAAGTGATTGCCAATAACGGTCCAGAGGATGTCGTCATTAACGACGGTGACGCCACCGGCGATGCAACCCCGGTTCTGCGTGGTAAAGGTAATGATGGCGAAATCATTATCATCTCTGATAACGGCAAACCTATTGGCTCAACGGTAGTTGAAAACGGCGAGTGGGAGTTTGAAATCCCTGAGGCTGACAAGCTTGACGACGGCGAGCATAAGTTAGTGGTTCGCGTTGTAGATCCAATAACGGAAAAGAGCTCCGGCGATTCTGATCCGGTGACTATCGTGGTTGATACCAAAGCACCAGAGAAACCTTCTGAACCGACCATCATCGATCACGAAGGTGACAACGCAGGTCAGATTGTTGCGCCGGGTGAACCGATTGACGATAGCCGTCCGGAGTTTGGTGGTAAGGATGCAGACAAAGACGATACCGTAAAAATCATCATTCGCGATGAAAACGGTAATGACACAGTAATTGGTACGACTATCGTTGGTGAAGGTGGCGAATGGACCATTCGTCCAGAAGAGCCAATCCCTGATGGTGACTACGAAGTTATCGTTGTCATCACCGATCCAGTGGGTAATGAATCTGAAGAATCGGACCCGATTGATCTGATTATCGATACCAAAGAGCCAGGTGCATTAACCGATTTGGTTCTGACCGATAACGTTGGCTTAATTACCGGACGTATTGAAAATGGCACTGAGACCGACGATGACAAACCTGTTCTGACGGGTAAAGGTCAGGATGGCACCAAGGTCATCATTTACGATGGTGAAAAAGAAATCGGCAGTGCCATCGTTAAGAACGGTGAGTGGTCATTTGAGCTGCCACAGCTTGCAGAAACTGCTCATAGCATCAAAGTTCAGCCAGTGAGCGGCTCAGGTAAGCGAGGCGAAATCGTTGACGTAGCTGATTTCATTGTCGATACCTCAATACCGACCTCTGGCACCTTTGACAGCGTTCATGCTGACAATAAATTAGATCCAATTACTAAGCTGCCTGTAGAAAGGGATGCGACGGAGGGACCTGGTGAAGTCAATGACCAGACCTTGATCATGCGCGGTACCGGTACCGATGGAGACCTGGTAATCGTTTATGGTGATCAGGCACGTACCAACATCATCGGCAGTACCACGGTAGAAAACGGGGTGTGGAGGCTGGATACGGAGAAACTGCCTGAGGCTTGGTACAACTTTACCGCAAGCTTCTTTGATAAAGCGGGTAACGAGTTGGCGATTGACGCAGACTTTAAGGTTAAAGTCGATATCACTCCGCCAAAGAGGCCAGACCCTGTTCCAGCTAGCATCAATGAACTGGAAGAAGAAGATTTGATGCACATGTCACTGAACGACATTATTGCTAACAGCAATGATTCACTGTTCATCGACAACGGCAAAACGCAGCTGGTGGTATCTGAGAAAGCCGGTAAGGAAGTGACGCTGGAAGACATCCTGCCGAAAGGTGAAGATGTGAATAACTGGAGCCAGGCGAACGGCACCGTAACCGTGGCAGGCGTTGAGTATGACGTTTACCAGAATAACGGTGGTGATGCGGAAGTGCTGGTACAGCACAGCCTGATCCAGGAGCAGCAGCACTAATCTCTGATTAGCTGCTAAACAAAAACCCCAATCGAAAGATTGGGGTTTTTTTATGCTTGATGCGGATACGAAAAATGAATCACTGACCTATTTCTTTGCGTCTTCCAGCACCAGAATTTTCACATCAACCACTTCATCTTTAATGATTTCGCGATGCGCATCCATATGCGGCATTTGCTGATGCTGCTCCAGATGGCGCAGTGATTCCCACAACTCCAGCATAAAAATCGAGTCTGGCGAATTCTGTTTCCACGGCACCTGCGCCTGATGATCCACCAGCGCATCGTATTGATGGCAGCCATCTTCTTCCAGCACGGTTGGAATCAGTTTATTAATAGCATCCAGCACCACCTGACGGCGGCCTGGCTTCACACAAATCTCTGCGACGACGGTTAACATAATGCTTCCTCTTTTCCCTGGGTGCTTACAGTTAAGCAAAGATCTGGCTGAGATGAGTCCGATAACGCTCAATATCGCGTGGCACATCCGGCATCTTAATCACATCGTTACAAATAAAGGTCGGCAGAGCTTCCATCCCGAGGAACTGGTTGGCTTTATGGAAGTGTAGATACAAGCCATCTACACCCACGCCTTCGAAGAACTGCTCTGGATCGTTAAACGCTTCCAGCGGTGCGTTCCAGGTCAAAGACAACATGTATTTTTTGCCCTGAATCAAGCCGCCCGAACCGTACTTTTTACCGGCATCGCTGCGCGTGCGGCCATCGCTGGCATACAGTGAACCGTGACCTTCGGTGAAGACGTCATCGATGTACTTTTTCACTGTCCACGGTTCGCCCATCCACCAGCCTGGCATCTGATAAATCACCACATCGCTGTCGAGATATTTCTGCACTTCTTCAGTCACGTTGTAATCGCTATCGGCAAGGGTGACTTGCACCTGGTGGCCGAGGTCGCGCAGTTGGCTGGCCGCCACGTCGGTTAACGTATGATTCAGCTCGCCTTTCGAATGGGCAAAGGTTTTTCCGCCGTCGATAATTAAAATATTGCTCATGTTTCGCTCCGTTTCTCGTTGATGGCGCACACTCTACGCGCGTGCGGGAGAGAGAAAAATGCGTGATTGATCACAACACTTTTGCGAATACAGCAATAATGCGCCCGCTTATGAAACAATCTGCGCGCAAACTAACATCAACTCGAAAAAGAAGAAGCCATGAAAACCGCGATACTGAGTGCATTACTTCTGGTGACCGGCGCTGCTCAGGCGCAATCCCACCTTGATGAAATCCGTGCCAGCAAAACCTTAAAAGTCTGTACCACCGGCGATTACAAACCTTACAGCTATCTGCGCAGCGATGGCCAATATGAAGGGCTGGATATCAGCATGGCGCAATCGCTGGCCGCCAGCCTTGGCGCTAAAGTGCAATGGGTGCCGACCACCTGGAAAACCCTAAGCGATGATTTTGTGGCGAAGCAATGTGATATCGCCTTGGGCGGCGTCTCGGTTACGCTGAAGCGTCAGCAGATTGCCTGGTTTGCCCAGCCGCTCGGCGTGGATGGTAAAATTCCGCTGGTGCGCTGCGATGACAAAGCGAAATATCAAACGGTTGAACAAATCAACCAGGCCAGCGTGCGGGTCATTGAACCGGCCGGCGGCACCAATGAAGCCTTCGTGCACAGCCATCTGCCGCAGGCGACGCTGCACCTGGCCGATAACGTCGGCATTTTCCAGCATCTGGTGGATAACAAAGCCGATGTGATGATCACCGATGCGTCTGAAGCACTGTTCCAGCAAAAGCACTATCCAACGCTGTGCGCGATCAATCCGGATAAGCCGATGCAGTACGGCGAGAAGGCGTACATGATCCCGCGCGATGATATGAGCTGGAAGCTGTATGTCGATCAGTGGCTGCATCTCAGCACCGCCACCGGCGAATATGCACAGATTGCCGGACAATGGTTAGGGGTGATTAAGTAAAAAAAATGCGCGATAAATCGCGCCGCTACGGTTTTGTGCACTGTTTGGGCACAATCCTCAATACGTGCACTTACTGTAGCGGCGCAATTTATTGCGCAAGGTAGCATAACGATCAGTACAAACTCGCCTTACCCAATCCACCAAACAGATTCATTTTGTAGCGAATCACCGCTTTCGCGGCAGTAATCGCATCCGGATAAATCACGTTCGGATCCCACCAGGTCTCACGCGCCAGAATTTCACGCAGCTTATTGAAATAGGCAAATTTCATATCGCTGGAAATATTGATTTTACCCACCCCAAGCGTCACCGCTTCAGCGATCTCCGCATCCGGATTAGCTGAACCGCCATGCAGCACCAGCGGAATGGTTACGCGCTGTGAAATGTCTCGCAGAATATGCATCTGCAGCTCCGGCTTCATATTCTTTGGATAGATGCCGTGCGCGGTACCAATCGCCACCGCCAGCGTATCCACGCCGGTGCGCTGCACAAAATCCTCCGCCTGCGCCGGTTCGGTGTAGATCACTTTACTCACGCCGCCTTCCACAGAAGTACCGGTATCGCCGATGGTGCCGAGTTCACCTTCTACCGACACCCCCACCGCGTGCGCTAGCTTAACCACCTCTTTGGTCAGCGCCACGTTCTCTTCATAGGGCAGCAGCGAACCATCGATCATCACCGAAGTAAAACCGCACTGAATGGCGCGCAACACCTGGGCGATAGACGCGCCATGATCGAGGTGGAGGGTAAACGGCACTTTGCTTTTTAGCGTGCGTTCACGCACATAGCCAAAGAACGCATCGGTGACAAACTCCAGCTCGCTCGGGTGGATGGAAATTATCGCGGGCGTGTTTGTGGCTTCGGCTTCTTCCACTACCGCACGGATAAAGCAGCTGTCCGCCACATTAAAAGCGCCAATCGCATAACGGTGTTCACGAGTCGGTGCCAACATCTCTTTCATTGAAATCAACATGTTAATTTTTCCTCAGCGTGATGTTTACCGGAGCCGACGCGCGCGCCGACCCGATGATGGAGAGTGATAAGGTGATTTTTAAAACCGGGTGCGCCTAAATGCGCACCGTACAATGTAGGGTCGCCATTAATGGCGACCGCCAGCCAGCGCCGTCGCTAAACCTTGCCCGCCGAGCCCGACCAGCTCAGATACTCAACCACCACTTCGCGGCAGGCGGACTCCATCAGCGCAAGGAGATCGGCGAGCTCGGCGTGGGGGTGCTGTTTCAGCGCCTGTTCGACCGCCATTTTCCCGGCATCAAACACCGCCGCGCCGACGTTAATCTTGGCGACGCCAAACTCGCTCACGCGGCGAATATCCTCGGCCGGCGTGCCCGAACCGCCATGCAGCGCCAGCGGTCGGGTGGAAACCGCCTGCAGCTCCTGCAAGCGCTGGAAATCAATCTTTGGCTTTACGCCCGCCGGATAAAGCCCGTGCGCCGTGCCGACTGAAATCGCCAGCAGATCGATATCGGTCTGCTCGATAAACGGCAGCACATCCGCCACCTGCGTCATCTTTACCGAAGCATCCGCCAGCGCGTAGGTGGGCGCATCGGCGATATGCCCTAACTCGCCTTCCACGCAAACGCCGGCGGTGTGCGCCATCTTTACCACCGCGGCGGTCTGGCGAATGTTCTCGGCAAGTGGCTCCGATGAGGCATCAATCATCAAGCCGGTAAAACCGGCGCGAAACGCCTGACCAATCAGCGGAAACGCTTTGCCGTGATCGAGTGCCAGCGCCACCGGCACGCGGGCGGTATCGGCCAGCGCTTTGACTAACGGCACTGCGATCGCTGGCGGAAAGTGCGCGCTATGCCCCTGATAAACATTGAGGATCAGCGGGGCGCGCTGCTGTTCGGCGGCCTGAATGGCGGCGCGCGCCGTTTCAAGGTTGAAGCAGTTAATCGCCAGCACCGCGTAGCGCTGTTGGGCAGCGGCCTGAATCAGGTCATTCATCATGGCAAACATGGTGGCTCCTTATTCCAGAGTGAATTTGATCTCTTCATCGCGGACGCCTGGGGCTTCCACGTCATCGAACTCTTCATCTGCCTGGGTGACCGGTTTTTTCAGCACCGCCAGCATCACCCCGCACACCGTGGTACCGATGCCGAGCGCTAAGCAGAACAGCCAGGGTTTAGTGAACAGCGGCACCACAAACATCCCGCCGTGCGGCACCGGTGCGCCCACGCCCCACACCATAATCAGCCCTCCGGCGAGGGCGGAGGCCACCACGCAGCTGCCAACCACGCGGAACAGGTCACGCGCCGCAATCGGAATCACCCCTTCGGTAATCATGCAGATGCCCATCGGGAAGGCGGCTTTCAGCGCCTCTTTTTCCGCTTTGGTGTACTTGTTGCGACTCAGCAGATACGACAGCGTGATGCCGAACGGCGGAATCATCGAGCCGACAAACTTCACCGCTTCCGGCCCGTAAATGCCGTCAACCAGCATGCCGTCGGCGAACAGCGACATGGTCTTATTCACCGGCCCACCGAAGTCGAAGGTGGCCATCGCGCCCAGAATCGCGCCCATCACAAACTTCGAGCCGCCCTGCATCGACTCCAGCAGCGCAATCAGCGCCTTTTGCAGCCAGACAATCGGCTGGCCGATAAAGGTCATCATTAGCAGCCCCGCAATGATGGTGCTGAGCACCGGCAGCACCATAATCGGCATTAAGCCCTGCATCGATTTCGGCAACCTGATGGTGCGGCGCAGCAGCAGCACCGTGTAACCCACGAGGAAGCCACCGAGAATGCCGCCGATAAAACCGGTGCCGATCTGTCCGCAGATAAAGCCGACAATCAGGCCGGGCGCAAAACCGGGACGATCGGCGATCGAGTAGGCGATCGCTGCGCTGATCAGCGGCACGATCAAGCCCATGCCCCAGCCGCCAATCTGATTGAGCATCCAAGCGAGGCTACCGGTCTGTTTGCCGACATCCGGCCCGCCGATCACCTGGCCGAGCGCGATACAGATCCCAGCGGCAACGATCAGCGGGATCATCCAGGAGATGCCGGTGAGCAGATGCCCTTTGATCTCCTGGCCGTACTGGCGTTTGTTATCACTCATGCTGGATCTCCTCAGGCGCGCGCCAGTGAATCCGCCACTTTTTCGAGGAATTTAACCGGTGACTTGATCACCACTTCGGTTTTCACTCGCACAATGGGTTTGCCCTGAAAGCGCTCCTCGCCTTTAATCTTCACGTCGACGGCGAGGATCACCACGTCAGCGGCGGCAATCTCCTCCGCCGTCAGCGGTGTTTCGGTGCCGATGGTGCCCTGCGTTTCCACGTGGATGGTGTGGCCCAACGCGTGGGCCCCCTTAATCAGTTTTTCGCGCGCAATATAGGTATGCGCGATGCCTGCCGTGCAGGCCGCTACACAGACGATATTCATGTGTCACCTCAGAGAGTTAGGCGGTTAACAGAGGTCGGTTTCGGCGTACTGACTAAACAGCCGGATGATATTGCTGGCATCGTTTTCCACCAGCAGTTGGGCTATCACCTCATCATCGGCCAGCGCGCTGGCCACCTGCGACAACAGGCGAATATGGGTGGTGTTCTGATCTTCCAGCCGCACCGCGAACAGGATGATGCAGCGCACCTGGCTGCCATCCAGCGTTTCCCACGGAATGTCATGTTGGGTGCGGCCGATGGCGAGTGTGGTTTGTTTCACCGCCGCAGATTTACCGTGCGGGATGGCAATGTGGTTTTCGAAGCCGGTAGAACCTTCGGCTTCGCGCAGCCAGACGTCCTCAATAAAGGCGGCGCGGTCGCTGATGGCGCCGTCGTGGTAGAGCAAATCGGTCAGCTCAAGAATCGCTTCTTCTTTGCTGGTGGCGGTCAGCGCCAGGTTAACGCGGCGCGGCGTCAGAATGCGGGAAATATCCATGGTGAATCCTCATTCAATTAATGTTCAGCCAAGGCGCAGAAGGCGCCGTCAGGTAGCTGGCTACCAATCATGGCGTCAGTCACCCGCCGGATATCGTCATCGTTAAAGAAGGCGCTGACATACACTGCCGGAACAGCGCCGGCGGGGAGGTGAATGGTGGTAATCACCAAATCCACCGTTTCTCGCTGGCAAAAGTCAGCCTGATTACTGGCCGAGACGACGCCAACAATTTCCCAATCCGGAAAGGCGCGCAGGATGCGGCTCTTAAGCAAATGCGAGGTGCCAACGCCGCTGGAGCACACCACCAGAATGCGTTTGTGAGCGATTTGTCGCTCCAGCGCGGCCTGGAAATGCACGCACAGATAACCTATTTCGTCATCCGCCACCGATGAAAGTCCCTGGCTGCGAGCAGTTAATTGCATCGCCTGTTTAGTCAAAGAAAATATCTCTTTCATCTCCTGCTGAATATCTTCCAGCAGCGGATTGCGAATATGAATATGGTATTTGAGTCGATTTAATAATGGTTTTATATGTACCAGCAATCCTTCAAATAATAATCGGTCCTGCACTAAATCCTGCTGAATAAAGGATGAGAAACGATCAATTAATTCACAGGTTATATTTACGGATTCAGCAGTGGAAAATTGATTATGCAGCGGTGCATTATCACCGCGCTCTTCCACCACAATGCCCGATGAGACGATATATTGATAAATAAAGCCCACCTCATCGGCCGGCAGCGCGCAGCACATACGCTGCTCAATCTGGGTCACCATCTGCCTGGCGATGGTGAGAATACGTTGATCGAGATCCTGCGCGCTGGTCAGGGTTTCCAGCGCCAGCGCGTTTCCTTGCGCCATGCGATGCATCATGATCAGGATATGGGTGCAGAGATTGAGGTACCACGCATCGCCCAGCGGATAACTCAATTGCTGCTCCATGTGCTGCAGCAGTGCCTGCACAAAAGCCACATCCTCATCGCCAAAATAGTGCACCAGCGCTTGCTGGCTGCCGGGGTCGAGCCGCGGTAGCAGCGGCGTGCCGGCGACGTTTTGCTGCATCACATCGTTAATCAGCGACACCATCGCCTGGCGCAGCGCCTGCTCATTGCCTTCAATGTGTGTGCCGCCGGGGCCGCGCTGCAGCTGCAAACCTAACGGCTGCAACCACTCCTCAATCACCTTCAGATCATTGACGATGGAGGCCTGGCTAATGAAGTAGCGCTCCGAAAGCTTGCTGATCGAGGTGGCGCGCGGTGCGTCGCTCAACAGCTGCGAGGCGATTTTCACCCGGCGGCTATTGTGGCCCAGCGCATCCGGGCTGCTTTCATCGCCGTTAAGCTGCTGCTCCAGCAGCAAGCGCTGCTGAATATCATCCACTCGCAAACGTACGCCGCGTCCCGGCGTTTTTTCCAGCTGCAGCGACCAGTTGCTGAGCCAGCTCTCAAGCCACTGCAAATCGCGCTGAATGGTTTTCTCAGACACGCCAAGCTGTGACGCTAACTCTTTACTGGGCTGCGGTGCGGCATGATGCAGCAGCAATTTCACTAATCGGTGTTGTCGCGAAGTCAGTATTTGCATGCGGTCACCCTTATTTCGGCAAAACGTTAATGGCGAATTGATGTTTATATTTATTCCATGCCAGAAATCAGAAGCGCAAAAATGTGGGTCTTGTGGAGTATGAATTTAGGAGAGTCATCAGCAAGCAACAATACTAAATGTTGTCCGCGCGCGCGGACATTATTAATAGGGTGTTGTCGGTGTAGCGTTAATTGCGAAGCTGCTCACATATTATTCGCCTTATTCAGTGTGATATAGCTCCCATTCCTTTTTAAATTTCCAACCAATATCACGTTATTTAATATGAGACGAATCTGTTCGCTGCACTGGCTTCTTTGTGACTAAACCGCACGAATAAGGTAATATCCTCGCCAAATGAGCGCCGGATGTCCCGCCGTTGCGGGCCACGAAGTGAGGATGCGAGCTTAATGAGCGAATTGACGCAGGATGGTGCAGAGCGTCTTGCCCTGCACAAGTTTACGGAAAACGCGTACCTGAACTACTCCATGTACGTGATCATGGATCGTGCGCTGCCGTATATCGGCGACGGTCTAAAACCAGTGCAGCGCCGCATTGTGTACGCCATGTCGGAATTGGGCCTCAATTCCACTGCCAAATTCAAGAAATCGGCGCGTACCGTGGGTGACGTGCTGGGTAAATACCATCCGCACGGCGACAGCGCCTGTTATGAAGCGATGGTGTTGATGGCGCAGCCGTTCTCCTATCGCTATCCGCTGGTGGATGGCCAGGGAAACTGGGGTGCGCCGGACGATCCGAAATCCTTCGCTGCGATGCGTTATACCGAATCGCGCCTGTCTAAATACGCTGAAATCCTGCTGGGTGAGTTGGGGCAGGGCACGTCCGATTACATCCCGAACTTTGACGGTACCCTGCAGGAGCCGAAAATGTTGCCGGCGCGCCTGCCGAACATTCTGCTGAACGGCACCACCGGCATTGCCGTGGGGATGGCGACCGACATTCCGCCGCATAACCTGCGTGAAGTGGCTGAAGCCGCGGTTAAACTGATCGACAATCCCAAAACCACGTTGAATGAACTGTTGGATGTTGTGCAGGGGCCGGATTATCCGACCGAAGCCGAAATCATCACGCCACGCAGCGAAATCCGTAAGATCTATCAAAGCGGTCGCGGTTCCATCCGCCAGCGCGCGGTGTGGAAAAAGGAAGATGGCGATGTGGTGATCACCGCGCTGCCGCATCAGGTTTCGGGTGCGCGCGTGCTGGAGCAAATTGCCAACCAGATGCGCAACAAAAAGTTGCCGATGGTGGAAGATCTGCGTGATGAATCCAACCACGAAAACCCGACGCGTCTGGTGATTGTGCCGCGCTCTAATCGCGTGGACGTGGAGCAGGTGATGAACCATCTGTTTGCCACCACCGATCTGGAAAAAAGCTATCGCGTTAACCTGAACATGATCGGTCTGGATAACCGTCCGGCGGTGAAAAACCTGCTGGAAATCCTCACTGAGTGGTTGGTTTATCGTCGCGCAACCGTGACGCGCCGCCTCAACTATCGTTTGGATCGCGTATTGCGTCGCCTGCATATCCTTGAAGGTATGCTGGTAGCGTTCCTCAATATTGATGAAGTCATCCATATTATCCGCAGTGAAGATGAGCCGAAGCCGGTGCTGATGTCGCGCTTTGACATCAGCGACACCCAGGCCGAAGCGATTCTCGAATTGAAACTGCGTCATCTCGCCAAGCTGGAAGAGATGAAGATTCGCGGTGAACAGGCGGAGCTGGAAAAAGAGCGCGACCAGCTGCAGGCGATTCTGGCGTCAGAGCGCAAGATGAGCAACCTGCTGAAGAAAGAGCTGCTGGCTGATAGCCAAACTTACGGCGACGATCGCCGTTCGCCGCTGCGCGAGCGTGAAGAAGCGAAAGCGCTGAGCGAAACCGAGCTGGTCAGCGCCGAGCCGGTCACCATCGTGCTGTCGCAGATGGGCTGGGTGCGTAGCGCCAAAGGTCACGATATCGATCCTGCCGGTTTGAGCTACAAAGCGGGTGACAGCTATCTGGCTGCCGCGCGGGGTAAGAGCAATCAGCCGGTGGCCTTTATTGACTCAACCGGGCGCAGCTACACGCTGGATCCCACTTCGCTGCCGTCAGCGCGCGGGCAGGGCGAACCGCTCACCGGCAAACTAACGCTACCGCCGGGCGCGGTGATGGAGCAGGTGCTGATGGAGCCTGACGATCAGAAACTGCTGATGGCGTCGGATGCCGGTTACGGTTTCATCTGTACCTTTGCCGATCTGGTGTCGCGCAATCGTGCCGGTAAAGCGTTGCTGACGCTGCCGGAAAACGCCAAAGTGATGACGCCAATGGCGGTGCATTCGGGTGATGATATGCTGCTGGCGATCACGCAGGCCGGACGCATGCTGATGTTCCCGGTGGGCGATCTGCCGCAGATGTCGAAAGGCAAGGGCAACAAAATCATCTCAATCCCTTCGGCGGATGCTGCAGCGGGCACCGACAAACTACAATGGTTGCTGATTCTGCCGCCAGGCGCGTCGATCACCGTGTACGTTGGCAAGCGTAAGCTGATTATGCGTGATGAAGATCTGCAGAAAGTCCGCGCCGATCGCGGTCGTCGCGGCAGCGTAGCGCGTGGCCTGCAACGCATTGATAGCGTAGAAGTGAATGCACCAGCGCGTCCAAAAGCTGACGCGAGTGAAGAGTAACGCTGTAATTCAGGCGATGGAATGCCCAATTTGAGGAATCTATGTTACTAATTTTACGAGCAATTATTGTTATTGTTTATTCAATTGTGGTCAGTATTATCGGCATTATCTGGTGTCTTTTTTCACCGCGTAATCCGCGTCACGTGGCGACGTTCGGCCATATGCTGGGTCGGCTGTCGACGGTGTTTGGTCTCAAAGTAGAACTGCGCAAGCCGCCGGAAGCCGCGCATTATGGCAACGCGATCTATATCGCCAACCACCAGAACAACTACGACATGATCACCGCTGCCAAGATTGTGCAGCCCACCACGGTGACCGTCGGTAAGAAAAGCCTGCTGTGGATTCCATTTTTTGGCCAGCTCTATTGGCTGACCGGTAACCTGTTGATTGACCGTGATAACCGCTCGAAAGCGCACGGCACCATTGGTGAGCTGGTGGATCAATTCAACAAAAAGCGCATCTCGTTCTGGATGTTCCCGGAAGGGACGCGCAGCCGCGGTCGCGGTCTGCTGCCGTTCAAAACCGGCGCGTTCCATGCGGCGGTGGCGGCCGGTGTGCCGATCATTCCTATCGTGGTTTCCAACACCCACGATAAGATCAAGCTGAACCGCTGGAACAACGGTTTAGTGATTGTCGAGATGTTGCCACCGGTCGATACGTCGCAGTTTGCCACCACGTCGGTACGCAAGCTCGCCACGCACTGCCGTGAATTAATGTCGACTAAACTGGAAGAATTGAACGCCGAAGTCGCCGAGCGTGAAAAAAGCGGTAAACTCTGACCAGCAAAAAGGGGCAGATAATCATCTGCCCCGTTCTCAAGCCACACAGCAACGAATAATCAATTAAAACAACATGGACACGGCGTCTCTACGCCACGCTCAAAAGGTCTGAAGTTTTATGTCTTGCAGCAGACGTCAGTTTATTCAACTTTCTGCCGGTGTCGCGCTGGCTTCCAGTGCCATGCCTTACGCCGCCCGCGCCGCCGCGCCATTGGGCGATACGCCACTTCCTATTCCGCCGCTGATTGAATCACGTCGCGGACAACCGCTATTTTTAACGCTGCAGCGCAGCCATTGGTCGTTCAGCGGCAACAGCAATAAAGTGCCGGTGTGGGGTCTTAACGGTATGTATCTCGGCCCAACGGTGCGCGTTTACAGCGGCGACGATGTGAAGCTGATTTACAGCAACCGCCTTAACGAACCGGTATCAATGACCGTTAGCGGTTTGCAGGTGCCGGGCGCGTTGATGGGCGGTGCGCCGCGCATGATGTCGGCGGGTGCCGATTGGGCACCGGTATTGCCGATTCGCCAGGGCGCGGGCACTTTGTGGTATCACGCCAACACGCCAAACCGCATGGCGCCGCACGTCTATAACGGCCTGGCCGGCATGTGGTTGGTTGAAGATGATGTCAGCAAATCGCTGCCGCTGCCGAAACATTACGGCGTCGATGATTTTCCGTTGATCATTCAGGATAAGCGGCTCGATAACTTCGCCACGCCGGTTTACAACCCACCCTCCAGCGGCGGTTTTGTTGGCGATGTGCTGTTGGTGAACGGCGTGCAAAATCCGTATGTCGAAGTCTCACGCGGCTGGGTACGTTTGCGTTTACTGAATGCTTCCAACGCGCGCCGCTTCGATCTCAGCTTCTCCGACAATCGTCCCTTCACGGTGATTGCCAGCGATCAGGGTTTCCTGCCTGCGCCAGTCGCGGTACAGCTGCTGACGCTGGCGCCGGGTGAACGTCGCGAAATACTGGTGGATATGTCGCAGGGCGATGAAGTATCGATTACCGCCGGAACGGCGGCGGGCTTGATGGATCGCCTGCGCGGTCTGTTTGAGCCGTCCTCAATTCTGACCAACACGCTGGTGCTGAGCTTGCGTCCAACCGGTTTGTTGCCGCTGGTGACGGATAACCTGCCGATGCGTTTATTGGCGGATCAGATTCTTGATGGCGTAGCGGTGCGCACGCGTGAGTTCCGCATTGGTGATAGCGAGCCGGGCATTAATGGCGTGCTATGGGACATGAACCGCATTGACACCACCGTGCAACAAGGCACCTTTGAACGCTGGATCATCCACGCCGATCGCCCGCAGTCGCTGCATATTCAGGGCGTGATGTTCCTGATTAAGAACGTGAATGGCGCGCAGCCGATGGGCGAAGATCGCGGCTGGAAAGATACCGTGTGGGTTGATGGTAGCGTAGAGCTGCTGGTGAGTTTCCCGCAGAGTTCGTCAGAGCATTTCCCGTTTGTCTATTACAGCCAAACGTTAGAGATGGCGGATCGCGGTACGGCGGGGCAGTTATTAGTGAATCCAGCGTTGTAATGCCCTCACCCCAGCCCTCTCCCGCAAGCGGGCGAGGGAGCAGAACGAGCAGATTTGGCACCTAACAATTCCCTCTCCCGCAAGCGGGCGAGGGAGCAGAACGAGCAGATTTGGCACCTAACAATTCCCTCTCCCGCAAGCGGGCGAGGGATCAGATCGAGCAGATTTGGCACCTAACAATTCCCTCTCCCACTTGTGGGAGAGGGTTAGGGTGAGGGGAAGACCGCACCAACCTAGCCGTTAAACGCTTCCGGATCCGGCCCCAGACGATTACCGCTATCCAGCTTACTGATTTCACTCACCTCAGTCTTATCTAACCTGAAATCAAACACCTGGAAATTCTCGCGAATACGCTCCGGCGTAATCGACTTCGGAATCACCACCAAACCGCTATCCAGATGCCAGCGAATAACGATTTGCGCCGGCGTCTTACCGTACTTCTTCGCCAGCTCGCGGATAATCTCCTGATCGAACACGCCTTTACCGCCTTGCGCCAGCGGGCTCCAGGATTCGGTTTGAATCTGGTGCAGCGCATTCCACGCATGTAGCGTGCGCTGCTGCAGCATCGGATGCAGTTCAATCTGGTTCACCACCGGCGACACTCCGGTTTCATCGATTAAACGTTTGAGATGCGCCTCATGGAAATTACATACGCCGATACTTTTGGTTAAGCCTTGCTGCTGCAGCTCAATCATCCCTTTCCAGGCGTCGACATAGGTATCTTTCTCCGGGCACGGCCAATGCATCAGATACAAATCGACCTGCTCTAGCTGCAACTTCTTCAGGCTGGTTTCCATCGCCTGCTGCCAGTTGGTTTGATCGTCATTCCACAGCTTGGTGGTGATAAAAATCTCTTCGCGCGGCACATCGGTCTCTTGCAGCGCTTGTCCAACCGCTTCCTCATTTTTGTAGATGGCGGCGGTATCGATTGAGCGATAGCCGACTTTCAACGCTTCCACAATGGCGTTACGCGCATCCTCAATGCTCGCTTGCCAGACGCCAAGGCCAAGCTGCGGCATCATGTTGCCGTCGCGCAATTTAATAATGGGTTGCTCTGCCATAATTGCTCCTTATGTGTTGCAGTGACTTACCGTAGAAAAGATGTGCTTAAGTCTAGTCAACAAACCTTGCCTGCGGATCATTGTGGCAAGCAGGCAGCAATTTTGCCCGGTTGGTTTCTGCAAATATCTTGCCTGATTCTCCAGTTTGATGGAGTTTTGAGCAGCGTTGCGGCAAACTGCGTTTTTTGCTGCTTGAGAGAGAACCATGTCAAACGACGCCCTTTGTCGCCAGCTGGCGCAGCGCGTGGTTGCATTGATGAGCGACCTGCGTAAGCCGCTGTGCGCAGTAGAAAACGTCAAACTCATTTATGCCTGTGAAACCCTGCCGCGCACGCCGATGATGTACCAGCCAGGCATTGTGATTCTGTTTCAGGGACGCAAAACCGGCTACCTCGGCAGCACCGTTTTTCATTACGATGCCACGAAATATCTGATGCTTACCGTGCCGCTGCCGGTGGAGTGTGAAACCGAGGCCACGCTGGAAGAGCCGCTGGCGGGCATGTGTTTAAGCGTGGATATCGCCAGCCTGCAGGATTTATTGCTGGATATTGGCGACGACGATCAGTTCCAGCCGCAGGCGCACACTTCCGGCATCCATTCTGCGTTCATGAGTGACGAGATGCTGTGCGCGGCCGAGCGTTTGCTGGAAGTGATGAACCATCCGCGTGACGCGCGCGTGTTAGGCCCGCAGCTGGTGCGTGAAATCATCTATTACGTGTTGATCGGTCCGATTGGCGGCGCGCTACTGTCGCTGGTCAATCGCCAGACGCAGTTCAGCCAGATTGCGCGTGCGCTGCGCCGCATCGAAAACAACTTCGCCGAAAGCCTCAGCGTGGACATGCTGGCAGCCGAAGTGAACATGAGCATTTCGGCGTTTCATCATAACTTCAAGGCGGTAACGCAAACCTCGCCGTTGCAATACCTCAAGCGCTATCGCCTGCATCAGGCGCGTTTGATGATGTTGCAGGATGGTATGAAAGCCAGCGCGGCGGCGGTGCGCGTGGGTTATGAAAGTCCTTCGCAGTTTTCGCGCGAGTTCAAGCGCTATTTCGGCGTAACGCCGGGAGAGGAGGCGAGCCGCGTGCGTCAAACCGTGCCAGCATTACCGTTTGACGCCGCGTCGTAATCAGACTTTCTGGCGGCGTTTTTTCCAAACCACCACAATGCTGCCGGCCAGGCCGATAAACAGCAGCGCGATCGGCAGAATCATCAGGATCGCCATCACCTGATCTTCATGACGTTTAATGAAGGGAACGTGGCTGATGCCGTAACCCAGCGTCACCACAATGCCGACCCACAATAAGCCGCTCAACCAGTTAAACAGCTGAAAGCGGCCGTTTTTCAAACCGGAAATGCCGGCCATGGTCGGCAGCAGCGTGCGCACAAAGGCGAGGAAACGGCCAACCAGCAGCGCCATCAGGCCATGACGATCAAACATATTCCACGCGCGCTGGTGATATTGCGCCGGTAAATGCAGTAACCAGCTTTTCACCAGTTTGGTATTGCCCAGCCAGCGGCCTTGCAGATAACTCAACCAGCAGCCGAGGCTGGCCGCCGTGGTCAGAATCACAATGGTCGGCACGAAATCCATTACGCCTTTGGCGACCATTGCGCCAGCCAGTAACAGCAGGCTGTCGCCCGGCAGAAATGAGGCGGGCAGCAAACCGTTTTCCAGAAACAGCGTCAAAAACATCACGCCATAGACAATCCACACCACATCCGGATTACCCAACGCGGCAAAATCCTGATGCCAAAGCGCCTGGACAATCTCATGTAAAACACCCATCAGCTATTCCATCGAGTCACAAGGATTGTAATTTTAACCTTCTGTGGCATCGCATACGTTGATCTCTCATCGCCGCCACAGCCTGGTTTATGTTCTGTTTAGTTTTTTAAGCGCGCAAAACCGGCTTTAAGATCGTCCAGCAAGTCGTCGACATGTTCGAGGCCGATATGTAAACGCACCAGGGTGCCGGTAAAATCCACGCCGCCGGCTGGGCGAATGGCCGCCAGCTCTTCCGGCTGGTTGGCCAGAATGAGCGATTCATAGCCGCCCCACGAATAGGCCATGCTGAAATGGTGGAAGTGATCGAGGTAATTCGCCAGCTGCTCGCTGCTCAATCTTTCATGCAGGATGAAAGAGAACAATCCGCTGCTGCCGGTAAAATCACGCTGCCAGAATTCGTGGCCTTTACACTGCGCCAATGCCGGATGATTCACGCGTGCCACCTCCGGCTGCGCGGCCAGCCATTCGGCGACTTGCAATCCGCTCGCTTCATGCTGACGCAAGCGCGTACCCAGCGTGCGTATACCGCGGCTCGCCATATAAGCGGTATCGGCATCGACCATTTGGCCCATCAGATACGAATTCTCACGCAGCTGCGGCCAGCAGCGCTCATTCGCTACGGCGGTGCCAATCATCGCATCGCTGTGACCAATAATGTATTTGGTGCCGGCCTGAATCGAGATATCGATGCCGTGCTCCAGCGCGTTAAACAACACGCCCGCCGCCCAGGTATTATCGATCATGATGATGGCGTCGGGCGCTTTCGCCCGCACCGCCGCCACGATGGCGGGGATGTCCTGCACTTCCATGGTGATGGAGGCCGGGGATTCGAGGAACACCACGCGCGTATTGGGCTGAACCAGTTCGCCGATTTCGCTGCCAATGCAGTGATCGAAATAGGTGGTAGTGACATTCAGCTTGCTGAGAATTTTAGAGCAGAAGTCCTGCGTCGGTTCGTAAACCGCGCCGCTCACCAGAATATGGTCACCGGCTTCGACAAAGGACAAAATCGCGTTGGATACCGCAGCAGCACCGCAGGGATAGAGCGCGCAACCCGCGCCGCCTTCCAGTTCGGTCATCGCATCTTGCAGCGAGAAATGGGTAAGGGTGCCGCGACGGCCATAAAACAGCTCGCCTTTAGCGCGCCCGGCGGTGGCGCGTTTTTTGTCGGCGACCGTGTCAAAAACCAGTGACGATGCGCGTTGAATTACGCTGTTAACTGAGCCTTGGGTGTAACGTTTGCTGCGTCCCGCGCTGACCAGCGTGGTGTCTATTTTTTTCGTTGCCATCACTGCCTTTCCTGACATTTCCCACAAAACATTCACGTTACCACGAATCGCTATGGCGGGTTGAGCCTGAATGCCGATTATCAGAGTGAGGCCAGTATTGCGCATAACATCGGCTAAATTGTGGAAATGACAGGCATCTTTCCTTTGTAAATAGTAATGAGAACCACTATCACTTCGGTGGTGTTTTTTGCTATGATCCGCGCTTCAATCGTGAACTGTGCAACAGAAGTTGGAGATGCAGCGTGGTAGCCAGTGATTTGATGCAAACGGATCTCTCCGTTTGGGGCATGTATCAGCATGCCGATATCGTGGTAAAGATTGTGATGATTGGCCTGTTACTGGCTTCCGTCGTCACCTGGGCGATTTTCTTCGGTAAGTTTGCTGAGCTGAGCGGGGCGAAACGTCGCCTGAAGCGCGAGCAGCAGGCGCTGGGCGAAGCCCGATCGTTAAACGATGCTTACCGTGCTGCTGAAAACTTCAAAGGCAACAGCCACAGCGCTGTGCTGCTCAACGATGCGCACAATGAACTGGAGCTGTCAGCCGGCACTGAAGATCTGGACGGCATTAAAGAGCGCACCAGCTTCCGTCTCGATCGCCGCGTTGCCGCCTTCAGCCGTCATGCCGGTCGCGGTAATGGCTTCCTGGCCACCATTGGTTCCGTTGCGCCATTTATCGGCCTGTTCGGTACCGTTTGGGGCATCATGAACAGCTTCATCGGTATCGCGAAAACACAAACCACCAATCTTGCTGTAGTAGCACCCGGCATCGCTGAAGCGCTGCTGGCAACGGCCATTGGTCTGGTTGCGGCGATTCCTGCGGTGGTTATCTATAACGTCTTCGCGCGCATGATCGCCAGCTACAAAGCGTCGCTGGGCGACGTCGCCGCGCAGGTCATGTTACTGCAGAGCCGCGATCTTGACCTCGGCAACGTTGATACGGCGAAAGAAGCCAACCGTCCAGCGGCGGCACAGAAACTGCGCGTAGGATAAGTATTATGGCGATGCGTTTAAACGATGACTCGGTAGGCGATGGCGAAATGCACGAAATCAACGTGACGCCGTTTATCGACGTCATGCTGGTTCTGCTGATCATCTTTATGGTCGCCGCACCGTTAGCCACGGTCGATGTGCGCGTTAACCTGCCAGCTTCGACCAGCGCGCCACAGCCGCGTCCGGAAAAACCGGTTTATCTGTCGATTAAAGAAGATAAGCAGATCTACATCGGTAACGATGCGGTGACCAAAGAGACGCTGGTGAATGCGTTGACCGCGCAGACCGAAGGCAAGAAAGACACCACCATCTTCTTCCAGGCGGATAAATCAGTCGATTACGCCACCCTGATGGAAGTGATGGATCAGCTGCGTGAAGCCGGTTACCTGAAGATTGGTTTGATGGGCATGGAAACGGTGAAGAAGTAATTCCGTTTGGTACGCTGATGTCTTGAATAGAAGGGTCGCTCTCACAGCGACCCTTTTTTATGGCTGCCTTACTGAGAAGCAGTGTTAGGCGGCGTAAGAGCCAGCGCCATCCTGCAGCAGCAGTTCGCTGTTGTCATGGCTATAAACGTGGTATTGCGCAGCAGTATTGGCCGTAGCAGTTTCTTGCATCCAGTCGCTGGCCTCTGTTCCCTGCGGCAGAATATCTTCCAACTGTAACGCCACGGCAGTGGTGTCCTGAAGCTCAAGCTGCGAGCTGTCAATAAACAGACCTTCGCCTTCCTCGACCAGCAACTGCTGCAGCGTTAGGTTGCTGTTCTCTTCTGGCTCGACACTGCTGATCTGCGCCTCCTCAACAAGGTTGATGTGGAATTTATCGCTCCAGTTACTTTTCATCTCCCCGGTGGAGGCGCGAGCCTGGTATTCCCAGATGCCCGGTTGATCCAGCTGCGGCGAGGTAAAGCTCCATTTACCGTCTTCGCCCACGCGTGCAGTGCCGCTGCTGCGCAGACTTTCTCCCTGCAGACCAAACTCAATTTCAATGATCTGGCCAGGTGTACCCGTGCCTTGCAGCGTAGGTGTGTTGTCGTCAGTGGTGCCGTTGTGGAAAACAGGATCCTGCACCAGACCCACATCATCGTTGGCAAAATTGATGCTCGGTGCCAGCGGGGCTCCAGGGATCATGATCAGCTCGAAGTTATCGCTCCAGTCACTGGTTTGCCCTGCAGTCACGCCGCGCGCACGGAACGCCCACTCGCCATAATTGCTCAGCTCAGCGGACTTAACCTGCCAATTTCCCTGCTGATCAACCGTTGCACTGCCCGCACTTTGCCAGCTACCGTTACTCAGCTTGTACTCAATTTCAACCACGCTTCCCGGCGCGCCTTTGCCCTCTAGCGTCGGCGTTTTGTCATCGGTGGTGCCACGGTGATAAACCGCACCGGTCATCGCCCCGGCGTCATCGTGGGCAAATTCAATGGTTGGCTCGATGTCCTTTAGCGCTTTCATATTGAGCGCAAAATCGGGACGATAATCGGCGATGCTATTCACATAGGTTGCATGGAAGGTGTAAAGGCCGTCGCCACTGATCATTGAGCGCGACTGAATGGACCAGTCACCATTAGCATCTGCCAGCACGCTGCCTTTATAGCCGATGCCGCCGTGGCTATTCTGCGCATACAGATAAACCATGCTATTTGGCTCAGCCCGACCGACAATAACTGGCGCGAAGTCATCGGTGCTCGCGCCAGAGTTCAGTTTGCCCTGTACGGTACCCACGTCATCCATGGCATAGCTGATGGTAGCGGGAATTCCCGGTGAATCATCGACTTGTAATACGTAGCGATCTGAAGATTCACTGACGCGATCAAACTCGTCAGTCGCGGTCACTTTCAGCTGATGCTCGCCGTTGCCAAGCTGTGCCTTGATCGTCCATTCACCATTCTGTAGCGCTACGGTGCTGCCTACCCATTGTTCAACGTCATAAAGTTGCACAATGCTACCGGGTTGGGCATAGCCTTTTAGCGTAGGGGTTGTGTCATCAGTGATCTGACCATTGCCAATTCCGCCGGTAACCTTGCCGACATCATCTATCGCTGAAGTAATCGCGGGTTTAGCGGGGGCTGAAAGGTCGACCTCAAGTGAGAACTGGTGCGGTTCTCCATGATTATCAGCCAGATCAAAACCGCGCATGGTGACGTTATGGCTGCCTTCATTGAAAAACAGCGGCGGCTGAAATGACCAATTACCATCCTCGCCGACTGTGGTGCTGAAGATACGTTCATTAATGATGAATTCAATCACGGTACCGGCTTCATCGGGCAAATTACCTTGCCAGAATTGATAAGGCGTACCGACGCGAATTGATTTACCACCTGAGATAGGATCAAAGCTGAGAGGTGTTGGCATGAGTGTTCTCCACCGGAATTAGCCACGGCCCAATTGCCGTTAAGCGGGCCAAGAATAAAAGCGCGGGTAACGAATATCCTACGGGACTTGTCTCGGAATCGAGCAGAATCTTATTTATGGGGCTAATTAATTTCACATTAAAAACAATAGGTCATTTCGCCACGTATTTTCAGTTAGCTTATGATTAATAATGAAATTTATAAATTAAAAAGGCGATAGCTCTTTTAGGGTTGAATTCGCCAATCAATAATAATTTTAATATTATTCCTATTGCTAATGAAATCTTATTGTTAATTTTTGGTTACCATTGATCATGTGTTTGTAAACTGCAATGGTGAAGAAGATCACGTTTATTCCTGGCTCAGCACGTTAAAACGGAAGAAAAACCAGGAAGGACAATATGAGCGCAAGTCACTCTTTACAAAAGTCGCCTCAGGGCGGTGCCAAAACTATCTTTAGCGTTACCAGCGGTAACTTCCTTGAGATGTACGATTTCATGGTGTTTGGCTATTACGCTACGGCGATCGCCAAAACCTTTTTCCCCGGTGATGATCCCTTTGCCTCTTTAATGCTCACGCTGATGACCTTCGGCGCGGGCTTTTTAATGCGTCCGCTAGGCGCGATTATCCTCGGGGCTTACATCGATCATCATGGTCGACGCAAAGGTTTGCTGCTGACGCTGGGCTTAATGGCCATCGGGACCTTGACCATCGCGCTGGTGCCGGGCTATGCCACATTGGGTGCCGCCGCACCGATTCTGATTTTGCTCGGCCGCTTGCTGCAGGGCTTCTCGGCGGGCGTTGAGTTAGGCGGTGTCTCAGTTTATCTGGCGGAAGTGGCGCCAAAGGGGCGCAAGGGCTTTTATGTCAGTTGGCAATCAGGTAGCCAACAGGTAGCGGTGATCTTTGCGGCGCTGCTGGGCCTGGGTTTAAACCATCTGCTGGCGAAAGACGCGGTGACCGAATGGGGCTGGCGTATCCCGTTTGTTGTCGGCTGTATGATTGTGCCGTTCCTGTTTTACATCCGCCGTATGCTGGAGGAGACCGAAGCCTTCAGCCAGCGTAAGCATCATCCCTCAATGAGCCAGATTATGCGCTCAGTCGGTCAGAACTGGGGGCTGGTGTTGGCAGGCATGCTGATGGTGGTCACCACCACCGTGATGTTCTACATGATCACTGCCTTTACCCCGACGTTCGGTAAAACAGTCTTGATGATGAGCGATAAAGAGAGCTTCCTGGTGACGCTGTTTGTCGGCATCTCGAACCTGTTTTGGCTGCCGGTGATGGGCGCATTATCGGACCGCGTCGGGCGCCGTCCGCTGCTGATTATTTGCACCATCCTGATGATTCTCACCACCTGGCCGGTGCTGCATTGGCTGGTCGGATCGCCGACCTTTGCCCACCTGGTTGAAGCCGAGCTGTGGCTCTCATTCCTGTACGCCAGCTACAACGGGGCGATGGTGGTGTACCTGGCAGAGATTATGCCGGCAGAAGTGCGCGCCACCGGCTTCTCATTGGCCTATAGCCTGGCGACGGCGCTGTTCGGCGGTTTTACCCCTGCGGTGTCGAGTTATCTGATTCATGCGACTGGCGATAAAGCCATGCCGGGCATATGGCTGTCATTCGCGGCGGTGTGCGGGCTGGTGGGTACGCTGCTGATTGGCCGTAGGGTGAAGCAGTACCGCGATGAGCATCGTTCCCCTCACCCTAACCCTCTCCCGCAAACGGGAGAGGGAATAGTTAGGTAAACCCCTGCAAGCGAGAGAGGGGGGATAGTTAGGTAATAACCAAACCTACAAACCGCTCGATCGGCTCCTTCTCCCGCCAGCGGGAGAAGGCTGGGATGAGGGACAGCACGCACTATCCCAAACCCCAAACCCCAAACCCCAAAACCCAAAACCCAAAACCCAAAACCCAAAACCCAAAACCCAAAACCTAAAACGACACATCCACCACCACGCTATCGGTATAATTCCCCGCTGCCGGCGTATTCTGAGTCGTCAAAATCTGCGCGGTATAGGTAAAGTTGCGCGTCACGGTATCCGCATTCAACGAGGTCGACGTCGTGCTGCTCCAGCGATCGGTGCCGGTCGGCCCCCAGCGTGCAGTCGTCGTCGTACCTTTGTAGATGTCATACGCTAGCCGATTAGTCCCGCTCGCCATCTGCCGCGTGGTGCCGCTGTAGTAGCTGCCGTTGCTTAAGCCCACGGTGTAAGTGCTGCCCTTCGAACACACCACGTTAATCGTCTGCTGCACCGTTGAAAAACTGCCGACTAACGGCGCACTGCCAAAGCTGACGTTGGGCGCGGTGATAGTGGTGCAGTCATTGGTGACCACCAGGTTTACGGTAATTGGCATTGCCGTGCCGGCGCTGGTCTGCAGCGTCCCCACACAGGCTCCCAGCAGGTTCACGCCTGCGCAGACGTTATAACTCACCGTGAGTGTAATGGTGGTGGTGTAGGTGCCCGCCGCAATCACCTGGCCGGGCACGGTGCGGAAGTAGAGCGGAATATTAAAGTTGAGACTGTTCCCCAATGCCAGCAGCGATGATGAGTTCCAGCGATAGCTGCCGCCCTGTTGTAATTCGGTCGCACAGGCGCTGTCGATACACATCTGAATCGGAATGCTGTCGGTACCGCCGCTCGAGGTTTTCAGCGCCGCGCGCGTGCCACTGAGGTTGGTGGCGGTGGTGAAGGCATAAGTAATGAAATCCGTTCCCAACAGAGACAGGCCGCCGGTACCGCAGTTGACGTTGGTGGTGCTGGATGTGGGATTAACGGTTGAGCCAACTGAAAAGGTAGTGACAGAGCCGAAGGTGGCGGTCGGTGCGGATAATCCGCAGGCGGCATAGCCAACGCCAGGCAGTAACAACAGCGCCAGCAGAAGCAGAAGCGTTCTCATGGTGAAATTCCTGACTGTGAATTATCCGCGCTGCTCACCGCGGCACCCTGCGGTGGCGGTGGCAGCGCACAGGTAAGCGGCCCGTAGGTTTCCAGCGCTTTTGGCTGGCCGTCGGCAATCGCCAGCTGCGTATCACAGCTGCGCCCATCCGGCGTCACCACGTGAATCGGATTGTTCGCGCCGAGATCTTCCATCCACACAATGCCGTCCCAGCCAACGTATTCAGTGGCTTGATTCGGACGTAACACCTGGCTGGAGATCGGCAGCGGTTGATGATTGCTGTCATGCAGCACCACGCTGGCCGCGCGTAACCGCTCAACCGGGAAGTTAAGCAGATAGCCGCTTTTACGTTTCACGGCAAAGCGCTGTTCCACTTTTGGCGCAGTGCGATCGGCGGGGAGATCGAGCGTATCGATATCGTATTTGGCGCCGTAATAGCTGCTGATGGACGGCACCAGCAGATAGCCCTCGTTATCGGTGCGGCCCATAGTTTGGTTTTCATAGCGCACCGTCACGTCGGGATAATCGGTCTTCACCACCACAAAGGCGTCATTGATATCGTTGGCAGCGAACACGCGGTTATCCATTAACACCACCGAACCGGTGAAATCGGCCCACTGCGTGGTGTTGTCGTTATCACCGTAAAAGCCGGCCGAGGTATCGATTTTGTTATTGCGATAGCGCAGGCTGCCCTGGCGATAATCCCCGCTGTCGCTGCCTTGATTGGCCCACGCGGCATCGTAGGAGAAGCCGCCGTCGGTTGGCATCGCGCGTGACACATAAAGGCGTTGATTGTTGTTGCCCTGCTGGTCGCGCTCCATGCTGACCGAAGCGCTGCTCTGTTCGCCGAACGGAATCACCAGCGAAATCGCGCCACTCCAGTCGCCCTGATCCCGATCGCGACTGGCGGAGATGTACAGGCTGCTGTTACCCCACAGGTTTTTACTCCACGACAGGTTCATCAAACGCGTGCGATCGCCATTGCCGCCGGAGATATCGAAATAGGCCAGCCCGAGGCTGCCATAATCGCTGAGCGACACGCTGGCAGTGTATTGCGCGCTGCGGCGTGACAGCGAGTAGCTGGTATTGGCGCTGTCGCCACGGCTGCCAACCAGCGCGAGATTACCAAACTCGGCGCTACGAATGGTGTGCTGCGTGCCAAGGCTGAACCAGCTGTTGTTGTATTGATAACCCCAGCTGTATTGCGTGCCGGCACTGCCCGCCATCTGGCTCTGCGCCAACGCGCCGTTGACCACGCCCAGGCTGCCAAGCTTGACCAATCCCCCCGCGCCGCCCATAGCCACGTTGTCGCTGCCCTCCGCATGGCTCTCCAGCGTCAGCCAGTCGGTTAGGCCGTAACGGTAAGAACCGCTGGCGGCGGCGGCACCATAATCGAAATTCTTAATGCCGTAGTTTTCGCGTATCGCACCGGCAGAGAACGAGTAATCGGATAAGCCCTGTTTCAACAAACTGCTGGAGACGTAAAACGGTAGCGTGGTGGTGATTTGCCGTCCTACCGCATCGGTGGTGGTGATCACCGCATCGCCCGCACCGTTCACAAATGGCACGTTAGTGAGCGACCACGGACCGGGCTGAACATCCGCCTGCGCGCTGCGGTAGCCGTTGATAAACAGATCGACCGACGAAGGCACCGCCGCCTGGCCCGAAAAGGCCGGCAACGGATAGGTCACCAGATCCGGACGCACGCTGAAGTCGCGGCCAATCTGCACCCCGCCGAGGCGCACGCTGTTGCTCCAGCTCAGCGCATCGGTGACCAAATCCCCGGCGCGCCAGCTGATTGCCGCGTTCTCGTTTTCGTTGCTAAACCAGGTGTCGTAGCGAATGTAGCCTTCCTGCTGGCCGGAGACGCCGCCTTCCAGTTGCTGTACGTACACGCCGTTCGTTGAGAACTGCCCAGCCGGGCCGAAGAGACGCAGTTCGTTCCAGCTGGAGAGGCGCGAACCGGCGTTATCGGTGCGCGTAGCGTAGAAGTCATAGTTGAGCAGGGCGCCGTTGCTGGCGCGACCGGGAAAGCGCGGCGCGTTTAGCTGTTGGCCAATAGTCTGGCCCGGTAGCCAGGCGGGCGGCACCGTCAATAACAGGCGCTGACGGCGTTCGTCATACTCCACTTTCGCTCCGCTCAGGTTGCTGACGTCGATCTGCTGCCCTTGCAGTTTCCCGGCCGGAATACCGGCGCGCTCCAGATCGCCACGACGCACCCAGAACGCCCCATTTTTGCGCTCCACCGGGACGATGTCGCCACGTTCGCCCTGGTTCACCACCAGTTCCAGCATGTATTGCTGGCCGCTGGCGTTATTCTCCAGCGCAGGCGGCGGTGGCAGCTCGGAGAAGGTCTCCGCGCTGCTGGTAATTGGGCTGATACAGAGCACGCTGGCCACCGCCAGCGCGCAGGGATGCGGCGTTAACTTCATCAACGCGCGGCAGCGCTGCTCCAGTGGCCTTTATTCATATCTGCTGCCAGCTCACCGCTCACGCTGCTGGTTAACGGCCAGCGATTGCTGCTGTTCGCCAGCACGTAGCCGAACAAGCCATTGCCCATTTTGCGTCCGCCAATGGTGACGTTACTTAACCGCGCGTGACCGCTGCCGCGATTGGTCAGCTCCAGCCAGCGTTTGCCGCCGCTGTTCACTTCCTGCCAGCTCAGCTGCGGTTTTGCCGTATCGCGCGTGACGCCGTCGCCATACACGAATAACGGCACCGAATAGCGCATCTGGAAAGTCAGGCCCGCCTGGTTTTCGCCTGGCGTGCGTGGCGTGGGGATCTCATCCAGCACTACGCGATACGCCATTTCACGTCCGGCAGTCGGCGGGGTTTGTTTAATCAAACGCACCAGCTGGCGCTGTCCCGGCTCAAGGCGCACCATCGGCGGGCTCGCCGCCACCTGCTGCTGGGTTTGATACTGCTCCTGGCCGTTAATTTGCTGCCAGCTGAAGATGCGCACCTGCATCATGGTGGTGGCATTGCCACGATTCTCCAGCCACAGCTCGCTGGCTTTTTCGTCGGGATTGATGGCGGGATCGATGGGCCACACCATCAGCGAGTTGGCGGCGTGCACCGCGGGCGTGAGTATCACAAGCAGCAACAGCAATCGGGCGCGCAGGTTCATCTTCATATCATCCTTCTTATCACTGACGTCACCAACTGAGCGTGACGGTTAAGGTGTCGGTATAGGTCCCGGCGCGCGTCGGGCCGGGCAGCGTTAACAGGCCATAAATTGGCAAAGTAATGTTGTTGGCATTGCTGTAACTCAGCGCCACGGCGCTGTTTACCGGGATCGCCGTGGTATGCGCGGCATTGGTGTAGAGGCTATAGGCCACCGTATTGGTGTTACTGGTGTGTTTGAGGTTACGGCTAGAGGTGTAGTTGCTGCCGCCGTTAATGCTCATGCTGACGGCGGTGCCTGGCGTGCAGGCGAGCGTGATGGTGGTGCTTTGCACATAGCTAGCGCTGACGCTGCTGGAAGCCACGCCAGATTGGGTACCAAAATTGAGCGTGCCGAATACCCCGGTATTGGTTCCGGAGACGACACAGCCTGCCACTACTGATGCTGAGACCTGAAAGGTTGCTGTCGGCAACCCCCAGGCGGAGACACTCCCTATCAGCAGGGCGAGGCCGCCTGCACTGTGCATCAACCGCTGCACCACGGCCACCCTGATTATCCTTTCCCTCAGTAATTCACCGCCACGTTGATGGTATCGGTGTAGGTGCCTGCGGGAATCAACGGGTTAAAGCCGCCGCCCACCACGCGACCATAAATGGCGTAGTTGGTCCCGAGCGTCGGGTCCGTGGTGCCACTGGCAGCGATGTTGGTGTTATTAGCGATGGCGGTGGTAAACGCGGCGTCGCTATACAGCGTATAGGCAATGCCTTGAGTATTATCAGAACCAAGAGTCAGGTAACGCGGCTGGCCGCTCACCGTACCGTAAATGGTCGCCGGTGCGGTATTACTGCTGGTGACCTGCACGTTGAAGGTTTGTCCGGTGGTGCAGCGGACAAAGATGCCGTTACCCGAAGCACCCACTAAAGTGGCATTGAGGGTATCGAAGGTTGCTGCGCTGCTACCAAAGTTCAGGGTACCAAAGTTAACCCCTGTCGTTGCTGACTGACCGTTGACTAAACAACCGGTGGTCAGCGTCAAGGTGGCATTGATGGTTCCCGTTGTGGTGGCGGCAAAAACAGCAGTAGGAGCAAGTGCGGCGCTTAGGCTGGTAGCCACAAGAAAAAGCTTGAGTTTCATAATCATTCCTTACTGATTATCCAAGGTCAGTGCTTTTTCACCTGGTTATACATTTATGCAAATACATCCGAAATCAAACAAGAGCCGCATGCAGCCCGACAGCGTAAGCGCCCGCTATCTAAGAAAATTCTTAGATGGTGGATTAATGATTTATATCAGTTTTCTTTACTATAGATCAGCAAATCGGGCCTTGTGCGCCAATGTTCACTTTTTTCCCTAATCAATTGCCACTTTTCGCCGATAACGCAGTAAACACAAGGGGTGGCGAGTGGTTAAAAAAACTAAACAAGCGGTGATTCCCCCCTCTACCACGCGCTTCGGTTCGATGATATGTTCGTGCATTAATCAGATATTATTAATTTTTCTATTAAAGACTGACGATGAATATAAAAAAAAACCAGCCCCACCATTCCAGATTTGTCTGGAACGGCTTTTTGTTGAACTTCGCCACAGGCGGTCATTAAGCACGCTTGATCGGCGTTTTATCATCCTTATTGATATTTGACGACACCGAACCTGCTGCGCAGCGGGTTGAGTTTAGGAGCGCACATGCTGCTGGTTACCTGGGATAGCGTTCTGGTTACCGTTTCACTGATTGTGGCCTTCATCGCCGCTTTTACCGCTCTGGACAGTGCCGGACGCGTAGCCGTATCACGCGGCACGCTGGCAAAATTGTGGTTAGTCGGCGGCGGTACCGCCATGGGCATCGGCATCTGGGCGATGCACTTCATTGGCATGCTGGCGATGAAAATGCCGATGACCATGCGCTATGACATGCAGCTCACCGCCATCTCCCTACTGGTGGCGATTGTTGCCGCCATGTTTGCCTTTGCACAGGGCGTGCAGGGCAGCCATCTCACGCGCCGGCGTTTACTGCGCGGCACCCTCATCCTCGGCAGCGGCGTGATTGTCATGCACTACCTCGGCATGAACGCGCTAATGATTGAAACTCCCATTTACTGGAATATGCCGCTGGTGCTGCTGTCGGTGGTGATTGCCTATGCCGCGTCTGGCGCGGCATTGTGGCTGGCGTTCCATTTGCGTCAGGGCAAAAGCCTGCTGCTATTACGCGCCTGCGCGGCGCTGGTGATGGGCATTGCCGTTGCGGGCATGCACTACACCGGCATGGCGGCGGCAGAATTCAGCATGCCGGTTATGATGCAGCATCATGGCGCCAGTGAAGAGGGGCTGGCGGTGTGGGTCACTATAATTACGCTGACCATTCTGGGGCTGATGTTACTGATTTCGATGCTGGATGCGCAGCTGCGCGCGGCGCGTCTCGCGGCCAAACTCAAGCGCGCCAACAGTGAACTGCGCCAGCTGGCGCTGCACGATAATCTGACCGCGCTGCCGAACCGCGTGATGCTGGAACAAGAACTCACTGCGCAGATCAAACAGGCGACGCTGCAGGATGAGAACTTCGCGCTGATGTTTATGGATCTCGACGGCTTCAAGGCGGTTAACGATACCTGGGGCCATCACGTTGGCGACCGCTTGCTGATTGCGGTGGCCGAGCGCCTGCGTGTGGAGTTGAGCGAAGAGATTTTACTGGCGCGGTTGGGCGGCGACGAATTTGTGCTGCTGTGTCCGCAATGCTATCTCCATCAGGCGACACAACTGGCGCAGCGGCTGGTGCAGGTGATTGATGCGCCTTTCGATCTCGATCGTTATTCGCTGCGCGTGTCGCTCAGTATCGGCATTGTCATCTTCCCGCTGCACGGTCGCAGCCAGCAGGAGATGATGTTCAACGCCGATTCCGCCATGTATCACACCAAACACAGCGGGCGTAACGGCTGGTGCGTGTTTGAACCGGCGATGAGCGCGGTAGCTCAGCATCAGCTGGCGCTGGCCAACGATCTGTGGAACGCGCTGGAATATCAAGAAATGCGCCTGTTCTATCAGCCTAAATTCCGCGCGGGCGGCACGGTATTGATCGGCTTTGAAGCGCTGTTGCGCTGGCAGCATCCGCGTCGCGGCCTGCTGATGCCGGACACATTCCTGGCGCGAGCAGAGAAAACCGGGCAGATTGTCGCGCTGGGTAACTGGGTTATTAACGAAGCCTGCCGCCAGCTAAAACAGTGGCACGATGCCGGCAACGCTGACTGGACGGTGTCGGTTAATCTTTCGGCCCTGCAATTCCAACAGCGCGACCTGATCGATAGCGTGCGCCAGGCACTGCTGCACCATCAGATACCCGCCGGGACGTTGATGCTGGAGATCACCGAGAGCATCGCCATGCGCGATCCGCAATTTAGCCAGCAGCGCATTGCCGAATTGCATCGGCTGGGGGTAAAAGTGGCGATCGATAACTTTGGCATCGGCTACGCCAATCTGCTGCATCTGAAACATCTGGAAGCCAGCGAGCTGAAAATCGACCGGGCCTTTATCAATAGCCTGCGCGCCGGCAGCGAAGATGCCGCCGTGGTCAGCGCGATGTTATCGCTGGCGCAAACGCTCAACCTGCGCATGGTAGCCGAGGGCGTTGAGACCGAGGAGCAGCAGCGCTTGCTGACGGGATTAGGCTTCGATACCTTGCAGGGCTATCTGCTCGGTAAGCCAACACCGGCAGAGCGCATCGGCGAATTTACCGCTGCGCTTAATCTGCCGCTGGTGTTGCCGAATAGCGTCGTACCGCTGGCCAGGGCGTGATAAACCATTTTTCTTTTCTTCCGCATCGGAAGGTTTCATCGTTCATAGACTCAGATCGGCAGGTATTCTGCCGATAATTCCTACAATAAAACCAATAGATTCCTCACTTTTCACAACACCACAGCTGACTTAACCCGGCTTTAACTTGGGAAATCACTATGTTAGTGACTTCGTACGATTCGTTTACCGTCATCGTCTCCATCCTGGTGGCAATGCTGGCTTCGTTTACCGCGCTGGATATGGCGGGACGCGTGGCTTCCTCAACTGGCAAGGTGGCGCTGGTTTGGTTATTCGGCGGTGGATTCGCTATGGGCATCGGCGTCTGGGCGATGCACTTTATCGGCATGCTGTCGATGAGCCTCGATATGGTCATGAGCTACGACCCCACGCTCACCGTCGCCTCGATGGTGGTGGCGGTGCTAGCTTCGGTGTTTGCGCTGTGGCTGGTGTGCTCAACCCCGACGCTGCCATGGCGACGGCTGTGCGGCGGCGCGCTGGTGCTGGGCACCGGCGTGGTGGCCATGCACTACACCGGCATGGCGGCGCTGATGTTTTCGCCAGGTATCACCTGGAACTGGGGCTGGGTGGCGGCCTCGGTGGCCATCGCGCTGGTGGCTTCAGGTGCCGCATTATGGCTGGCGTTCAACCTGCGTGAAGGACACGGACGCGTTACCGTCCTGCGGCTGGGCGCATCGGTGGTGATGGGCTGTGCGATAGCCGGCATGCACTACACCGGCATGGTCGCGGCCAACTTCCCGATGCAGAGCCACGCGACGCACATGGGCGTGAACAGCAACTGGCTGGCGGTGGTGGTGACGGTGGTGACGCTGGCGATCCTCGGCATTACCTTGCTGGTATCGATGCTGGATGCCCGCCTGCAGGCTCGCACCTCAATCCTTGCCCACTCGCTAGCCGAAGCCAACCGCGAGCTGGCACAGCTGGCGCTGCACGATAATCTGACGCGCTTGCCCAACCGTATTCTGCTTGAAGATCGCCTGGAGCAAGCCATCAATAAAGCCAACCGTGAGAAATCACAGTTTGCGCTGATGTTTATGGATCTCGATGGCTTCAAGGCCGTCAACGACGCCTTTGGCCATCACGTCGGCGACAATCTGTTGATCGGCGTCACCGAACGCATGACCGACCAGATGAAAGGGCACTACACGCTGGCGCGCATGGGCGGCGACGAATTTGTCCTGCTGCTGGAAATTGACGATCCCAACGATGCGGCGGCGGTGGCAGATTCGCTGGTGAAAGCGGTAGATCGTCCTTTTGATATCTCGCGCTACGAGCTTGTGGTGTCGCTGAGTATTGGCATTGCGGTTTATCCGGGCGATGGCAAAGACGAGCGCGAACTGATGTTTAACGCCGATGCCGCCATGTATCACACCAAAAACAACGGTCGCAACGGTTACACCTTCTTCCAGCCGTCGATGAATATGCTGGCGCAGTCCCAGCTGCAGCTGAATAACGATCTGTGGCAAGCGCTGGATAACCATGAACTACGGCTGTTCTATCAGCCAAAATACTGCGCACCGCGCGGGCCGATCCTCGGTTTTGAAGCGCTGCTGCGCTGGCAGCATCCGACACGCGGTCTACTGGCGCCAGATACTTTCCTGCCGATGGCGGAAAAGACCGGCATGATTGTGAGTATCGGCAATTGGGTGATTAACGAAGCCTGTCGCCAGCTGCGTTCCTGGCATTTACAGGGGCATCCGCACTGGTCGGTAGCGGTCAACCTGTCGGCACTGCAGTTTGAGCAGAGCAACCTGGTTGAAACGGTGACCGATGCGCTGGCGCAGCACCAAATCCCGGCTGAGCTGCTGACGCTGGAAGTGACGGAAACCACCGCGATGCGCGATCCAGAGGAGAGCGTGCGTATTCTCACCGAGCTGACCAATATGGGCGTCAAGGCATCGATAGATGACTTCGGCACCGGCTACTCGAGCTTGCTGTATCTCAAGCGTTTACCGGCCAGCGAGCTGAAGATCGATCGCGCGTTTGTTAATGAACTGCAGGTGCATTCGGAAGACGCCACCATTGTGTCAGCGATAGTCGCGCTGGCGCAGTCGCTGCATCTTAAAGTGGTCGCTGAAGGGGTAGAGACGCAGGATCAGCAGGCGTTTCTGACGGGCCTGGGCTGCGATACGTTGCAGGGCTATTTGCTGGGTAAACCGGTGCCGCCGGATCGCATCAACGAGCTGCCGAATTTTTACGAGGAAGTACTAGAGCTGGAGCGCATGCCTTAGCCCGTAAGTTTTCCCCTTCTATTCATTCCCTCTCCCGCTTGCGGGAGAGGGTTAGGGTGAGGGAAACTAGCCGCCAAATCCTCTACATCGGAGTTCGGGTGGCGAAATATCAGCAGTTGGTCGAGCAGCTTCGCACGCAAATTGAGGCACGCATCTGGCCGCCAGGCGAAAAACTGCCGTCGCTACGCCAGCAGGCGGAGCAGAGCGGGCTCAGCCTGATGACGGTCATGCACGCCTACGAGGTGCTGGAGAGTCAGGGCTGGATCGTATCGAAACCGCAATCCGGCTACTACGTGGCGCCGCGCGCTGCCGAAAGTCGTCCCCGGCTGCCCACCCAGGAAATTGCCAAAACCGATCAGGCCGACACCAACAGCTTTGTGTTTGACGTGCTGCAAGCCACGCGCAATCCCGCCATTATGCCATTTGGCTCAGCTTTCCCAGATCCCGAGCTGTTCCCGCAGCGCCAGCTGATGCGCTCACTGGTGAAAGTCTCGCACAACCTTAAACCCACCGATGCGCTCAACAACCTGCCGCCGGGCAATGAAGAACTGCGCAAAATTCTGGCGCAGCGCTACGCGCAGCAGGGTATTACGCTGTCGCCGGATGACATTGTGATTACCAACGGCGCGATGGAAGCGCTCAACCTGAGCCTGCAAGCCGTCACCGAACCCGGCGATTGGGTGATCCTCGAGAATCCCTCGTTTTATGGCGCCCTGCAGGCGATTGAACGCCTCAAGCTGAACGCCATCGCCATTGCCAGCGATGTGGAACACGGCATGGATCTCGATGAGCTGGAGCAGGCGCTGCAGCGCTGGCCGGTAAAAGCCTGCTGGCTGATGACCAATCGGCAAAATCCGCTCGGCTTTACGCTCAGCGCCGAGCGCAAACAGCAGCTGGTGGCGTTGCTGGCGCGCTACAACGTAGCGATGATTGAGGATGATGTGTACGGCGATCTGTATGAGGGCCACGACAAGCCGCTGCCGGCCAAAGCCTTTGATCGTGACGGCAACGTGCTGCACTGCGGCAGTTTCTCTAAGAATCTGGTGGCGGGATTTCGCGTAGGTTGGGTGGCGGCCGGGCGTCATGCGCAGCGCGTACAGCGTATCCAGCTGATGAGCACGCTGTCGACCAGCGCGCCGATGCAGTTGGCCTTAGCCGATTTTCTCAGCACGCGCAGCTATGATGCGCATCTGAAAAAGCTGCGCCAGACGCTAGCGAAACGCAAACAGCTGGCGCAGCAGGCGCTGCGGCGGGTGCTGCCTGCTGATGCCAGCATCAGCGACACGCCGGGCGGTTATTTCCTGTGGATTGCGCTGCCTGCGCAGATCAATACCACTGAGCTTTATCATTTGGCGTTGCAGCAAGGGATCAGCATTGCCCCCGGCCAGCTGTTTTCCAGCAGCGAGGGCTTCAGTCACTGTTTCCGCTTTAACACCGCCTGGCCGTGGGATAGCCGTGCCGAAGCGGCCGTCGAAACGTTGGGCAAACTGATTGCCGGGCTAAACCGCTAAACCTGAGCCGCTTGCTGGTGGCCCCAGGTGAGGTAGTAGACATCGTAGAAATCCACTTCACCTTTCTGCTTCATCAGGCGATCGATGCCGCTGCGCACGCGATCGGGCGTTTGTGGGTTATCCAGAATCTTATCCAGCGCCTGCTGCGAAACCGGCTGCACGTAATACCACTCGCCGTTATAGCAAACGCGTAAATCCAGCGTATCGATATCTTCGAAGCGATATTTGGGATTGATATCCATCAGCATCAGCACGCTCATCACCACCACAAACACCGTGGCAAACCAGAAGGCCGGCCAGCCGAGCATGTCGGTGGAGAAGATCAGCGCCACGCACAGCGCGTAGCACAGGTACATTATGGCCCAGAGTCCCGGATGGGTTTTGAGGAAGGAAAAGCTAAAGCGCGGCAAGTTATCGCGCTGCCCCTCACGGTTCAGCGTGGCGATTTCGTCGAGCAGAATTTGTTTAATCGCGTCCATTGTTCACCTCTAATTATCACTGCCTGCCAGTAAAGCACATAACAGTGAAGCGAATTAGAGACAGATTTGCTGTGTTTTTTTATAACAGTTGGAATCTGCTACTCAAGTATGTCGTGAAAGCATTGAGCCAGGGAATTTTAGAGAACAGGATGCGCTTTTCAGGATGAAACACGATGCGACATCATGTGCAGCGCTGCCGCGAGCTGAGAAATAATATGACCTCAGCAGAGTGGAAGTTATGGTCTTTACTGCGTGCCCGACAATGTGGCGGAATGCGATTTCGCCGCCAATATGCCGTTGGTACCTACATATTAGATTTTGCTTGTATTGAAAAGCGGCTTGCGATTGAACTTGATGGCTCTCAGCACGCTGAAAATGTCAGATATGACAATAGACGCACCCATGAATTAAATAGACATGGCTGGCGAGTATTGAGATTTTGGAATAATGAGGTGCTGCTTGAGCCAGCGGCTGTTCACGCTGTGATTATGCTGGCTTTAAAGGGATAGTGCTGGCGGTCCCCCATCCCGGCCTTCCCCCACAAGTGGGGGAAGGAGACGCTGCCACATGCAGCTTCAGAACTAACACATAGCAGCATCTTCCTCCCACGAAAGTGGGGGAAGGAGACGCTGCCACATGCAGCTTCAGAGCTAACACATAGCAGCATCTTCCTCCCCCACAACTGGGGGAAGGAGACGCTGCCACATGCAGCTTAAGAACTAACATATAGCAGCATCTTCCTCCCACGAAAGTGGGGGAAGGAGACGCTGCCACATGCAGCTTAAGAACTAACACATAGCAGCATCTTCCTCCCCCACAACTGGGGGAAGGAGACGCTGCAACATGCAGCTTAAGAACTAACATATAGCAGCATCTTCCTCCCCCACTTGTGGGGGAGGACCGAGGAGGGGGACAGCCAGCACAGGCTGAAATGTCAGGCCGCAGAGGACCGAATCAAGAAACCTGCCCCACAATTTGCAAATTAGCGTCATCCGGTACTTCGTTATACGACAGCACGTTCAGCCCGTTGGCAAACAGTCGGGCATAGCGCGCAATCAGTGGACGCAGCTGCGGCGTTACCAACAGCACCTGGGTCAGATTCTGCGCTTTAAGCTGCTCCATCATCACCGGCAGCGTGCTCTGCAGCTGCGTCAGGATATTCGGATCGACCGGGAAGCTATCGAGCGCCACTTTGCCGGCCTGCTGCGCCTGGTTCAGCGCGGAGAGCAGCAGATTCTCCAGACTGTTCTCCAGCGTATAAGCCGACAACGGCTTGTTGTCCGGCGCAATCGCCGCCACCATCGCGCGCCGCAGCGCATAGCGCACATCGGAGGTCAGCAGAATCGGATCTTTGGTGATCGCTGAGCTCTCCAGCAGCGTAGTCGCAATGGTGGTGATATCCTTCAACGACACCTGATCGTTCAGCAGCAGACGATAAACCTTGAGCTGCAAACTGAAATTCACCGCGGCATTCACATCTTCCGATAGCTTGGGTGCCACGTTGCTTAGCCGCTGATGCAGCTGCGTGATGTCATCATAATTAAACAGCTCCGGCAGATGCTCGCGCACCACTTTATTCACATGCGTAGCCACGACGCTGGCGCAATCCACCACCTGATAACCCAGATTCAGCGCCTTGGCTTTCTGCTCCGGCAGGATCCAGGTCACCGCCATGCCGTAGGCGGGATCGGTGTCCAGCACGCCGTCGATCTCGCCGTACTGCTCCGGCGTGGGGATCGCCATCAGACGATCGGCGTGCACTTCGCCAACTGCGGTGCGCACACCATTGATCTTAATCGCGTACTGCGCCGGTTTGAGATGGAAATCCTCGCGCAGGGCGATTTCCGGCAGCAGCACGCCGCTGGTTTCAGACACCACCTGACGCACGCCGCGCATACGCAATGTCAGCGGCGCACCTTTGCCTTTATCCACCAGCGTCACCAGCTTGTAGCCGAGATTGAGGCCGATTGGCTCAACCATCGGGATATTGTCCCAGCCAATCGCCGGCTGCTCTTCCGGCTGCGCCAGCGCCTGATGGATGGCGTCCATATCGGCATGATCCTGCGTCGGCTTTTGCACATTACGGCCTTGACGCCAGGCAGCGAACAGCAGCAGAGCGGTAAAGATCAGGAACACCAAATGCGGCATGCCGGGCACGATCGCCAGCACAAACATCACGGCGGCGGCGGTGTAAAGCGTGTTGGGTTTCGCCAGCAGCTGCGATTTAATGTCATCGCCCATGTCCGCGCCATCGCTGATGCGCGTCACGATAATCGCCGCCGCCGTTGACAGCAGCAGCGAGGGAATCTGTGCTACTAAGCCGTCACCAATGGTCAGCAGCACATACTGCTCAAATGCTTGTCCCGCCGGTAATCCGTGCTTGAACACGCCAATCAAAATACCGCCAATCACGCTGATCAGCAGGATCATGATCCCGGCGATCGCATCCCCGCGCACGAACTTTGAGGCACCGTCCATCGCACCGTAGAAATCGGCTTCATTCGCCACGTCTTTGCGGCGGCTACCGGCCTGCTCCTGATTGATCAGGCCAGCATTGAGATCGGCATCGATCGCCATCTGTTTGCCGGGTAATGCATCAAGGGTAAAGCGGGCCGACACCTCAGAGATACGCTCGGCCCCTTTGGTCACCACCACAAAGTTGATCATCAAACGCGGCGGCAAGAAGGCGCACCACGCTCATCATGGCGGTGCGTGGAAAGTGGCGTTTGCCGACTTTACCCTGGCGATGATGGCGCTGTTTATGGTGCTGTGGATTATGGGCGCTGTGACCGAAGACGAGCGCAAAGAGATTGTGGCGCAGCTGAACGGCACGTCGGTGTTTGAGGGCTCCGGCTTCAATCCGTTTGACGTCGAGAAGTCCATGGGCTCAGCGGGATCGTCGATCATTGGCGAAACCCTCGCGGTTTCACCGCCGACGCAGAGTGCAACCGTTAGCGCTTCACCGGCGGACAACACGCTGGAGAGCGGCAGCAAGCCGCAGGAAGATTTGGACAGCGTATTATCGCGTTCTGATGCCGAACTGACGCTGTTACAGAGCCAGATCCAGCAGTTGATCAATAGCTATCACGCGCAAAATTATCTGATGCTGGAAACCCTGCCACAGGGCCTGCGCATCCTGATTCAGGACGATCAGGATCGCATGATGTTCCCGCGCGGGAGCGCGGTGTTAACGCCGTTCTTCCAGAAACTGCTGACGGAACTCGGTCCGGTATTTAACCGTATCGACAACAAAATCATGATCAGCGGTCATACCGATGCCGCGCAATACAGCGGTAACGCGGCTTACAACAACTGGAACCTGTCTGGCGATCGTGCGCTGGCGGCGCGCCGTGCGCTGGAGCGTGGCGGGCTGGAGAGTGCGCGCGTATTGCAAGTCAACGCCATGGCATCACGCATGCCGCGTGACAGAGAGGATCCAATGAGTGCACGCAACCGCCGCATCGAGATCCTGGTATTAACCGATGCAGCAGCCGAAACCCTGTTCCAATTTTATGGCCGCGAAGGGGAGAACGTCGTAAAACCCATCGCTGAACGCCTGCGATAACCTGTCAGTGCCTTTGAATCATCTTTGATTCGACCGGTGGCGAAATCCACCGGTTTTTTTTTGCCTGAAATCCATGCGCCTGCGGCCAGGTGCGCATAAATGTCACCCCGACAAAACCACTCGATCCCAGCGTCGGGGCGCCATTGATGGCGACCCGACAGGCGTTACAGCAATGATGATTCAGGGATAAGCATTGATGATGCAGCGCGGGTGTTGAGGCGACATCCCAGCCCGCTGAGCGAGTGAGGGATTCCAGGGCGAGCCGCAGGGATGCGGCGAGAGGCGGCGCTGAGCAGGAGCGAATCGCCGCCGGTCCGTCAGGAATCGTGAGGGAGCGAAGGCACCGCGTAGCGGCGGGATGGGCTGGCGCAGGGCCGGGGAGTGAAGAGGGCGTGGCCCAGACGCCCTCTTCTCGGTCGCCGCACGGCGTAGATGAAACTGCCTCAGCCGATGGCGAACGAAAGTCGCTCAGCGCTTAACTGATCGGCATTACGCCATTGATGGCGACCGAATTAACGCCGGCACATCATGTTAAATATGTTGCGCAGTAATTTGGCTTTAGTTAGCTAAATCATTCTTTTATGTGAATTTTGTCGGCGGGCGCACATTGCATTGTGGGTTGGGTAAGCCACAATTAAGCATCGTGTTTAACCGGAGAAAGAGTATGACTGCCAACCACTCCAGCCTGCTGTTACTGATGTCTTTCGCCGCCGGTACCTTTTCCGCGGGATCGTCCAGCAATCCGCAACATTTGATGCTGTCGCTGCCCTCCGGTGGCGTGCCCAATAGCCCGCTGCCGCTGATCATCTGGCCCGGCATCGTGCCGGATGAAGATGAAGCGGAAGATAGCGCCGCCTGGTTTGAAAAAACCTTTACCCGCAACGGCTGGCCCGCCGCCTGGCGTTCGCCGATCTTCCCGTACACCCATTATCATCCCAACACCCATGAAGTGTTAGGCGTAGCGGCCGGTTGGGCGGAGGTGCTGTTTGGCGGCGATAGCGGTCGCATGGTGACGCTGCGCGAAGGCGATGCGGTGCTGATTCCCGCTGGCGTCGGCCACAAGCAGGTGTTTGCCTCGGAGGATTTTTTCACCGTTGGCGCCTATCCTGAAGGAATGTCTCCGGAAACCGTGCGCGATGAGCCGTCGCGATTGCGTGCGTCGAAGGAGAAGATCCAGCAGGTTCCACTGCCGCAGCGCGATCCGTTTACCGGTGGCGAAGGCGCGATGACGGAGATTTGGCTGCCGATCGCGCAGCAGCTGATGCACCAGTAAAGTGCAATTTCGCCATTTCCAGCCGCGCGGCGCGTGTGCCATGCCGGGGCAAGCCTCTGGCACAGTTTGTGCAGGAGAGAGTGATGTCCTCTGACAAGCGCCGGGTAAATCATGAAAGAAAGCTACCAGATAGCACCGCACTTCTATGATGAGATGTTGCTGAGCGATGGCCAACACCGCGCTCACTACCAGCATTACTGGGAATGGTTACAACAGGCGGACAAAGATGCCGTGGCGCGCAAGCGCGAAGAGGCGGAACTGCTGTTTCATCGCGTCGGCATCACCTTCAACGTGTACGGTGACGACGGCGGGGCAGAGCGTTTAATTCCTTTCGATAGCGTGCCGCGCATTATTCCTGCTAGCGAGTGGGCGATGCTCGATCGCGGCATTCGTCAGCGCGTGCAGGCGCTCAACGCCTTTCTGCATGACATCTACCATCAGCAATTCATCCTCAAAGCGGGCATCGTACCCGCCGAGCAGGTGCTGGTGAACGATCAATATCAGCCCTGCATGCACGGCGTCGATCTGCATCGCAATATCTACGCGCACATTGTCGGCGTGGATATGGTGCGCAATAACGACGGCGAATATTATGTGCTGGAGGACAATCTGCGCACGCCATCTGGCGTCTCCTACATGCTGGAGAATCGTAAGATGATGATGCGCCTCTATCCGGAGCTGTTCGCCGAGCGCCACATCGCGCCGGTGGAACGCTATCCTTCTCATCTGCTGCAAACGCTGCGTGAAAGCTCGCCGGTCAACGATCCGGTGGTGGTGGTGCTCACGCCGGGCCGCTTTAACAGCGCCTACTTCGAACACAGTTTCCTCGCGCAGCAGATGGGCGTCGAGTTGGTGGAGAGCGCCGATCTGTTTGTTAAGGATGGCGCGGTGATGATGCGTACCACCGCGGGCCCGTGCAAAATTGATGTGATTTATCGCCGCGTCGATGACGCTTTCCTCGATCCGCTGGCGTTCCGTCCGGATTCGATGCTCGGCGTGCCGGGCCTGCTGTCAGTGTATCGATCCGGCAACGTGGTGCTGGCGAATGCCATCGGCACCGGCGTCGCTGATGATAAGTCGATCTATCCCTATGTGCCGGAGATGATCCGCTACTACCTCGACGAAGAGCCGATCCTGAATAACGTTCCTACCTGGCAGTGCCGCAAACCGCAGGATCTGACTTATGTGCTGGCCAACCTGGCGAAAATGGTGGTGAAAGAGGTGCACGGTGCGGGCGGCTACGGCATGTTGATTGGCCCGGTGGCGAGCCAGCAGGAGCTGAGTGATTTCCGCGATCGCCTCAAAGCGCGGCCGGAAAACTACATCGCCCAGGACACGCTGTCGCTCTCGACCTGCCCAACCTTTATTGATAACGGCCTCGCGCCGCGTCATATCGATCTGCGGCCGTTTGCCCTGTGTGGCGCGGATATCCGGCTGGTGCCTGGCGGCTTAACCCGCGTGGCGCTCAACGAAGGTTCGCTGGTGGTGAACTCGTCGCAGGGCGGCGGCACCAAGGACACGTGGGTTCTGGAGGATGACGCATCATGCTAAGCCGCACGGCCAGTGGCCTTTATTGGATGGCGCGCTATCTGGAGCGCGCAGAACAACTCGCTCGCGTGTTGGATGTCACCAACCGTTTGTCGTTAATGCCGGTACGCGGTAATCAGGGTGATGATCTGCTGCTGCCGCTCAACCTCACCGGCACGCGTGAACTGTTCGAAACCCTCAACGGTCGCTTCACTATGTCGCAGCTGTTCAACTTCTTCGCGCTTGACGATCGCAATCCGTGCAGCATTTTCAGTTGCTGGCAGGAGGCGTGGAACAACGCGCATGCGGTGCGCGGCAGTTTGTCATCGGAAGTGTGGGAGAGCATCAACTCGACCTGGATCGAGATGCGCAACACGCGGCGGCGCGGCATCACCAGCGCCAATGCCGATAGCTTTTTTGATTGGGTTAAAGAGCGCTCGCACCTGTTTCGCGGCGCGATGTTCGGCACCTTGCTACGCGGCGATGCCATGAGCTTTATCCGCATCGGCACATTAATGGAGCGCAGCGACGGCACCGCGCGTCTGTTGAGTGTCAATCAGCAACTGATGGAGCAGCAGTCGGATTCGGTACGTGAATATTATCGCCTCGACACCCTGCTGCGCGCGGTATCCGCCCGCGAAGCCTATAACGCCATATTCAAGCAGCAGCTGTTGCCGGATCTGGTGAATGAGATGCTGATCCTGCGCAGCGAAAGCCCGCGATCGCTGCACTCCTGCATTGATGAGATCGCTACGCAGCTGGAGCAGCTCGGCAGCAGCGGGGAAGATCGACCGCGCTATTTGATCACCGTGCTGCTGGCGGAGATGCGTTTCAGCACCTGGGAAAGCCTGACGCAGGAAGGGTTAACGCACTGGCTCACGGCTTTCCTGACGCGCCTCAACGCGCTGGCAGACAGCATCAATCACACCTATCTGGAGGCGAAATGAGACTGAACATCGAGCATAAAACCCGCTACGCCTATGAGCAGCAGGTGACACTCAGTACCCAGTATCTGCGCCTGACGCCGCAAAACTCGGTGCATCAACGGATTATCTCGTGGGATCTGGAGCTGCCGTGCGCAGCCACCTGCACGCAAGATGCCTATGGCAATGTGATGCATGTGCTGACGCTGGATACGCCGCATCAGCAGCTCGATATCGCGGCGCGTGGCGTGGTGGAGATTCTTGATGCCGGCGAATGGGCACCCGATCCGGAATGCGCCTTGTCGCCGCTGGTGTTTCTGCGCGCCACGCCGCTGACCCAGCCCGATGGCGAAATCCGCGAGTTTGCTCAGCGCTACTGGCGGCCGGAAAAGCCGCTGGCCAGCCTGGAAAAATTGATGGATGAACTGCTGCTGAAGATGCCGTATCGTCCCGGCAGCACCCAGGTGAGTGATAACGCGGCGAAAGTATTTGCTGCCGGCAGCGGCGTTTGCCAGGATCACAGTCACGTGTTTCTCGCCTGCTGTCGCAGCCTGGGGATTCCGGCGCGCTATGTCAGCGGCTATCTCTATACTGAAAACGTGGAGCACGTCGCCACTCATGCCTGGGTTGAAGCCTGGCTGGATGGCAGTTGGCACAGCTTTGATATCACCAATAATACCCGTAGCACGCGCCAGCATTTGCGGCTGGCAGTCGGCGTGGATTATCTCGATGCGTGTCCGGTGCGCGGTATGCGACTGGGCGGCGGCGGTGAAGATATGCTGGCGGTGGCTGCGGTGCTGCAGGTGCACGGGCAGCAGTAATTCTCTTGGCAGGCTTAACTATGACTTATTGTGTGGCAATGCGTTTATCGTCAGGGATGATTTTTGTTTCCGATTCACGTACCAACGCGGGCGTTGATCATATTTCCTCGTTCCGTAAATTGCATGTGTTTCAGGTGGATGATGAGCGCACGCTGGTGCTGCAAAGCGCTGGCAATCTGGCGACCACGCAGAGCGTGCTGAGCCTGCTGCGACGTAACAACGGCGATAGCGATCAGCCCAATCTGCTGAATGGGCGATCGCTGTATGACATTGCGCTGATGGTGGGTGAAACGCTGCGTGATGTGATTAAGCGCGATGGCGAGGAGTTTGGCGGCACGCTGTTGCTGGGCGGCCAGATTCGCGGCGAGGAGCCACGTCTGTTTCAGATCTACCCGCAGGGCAACTTCATTGAGGCGAGCGTCGATACGCCCTATTTCCAGATTGGTGAGAGCAAATACGGTAAACCGATTATTGATCGCGTGTTGCGCTACGAAACGCCCTTAAGCCAGGCGATGCAGTGCGCGCTGATTTCGATGGACTCTACGCTGGCGAGTAATATTTCCGTTGGCCTGCCGCTGGATGTGATGGTGTATCGCAGCGACAGTTTTAGCGACAGCGAGCAATATCACATCACCGAACAGCATCCCTACTATTCGCAGATTCGCCAGCTGTGGAGTAAAGGTTTGCTAAGCGTGTTTTCGCAGTTGCCCCCGTTGAAGTTGTAACCAGGTCGCCATGAATGGCGACCCTACGTATCAGTCAACGATGATGAGATAAGAAAACGTGTTACCGCGCAATTAAATCAGCGCATTGAGTTTGGCGGTCATATTAATTCCGCTAATCCCTTTTAATCCTAATTTGCGCAGGATTTTTATTTTATAAGTGCTGACGGTTTTACTGCTCAGCTGTAATTGCGAAGCGATCTCTTTATTACTCATCCCCGAAGCCAGTTTAACTAACACCACCAATTCGCGTCGCGTCAGGCTCATCAATTTCTCGCTCTCGATCAATTCTCCGGCATCCGCGGCGGCATGGGTCACCGGATAAAAACGATTACCGCGCTCGACTTCTTTTATGGCGGTAATGAGCGTGTCTAATTCCCCCCGTTTGTAGACATAACCCTCAACGCCTAATTGCAGGCAACATCGTTGATAAAAAAGACTTTCTGAGGCGGTAAATATGATGATTTTCTGTTCAGGAAGCGCGCGTTTAATATCGGCAATCAGCGGAATGCCGGCGCGGCCGGGCATGGTGAGATCGAGTAGCAGGACGTCTGGACGCAGCTGGTGCAGCTCGGTAATCAGCATATCTCCTTTCTGCGCAATGCCAACAATTGCATAGTGATATGAGTCTAAAAGTGCCTGGATACCCGCACAAATTAACGGATGGTCATCAACAATAAATACCGAATGAATCATATGTGTAGCCCAGAAAAAAAAGAAAAAACCCAAGGGTGAAAAACACCCATAAAAAAAACACAACCAGAGGTGTGACCAGATTAATTCACGGGGCTTAACAATAAGATTTAAGCTCTGTCTTGAATTTGGGAATTTAAGATCAATTGATCGATTTTATGTGCGAGAACAAAGCACGTTGCTTTTTTTTCCGCCGTAACAGGACGCGAGTCATAAATCTGAAAACAAGCCGTTTTAACGTCGAGGCGATAAACCGCTGCGCATAAAAGGTGAATGATGTTTTCAGTTGATCAGCTTCTCGATAGTTACTGGCCAGGTCATCAGGCGGCGAACTGGCAAAAAAGCGCGCTGAAATGGGCGGTTCGCGAGCATGAATTCCAGGCATTTGCCGCGCGTTATCGCCACCTCAAAGACGTGGACATGGTGGAGCAAGTGCTGGATCACCTGGATGTGCGCTGCGAACTGAGCGAGCGTGATTTAGAGCAGATCCCCACGCGCGGGCCAGTGGTGATTGTGGCGAATCATCCGCTCGGTGCGTTGGATGGATTGGCGCTGCTGGCGGCGGTTTCACAGGTGCGGCGCGATGTGAAAATCGTGGCTAACCGCATGTTGATGATGCTGGAGCCGATCAACAACATGATGCTGCCGGTGGATAACATGGGCAACCGCACCAACCGCGAGCAGCTCACGCGCATGCAGCAGCATCTTGATAATCAGGGCGTGCTGATTATCTTCCCGGCGGGCGAAGTGTCGCGCCTCTCCAGCCGTGGCGTGCGCGATCGTCACTGGCATCACAGCTTCCTGCGCCTCGCGGCCCGCGCCCGTGCGCCGATTGTGCCGGTGCACGTGGTGGGCCGTAACAGCCTGGCGTTCTACGCGGCGGCCAAAATCGCCTCGCCGCTGGCGCTGTTAATGCTGGTACGCGAGATGTTCCGCCAGCGCGGGTCACGCATCAAACTGCATATCGGCGAGCAGATCCCGTTTGCCAACTGGCACGATGGCCACACGCCGGGCAAAGAGCTGGCGAAGCGGCTGCGCAAACATCTCTACCGGATTGGTCAGGGCCGTCGCGGCCTGTTCCAGACCGAAGCGGCGATTGCGCGTCCCGAAGATCGCGCCGAACTGAAAAAAGCGCTCATGGAGAGCGAGCGTCTGGGCACGCTGCCTGATGGCAAACAGATCTATCTGTGGCGGCGCAACGGCGCCAGCTGGGTACCGCTGCTGCGTGAACTGGGACGTTTGCGCGAAGTCGCGTTCCGCGCGGTGGGCGAGGGCAGCGGTCGCCGTCGCGATCTTGATAAATACGATGATGATTACTATCACCTGATTCTGTGGGATGACGATGCGCTGGAGATCGTCGGTGCTTATCGCTTTATTCCGGGTGCCGAACAGCTGGCGCGCCGTGGGCTGGAGGGGATTTACAGCGACAGCCTGTTCCACTACGACGCGCGCATGTTGCCGATCATTAATCAGGGATTGGAGCTGGGGCGCAGTTTTATTCAGCCCGCTTATTGGGGCAAACGCGGCCTCGATTATCTGTGGATGGGCATCGGTGCCTACATCGCCCGCTATCCGGAAACCCGCTATCTGTTTGGTCCGGTCTCGATTTCCGGCGGTATGCCGCTGGCGGCACGCGATCTGCTGGTGGCGTTTTATCGCCTCTACTTCCCCACCGAGCTGCCGCTGGCCACCTCACGCCGTCCCTATCCGGCATCGCTGCCAGAAGTGCTGGCCCAGTTCACCGGCGATAACTACAGCGAAGATTTGCGGCGTCTCAAACATCTGCTGGCCAATCTCGGTACTGCCATTCCTACGCTCTACAAACAGTACTCCGAGGTGTGCGAACCGGGCGGCGTGCAGTTTATCGATTTCGGCAGCGATCCCGATTTCAATAATTGCATCGATGGCCTGGTGCTGGTGGATCTCACCCGCGTGAAGCCCGCGCGCTATGAGCGCTATATCGGGATGCATCTGTGAATCGGCTTGCAGCACGCACTTCCTCATTGCGGCGCGATTTATCGCGCTCTGTACACTCCGCTCTCCTGGAGAACGCGCAATAAATTGCGCCGCTACAACCTGGGCGGACAATGATGTCACGGCGCTGTCATCTGAATGTCGTAGGGTCTTAGCCGGACTGTCAGAGAAAGGCCGCAAACATGGCGTCAATCACACTGCGCGGGCTGTGCAAATCCTTTGCGGCGCAGCCGGTATTGCAAGACATCTCGCTGCAGATTGCGCAGGGAGAATTTATCGCCGTATTGGGCCCGTCGGGCTGCGGCAAGACCACGCTGCTGCGCCTGCTGGCCGGTTTCGAAACCGCCGATGGCGGCGAAATCCACGTTGGCGATCGCTGCTTTGCCGCACCGAGCGTGCATCTGCCGCCGGAAGATCGTCAGCTTGGCGTGGTGTTCCAGAGCTACGCGCTGTGACCGCATATGACGGTGGCGGAGAATGTCTCCTACAGCCTGAAGGTGAACGGCGTAGCACGTGCTGAGCGCGAGCGCCGCACCCAGCAGGCGCTGGAGCTGGTGGGATTAGAACACTTCGCGGCACGTCGCCCCGCCGATCTCTCCGGCGGACAGCGTCAGCGCGTGGCACTCGCCCGTTGTTTGGTGGCGCAGCCGACGCTGGTGCTGCTCGATGAGCCGCTGGCGAACCTCGATGTCCATCTGCGTGCCACCATGGAAGAGGAGTTCCGCCGCTTCCATCACCACAGTCACGCCACCCTGCTTTACATCACCCACGATCAGCATGAAGCGATGGCGCTGGCCGATCGCATTGTGGTGATGGATGGCGGACGCGTAATGCAGTTCGCCACGCCGCAAACGCTGTGGCGCGAGCCGGCGAATGCCATGGTCGCGCGCTTTATTGATGACGGCAAAGTTCTGCCCATCAGCGATATTGAACCGCTCGGCGAGGGCCGCGCCTTTGCCACGCTGTTTGGGGTGCGCATGGCGTTACGCTGTGCGTCACATCAGCGTCCGCAGCCGCAGGCGCAGGCCAGTTTCCACGCGGTGGATTTTCGTCTGGCACAGCCCGGCGAGCCGCAATTTGCCGCTCGCGTAGAGCGGGTGATCTATCGCGGCGGCCATCACCAGCTCAACGTCACGCCGCTGGCTGCACCCGAATCCCGCCTCACGCTGCTGCTGGCCGATCAATCTTTACCCGCTGTCGACGCGACCCTCGGTGTGGCGCTACGCGACGGCTGGATTCTTCCTTCTTAACCTTCTTCTACTCAGGGACATGCGATGCGTACTACCTTCAACGTTTTGATGTTAGCCAGCGGTTTACTGGTGTCTGCCGTCACTCATGCCGAACCGGCGCCAGCGGGCAAGCTGGTGGTCTACACCTCGCAGGCGCCGGAGATTGCGCAGCAAACCATGGATGCATTCAAGGCCGCCTATCCCAATGTGCAGGTGGAGTGGACGCGCAACGGCACCACGCAGTTGATGAACGTGCTGCGTACCGAAATGCTGAGCGGCCAGGCCAAACCGGATGTGCTGCTGATTGCCGATGCCATTAACCTTGGCGCGCTGAAAAATGAGAACCAGCTCTACACCTACAGCGATGCGCCGCTCAGCCACATCAATCCGTCGTTCTACGACCAGGACAAGACCTTCTTTGGCACCAAAATTATCGCCACGGTGATTGCGTATAACACCCAGCTCGCGCAGCCGGTTGACAGCTGGAGTGCGTTGGCGGTCGAAGCCAATAAAGGCCAGATCGCGGTGCCAAGCCCGCTGTACTCCGGCGCGGCGCTCTACAAGCTGCACACCGATATCAACACGCCGTCAATTGGCTGGAGCTTCTATAAAAAGCTGGCGGCGCTGGGTGTTGCGCCGCAGGGCGGCAACGGTCCGGCGCTGAAGGCGGTGGCCAGCGGGCTGGATAAATACGGCATCATCACCGACGCCGACGTGATTCTGGCGAAGAAAAAGGGCTCGCCGGTTGATCTGGTTTATCCGCAAGAGGGCGTCTCCTACGTCACCGAACCGGTAGCGATCATGAAATCGGTGCATAACCTGCCTGCCGCCAAAGCGTTCGTGAACTTTTTGCTGTCCGAGCCGGGCCAGAAACTCGTGGTTGAGCAGGGCAACCGTCCGGTTGACGATCGCATCGCGGCGCCGGAAGGTTTCACGCCCATCAACAAAATTAAGCTGCTGTCGCCGGACGTAGCGCAAGCGATTAAAGAAGACGCCGCAGTGCGCGACCAGTTTACCGCGCTGTTTGGCGGCTAATCATGAGCGTGGTGAGCAACGAATGGCGCAGCACGGCGCGCGGCGCTAAACGCCTGGGCTTTAACAGCGAACGGCTCATTCTGGCGCTGCTGGTGCTGTTGATCGGCCTGCTCTCGGTCGCGCCGCTGCTGCGGCTGGTGTGGACCGCGATTGCGCCGCACGGCGTGCCGGATCTGGCGCGCTTGACGCGTCTGCTGGCGAGCGATCGCGTGTTGATCGCCAGTTTCAATACCTTGTTCATTGCGCTCAGTTCGACCCTTATCTCGGTGCTGCTGGGCACCGTCGCCGCGTGGCTGGTGGCGCTCAGCGATATGCGCGGCAAAACTGCCTGGGTGTTTGCCTTTATTCTACCGCTGATGATTCCGCCGCAGGTGACGGCGCTGGCGTGGCTGCAGGCGCTGGCGCCCGGCAGTCCGCTGGCGCTGCTGTTTGCCCGTCTGGGATGGCCGTGGTTTGCGCCGGGCGAACAGCCGCTCTACTCCTTAAGCGGCATGGTGCTGCTGCTGGGCACCCACAATGCGCCGCTGGTGTTTCTCACCGTGCGTGCAGGGTTACGGCGGCTACCGGCTGATTTGGTCGAAGCCGCGCAGGCCAGTGGCGCCTCACGGGCGCGCGTGCTGTTCACGATTATTTTGCCGCTGGCGCGCCCGGCGATTTTTGCCGGTGCCGCACTGACCTTTGTCGCGGCGGCAGGCAACTTCGGCATACAGGCGATGCTGGGGATTCCGGCGCGCGTCCCGACGCTGATCACACTAGTGTATCAACAGCTGAATGGCATTGGTCCGAGTGCGCTGCCGAATACTGCCGTTTACGCCTTGTTGATTGCCGTGATTACGCTGGCGGGCATGGCGGCCAGCGCGTGGTTAGGCGGGCGACATGATGTGCGCGTCAACGGTGCGCCGCGTGTGTGGCAGCAATCGCTGGGGCGTGGCCGGATGGCGATTGCCGGCGTCGCCTGGCTGTGGATGGCGCTGACTTTGCTATTACCGCTCAGCGCTTTGCTGATCACCGCATTAACCCGTGGTTTCGGCCAGGCACTGAGCTGGCAAACCCTGACGCTGGAGAACTTCCGCGCCGCGTTGTGGGGATATCCGGCGGTGCGTCACGCTTTTCTCACCAGCCTGGGCTTGACCACGCTAACGGCGCTGCTGCTGACCTTCTGCGCGCTGTTTCTCGCTTACTTCCTCAGCTGGCGTCGCAGCAAATTAGTGCGCGGCCTGTGGCTGGCAAGTGAACTGACCTACGCGCTGCCGGGCATTGTCACCGGCGTGGCGGCGATGCTGTTCTTTCTGCGTCCGCTGCCGATGATCAATGTTTCGCTGTACGGCACGGTATGGATCATCCTTGCCGCTTATCTGGCGAACTTCCTCGCGCTGGTGTTGCGTCCGACGCTGGCGGGATTTGCGCAACTGGAACCGGCGCTGGATGAAGCCGCGCGGTTGTACGGTGCGGGTTTCATGCGCCGCATGTGCGATATTTTACTGCCGCTGGCGGCGCCGTCGGCCCTGGCCGGCAGCGTGCTGGTATTTCTCACGGCGCTGAATGAGATTCAGGTCTCGATACTGCTGGTGACCTCGCAAACGCAAACTATCGGACCGACCATCGTGTTTCTTGATGAAGGCGGATCGGCTTCGCTGGCGGCGGCGGTGGGCTGCCTGATGATCCTCGTGGTTTTCTTATTAATGGCGCTTGCTACTAGGCTGACGCGCCGCCTGCCGCAGGGCGTTTTGCCGTGGCAGGCATAACGGTTTTTACCGTCAACAGTTGCTGATTGCTGAAGTATCCCGCTGAACATTTTCTCGCCACTGCCGATAACTGACCTACCAACATTTGTCTGTGGATGAATAGCGCTTGTCAGCGCTGCGTATTTGCGCTTAAGTCTGCATGCTAATTAAGAATTTTCTTAATATTTCTGAATAATACCAGGCCAGCAATAGGCGAATAACAATGAATAATAACTCTGACGTCATGTACCGATTATTGGTGCAGAGCGTGGTGGATTACGCCATTTACATGCTCAAACCCGATGGCACCGTGGCGAACTGGAACGCCGGGGCACAACGCGCCAAAGGCTACACGCCCGATGAAATTGTTGGGAAGAATTTTGCGCTGTTCTACAGCGAAGACGATCGTAAAAACGGCGCGCCCCAGCGCGGGCTGGCGGTGGCGACAGCGACGGGGCGCTTCGAAACCGAAGGCTGGCGCTATCGCAAAGATGGCAGCGCGTTTTGGGCGCATGTGGTGATCGACGCGATTCGGGATGAGTATGGCGAGCTGTTAGGTTTTGCCAAAATCACCCGCGACTGCACCGAACAGCAGGAACAACAGCGTAAACAGCGCGAGCAGGAGCAGCGCTTTCGCATGCTGGTGGAGGGCGTCAGCGATTACGCCATCTATATGCTCGATTTGGACGGCAACGTTGAAAATTGGAACGTAGGCGCCCAGCGCGCGAAAGGCTACGTGGCCGAAGAGATCGTCGGACAGCACTTCTCACGCTTCTATAGCGCGCAGGATCGCCTCAATCACATCCCGGAAAAAAACCTTACCACCGCGTTTAAGACTGGCCGTTTCGAAGATGAAGGCTACCGCTATCGCAAAGATGGCAGCGCGTTCTGGGCGCACGTGATTATTGATGCGATTCGCGATGATGCCGGTAAATTGATCGGCTACGCCAAAATCACCCGCGACTGTACTGAGCAGCAGGCGCTGCTGCGCAAACAGCATGAGCAGGAGAAAAACTTCCGCCTGCTGGTGGAGGGCGTGCGCGATTACGCCATCTATATGCTGGACGTGCAGGGCCGCGTGGTGAACTGGAATAGTGGTGCTCAGCGCGCCAAAGGTTATATCGCCGACGAGATTGTCGGTCAGCACTTCTCGGTGTTTTACAGCTCCGCCGAACGCAATGCTAACGCGCCTGAAGCCAACCTCGGGATTGCGTTAAAAACCGGCCGTTTCGAAGATGAGGGCTGGCGCTACCGCAAAGACGGCTCGGCGTTTTGGGCGCATGTGGTTATCGAGGCCATCCACGATGAAATCGGCAAACTGATTGGTTTCGCCAAAATTACTCGTGATATCACTGAACGGCGTGAGAATGAGCAGCAGTTGCTGCGTGCACGCGATTTAGCGCAGACGCAGAGCGCGAAGATGTCTGAGCTGTCGGGCTTCCTTGACACCATCATCAGTAATATTCCGTCTTGCGTGATTGTTGAAGACGCCATCAGCCGCGAAATTTTGATGGTGAATGACAAAGCCGAGCAGCTGTTTGGCGTCAATAAAGCGCTGATCATGCATAAACGTCCGCATGAGTGCATGTCGGCCGAGCTGGGGGATTACTTCAATAGCCTGGCGGATGTGGCCTTGCGCAGCGAAGGTATTCATGCGCGCGAACAGCTGATGCTAACCGCCGGCGGCGAGCGCATTCTGCATACCCGCGCCACCACCATCAGCGGCAAAGATATGCGGCAGAACTACGTGATGCTGATTGTGGAAGATGTGACCGACCAGCGCGAAGCCGATGCGCGCATCCGCCATATGGCGCACCACGATAACCTCACCAGCCTGCCAAACCGCGTGCTGTTCCGCCAGAAGCTGAGCGAAGCGCTGCGCGTGGATAACCAGAACGGCCACACCAGCGCCACGCTGTGTCTCGATCTCGACAACTTTAAAAACGTCAACGATGCGCTCGGCCATCAGATCGGTGACGACCTGCTGCGCGTGGTGGCAAAGCGCCTGCGAACTGCGCTGCGCGATCACGATACCCTGGCCCGCATCGGCGGCGATGAGTTTGCCATTGTGCTGCCGAATGTGCGCAGCGCGGATGAAGCGGCGGTGGTGGCACAGCGTTTGATCGAAGCGATTCGCCCGCCGATTAACGTGGAAGGGCATAACTTGTCGGTGGGCTTGAGCGTTGGCATCGCGCTGACCTCGCAAGCCACCAATACGCCGGAACATATGCTGCGCTGCGCCGACATGGCGCTGTATGAAGCCAAGCGCAATGGGCGTAACCGCTTCGAGCACTTCACCATGGAGATGGACGATCAGGCGCGCAGCCGTCGCGTGATCGAGAACGATTTGCGGGAAGCGATCACCGGTCGCCAGCTCAAACTCTATTACCAACCGATCACCGACGAGAAAGGCATTATTGGCTATGAAGCGCTGATGCGCTGGCATCACCCGATTAAGGGGCTGATCATGCCGAATGATTTCATCCCCATTGCTGAAGAGACCGGCTTGATCCATATGCTCGGCGCGTATGCGCTGTATGAAGCCTGCCGCGAAGCGCAGAGCTGGGGCACGCAACAATCGGTGTCGGTTAACCTGTCGCCGCTGCAGTTCAAAAACAGCTCGCTGGTTTCGGTGGTGGAAGGGGCGTTACGGGAATCAGGGCTGGCACCGCATCGGCTGGAAGTGGAGATCACCGAATCGGTACTGCTGGACGATACGCTTGGCAATATCCGCACGCTACAAAGCCTGAAAACCCTTGGCGTGCAGATTGCGCTGGATGATTTCGGCACCGGCTATTCATCGCTGAGCTATTTGCGCTCGTTCCCGTTCGACAAGATCAAAATCGACAAGTCGTTTATCAACGATATGGGCGACAGCCGCGAGGCGCTGGCGATTATCCGCGCCATTACCGGCATGAGCCGCAGCCTGGATATTCAGATCACCGCCGAAGGTGTGGAGAGCAGCGAGCAGTTCGCCAAGCTGCGCGAAGAGGGCTGTACGCTGTTCCAGGGTTATTTCTTTGGGCGTCCACAGCCATCGGAACTGCGTTTGAAAGAGCTGGATTAAAATCGCGCGATAAATCGCGCCGCTACAGATTCGTGCATGTAGTGTAGCGGCGCAATTTATTGCGTAATGTTGAACGCAGCCATAAAAAAACGCCCGACGTGTCGGGCGTTTGCTGTTTTGCTGTGGGTAATCTTTATTATTATGCGCCGTGGCCGTCGACGGACATGTGGCCGAGATCTTTGTCCACCAGGAACAGGCCTTCGCCTTTGTTGCCCACCAGCGCCAGTTTATCCAGCACGGTTTTGAACAGTTTCTCTTCTTCATGCTGCTCTGCCACGTACCACTGCAGGAAGTTGAAGGTCGAGTAATCCTGGGTGGTTAATGCGGTGTGCACCAGCTCGTTGATTTTTTTGGTGATCAGCTGCTCATGCTTCAGCGCTTCTTCCAGCACGTCATTCAGTGAAGTCCAGCTAATTGCCGGTGCGGCAATGCTGCCCAGAACCGGCAGAGCACCTGCATCGCTGACGTAATCGAACAGCTTCTGCATGTGCTGCATCTCTTCGCGTGAGTGCATTTTCAGGAATGAAGCGGCACCTTCGTAGCCTTTGTCGCTGCACCAGGCGCTCATCTGCAGATACAGGTTGGCAGAGAAGAATTCGAGGTTCAGCTGGTCGTTCAAACGAGAGGTCATTTCAGCGGTTAACATGGCTGATTCCTTTTTAATTTATTAGGTGAAGTACGGCGAATTATGCATCAATCTATACTTTTTTGTGAAGGCTTTTTCGTAAAAAGGTTGAATTTATCTTATTGATTGTAAATGGAATTATTCCACTTGTTGAATGCGAGGAGTTCTCAACTTTAACTAATTTTCATTCACGCTGGATTGATTATAGCTGCACATCGGGCGATGCTGAGGCTTGCCTTTAATTGTCAGGAGCTTAGCGGTGTCCAACGTCTTAGAGCATTACCATTATCTGCATGAAATCCCTGAACTGGGTTTTCAGGAATTTAAAACCTCCGCTTATATTGCCGATCAGCTGGAAAGCGCCGGCATTAAGGTGACACGCGGCATCAATAACACCACCGGCATTGTGGCGGAAATCGACAGCGGCAAACCTGGCCCGGTGCTGGCGCTGCGTGCGGATATGGATGCGCTGGGGCATATCATTAATGGCGTGGCTTGTGCTCGCCACACCTGCGGTCACGATGGTCACTCCTCGGTGGTGCTGTCGGCGGCGCAACAGCTGCTGAAAGAGGGCGCAATTAAGAGAGGACGCCTGAAACTGCTGTTCCAGCCCGCCGAAGAACTGGGTGCCGGGGCGCTGGCGATGATAGAAGGCGGCGCGCTTGATGATGTGGAGATGATTCTTGGCTTCCATGTGCGTCCGCTGGAGGAGTGTCACGTGGGGCAGGCGACGCCGGCGGTGATCTACTCCGCCTGCAGTACGCTGGAAGCGACGATTAAAGGGACTCCCGCGCACGCCGCGCGACCGCATTTGGGCGTTAACGCGCTGGACGCGGCGGTACAAGCGGTGCAGGCGGTTAACGCTATCCATCTGCCGCCAGGTTTAACATGGAGCGTCAAAGCGACGCGCTTCCTGTGTGATGCCGGTGTGACCAACTCGGTGCCGGATGAGGCGCGCGTGGTGTGGGATCTGCGTTCGCAGGAAAACGCGCCCATGGACCTGCTGAAAGAGAAGGTGACGCTGGCGATTCAGCATAGCGTGGCGGCGCTGGGTGCCTCGGCGAACGTGGTGGTGCTGAAAGAGATGCCGGCCGCGGAAATTCACGAGGAAGCCACAGCAGTGATTCGCGCGGCGATTGTTGATGTACTGGGCGAAGAGGGTTTGCTGGAAACCAAAACCACGCCGGGCAGCGAGGATTTCTTCTATTACCCGGTGAAAAATCCGCAGGTGAAAGCCGGTTTCTGGGGGCTGGGAACCAATCTGGTGCCGGGCCTGCATCATCCTGATATGCGCTTTGAATTGAGCTCGCTGGAGATTGGCGTGCAGATCTTTAAGGCGGCGGTGGTGCGGGTTCTGGGTTAGTTGTGATTGTTTCCCCTCACCCAGGCCAGCGATTCCCCCCCTCGGCGAAATATTGTATGCTATGCCGCCTCAATTACTGATGGGATTTCAGGACTGCCGCCAATGTAGATCGCGCACCTCTTGCTGTGAACTGACGCTACTGCGTCGCCATTGGCCGCGTTATCCCGCGGAATGACCCCGAAACGATTTATCGCAGCGCGCCGTCCGCGCGTTGCCCTTGAAGAAGAATTCACTCATGTCTAATGCTCCCTTTTTAGAAGAAGTGGCGCGCCGCCGTACCTTTGCGATCATCTCGCACCCGGACGCCGGTAAAACCACAATCACCGAAAAAGTGCTGCTGTTCGGACAGGCGATTCAAACCGCCGGTACCGTCAAAGGCCGCGGCTCCAATCAGCACGCGAAATCAGACTGGATGGAGATGGAGAAACAACGTGGTATCTCCATCACCACCTCGGTGATGCAGTTCCCGTATCGCGATAGCCTCGTTAACCTGCTGGATACCCCAGGACACGAAGACTTCTCCGAAGATACTTACCGCACGCTGACGGCGGTCGACTGCTGCCTGATGGTGATCGATGCCGCGAAAGGCGTCGAAGATCGTACCCGCAAGTTGATGGAAGTGACGCGCCTGCGTGATACGCCGATCATCACCTTCATGAACAAACTCGACCGTGACATCCGCGATCCGATGGAGCTACTGGATGAAGTGGAGAGCGAGCTGAAAATCGCCTGCGCGCCAATCACCTGGCCGATTGGCTGCGGCAAGTTGTTCAAAGGGGTTTATCACCTCTATAACGACGAAATCTACCTGTATCAAACCGGTAAAGGCCACACCATTCAGGAAGTGCGCATTGTTAAAGGTCTGGCGAATCCAGAGCTGGACGCCGCGGTAGGTGAAGATCTGGCACAGCAGCTGCGCGATGAGCTGGAACTGGTGCAGGGCGCTTCGCACGAGTTCGATCAGGAGCTGTTCCTGAGCGGCGAAATCACCCCGGTATTCTTCGGTACCGCGCTGGGTAACTTCGGCGTCGATCATATGCTCGATGGCCTGGTTTCGTGGGCGCCACGTCCGATGCCGCGCAACACCGACACGCGTCTGGTGGAAGCGAAAGAAGAGAAATTCAGCGGCTTCGTGTTTAAGATCCAGGCAAACATGGACCCGAAACACCGCGACCGCGTGGCATTTATGCGTGTGGTGTCCGGCAAGTACGAAAAAGGCATGAAGCTGCGTCAGGTGCGTACCGGTAAAGATGTGGTGATCTCCGATGCGCTGACCTTCATGGCGGGCGACCGTTCGCACGTGGAAGAGGCCTATCCGGGCGACATCATTGGTCTGCACAACCACGGCACCATCCAGATCGGCGACACCTTTACTCAGGGTGAAAACATGAAGTTCACCGGCATTCCGAACTTCGCGCCAGAGCTGTTCCGCCGCATTCGTCTGCGCGATCCGCTGAAGCAGAAACAGCTGCTGAAAGGGCTGGTGCAGCTGTCGGAAGAGGGCGCGGTACAGGTGTTCCGTCCGGTACATAACAACGATCTGATCGTCGGCGCGGTCGGTGTGCTGCAGTTCGAAGTGGTGGTGGCGCGCCTGAAAAGCGAATACAACGTTGAAGCGATTTACGAAGCCATCAACGTCTCAACCGCCCGTTGGGTTGAGTGCGATGACGCGAAAAAATTCGACGATTTCCAGCGTAAAAACGAAGTGAACCTGGCGCTGGATGGTGGTGATAACCTCACTTATATCGCGCCAACCATGGTGAACCTCAATATCACCCAGGAGCGTTATCCTGACGTGAGATTCCGCAAAACGCGCGAGCACTAATCGGCGTTGCCTGCAGGGTCAGTGGTTTTCACTGGCCCTGTTTTATCGGATACAGACTCCTCCTAATTCCGCTGTTTTTTTCTCTTTTTGGCGATATATCAACCACAAGAGCCAGCAAAAGCTGTAATCCCTACTACTATTATCCTGTCGGACGAGAAAAGAGACCTTTCGGGTTTCATTACGTCCACTAACTCAGCAACGCCGTTCGTTGCTGGCGCATCCGCGATAACGGATGAGTTAACTGATAGAAGGATGATATCGATGAATAAGACTAAGATTGCCAAAACCCTGATTGCTGCTCTGGCCGGTTCTGCTCTGCTGAGCGGCGCGGCGTTTGCAGATGAATCACTGTCGCAGAAAGCACAGCAAACCTCCGACAGCGCGGGTTCGAAAATCGATAGCTCAATGAAAAAAGTCGATGGTTATATGGATGACAGCGGCATCACTGCGAAAGCCAAAGCGGCGTTGGTGGATGATGAAGCGATTAAAAGTACGGATATCTCCGTCAAGACGCATGATGGCGTGGTGACCTTGAGCGGCTTCGTTGCCTCTCAGGATCAGGCTGAAAAAGCCGTCGCGCTGGTGCAGAAAGTCGAAGGTGTGAAATCCGTCAGTGACAAACTGCACGTTAAAGACAGCAAAAATGCTTCGCTGAAGGGTTATGCCGGTGATACCGCCACCACCAGCGAAATTAAAGCTAAGCTTTTAGCAGATGACATTGTGCCATCGCGCAACGTTAAGGTGGAAACCACCGATGGCGTGGTGCAGTTATCTGGGGAAGTGGCGAACCAGGCACAGTCCGATCGTGCTGAGAAAATCGCCAAAGCCATTGAAGGCGTGAAAAGCGTGAAGAATGACCTGAAGGTGAAATCTTAACGCGGGCGACTCGGCACCTGCTGGTGCCGTTTCGTAATAAAAACAAAGGTGTAAATAAGCAGTTCGATTTTCACAATGGTAAAGGAGAGGCTTATGTTTCGTTGGGGTATTATCTTTCTGGTCATCGCTCTGATTGCTGCAGCATTAGGTTTCGGCGGTTTGGCGGGTACGGCAGCATGGGCAGCTAAAATTGTCTTCATTGTCGGTATTATTCTGTTCCTCGTGAGCCTGTTTACCGGGCGCAAACGACCCTGACTACTTGCGTCATAGACGCTAACCCGCGAGTTACGTAAAGCGGAGACCGGTCATTTGCGGCATACTATGAAGCCGCAACGATTGCAGACGCAATTGGTCAGGGAACGACAATGACTGGTTCTCCGGGATGCTGCTCAGGCAGCTCCCTCAGAGCAAACACTGAGGGACATCCATTGGGTACTCGTATTCCGCTGACGTTAGGTTCATTTGAACCGCTGGCTTTAACTCCCTTCAAATCCAACAAAATTGCCTTAGTGTGTGAAGGCGGCGGCCAACGTGGCATCTTCACTGCGGGCGTACTGGATGAGTTTCAACGCGCTGGATTCAATCCCTTTCAACTGATGCTTGGCACCTCTGCCGGTGCACAAAATCTTTCTGCTTTTGTCTGCGGCCAACCTGGCTACGCACGACGCGTGATCTCCCGTTACACCACCAGCAAACTGTTTTTCGATCCGCTGCGTTTCGTGCGCGGAGGGCATCTTATCGATCTGGATTGGCTGATCGATATCACCAAACAGGAATTTCCGCTGGCGCTCACCACCGCCGAAGGGCTGTTTGCCAAAGGCAGCGAGTTCTATATGTGCGCTTGCCGCAGCGACGATTATCGTGCTGAGTACTTCAACCCGACCAGCACCAACTGGCATGACATCATCAAAGCCTCCAGCGCGATTCCCGGCTTCTACCGCAGCGGCGTGCAGATGGATGGCGTGAGCTATCTGGATGGTGGCATCAGCGATGCGATCCCAGTGCGTGAAGCGGCACGCCGTGGCGCGGATACCATCGTGGTGATCCGTACCGTGCCGTCGCAGATGTCGTATACGCCGAAGTGGTTCAAACGCATGGAGCGCTTTTTGTCCGATAGCGCGTTGCAGCCGATGATCAACGTCCTGCATCAGCATGAAGAGAGCTATCGTGAAATCCAGCAGTTCATTGAACAGCCGCCGGATAACCTGCGCATCATTGAAATCTGCCCACCTAAGCCGCTGGCGAGCATGGCGCTCGGTAGCCGTTTGTCCTCGCTCAATCAGGATTACCATTTAGGTCGCCGCAGCGGACGCTATTTCCTCGCCACGCTCGGCCAATGGCTCAGCGATGCCGAACCGCTGGTGCGTTCAACCACGGTAACGCCGCCAGCTGCTGTTGCCAATGCGCCAGACAATCGCCCGTTGATTACGCCCGCGCTGGCGGAAAACGATGCTGATTTTGATAAAGGCTCGCTGGCATGAAGTTTATCGACACCCATTGTCACTTTGATTTTCCACCGTTCGTTGATGCGGCACCCGCCAGTATTGCGCGCGCGGCGCAGGCGGGTGTGGAACGCATCATTGTGCCAAGCGTCGATGCCAGCCGTTTTGCGTTGGTTAGTCAGCTGGCGCAGCAGCATGACGCGCTGTATGCCGCATTGGGCCTACATCCGATCAACATTGCCGCGCATCAGGAAGATGCGCATCTTGGCGAGCTGGAAAGCTGGTTGAAGAAGCCAGATAGCAAGCGCGTGGCGATCGGCGAGATCGGTCTCGATCTCTATATGCAGGAGGCGCAATTCGCTAAGCAGACGCGGCTGCTTGATAAGCAGCTTAAGCTGGCGAAGCAGTACGATCTGCCGGTGATTCTGCACTCGCGGCGCACCCACGATCAGTTAGCTGTGCACCTGCGTCGTCACGATCTGCCGCGCCGTGGCGTCGTGCACGGTTTTGCTGGCAGCCAGCAGCAGGCCGAGCGCTTTATTCAGCTCGGCTATGCGATTGGCGTCGGCGGCACCATTACCTATGAACGTGCCAGCAAAACCCGCAATACCATCGCCAACCTGCCGCTAGATTCCCTGTTGCTGGAAACCGACGCGCCCGATATGCCGCTGCAAGGTTTTCAGGGCCAGCCTAACCGTCCGGAGCGGGCGCGCAACGTGTTTGACGTGCTGTGCCAGCTTCGCAGCGAATCGTCCGAGGTGATTGCCGACGCATTATGGCAAAACAGCCTGCGCCTGTTTGCTCTGCCTGCCTGATCCTCCCCGACAGATTCTGCATTTACGCTGCCTTACGCCCGATTAGCTACAGTATTAAAGCGGGAAGTACACTTTTACGTCCTTTTTTGTGATAATAATAACAACGACAGTTTGGTCGATATTTTGGCCTGATCAGCAATTATTTGTGATGTTTATCACTAAATAATTGTATTTTAATGACAGATTTTCTTTTCTGTGTGACGTGAGGCGCAATTCATCGTCACGGTAATTGTTAGAATTATCACATTCTCCGGTGGGTTGTGCCTGCCGGTCTGACTTTTGGAGAGCATCATGACCGACCTTAAAGCAGCCGCACAGCGCGCACTGCAACTGATGGATTTAACCACCCTGAATGAAGATGACACCGACGAGAAGGTGATCGCGCTGTGCCGTCAGGCGAAATCACCAGCCGGTAACACCGCGGCTATCTGTATCTATCCGCGTTTCATTCCGGCGGCGCGTAAAGCGCTGCGTGAACAGGGCACACCGGACATCCGCATCGCCACCGTGACCAACTTCCCGCACGGCAACGATGACATCGAGATCGCACTGGCCGAAACCCGTGCGGCAATCGCCTACGGTGCCGACGAAGTCGACGTGGTGTTCCCGTATCGCGCACTGATTGCGGGCAACCGCGACATCGGTTTCGAGCTGGTGAAAGCCTGTAAAGCCGCTTGCGCAGAAGCCAACGTGCTGCTGAAAGTGATCATCGAAAGCGGTGAGCTGAAAGACGAAGCGCTGATTCGTGCGGCTTCGGAAATCGCTATCGATGCGGGCGCAGATTTCATCAAAACCTCAACCGGTAAAGTGCCGGTCAACGCCACGCCAGACGTAGCGGCGATCATGATGCAGGTGATTCGAGATAAAGGCGTGCAGCAGCAGGTTGGTTTCAAACCGGCGGGCGGCGTGCGCACCGCTGAAGACGCGGCGCTGTATCTGAAACTGGCCGACGACATTCTGGGCCAGGGCTGGGCCGATGCGCGTCATTTCCGCTTTGGCGCTTCCAGCCTGCTGGCAAGCCTGCTCAACACGCTGGGCCACGAAACCGCGACCAGCAAAGCGGGCTACTAAGTTCAATCCATTCTTTGTAGGGTCGCCATTCATGGCGACCTCCTCATTCCAGGGAGGCAACCGTGTTCCTGCCACAAGAAATTATTCGTAAAAAACGCGACGGCCAGGCGCTGAGTGAAGCGGAGATTCGCTTTTTCATCAACGGCGTGCGCGACAACAGCGTCTCGGAAGGCCAGATCGCCGCGCTGGCGATGACCATCTATTTCCACGATATGACGCTGGAAGAGCGCGTGGCGTTAACCATGGCGATGCGTGATTCAGGCACGGTGCTGAACTGGAAATCGCTGAATCTTAACGGCCCGATTGTGGATAAGCACTCCACCGGCGGCGTGGGCGATGTGACTTCGCTGATGCTTGGTCCGATGGTGGCGGCCTGCGGCGGCTACGTGCCGATGATCTCCGGTCGCGGTCTGGGCCATACTGGCGGCACGCTGGATAAACTGGAAGCGATTCCTGGCTTTGATATCTTCCCCAGCGACGATCGTTTCCGCCAAATCATTAAAGACGTCGGCATCGCGATTATTGGCCAGACCAACTCGCTGGCGCCGGCTGACAAGCGTTTCTACGCTACGCGCGATATCACCGCCACCGTCGATTCCATTCCGCTGATCACCGCCTCGATCCTCGCTAAAAAACTGGCGGAAGGATTGGATGCGCTGGTGATGGACGTCAAAGTGGGTTCCGGTGCCTTTATGCCGACCTTCGAAGCGTCAGAAAATCTGGCGCAGGCGATTGTCGGCGTGGCGAACGGTGCAGGCTGCAAAACCACCGCGCTGCTGACCGACATGAATCAGGTGCTGGCTTCCACTGCCGGAAATGCGCTGGAAGTACGTGAAGCGGTGCAGTTCCTGACCGGCGTTGCACGCAATCCACGTTTGCTGGAAGTGACGATGGCGCTGTGCTCAGAAATGCTGATCTCCGGCAAACTGGCGGAGAACGATACCGAAGCGCGCAAAAAACTGCAGCAGGTGCTGGATAACGGCAAGGCCGCTGAAGTGTTCGCCCGCATGGTGGCGGCGCAAAATGGTCCGGCAGATTTCATTGAGCGCATGGACAGCTATTTGCCGGCGCCAACCCTCAGCAAAGCGGTTTACGCCGAGGGTGCTGGCATTGTCAGCGCCATGGATACGCGCGCACTCGGCATGGCGGTGGTGTCGCTTGGCGGCGGACGTCAGCGCGCCAGCGACAGCATTGATTACAGCGTCGGCCTGAGTGACATGACCACGCTCGGCACCCAGATTGACGCGCAGCGCCCGCTGGCCATCATTCACGCCAGTTCGGAAGCGCAGTGGCAGCAGGCCGCCGCTGCGGTGAAAGCCGCCATCACCTTGAGTGACAGCGCGCCAGCGATGACGCCGGTGGTTTATCGTCGCGTCAGTGAATAACTGGCGCTTCTGCGTGCCAGGCAGCGGCCGTTCGGGTATACTGATCTGATCGCTTTTTTTTGACTTGTCATCGCGCATTGCGCAGGAGACTTGCATGAAACGTGCTTTTATTATGGTTCTCGACTCCTTCGGGATCGGTTCCAGCAAAGACGCCGATAAATTCGGTGATGAAGGATCGGACACCCTCGGCCATATCGCCGAAGCGTGTTTCGAAGGCCGCGCCAATGAAGGTCGCGAAGGCCCGCTGCACTTACCTAACCTGACTAAATTAGGACTCGGCAAAGCCGCTGAGCTTTCCACCGGTCGCTTCCCGCCAGGCCTCGATCCCAACGCGGAAATCATCGGTGCGTACGCTTACGCCAGCGAACTGTCGTCGGGTAAAGATACGCCGTCGGGCCACTGGGAAATCGCCGGCGTGCCGGTGCTGTTTGATTGGGGCTACTTCAGCGACAAAGAGAACAGCTTCCCGCAGGAATTGCTGGATATTCTGGTGAAACGCGCCGATCTGCCGGGCTATCTCGGCAACTGTCACTCTTCAGGAACGGTAATTCTCGACCAGCTCGGCGAAGAGCATATGAAATCCGGCAAGCCGATTTTCTATACTTCGGCGGACTCGGTATTCCAGATTGCCTGCCACGAAGAGACCTTTGGCCTCGAACGCCTGTATGAACTGTGCGAAATCGCCCGTGAAGAGCTGACGAAAGGTGGCTACAACATTGGCCGCGTGATTGCGCGTCCGTTTGTTGGCGACAAAGCCGGACACTTCGAACGTACCGGCAACCGTCATGACCTCGCGGTAGAACCGCCATCGGCGACCATGCTGAAAAAACTGGTCGATGAGAAGGGCGGTGAAGTGATTTCGGTAGGTAAAATCGCCGATATCTACGCCGAGCAGGGCATCACGCAGAAAGTGAAAGCGACCGGTTTAGACGCGCTGTTCGATGCCACCATTGAGCAGATGAAAAAAGCGCCTGATACCTCAATTGTGTTCACTAACTTCGTTGATTTTGACTCAACGTGGGGACATCGTCGTGATATCGCCGGTTACGCGGGCGGGCTGGAGTTGTTCGATCGTCGTTTACCCGAGCTGATGGAACTGGTGAAAGAGGGTGACATTCTGATCCTCACCGCCGATCACGGCTGCGATCCCAGCTGGGAAGGCACCGAACATACGCGTGAGCACATTCCGATTCTGATCTACGGCCCGCATGTGAAGCCAGGTTCGCTGGGATACCGCGATACCTTCGCCGATATCGGCCAGACCATCGCAAAATATTTCGGCCTGTCCAGCATGGACTACGGCAAGAGCATGCTGTAAAACAGCGCACCAATTTTTATAAGGAAAATAATCATGGCAACGCCTCATATTAATGCAGAAATGGGTGATTTCGCGGACGTCGTGCTGATGCCGGGCGATCCGCTGCGCGCGAAGCACATTGCGGAAACCTTCCTCGAAGATGCGGTAGAAGTGAACAACGTGCGCGGCATGCTGGGTTACACCGGTACTTATAAAGGCCGCAAGATTTCGGTAATGGGTCACGGCATGGGCATTCCATCCTGCTCGATCTACACCAAAGAGCTGATCACCGATTTCGGCGTGAAGAAGATCATCCGTGTGGGTTCTTGCGGTGCCGTGCGCGCTGACGTGAAATTGCGTGACGTGGTGATTGGGATGGGTGCCTGCACCGATTCCAAAGTGAACCGTATGCGCTTCAAGGATCATGACTTTGCCGCAATTGCGGACTTCGACATGGTGCGCAACGCGGTTGACGCAGCCAAAGCGCTGGGCGTTGATGCACGCGTGGGTAACATCTTCTCGGCCGATCTGTTCTATACGCCAGATCCGCAGATGTTCGACGTGATGGAGAAGTACGGCATTCTGGGCGTGGAAATGGAAGCGGCGGGTATTTACGGCGTGGCGGCGGAGTTCGGTGCGAAAGCGCTGACGATCTGCACCGTGTCGGATCATATCCGCACCCATGAGCAGACCACCGCGGCTGAACGCCAGACCACCTTCAACGATATGATTAAGATCGCGCTGGAGTCGGTGCTGCTGGGAGATTAATTTCTATCCTTGCTGCGCCTATTAACCAGGGCGGCATAAATGCCGCCCCTACAACGAATGTAGGGTCGCCATTCATGGCGACCTGGCTCCCCACCGTAAACATCTGACACACTTTTACCCAGGCTTGTGCATCTTCGTGCTGGCTCTGAAACATTCTCTGCTTATCATTAGCGTGATAACAAAGAGACTAAGCCCACCTGATGAATTTTCGTAATTTCGAAGCAGAAGAAAAGCTGTTTGCCCGCCGTGCGATTGTCGCTTTTGCCCTGGTTGTCATCTGCTTTACCATTTTAGGCATCAACCTGTATCGCCTGCAGGTTGATCAGCACAGCTATTACCAAACGCGATCCAATGAGAACGACATCAAAATGATCCCCATTGCGCCGACGCGTGGGCTGATTTTCGATCGCAACGGTATCCCGCTAGTACGCAACGTTAGCTGGTATGACATTCACATCACGCCGTACAAAATCGCCGACATGCAGGCAACGCTAAAAGCGCTAACGCCGATTGTCGATCTGACGCCAGAAGAGATCGAAACCTTCGAGCATGAACTCAAGCAGAACAGCCGCTACAAGCCGGTTGAACTGAAAGCCGAACTGACTGACGAAGAAGTGGCGCGCTTCGCCGTCAATCAATTCCGCTTTAGCGGCGTCACCGTCGATACCTATCAGGATCGCGAATATCCTTACGGCGCCGATCTGGCGCACGTGCTTGGCTACGTCTCAAAAATCAACGATAACGACTACAAGCGTCTGAACGCCCAGGGCGTGGGCGAGAACTATGCCGCCGACCATAACATCGGTAAGCAGGGCATTGAGGGCTATTACGAATCGCTGCTGCACGGCAAAACCGGCTATCAGGAAGTGGAGGTGGATAATCACGGCCGCATCGTGCGCGTGCTGAAAGAGGTGCCGCCGGTTGCCGGACAAAACATCACGCTAACGCTCGATCTCCATCTACAGCAGTATGTTGAGAGCCAGCTGGCGGGGCAACGCGCGGCGGCGCTGATTGAAGATCCGCACGACGGCAGCGTGCTGGCGATGGTCTCCGCGCCGAGCTACGATCCCAATCCGTTCGTTAAAGGCATCAGCTATAAAGCCTATAAAACCCTGCTGCAGGATAAAGACCTGCCGCTGATTAACCGCGTCACCCAGGGGTTGTATCCGCCAGCCTCGACGGTGAAGCCGTATATGGCGATGTCCGCGCTGCTCACCAAAGTGATTACGCCGGGCACCACCTTCTTCGGCGCGCCAACCTGGACGCTGCCGGGCACCGATCGCAAATATCGCGACTGGAAAAAATCGGGCCACGGCATGCTGGATGTCACGCGCGCGATTGAGGAGTCCGCCGACACCTTCTTCTATCAGGTGGCGTTCATGATGGGTATCGATCGCATCCACACCATGCTGAGCCAGTTTGGCTACGGCAAATCGACCGGCATCGATCTCAACGAAGAGTACGCGGGCTTGCTGCCGAGCCGCGAGTGGAAGCAGAAGGTACATAAACATGTGTGGTATCAGGGCGATACCGTATCGGTCGGTATTGGGCAAGGTTATTGGGTGGCCACGCCGATTCAGATGGTGAAAGCGATGGTGGCGCTGATCAACAACGGTCGCGTGATCAACCCGCATCTGCTGGAGAAATCACAGCGTGGCACCGACATGCAGCCGTATCAGCCGAAATTACCGCAGGCGCAGATTGGCGATGCCAAATCGCCGTACTGGTCGCTGGTGCGCCACGCCATGTTCGGTATGGCGAATGCGCCAAACGGCACCGGCTACAAATACTTCCACACCGCGCCGTACGGCATTGCGGCCAAATCGGGCACCTCGCAGGTCTTCAGCCTCAAGCAGAATCAGGTGTATAACGCCAAAATGACGCCGATGCGTCTGCGCGATCACATCTTCTATACCGCTTTTGCACCGTTTAACGATCCCAAAGTAGCAGTGGCGTTGATTCTGGAAAACGGCGGCAACGAAGGCGTCACGGCGGCGCCGCTGATGCGCAACATCCTTGACCATATCTTTGTGCCGGAAGCTGCAGCGCCGCCGCTGGCAACAGCGGCGCAGTAGGAAAGTGAATTAGTCCTCTTTCAATGCATCCGTAACGTGGCCGATGGCGCGCACCACTTCGCTGGAACTGCCGCGAATATCGGCCATCATGCCGCCCGCTTCCTGCGCTAACACCACGCCTTGATCGGCGCGTTTCAGGTTAGATGCAATCCCTTTCAGCGCTTTCTCCGCCAATGTGTGGTTCTGCTGCACCATGTTCTCAATCTCGGTGGTGGCGCGGTTGATGTTAGCCGCCAGCGTACGCACTTCGTTGGCCACCACGGCGAAACTGCGACCGTGCTGACCGGCGCGCGCCGCTTCTACCGCCGCGTTGAGCGCCAGCAGATTGGTTTGATCGGCGATGCGGCGAATGCTTTCGACGATGGCGCCAATGCGATCGGATGAGTCGCTCAGATTACTGATATCGCCGGAAATACCGTGCAGTTCGCCGGCCAGATCGTTCATGGTCTGCACGCTGTTTTCAATCACCGTCGCACCCAGTCGCGTGCTTTCGCTGGTTTGCAGCGCGGTTTGATACGCCTGCTGCGCCGCTTCGCGCTCCTGCTGATTCTTCTCTACTTGCGCGGTGACATCGGTGGCGAACTTCACCACTTTGTACAGCTCGCCGGCTTCGTTAAACACCGGGTTATAGGTGGCGCGTAGCCACACCGTTTGGCCGCGTTTGTTCACGCGCTGAAACTGACCGGAGATAAATTCGCCCTGATTGAGCTTGTGCCAGAAGCGGCGATACTCGTCGCTGGCACGCATCTCTGGCGGACAGAACTGGCGGTGATGCACGCCAACTACTTCCGTCGCGCTGTAGCCCATGGTTTTCAGGAAGTTGTCGTTGGTCATCAACACTTCGCCCTGCAAGTTGAAGGCAATCACCGCCATGGAGCGCTCTATGGCGGTGGTCATCGCGCGCTGCTCCTGCGCATCCATAATGCGCGCGGTGATATCGCTTGCCAGTTTGACGATTTTAATCACGCGACCGCTGCGATCCTGCACCGGCACATAGTTGGCTTCCAGCCAGATGGGACGGCTGTGTTTTGCCACGCGCAGAAATTTGTCGCTAAAACCTTCGCCACGATTCAGGCGCCGCCAGAAGTCGCGATAGTGCGGAGAGGTGATCTGATCGGCGGTGCAAAACAGGCTGTGATGCTGGCCGACGATCTCTTTGAGCGTATAACCCATGCGCTCAAGAAACAGATCGTTGGCGGTGAGAATTTTGCCTTCGGGGGTGAATTCGACCATGGCGATAGCGTCCTGCAACGAATTGAGCGTTGCCAGGCTATGACCGCGTTTCTGCCACGCAAGGCGCGACAGGATTCCTGATGTAATTGTGCTGAACATGGTGCACCTTAATTATTGGTATGAGATGTCAGCACGGTTATCGGCACAAGCGATTAAAAATTCATCGATAACTGCGATAGGTAGAATGATTTTTTACCGGTTGGTCTGGCGGTTGCTTTAAAAGGCATCAGTCAGTCAATTTTTGCTGAAAAGCGTTTGACGGTGCCGCGCCAGTAAGGTTTAATGCGCCCCGTTGCCCGGATAGCTCAGTCGGTAGAGCAGGGGATTGAAAATCCCCGTGTCCGTGGTTCGATTCCGCGTCCGGGCACCAACATTTAGAAAACCCAGCTTATGGCTGGGTTTTTGCTTTTCTGCGATTCATCACTCTTCAAACAAACGCTCGACGATTGCGACTCAAAGCGGAAATTGAGCATCTGTATCGCCAGAGGTAACACGCGTTCTGTTAAGCAGTAGGACGTTCGTTCCATGCATCCGTGTACTGGATGTTGCCATCAACGATGCGCCAGGTGATTTTTTCATACTGCATGCTAACGCTTTCTGAGTGATTCATTTTATCGTTGCCCGATAGTTTCACATTGGGAACACCGCAGTGAACGCCAGTAATTTTCACGTTTTCCAGTATCACCGTGTAGTAGCAAACCTCTTGCCCAGCATCGCTGCTATTGTAAAAGCGGATTTCGGCGCTCTTTAATGTCTGCCCGGTAGCAGCGGCTTTATAAAGATAGGGCGTTGAGCTATCCACTTCCTTTACGGAGGGATTGGCATTTAATTGCTCCTTATTAGTTTTAATAACTTCATTGTTGAGATGTAAATAAAAGTAGTTATAGAAAAGACAAACATTACGGATATATAAAAATAAAGGTCGTAGAAGTTATCCGCTCCTATCTCGCCATCACCATAAATAAATTTAGCGATGCGAGTAGCTAAGTTATGATCCAACCATATTTCAGGGTTGCCTATTATTCGCCCGGTAATCAGCGAAATAGCGAAATAGAAAATAACTTTTGATGTCCTACGGACAAATGTTGTTATTGCCACTGGCAATTACCTCAATCCATCCACGTGCCATCAGGGATTTCATACAGGGAACCTGTATAGGTGAAGTCTGCAGTAATGCGTCGCGAATCAGTATTCCATTCAGTGCCATCGTTCCCTCAATATTCATGTAATAACTATTTGTGATAGTAACAGTGAAGAGGTTTTGAGACACTAATCATTAGTATTTCTTGGGGTTTTGACTAACATTGGTAACTCTTTTTTTTGAACAGCATAGTTACATCTCTTGAGCCAATAACAACATCTGCATTTTAGAGCTGATGACACTCAGTAACATTGCGGCGGTCAGAACGCTGTGATATGTCATCCGCTTTCCCCCAGCAGAAGAAGTACCGGCATGATAAGATTGCCTTCATGCATCTAGTGTCCCGTATCCCGCTGTTTACATGCATGATCATCCTTGTTAAGGGGAAATATGTCAGACGACAGGTTGCCATGAGTAAACCCCAGTAGCACTTTCTGGTTCTCGTCTGCGACTTTCTGGGCACGACTTATAAGATCCGTTGCTTCATTACCTGCAACAGTGGCATCAAAGCGCACATAGGTAGGGCTATCAGTCGCACCACTCAGCGCATTAATCACCACGCTAAGAAATCGCCACTAAAGGTTTTCTTTATTGCAAATGTTGCTCAGATAACCCAACCCCTAATGCTGAGAGTGAGGTATTCAGCTTTAGCAGTAGTGGTGTTGGCGTTGTATGCAGCGTTGATGCTAGTAGCAGCAATCATAATGCTCTCGCCTGGGAGTGAGGTAGAGTGACGAAGAAATATGCATCCCTGACGAATAAATGCTTTCCATCAGGAAGCGCGGATAGCTATGCCGCGCTGGCTGGTTTGAGATACATCAATAATAATGCCGCTCAGTGTCCTGCCGTGATGAGCAGATATAAGCGCTACAAATAGGGCAATTGACGTATATGCCGAAGGTAGTAGCAGTTTTATAACCCCGAAATATCACTCTGTTAAAGTTAAAATAACTCAATCAGCATATCCAGAAATGCGCGTACCGCCGGATTACTGCGACGGCTCTCAGGCCAAATCGCGCTGATATTGTGTCGCTCGACGGCAAAATCGGCCAAAACGGGGACCAGTTCCTTGCGGCTGACCCACCGCTCCGCCATAAAATTCGTGGCCATTCCGATGCCTGCACCTGCAGCAATGGCAGCCAGCACGCCTTCACTGGCATCAACGATGACTGACGATGACGGCACGATTTCAATCTCTTTCTCTCCCATCCGAAACGGCCAGCGAAACACTTGCCCCGAACTTTGATAACGCAGATTAACTGTCTGATGTCCTTCCAGTTCATCGGGATGCTGCGGTGTGCCGTGCACCGCCAAATATGCTGGCGAAGCGTAACAGCAGAGCTTATAGGGTGAGAGGCGGCGTGAAATCAGGGAGGAATCGGCGAGCTCACCGATGCGCACCGCGATATCAATGCTCTCTTCTGTCAGACCCGAGATGTGGTCGCTCAAGCGTAGGTCGATCATGACTTTTGGATGGCGCTGGCGAAATGTTGTAATCGCCGGCGCGATCATATGCAGACCAATCGGCAGTGAGGTCGCGATACGCAATGTGCCCGCCGGTTCGGAACGTGCCGACTTCGCCACCTGTTCGATCTCTTCCGCATCCCGCAGCAACTTAAGCACGCGCTCATGCAGATCGCGTCCTTCGGGCGTAAAGGTGAGGGAACGCGTGGTGCGAGTGAACAGCGTCACGCCGAGATAACGCTCCAGACGCTGGATGCTTTTACTGATTGCTGAGGGAGAAACCGCCAGCGAACGGGCGGCAGCGGTATAACTGCCGAGCGAGCCAGCACGCGCAAAGGCGATTAAGCCCGTGAGTCTTTCAAAACCTATTTGTTCCTTCATGGCACTATTAAAGCGAAGCAGGGCCTTATTATCAACTCAAGGTAATAGTTGTACGCTTTCTCTATCAGACAAAAGAGAGAGCGATATGACGATGACAACGATGAAAGCAGTGCGATTGCATCAATTTGGCGGCCCGGAGGTTCTGCATTATGAAGATGCTCCGCGACAAATTGCTGAACCCGGTGAAGTGCTGGTTCGCGTTCATGCTTCAAGCCTTAATCCGCCCGACCTCCATCTGCGCAATGGTTATCGCTCGTTGCCACCTGAATGGCAGCCCAGCTCGGCCTTTCCACTGATTCTGGGTACCGATATCTCAGGAACCGTTGTAGCACTGGGTGAGGGCGCTTCCGGATTCAGCATCGGAGACGAGGTTTATGCGATGGTGCGATTCCCAGAAGACTTGATGACGGGCAGCGGTGCGAACGCAGAATACGTGCGCGTCGCAGTGAACGAACTGGCGTTGAAACCAGAGGGGATAAGTCATATTGAGGCAGCCGGTGCACCGATGTCGTTGCTGACGGCGTGGCAGTTTCTGATTGAGCTCGGCCATGACGTAGCCAATCCTTTTCAGTCTTTTCAACATACGCCGGTTCCGCTCGCGGGCAGAACGGTGCTGATAAATGGTGCTGGCGGCGGAGTAGGGCATCTGGCGGTGCAGATTGCCAAATGGCAAGGGGCGCATGTTATCGCCGTCGCTTCTGGCAAGCATGAAGCCCTTCTGCGCGATCTCGGTGCCGATGAGTTTATCGATTACCGCAAGGCTGCTGCCGAAACGGCGGCACAGAACGTCGATTTGGTGATGGATGCTGTGGGTGGCCCGCATATGGAACGCTTTCTGGCGATCATCAAACCGGGTGGCTCGCTGTTCCTCGTTAATCCGCTCGGCTTCACGGGATATCAAGATGCAGCTAATGACGGGATAACGGTGTCATCAGCCCAGGTGCGATCCAGCGGCAAACAGCTGGTGGAAGCAGGGGAATTACTTGAGAAAGGCATGATTCGAGTTGTGGTTGAAAATACCTATCCGCTGGTAGAAGCCTCCGCCGCACATGAGCGCGCTGGTCGGGGAAATATCCAGGGAAAGATTGTTCTGACTCACCTCTAAAACTTCGGTGTGGACTGAACCAGATAATCGTCAATAAGGTTTACTTTCACGGTGACGTTTTTAAGGTCGTGATAATGACTCTCCCTATCCACGCTTTAAGCCATAAAAAAACGGATGGCGAACCATCCGTTTTGGCTTAGTGGTTTATGCGTTCAAAAATCAGATTACTGAGTAGTGTTGCTCCTCAGATTCAATCATCGCTCGCGCAGCGTTGTTCACCACGCCGGACTGCGTTTCCACCGCCATATCGGCTTGCGCGATTGACAGCGGTTGGGCAGCAGGCTGCTGAACGTCAGCTTCCTCACTGAACAGCGCAGGCTCCGCAGAACTCAGCAGATCGGCGGCTGAAATATTCAGCAGCGATGCCTCAGATTCCGCAGGGGCAGTCTGAACATTAAAGCTATTAGGGTAGCTCTCCAGATAGAGGCTTTTTACCACAATAGAGTGCGGACCATCTTGCAGCTCAGGGACAACAAACGACCACGAGCCGTCCTGCAGGGTCTGTACCGAACCGATGGGTTTGCCATTGTCCAAAATTTCCAACAGGATATCTTGTCCAGCAAAACCTTTCAGCGTAGGGGTTGAGTCAGAAGAAATCTGACCGTTTCCAATCAGAATTTCACCCTGTTGATCATCATAGACGCCGCATGAGATTGCCATATCATACGGTGACGCCAGCTCGAAGCTAAAATCAATGCTCTCAACCTGACCTTCACCAGTGACTTTCACCAGATTATTGCCCGATTTCAACGGCTCAGTGACGTCGAAGTTCCAGCGACCGTACTCATTGGTTAGCGCCGTTCCATGTGTCTTACCGTTGATAGTGATGGTGACGACCGAACCCACTGCTGCGATACCGCTAAATGACGGCGTGTTGTCATAAATCGCTGTGCTATGACCAATACCAAAACGCTCAACACCCTCGTTGTAGGTACTCACTCCTTCCAGCACTAAAATGCGTTCAGCTGCGGCTGGCACCAAGGTGAAGGTAAATGCCTCACCGTGATATTTTTCGTTCGATCCCGCCGTGATGTTGTGTTTACCCAGCGACAGCGCAGTTTCAACCTGGTACGTCCATGCACCGGTAACATCAGCGCGCGTTTCACCAATTTGAACGCCATTATCGAAGATCTTCACCAGCGCATTGCTATCGGCTTTTCCTAGCAGGAAGGGGGAATGGTCATCCATTTCGCTGTTGGCATTGATGAAGCCTGACTTAAAGAAGTTATCTTGTACAAAGGTGACTTCATACGTCGTTCCTTTCGGTAGTGGATTTTCTGGATCAGGTGCCACCACGGTGAAGACAAAGGCGGGGCCATAATGCTCGGCATCAGGTCCTGCACTGATTTCATGCCTACCCAGCGACAATGCGGGTTCTGGTTTGAACGACCAGAAGCCAGACGCTTCAGCGCGTGTTTCACCGATCTTCACGCCATTATCGAAGATATGGACCAGCGCATAGCGTGATGCATGCCCTGAAAAACGCGGGGCCGCGTCATCACTCTCGCCGTTCTGTGGAATACGTCCCGATTCCAGCACGCTATCGTAGGCATTGCTGACTTCGTAAATGATCTGGATCGGTAATGGGTTCTCTGGATCTGGCGCCACCACGGTGAAGCTAAAGGCCGGGCCTTTATGCTCTGCATCGGGTCCGGCAGTGATGTCATGTTTACCCGGAGTTAATGCTTCTTCAAGCTGGAACGCCCATGTGCCAGACACATCAGCGCGTACTTCACCGATCTTAACGCCGTTATCGAAGATCTGGACCATGGCATAGCGTGAAGCCTTACCGAAAATATGTGGCATAGCGTCATCTGTCTCGCCATTGGCAGGAACAGTACCTCTTTCCAGCACGTCATCACTCACCCTGGTAACGGTGTAAGTCACCTCTGGTACAACCGGCGGTTCAACCACAGTAGGTTCGGTGATGTCAAAGGTGTACGTCTCGCTGGTATTACCCTCTTCGGCGACGGCCACGATGTGATGTGGGCCGATATTCAGCGGATCGGTAAAGGTAAAGGTCCAGCTGCCGTCGGCTAAGGTTTTAACTGAACCAATCCAGTTTTCACCTTCATACAGATTGATCACCACATTTTTCGGACCGCCGCCGCGCAGATCGGGCGTGGTATCGGCGGTTGAATTCCAGCTCGACTCTTCACCCGAGTTGGCATAAACAGCATTCGCACTCACCGGTACTTTCACCACCAGCACAAACGAATCGCTTTCCTGGCCATTGTCGGCTTTCGCCACAAAGTTATGTGAACCCTGGCCAAGATAGTCCGGAACGATGAATGACCAGGTGCCAAGATTAGATGTTCTCGCCACACCGATTTTTACATCATTGTCATAAATGGTAATCAGGCTGTTAGGCTCAGCGAAGCCGGCAAGCGCTGGCTTGTCGTCCTGAATAACATCATGCTCTTTCAGATATCCGGTCTTATTTCCAACCTTGGCAAAACCGTAATCAATCTCGGTTTTACGCACAGGCTGAGGTTCTGGCTCTGGCTCAGGTTCTGGCTCTGGTTCCGGCTCTGGCTCTGGTTCTGGCTCTGGTTCCGGCTCTGGCTCTGGTTCCGGCTCTGGCTCTGGCTCTGGCTCTGGCTCTGGCTCTGGCTCTGGCTCAGGTTCTGGCTCTGGCTCAGGCTCAGGCTCAGGCTCAGGCTCAGGCTCAGGCTCAGGCTCAGGCTCAGGCTCAGGCTCAGGCTCAGGTTCTGGCTCAGGTTCTGGTTCTGGCTGAGGTTCCACTGGCGCGTCGATATACAACGTAAATGGATTACTTTCGCTGCCGTCTTCACTTTTCACCGTGATGATATGCTCGCCGCCGCCCAGTTCCTGCTCGAAGTTCCAGCGTCCGCCCCAGCTTGATAATACCGAGCCGATCTCAACCCCGTTATCGAAAATAAAGATCAGCGTATTTGGCTTCGCGGTACCGTTAAAGCGGGGTGCGGTGTCTTTGATGCTATCGTTGTCGCCGACTTCACGGTCATAGCCAACGCTGTCATCAAACGCGCGATCGATGGTGACTTCAGGCGCTTTAACTGGTGCGGTGATGTAAATCGTAAACGGATCGCTCACGCTGCCGTCTTCGCTTTTCACCGTGATGATGTGTTTGCCCGCGCCGAGTTCCTGCTCGAAGTTCCAGCGTCCGCCCCAGCTCGATACGACTGAGCCGATAGGAACCCCGTTATCAAAAATAGTGACTACCGTATTCGGTGCCGCTTTGCCGTTAAAGTGCGGCGCGGTATCACTGACGGTGGCGTTGTCGCCCACTTCGCGGTCATAACCGACGCTATCATCGAATGCGCGATCGATAGTGACGGGTGTAGCGGCGACGGTGAAATCATAGGCTTCACTCTCGCTGCCTTCGCCTGCCTTGAAGGTGATGCTGTGCGCGCCGCCTTTCAGCTCGGCGGTGTAGCTCCAGTAGCCCCAGGCATTAGACACCGCGGTACCAATAGGCTGACCGTGGTCATACACGGTGATTTTCGCATTCGGTCCCGCTTGCCCGCTAAAGCTCGGCGACGTGTCATTGATGGTGGCGTGGCGAGCAAAGTTTTGGCTGTAGCCTAAGGAGTCGTCGTAGGCATCATCAACGGTGATCGGCTGGCTATCCGGCGTCACCACCGTGAAGTCAAACGGATCAGTTTGGTTATCTTCGCCTGACTTGAAGACGATTTTGTGCGCGCCGCTGTTCAGGAGAGCGGTATAAGACCAGTATCCGGTGTGATCGGGAGTAATGACGCCAATCGGCTGACCGTTGTCATATACGGTAATTTTCTTACCCGGCTCGGCGTGACCCACAAAACGCGGCGTTGAGTCGTTGATGGTGGTGTTGCGTTCAAAATCACGTTGGTAACCCTGCGAGTCGTCATACGCGTGGGTGATGGTAATCGGCATCACTTCCACGGTGAAATTAAACGCATCACTCTCGCTGCCTTCGCCGGCTTTAAAGGTGAAGCTATGCGCACCTGCCTTCAGCTCAGGTGTGAACACCCACTTACCGTTGTGATCGGACATGGTGAAGCCGATAGGCTGGCCGTTGTCATACACATTGATTCTGAGATTCGCGCCTGATGTGCCGTTAAAGCGCGGCGTGGTGTCATTGGTGATGCCGTTCTCCGTCACCAGCTGCCAGAAAGAGTGCGCGTTGTCATACACCTCGTCCACGATGATCGGCTGGCTTTCAGCTAATACGATGGTGAAGCTAAACACCTTGCTCGCGTTGCCCTGAGCATCCTTAAAGCTGATGTTATGCAGACCGCTGCCCAGTTCCGGCGTGTAGATCCACTCGCCGCGGGCGTTGGAAGTCATGCTGCCGATCGGCTCACCGTTGTCATACACGGTGATCAGCACATTCGGGCTGGCCTTGCCGTTAAAGCGCGGTGTGGTGTCATTGGTGGTGCCGTTCTCCGCAATGCGCTCCCACACATAATTACTGCTCTGATATACCTCTTCGATGGTGATTTGCGCGTCGATGGTGAAGCTGAACACCTTGCTCTGGTTGCCCTGCGCGTCTTTGAAGCTGATGTGGTGCTCGCCGCCGCCCAGCTCCGGCGTGAAGACCCACTCGCCACGGGCGTTAGAGGTGGTGCTGCCGATCGGCTGGCCGTTGTCATACACGGTGATCAGCACATTCGGGCTGGCCTTGCCGTTAAAGCGCGGCGTGGTGTCGTTGGTGCTGCCGTTCTCACTGATGCGCTCCCAGACATAATTGGTGTCCTGGTTTACCGCTTCGATAGTGATGTTCGCGTCGATGGTGAAGCTGAACACCTTGCTGCCGTTGCCCTGCGCGTCCTTAAAGCTGATGTTGTGCAAACCGCCGCTCAGCTCTGGCGTGAAGACCCATTCGCCACGGGCGTTAGAGGTGGTGCTGCCGATTGGCTCACCGTTGTCATACACGGTAATCAGCACATTCGGGCTGGCCTTGCCGTTAAAGCGCGGCGTGGTATCGATAGTGGTGCCGTTCTCAGCAATAGATTCCCAGACATAATTAATGTTCTGGTTCACTTCTTCGATGGTGATTTGTGCATCGATGGTAAAGCTGAACACCTTGCTCTCGTTGCCCTTAGCATCTTTAAAGCTGATGTTGTGCATGCCGCCGCTCAGTTCTGGCGTGAACACCCATTCGCCACGCGCGTTAGCGGTGGTAACGCCGATGGGCTTACCGTTGTCATACACGGTGATCTGCACATTCGGGCTCGACTTGCCGTTAAAGCGCGGCGTGGTGTCGTTGGTGGTGCCGTTCTCGGTAATCAGCTCCCAGACATAATTGGTGTTCTGGTTGACGGCTTCGATGGTGATATTCGCGTCGATGGTGAAGCTGAATACCTTGCTCTCGCTGCCTTCGCCGGCTTTAAAGCTGATGTGGTGCTCGCCGCCGTCCAGTTGCGGCGTGAAGACCCACTCGCCGCGCGCGTTAGAGGTGGTGACGCCGATCGGCTGGCCGTTGTCATACACGGTGATTTGCACATTGGCGCCCGCTTTGCCGTTAAAGCGCGGCGTGGTGTCGATAGTGGTGCCGTTCTCAGCAATGCGTTCCCAGACATAATTGGTGTTCTGGTTCACCTCTTCAATGGTGATCAGCTGGGTTTCCGGGCCTTCAATCACCGGATCTACTGGATCAACAATCACCGGCTCTTCCGGTTCTGCGCTGCCGATAATTTCGAAATTAAACGGTTTGGTGGTATTGCCGTTGCCAGCGTCAAAGGTGAGGGAGTGCTCGCCCAGCCCCAGTGTAGGATTGAAGCTCCAGTTACCATTCGCTTCAGAAGTGAAGGAGGCGATTGGCTGGTTATGATCGTAGACGGTAATGATGATATTCGGATCGGCAATGCCCGCAAAGCGCGGGGTGGTGTCCTCGATTTTATCGCCCGGCACGATAGTCATGTTTTGTTCGCCGCTATCATCGATCTGATACTTCAATGAAATCAATTGAGAGCCTGCTGCAAGCAGCAGAAAATCAAACGTATCGCTTGATTCATTGGTTGTGAATGTCAGATGGTGCTGGCCAATGTCTAAGCCGGGAGTGGTGCTGAAATTGAACGTCCAGTTGCCGTTAGCATCAGACGTGGTAACGCCAACCTCCTTTTCACCATCAAAGATGGTGATTTCGGTATTAGGTGCAGCAACGCCAACAAACCGCGGGGTGTCGTCATAGGTTACTCCGTCGCGATAGATGGTTTTAGAGCGCGTGTCATCAATAGCATAATAGACGGTTAACGCGACAGGTTCTGCCAGCGTGGTATGGGTGGCGGCAATCTGTACAGCTGCAAAATCGGCACTATTTTCAATCGCGTTTTCCGGCGCAGCGCTTAAAACGGAAACCGTTGCGTTCTCGTGACTGGAACGATGCACGCTATTTTTTTTGGATTCTTCCATGGTGTTCATTCTCAAATACTCAGCTACATCCTATACGCAGCTAACGGCGCCATAATAAGGGCCGCGAAAAAAGTATTTATGAGACGTGGCTCAAAGCCACTTTGCATCGCCTTTATTATTTGACGTTAAATTAATTAACATTAAAAACAATCAGTTGCGTATGAGTCGGGAAGTTAAACTTTTCGTTAATATTTCACTGCGCACACGCTGTCTTGATGGCGGTGGATTGCCCCCCTCACAACGCCAAATGAATCGCCTGTTCGTCACCTTCCTGCTGCGCGGGCTGCGCACAGCAAATCAGCACTTCATCTTCTGCCACGCGGGCGCTGGGCGGTGTTTTATAGGTCACTGCGCCCTGCAACAGTTTGGTTTTACAGCTGCCGCAGTGTCCGGCACGGCAGCTGTAGGCTGGGCTCAGGCCGCGCGCTTCGGCCAGCTCCAGCAGCGAACCGGCTTGCGGCGTCCAGCGCGCTTCCTTCATCGAGTCCATAAACCTCACCGGCACCGATTCAGTCGCCACCGGCGGCAGCGGCTGTGCTTCTGCAACGCCATCGCGGCTACGCTGCAACGATGATGGCCCAAAAGCTTCGGCGTGAATGCGGCGATCGGCGATATTGTAGGCGCGCAGCCCGTCGTACAGCTCCTGCGTGAATTGCGGCGGCCCGCACAAATAGAAGTCGTAGTCGTTGAACGGCAGCACCTGCGACAGCAGCGCCATATCGATGCGTCCGGCGACGTCGTAATCCAGATCCTGCTGCGCATCTGCCGTTTGGCTCAGCACGCGCACCAGCTTGAGCGCGCCCTGCGCCTGCGCCAGCAGCCGATCGATTTCGCGCACGAAAGGGCGCTCGGCTTTGCTGCGCGCTGACTGCAGCAGAAACGTCGGCCGCATCCGCTGTTTGCGCTGCCCCTCAAACACCAGATGACGCAGCATTGCCAGCATCGGCGTAATTCCCACGCCTGCAGCAAGCAGCACCGCCGGACGCGTTTCGCTGGCATCAATAGTGAAATCACCCGCCGGTGCGCGCGTTTCCACTAGGTCGCCAACCGCAAGCTGCTGGTGCAGATAGCGCGACACCGCACCATCACGCTTGACGCTGATGCGATAAAAACCGTCGGCGGGCGCGACTGATAAGGTATAGGCGCGCATTAGCGGCTTCTCAGCGCCCGGCGGCTGGACGCGAATCGGCAGATGTTGACCGGCCAGATGCGGCAGCAAACCGGCACCATCAGCCGGCATTAAATGAAACGAGCGGATGGTGGCGCTCTCATCGACAATTTTCGTCACCCGGAACGACCGCCAGCGCGTTGCCAGCTCCGCCGCACGCAAACGCTCGGCGGCAGTTTGCCAGTCACCGGTCATCAGTGAAGCGGGCGCGCTGCCATCGGCTGGCGTTTGCCAGCGCAGGGCGAGGGCGGCACGACGGCGCACGATGCGGCGCGCGCGAAATGTCCACAGCCGCTCAGCCCCCTGAAACGCGGCGATCTCCGGCGAGTCGAGTATCACCGCCGCTTCGCCGCTCATCTGCAGCGTGTCGCCGCTGGCGTAATCAATAAACAGCAATCCCGCCTGGCCATTCTGGTAGATATTGCCGAGCGTGGAGAAGAACAGGTTGCCGTTGAAATCGGGAATGGTCAGCAGGCCATCATCGCCGACGCGCACGAAACCGGGCTTGCCGCCACGATGCGAGGCATCCACCTGGCGATGCGGTTGATAGTTGTAGGTCGCCACATAAAAGGTATCCGCTGCGGCGATGCTGGCGCGCGCTTCATCATCCAGCGCGTTGAGCGTTTCCACAGCGCCGTGATAAGGCGCGGCGGGATCGCGCGCAAACTGAACGTCGCGCTGCTGAATATAGCGCGGACAGTTGCCAAAACTCTGCTCTACCTGCACGCGAAAACCGCCGCCAATCGCCTGCAGCACGCCATTCATGCGGTTACGCCGCCGCGTGTGCAGCTCAATGCCGAGCAGCCCGATCGGCGCTGCATCCTGCATGCCGGCCGCCGCCGGATCGCTGGCATCGGCGTGCGCGGCGATATCCAGCGTGGTGGCGTTGGGCGAGAAGATAAAACCGGGCTGGCCTTCCAGCAGCGTAGCCCAGGCATCGCCGTGCGTATCCACGCTGCCCGCGATAATAAACGGCAGCTGCGCGTAGAAATCACGATGCTGATCGGGCATGTGATCGCGCACCACGCGCTGGCCCACTTCCGCCATGCGATCCGCCACGCCCGCCTGCTGCTGCAGCGCAATTTCACCCGCATGCCACACTGACAGTTTCTCGCCCATGATCGTCTCCTAAACCTGGCTGCGCAGGCCCGCGGCTGTTTGCGGGAAGGGTACAAAGCCCGGTAGCGCTTCAATGCGGCGCAGTAAAGCGTTCACCGCCGGGTAGCCGGAGAGATCGACGTTGCCTTCCGGCGCACCGGCAATGTAGCTGTACTGCGCGATGTCGGCGATGGTCGGACCCTCGCCCACCAGCCATTCACGCCCTTCAAGGTGCTGCTCAATGCGTGACAGCACCAGATGGGCGCGGGCGATGACTTCTTCTGGATTGAATGGCCGACCAAACACGGTAATTAAGCGTGCCGCCGCCGGGCCAAAGGCGATATCACCGGCCGCCACGCTAAGCCAGCGCTGCACCGCCGCCGCACCGCGTGCATCTTCCGGCAGCCACTCGCTGCGCCCGGTTTTCTTCGCCAGATAGACCAGAATGGCGTTGGAGTCGGCAATATACACGCCGTCATCTTCCAGCACCGGCACCTGGCCGAACGGGTTCATGGCGAGGAACGCGGGCGTGTGGTGCTCGCCCGCTTTGAGATCGACATCCACAACTTCAAGCGGCACATCCAGCAGCGACAGGAACAGACGAGCGCGGTGCGCATGACCAGAAAGGGGGAAGTGATAGAGTTTCATGATGCGATTCCTTAGGTGATGCTCGGGATGATCCCGAGCCTGACCATAAGGTTCGCACAGACAATTGCGGGGCAGAATAGCCGGATTAGCGAAGTCATTGTTGCGAAAAATGGAAGAGTCTCGACGGGGTGATGAGCGCTATTTCTTGGCCTCAACGCCCGGCGTGGCGTCACGAATTAAATACTGCTCTGTTACCTGCGGCAGATGCGTCAAGGTCCAATCCGCCATCGCGATTTCCTGGTCGCGAATACGGTTAAAGATCTCGGCACTTTGGTGATCGTTAAGATGCTGCGCCGCCGCAATCAGCGAGGTGTAGCTGGCGATCTCAAGGTGTTCAAACACGTTGCCGCTGATGGCGCCTTTCACTACTTCATCTTCCACCATGACACCGCCGATGGACTGGCCGAAGGCCGAGATTTTGCCGGCGATATCTTTTAATACCGATTGTGAAGTGGAGTAACGGTCAATAACGCTCTGTACTAATACCTGGTGTTCACGGGTTTCAACCAGATGTTGTTCGATACGCAATTTAAGATCCGGATAGTGTTCAAGGCGTGACGCCATTTTTTCCAGCATCTTTTCGGCCTGTTTTTCCATCGCATGGGCATCTCTCACCCAATCGAGAAAGTGTGCTTCGCTGTTATTACTCATCGTATGGTTCCTTACTTAAAATAAAGGGAGCTGCAGCTAACGCGGATATTTATCGCTAGCCGCAGTGACATTACTCAGGGGATTTATCCACGACGCGACGGCTTTTTTTACCGCCTTTTCGTCCCGCTTCTATCGCGCGCTCGGGATTATTTCGGAAATTACCGCCGCTAAGCTGGCCGCCTTTTTTACCCGCTTCGCGGGCTCTTTCTGGGTCCATAGCAAAATTGCCAGAACCGCCACGTGGTGTTGTCATAATGAATGCCTCAAATAAGGTAGATAACTATTATTTCAGTTACCACTTAAGGCTAGTCGTTAAAGCCTAACGCACAAGGCAGGCTAATTAGGAGTTATCTTATCGGTGTTGAAAAGGCTCGCTTATTTCTCGTTATTTAATTTATTATTTTGTCGGAATGATAAATATATTCCTCTGGCTTAATTATGCGTAAAATAATTACCCGTATCGCTTATATTTAATTTAATTTTCAAGCTGATGAAATTAAACACCATTAAGGTTATTCTTTTACTATGCGGAAAGATGATTACTATTTTGATTATTAGCCCTTCTCTTCAAAGGGCTATGAACCATTTATTTACTTATACTGGACAACTTTATTTCACCAGCACCTGTGCACCGGCATTTTTCTCCAGTCGACACACATCAACTAGCGAAAGCAGCATTAATAACGCGACGCCGGCGAAAGCGATGTGAATGTCGCTTTGCGCAATGGCCGTATGATCGTGCCACAGCATGGCGCCGCGCAGGAACAGCGCGGCCAACGCGATACCCGCGCTCATGCTGAACTGGAAGAAGATGCTGAATACCACCGACGCATCGCTCATTTTGGCCTGCGGCACATCGGCGAAGCCGAGGCTGTTGTAGCAGCTGAACTGTAGCGAACGCGACAGCCCGCCAATAAACAGAATCGCCGCAATTGCGAAATAGCCGAGTGACGGATTGAGCAGCAGGCAGCCCAGCATCGCCGCCAGACTGATGACGCCGTTAACCATCAGCACCCGACGAAAACCCCAGCGCTTCATCAGCCAGGTGGTCGCCGGCTTCATCGCCAGATTACCGGCAAACACCCACAGCACCATCGCGCCCGCCTGCGCCGCGCTCCAGCCAAAACCGAGCTGGAACAGCAGCGGCAGCAAAAACGGCACGGCATTGATGGAGGCGCGGAAGAACGATCCGCCCATCACCGCGTTGCGGAAAGTGGCAATTTTTAGCGCGCTAAAGGGCAGCAGCGGCTGCGCATGGCGGAAGCTGTGACGATAAGCCAGCCAGCTGCTCAGCACGCCGAGCAGCAGCAGCGGTACGCCGAGGTTAAGATGCATCTGCCCCAGCGCTTCCAGCGCGATAATCAGCGAGGTGCAGGCGGTGGCGGTCAGTACGAAGCCCTGCACATCAAAGCGGCGCGGTTGCTCGGTTTTGAACTGCGGCACCAGATAGCCGGTCGCGATCAGCGCGAGGATGCCGAGCGGAATGTTGAGCCAGAAAATCCACGGCCAGTGACCATACGTGACAATCAGGCCGCCAAGCGGCGGGCCGAGCACCGGCGCAATCAGCCCCGGCCAGGTGATAAACGCGATGGTTTTCACCATCTCTTTTTTCTCGGTAACGCGCAGCACCACCATGCGCCCGACCGGCACCATCATCGCACCACCAATGCCTTGCAGAATGCGGCTGAGCGTGAACATCGCCAGCGTGTCGCTCAGGCCACACAGAATGGAAGCGAGCGTAAAAATCAGAATGGCGCTGGCAAATACCGTACGTGCGCCGAAGCGCTCCGCCAGCCAGCCGCTCATCGGAATGAAAACTGCCACCGCCAGTAAGTACGCACTCACACCCACGTTGAGCGCCACCGGGCTTGCAGCGAAATCGCGCGCCATCTGTGGAATGGCGGTGGTGATCACCGTGGCATCCAGGTTTTCCATAAAGAAGGTCACGGCGACCAGCAAAGCTAACATCATGGTGCGATTCACGTTCGGACGGGCTTCTCTGCCTGAGTGCGTCATGCGGGATCCTGCAAAAAACAACGGTAGGCAGAGACTGTTAATGAAAAATGCTTAGGGTGCAAATCAAATCACAGCATGCACCCGTGGTAGCGGCGCAATTCATTGCGCGATAAATCGCGCCGCTTCGGAAGGTGCGATGATTGGACCCGCACTGGGCAAATCAGATGGCTTCTGCCACGCTGGCTTTGGACGTAATAAACTGCACTACCGCACGCGTCACCTCGGCGGTGTTGGCCGTGCCGCCGACATCCGGGGTCAAAATGCCTTTGGCGCAGACAAACTCGATGCCTTGCATAATCAGCGCCGCCGCGTCGCGCTCGCCGAGATGCTCCAGCATCTGCACTGCGGTCCAGAAGGTGGCGATCGGGTTGGCAATGCCTTTGCCGGTGATATCAAACGCTGAGCCGTGAATCGGTTCGAACATCGATGGGAAGCGACGCTCGGGATCGATATTGGCGGTTGGCGCCACGCCGAGACTGCCCGCCAGCGCGCCAGCCAGATCCGACAGAATATCGGCATGCAGGTTGGTGGCCACGATGGTGTCGAGGCTTTGTGGATGCAGCGTCATGCGGTGCGTCATGGCATCAACCAGCATTTTGTCCCACCGCACGTCCGGGAACTCCAGCGCCACTTCGGCGGCAATCTCATCCCACATCACCATGCCGTGACGCTGGGCGTTGGATTTGGTCACCACGGTGAGCAATTTACGCGGGCGCGACTGCGCCAGTTTAAAGGCATAACGCATGATGCGCGTCACGCCGACGCGGGTGAAAATCGCCACCTCGGTGCCGACCTCTTCCGGCAACCCGCGGTGCGCGCGCCCGCCGTTGCCGGAATATTCGCCCTCTGAGTTCTCCCGCACGATGACCCAATCAAGATCGCCAGGACCGCGATTGCGTAGCGGTGACGTCACACCTGGCAGGATTTTGGTGGGGCGCACGTTGGCGTACTGGTCAAAGCCCTGACAGATCGGCAGACGCAAACCCCACAGCGTGATGTGATCCGGCACGTCTGGTGCGCCAACTGCGCCGAAGTAAATCGCATCGAACTTCTTCAGCGTTTGCAGGCCCTCTTCCGGCATCATCACGCCGTGTTGTTTGTAGTAATCCGAACCCCAGTCAAAGGTCTCGACATCGAACTTCAGCTGCGGATCCTGGCGCGTCAGCGCGTGCAAGACTTCCACACCGGCAGAGATCACTTCCGGACCAATACCGTCTGCGGGAATAGCGGCAATCGAATAGTTACGCATGTTGTTTCTCCAGATTAATGAGTATGAGGATGAGGAAGCTCGGCCGTTTGCGGCTTATTGCCGCTGGCAGAGAGCAGCAGAACCACGATGGCGGAGATCGCCAGCAGTCCCGCCACGAAATAGAGGCCCCAGCTGTAGCTGCCGGTTTGCTGGCGAATCACGCCAATCATCATCGGGCCGACAAAACCGCCGAGGTTGCCAATCGAGTTGATGGTGGCGATGCCCGCCGCCGCCGCTGGACCGCTGAGGAACAGCGTTGGCATGCTCCACAGCGGCGGTTTGGCGGCGCTGATGCCGACGGTCACCAGCGTCAGGGCGATAATCACCGTAAACAGCGTGCTGACGTTGCCGGCATAAATCAGTCCGGCCGCCGCCAGTAAACAAGCGCCGATCACGTGCCAGCTACGCTCTTTGGTGCGATCCGAATGGCGTGCCCACAGGATCATGCCGATCACGCCGATTACCGCCGGGAAGGCGTTGAGGAAACCGATCTGCATTGAGGATGCGCCAAAGCTGCGGATGATTTGCGGCGACCAGATGCCCAGCGTGTACAAGCCCGCTGAGGTGCCGAAATAGACCAGCGCCAGCGCTAAAACGCGCTTATCGGCCAGTCCGCGCCATGCGCTGCTGTGGCCCTGATTGGCGGCGCGCGCCTGTTCTTCCGCCCGCATAGTGTTTTCCAGCCAGGCGCGCTCCTCATCGTTCAGCCACTTCGCTTTTGCCGGACGATCGGTGAGGTAGAACAGCACCACAATGCCGAACAGCAGCGCTGGAATGGCTTCCAGCACAAACATCCATTGCCAGCCAGCGAAGCCCAGCAGGCCGTGCATCTCCAGCAGCGCAGCAGAGATTGGCGAACCGAGCGCCGTTGAAAGCGGTGCGGCAGCCATAAAGATGGCGGTGACCTGCGCGCGTTTCGCCGCCGGGAACCAGTAGCTGAGATAGAGAATGATGCCGGGGAAAAAGCCGGCTTCCGCCACGCCGAGCAGGAAGCGCAGCACATAGAAGCTGGTGGTGCCCTGCACGAAGGCCATGCAGCCGGAGACTAATCCCCAGGTGATCATCACGCGGGCGATCCAGATGCGTGCGCCGACTTTATGCAGAATTAAATTCGACGGTACTTCAAACAGGAAATAACCAAGGAAGAAAATTCCGGCACCAAAACCAAATACCGTAGGCGAGAAACCTAAATCCTGATTCATGGTTAATGCAGCAAAACCAATATTGACGCGATCGAGAAAGGCGATGAAGTAGAGCAGCATGATGAAGGGCACAATGCGTAACGTCACTTTACGCATCACCCTTTTTTCGAGGTGAGAGTTCATATTAAAGTGCTCCAGATTGTGTAGGGGTAGTATTATTTTTTGTCTTCGCGTTCAGTATGCAGTTTTGCTTTGGCGGATCATCAGGCGGGGATTATATAAAGTATTTGCATAATCAACAGGCGAGGGAAATGTGGATATAAATCAATTGCGTTGTTTTGTCGCCGTGGGTAAAGAACTCCATTTCGGGCGCGCTGCCCAAAGAATGGAAATGATGCCTGCGTCACTTTCTCGCTTCATCCGTTTACTGGAAGAAGACCTTGGCGTGCGCTTGTTAAATCGTTCGACGCGTAATGTTTCATTAACCGCCGAAGGTGCAATATTTTTTGATGAGGCCAGCAAATTAATCGATCAATTTGATGCGCTGGCGCAGCGATTTAAAGTGGGATTAAAAGATGAACGTCGGACATTACGCATTGGCGCCATCGATAGCGCCGCACGCGGATTAGTTCCGGCTTTACTCAACTTATTTGTGCCGCTGCATCCGCACAGTGATATTCATATTATTGAAGACAAAACCATTAATTTAATCCCGAAATTAAAATCGGGCTGGCTGGATATGATTTTTATTCGCGAACCGCAAAGTATCGATGCGTCTTTAGCGGTGCGCTTTATTACCCGTGAAAGCTGCGTGCTGGCGGTGCCAATTCAGCATGCGCTGGCGCAGCGCGAACAGGTGGCGGTGGCTGATTTTCAGCATGAAGCGATGATTATTCCCGATCGCCGCACGCGCCCGCACAGCCACGATCTGACGATGAATTTGTTCAAACTAGCGGGACTCACGCCACACATCGCGCAGTTCGCCGAAGAGAAACAAACCATTCTGAGTTTGGTGTCGGCCGGTTTGGGATTGGCCGTGGTGCCCGCGTCGTACCGCACGATGAATAGCGACAGCGTGCGCTATATTGCGCTGGATTTACCGGAACAGATTAAAGGTTTGCCGCTGAGCATTGCCTGGCAGAAGGGCAACGAAGACGGGTTTTTACTCGAGATGCTGCGGCTGCTGCATGAGAATGAATGTGAGTTGACGGAGAAGTTGTGATTTCCCTCACGCTAACCCTCTCCCAGAAGGAGAGGGAATGATTAGGTGGGAGAAAATGCTGAATTCCGCAGAGGACGGTTCCCTCTCCCGCCTGCGGGTGTTCAGTCCGGGGAGATCGTGAACACTTGTTCGGGGACATGGTAGACACTTACAACTAAGGCATAAGAACCCGTTTATGGAGTCGCTTATGCCCTGGGATGCGA
>NZ_JBBCQO010000010.1:0-135367 GCF_037149875.1 Pantoea sp. USHLN256 | reverse complement strand
GCATGGTAACGGTCTCAGTCCAGGGCATAGTGAGTCTCCTCTGCTATGCCATTTATAACTGTTACCCATGTGCCCGGTCTAAAGTGTTACCCATGTGCCCGGTTTGTACCTGAATGGCGACCCTACGGCGTAATTTGTAGGGTCGCCGTTCATGGCGACCTGGAAATCAATGCAAACGGCGCGCGTCAATAATATCCGGCACCTGATTGAGACGTGCCAGCACGCGGCCGAGCACCTGCTGGTTATAGATCTCAATATCCATATCGATGGTTGCCAGCTGCTTTTTGGTATCGCTGCGGCTGGAGACGCCAAGCACATTGACCTTCTCGTTAGCCAGAATAGTGGTGATATCACGCAGTAAGCCGCTACGATCGTTGGCGGTGACGCGCACCACCAGCGAGTAACCGCTGGAGTAATCTTCGCCCCACACGGCATCAACGATACGTTCCGGCGCGTGAGAAATCAGCTCAGTTAACTGATCGCAGTCGGCGCGGTGAATAGAGATGCCGCGACCCTGAGTGATAAAGCCCACGATATCGTCGCCCGGAATCGGCTGGCAGCAGCGTGCAATGTGGTGCAACAGATTACCCACGCCTTCCACCACCACACGACCGCTCTCTTTGCGGGATGAAGGTGCATGCGACTTCTGCGTCAGCTGGCGCAGCGCTTCGCGATCCTCCTCTTCGGCGCTCGGTTTATTGAGCTTGCCTTGCAGGAAATTCACCATCTGATTGAGGCGAATATCGCCGCCGCCGATCATCGCCAGCAACTCATCCTGCGAGCTGACGTTATAGCGCGGCAGCAGCAGTTTTTCCGCCTCGCGCATGCTGATATCCATCTGATTCAGCTCGCTTTCGAGGATCTGACGGCCGGCAATAATATTTTTGTCACGATCCTGTTTACGGAACCAGGCGTGAATTTTCGAACGGCCGCGGCTGGTGGTGATATAGCCAAGATTTGGATTGAGCCAGTCGCGACTAGGATTCGGTTGTTTCTGGGTGATCACTTCAATCTGATCGCCCATTTGCAGTTGATAGGTGAACGGCACGATGCGTCCGCTGATCTTGGCGCCAATGCAGCGGTGACCGATATCGCTGTGAATGTGGTAGGCGAAATCGAGCGGCGTTGAACCCGCAGGCAGATCAACCACATCGCCTTTCGGCGTAAATACGTAAACGCGATCGTCAAACACCTGGCTGCGCACCTCTTCCAGCATCTCGCCAGAATCAGCCATCTCTTCCTGCCAGGTAATCAGCTTGCGTAGCCAGGCAATGCGCCCTTCATGCCCCGCTGCGCCGCGCGCGTTGCTGGAGGTTGGGCCCTCTTTGTACTTCCAGTGCGCCGCGACGCCCAGCTCGGCGTCTTCGTGCATTTGCCGCGTACGAATCTGGATTTCAACCGTTTTGCCCTGCGGCCCCAATACCACGGTATGAATCGATTGATAGCCGTTGGGTTTCGGGTTCGCGACGTAGTCGTCAAACTCACTCGGCAGATGTCGATACAGCGTGTGCACCGTACCGAGCGCGCCATAGCAATCCTGCAGACGCTCAGCCACGATACGCACCGCGCGCACGTCAAACAGCTCATCAAACGCCAGCGACTTCTTCTGCATCTTACGCCAGATGCTGTAGATGTGTTTTGGTCGGCCGTACACTTCTGCACGTACGCCCTCTTTCTGCATCTCGGCGCGCAGGTTATCGACGAAGTTCTCGATATAGCTTTCACGATCGATACGACGTTCATGCAGCAATTTAGCGATGCGCTTGTATTCGTCGGGATGCAGATAGCGGAAGCAGTAATCTTCCAGCTCCCATTTGAGCTGGCCGATACCCAAACGGTTGGCTAACGGCGCGTAGATATTGGTGCTCTCTTTCGCCGCCAGTACGCGCTCATCTTCTGGCGCGTCTTTCATTTCGCGCAGATGAGCGATACGTTCGGCAAGCTTGATGACCACACAGCGGAAATCTTCCACCATCGCCAGCAGCATACGGCGAACATTATCCACCTGCTCTGAAGCCATCGAATCGTTGTGGATCGCTTTCAGCTGCCGAATAGCATCCATGTCGCGTACGCCGTGCACCAACATCACAATCTCTTTGCCGAACGCTTTCTCGAGGTCTTCCTCGCTCACCACATCCGCGTTGGCTAACGGGAACAACAGCGCAGCGCGCAGGCTATCGATGTCCATGCTGAGCATGGTGAGAATTTCCACCATCTCAATGCCACGCCACAGCAGCAGAGCTTGATCAGGATGGTTGTGCGTTTCGGCTTCACAGTAGCGCCACGCATCCGCCAGTCGCTGACAGGATTGCGGATTGTTGATACTTAAACTGGCGATCCACTGGTCGAGGGCAAATTCGCCCGCCGTATTTAAATGCGCACTTCTAACCGCAACCATATCCTCTCCTGCCACAGCGATGTGGACATCGCTTATGTTCTGCTAAACAGCACCATGGACTCGAGATGACTGGTATGAGGGAACATATCCAGCATCGCGACCCTTTCCAAATGGTAGCCCGCGGACAGCAATGTCTGGCTGTCACGTGCAAGCGTTGTTGGGTTACAGGAAACATAGACCACGCGTTGCGGCGCAAGTTTAACCACATGCGCCATCACGCCCGCAGCCCCAGCGCGTGCTGGATCCAGTAACACCTTATTAAATCCCTGCGTCGCCCACGGCTGACGCGTAACGTCTTCCTCCAGGTTATGCTGGAAAAAGCGAACATTCTTGAGATTATTCTGCTCAGCATTATACGCTGCCTGTTGCACTAATGCTGCAACACCCTCCACACCTACAGCATTTTGTACGAATTTTCCTACTGGCAAAGTGAAGTTGCCCATGCCGCAGAACAGATCCAGCACACGATCGTCTGGCTGCAAATCCAGCCACTCAATAGCTTTGGCGATCATTTGCTGATTCACGCCATCGTTCACCTGAATAAAATTCTGCGGACTAAAAGTGAGCTGCAAATCAAACGCGCGATAAAACGGCTCACGTGCACTTAACGGCTGCAAACGCTCACTGCCATCAGCCAGCCACATCGACAGTTGCTGCTCATGCGAAAAACGTTCCAGTTTTGCGCGGTCGCCTGCAGATAATGCATCAAGATGACGCAGCACCATCAGCGGGCCATTATCCGCCAGTACCAACTCAACGTGCCCCAAGCGCCTAACCGCCTGCAAATCGCTAAGACATTGGTGCAGCGGTTGCAGTAGCGCTTCAAGTTCGGGCACCAAAACCGGGCATTGCTTCAGCTCCACCAGCTCGTTGCTGCCTGCCTGGCGGAATCCCATCTGCAAACGCTGCTGTTTAGGCTGCCATTGCAAACCTAAGCGCGCACGACGACGATAGCCCCACGCGCTGCCGCTGATGATCTCATCAACCGCCACCGGCAGCGGCGCATCGCGACTTAACATGCGGCTTAAGGCGCGCGCTTTACTCTCTTGCTGCAGTGCCACCGAGGCGTGCTGCTGCTGGCAACCGCCGCACACGCCGAAGTGGATACAGCGCGGTTTTTCCCGCTGTGGGCTGGGATTGAGAATCTTGTTCGCTTTGGCGCGCGCGTACTTGCTTTTATCCTCGAATACCGTCACTTCTGCCTGCTCGCCGGGCAGCGCGCCGCTGACAAACATCGCCTTGCCTTTATGGCGCGCAACACCTTGTCCAAAGGGATCAAGGTCTTCGATGGTGACGGATATGCGAGCCTTCGTCGTCACACGCTGTTTTGCAGAGTAAAATTGCGCCATAGTATTGTGAAATCTCTACTTTATTGGGTGTGCAGCCGCTAACCGAGCTTGCACAGGGATAAAAATGCCAGGAGTCGCCAGGCCACAATTATGACCAAATACAGCCTGCGGGCGCGAATGATGATTTTGATACTGGCGCCAACGCTGATGATTGGTCTGCTGCTCAGTACCTTCTTCGTGGTGCATCGCTACAACGAATTACAGCATCAGGTGCATGACGCAGGTGCAAATATTATCGAACCGCTGGCGGTCTCCAGTGAATACGGCATGACGTGGCATAATCGCGATGCAATTCGCGAGTTAGTCAGTCTGCTGCATCGTCGTCACTCCAATATTGTCCGTGCCATCACCATTTTCGACAACAACAATCACGTCTACGTCACCTCGAATAACAATCAAAATCTGGCGCTGCTGCAAAAAGAGGACATCTCGACATTGGAAGATGGCGTCTCCGTCGAGCGGCAAGGCAATTTGATGATTTTGCGCACGCCGATCATCTCTGAGCGCTACTCGGTAGATGAGTTGCCGGGCGAGGACGCCAAGCCGGCAGGCAATCCGCTAGGTTATGTGGCCATCGAGTTGGATCTGCAATCGGTACGACTGGAGCAGTACAAAGAGGTGTTTGTCGCCACGCTGCTGCTGCTGTTCTGCCTGTGCATCGCCATGCTGTTTGCCTATCGCCTGATGCGCGATGTCACCGGGCCGATTCGCAATATGGTAACCACCGTTGACCGCATTCGCCGTGGTCAGCTCGACAGCCGCGTAGATGGTTACATGCTCGGCGAGCTGAGTATTCTGAAGAACGGCATTAACGCCATGGCGATGTCGCTCACCGCCTATCACGAAGAGATGCAGCAGAACATCGACCAGGCCACTTACGATCTGCGCGAAACGCTGGAACAGCTAGAGATTCAGAACGTTGAGCTGGATCTGGCGAAAAAGCGTGCGCAGGAAGCGGCGCGCATCAAATCAGAGTTTCTCGCCAACATGTCGCATGAGCTGCGCACACCGCTGAATGGCGTCATCGGCTTTACCCGTCAGATGCTGAAAACCGGGCTGAGCACCAACCAGCGCGACTACATGAGCACCATCGAGCGCTCGGCCAATAACCTGCTGAGCATCATCAACGACGTGCTCGACTTTTCGAAACTGGAAGCCGGTAAGCTGGTATTGGAATCCATACCGTTCCCGCTACGCGCCACGCTGGATGAGACGCTGGTGCTGCTGGCGCCCTCCGCCCATGACAAAGGTCTGGAAATTACCGTCTGCCTGGAAAAACAGGTGCCGGATAATGTGATTGGCGATCCGCTGCGCCTGCAGCAGATCATGATCAACCTGATCGGTAACGCGATTAAATTCACCGAGCACGGTCATATCGATCTGCGCGTTGAGGTGCGCAGCCTTAGTGCCACGCGCGTCGAGCTGGAGATTCAGGTGCATGACACCGGCATTGGCATCTCCGAACAGCAGCAGTCGCAGCTGTTCCAGGCGTTCCGGCAAGCTGATGCCAGCATTACGCGGCGTCATGGCGGCACCGGGTTAGGACTAGTGATCACCCAGAAACTGGTGAGCGAAATGGGCGGTGAAATTGCCTTCCATAGCCGTCCTAACCAGGGTTCGACCTTCTGGGTGCATATTCATCTCGATCTCAACCCGAATGCGCCCGCCATTCCGCGCATGCTGGACGATTTGCGCGCCACACCGCTGGCCTATATTGAACCGCATCCGGCAGTGGCCAAAGCGGTGCAGGAGATGCTTAGCATCACGCCATTACAGGTACAGCACTTTACCCGCCTCGAAGAGCTGCCCGATACGCACTTCCCGCTGCTACTGATGGGTTTACCGGTCACCGAACCGCATCCTGCTACGCTGCCGGACGCTCTCATTAAGCGTCTACGTGCTCACGCCGATTCGGTGCTGCTGGCGCTGCCCAGCGACATGATGCTGTTTGCCGACGACCTGCGAGCTCGCGGCATTGCCGGGTGTATCGCCAAGCCGGTTTCACTGACGCGTCTGCTGCCGATGCTGTTGGACCTGCATGACTGGCAACGCGATGCGTTACCGCGCGGTGCCCGTCAGCCGTTAACGGTGATGGCGGTGGATGACAATCCCGCCAACCTGAAACTGATTGGCGCGCTGCTTGAGGAACAGGTGCAGCACATCATTCTGTGCGATAACGCCGAGCAGGCGATTCGCCAGGCGCGCCTGCACAAGCTGGACGTAATTTTGATGGATATTCAGATGCCGGATATAGATGGCATTCGCGCCAGTGAAATTATCCGCAGCCTGCCGCTGCATGCCACCACGCCGATTGTCGCGGTTACCGCACATGCGCTGGACGGCGAACGGGCGCAGTTGATCAACGCGGGCATGAATGACTATCTGGCGAAGCCGATTGATGAGGACAAACTGAGCCAGCTGCTGCAACGCTATGCACCGCATCGATCCGCTGCGCAGCCGCTGCAGCCGGAGGTTGCGCCTTCACTGGATTGGAGCTTAGCGCTGCGCCAGGCCGCGAATAAGGCCGATTTAGCCCGCGACCTGCTGCAAATGCTGCTCGATTTTCTGCCGGAAGTGGAAGAACGCGTTGAGCACGCGATGGCGAGTAATGATGTGGTTGGATTGCGCGAGATTATTCATAAGTTGCACGGCAGCGCCAGCTACAGCGGCGTGCCACGTTTGAAGCAGCTGTGTCAGCAATTAGAGAAGAGTTTGCATCAGGAGAGCGATATTGAGGCGCTGGAGCCGGAGTTGCTGGAGCTGAGCGATGAGATGGCGAACGTCGCGCGTGAAGCGAGGAAGCTGTTAGCGTTGGGTTAATGCGCTGCGGTGATGGACCCGGTCGGCATAAATGCCGCCCCTACGGCGGCATTTGTAGGGGCGCCATTCATGGCGACCAAACTTCTTACAGCGCTTTCCCCGCCTTTATCGTCGCCGCCACATTGCGCGCCGTCAGTCGCACATTCTGCGCCGCATTGGCCAGCGCTTCTTCCAGGGAGCAGATGCTAAACAGCACGCTGAACACCGCATCCAGCCCATGCTGATGCACCACGCCAACATCGGCCGTCAAACTCCCGGCGATGCCAATCACCGGCTTGTGATACTGCTTAGCGACTTTCGCAACGCCGACCGGCACCTTGCCATTGACGCTTTGGCTGTCGATGCGCCCTTCGCCGGTAATCACCAGATCGGCATCTTTCACCTGCTCGGCCAGGCCCAACGCTTCGGTGACAATCTCAATGCCGCTGCGCAACTCGGCCTGACAAAACGCATGCAAAGCCGCGCCCATGCCACCGGCCGCGCCGCCGCCGTCGATATGCAGCACATCAATATCCAAATCGCGATGAATAATCTGCGCATAGTGTTCCAGGGCCTGATCCAGCTGCTGGACCAACGCTGGCGTCGCGCCCTTTTGCGGGCCGAAAATCGCCGACGCTCCTTTTTCACCGGTCAGCGGATTGGAGACATCGCAGGCAACCTCAAAACGGCACTGCTTAATACGGGGATCCAGCTGTGCGATATCAATCCGCGCCAGCTGCGGTAGCGCCCCGCCACCGTAAGCAATTTGCTGCCCCTGATCGTCCAGCAGATGCGCGCCCAGCGCCTGCATCATGCCGGAACCGCCATCATTGGTGGCGCTGCCGCCAATGCCGATGATGACGTGATCGACTCCGCGGTCGAGTGCATCTTTAATCAGCTCGCCGGTGCCAAATGAAGTGGTAATCAGCGGATCGCGCTGCGCGGCGGGCACTAACTCCAGCCCGCTGGCCGCCGCCATTTCAATGAACGCGGTGCGCTCATCACCTGACAAACCGTAGAACGCATCCACTGGCTTACCGAGCGGTCCGGTGGCCGTCAGCCGGACAATGTTTCCCTGCGTTGCCGCCACCATCGCTTCAACCGTGCCTTCACCACCGTCGGCAACCGGTATTTTCACGTAGTCAGCTTCAGGAAAGATCTCGCGGAATCCCGCTTCAATCGCCGAAGCCACTTCCAGGGCAGATAAACTCTCTTTATATGAATCCGGTGCGATGACAATTTTCATAGGCAATCCAGCGCGGTTGATGACGGACATCCGTCCTGCAAAGGCAGTGAGCCGTCCGGCATCCGCAGATGCCGGACGCTTGCACTACCGGGTGATCTCAACTTTCGCTAATTTTTCATAATAGCAGGCCAGCGCGCTATGGTCGGAAGTGCCCTGTCCGTCCACCTTCAGCGCCTGCATCATCTCCATCACCGCGGCGGTCAGCGGCAGATGCGCGCCAATTTCGTGGGAAGTATCCAGCGCATTGGCCAGATCTTTGATATGCAGATCGATACGGAAACCCGGTTTAAAGTTGCGATCCAACACCATCGGCGCTTTGGCATCCAGCACCGTACTGCCTGCCAGGCCGCCACGAATTGCCTGATACACCAGCTCAGGATTCACACCCGCCTTGGTCGCCAGCGACAGCGCTTCCGACATCGCCGCGATATTCAGCGCCACAATCACCTGGTTCGCCAGTTTGGTGACGTTGCCCGCGCCGATATCGCCGGTATGTACCACCGAACCCGCCATCGCTTTCATGATGTCGTAGCACTGATCAAACACCGCTTTATCGCCGCCGACCATCACCGACAAGGTACCCTCAATCGCCTTCGGCTCGCCGCCGCTTACCGGTGCATCGAGCATTTTGATGCCTTTGGCTGCCAGCGCATCGTGCACTTCACGGCTGGCTAACGGCGCGATAGAGCTCATATCGATGACAATCAGGCCTGGCTTTGCGCCCTCAATGATGCCGTTGGCGCCCAGGCAGGCCTCTTTTACCTGCGGCGAGTTCGGCACCATGGTAATTACCACGTCAACCTGCTCAGCCACCTCTTTAGCGCTTTTCGCCACGGTAGCGCCCAGCTCAACTAACTCTGCTTCGTTGCTGGCATTGTGGTCACGCACCACCAGCGAATAACCGGCTTTCACCAGGTTTTTACTCATCGGTTTGCCCATGATACCGAGGCCGATAAATCCAATTTTCATTGCCTTTCCCCTACGTCAGTTATTTTTTGAATTTGTCACACAGCGCCTGCGTGGCATTGCGGAAAACACCCAGATCGCTGCCGACCGCCACAAAGCTGGCGCCCCACTCAAGGTAGCGACGCGCATCGGCTTCAACCGGCGCCAGAATGCCGCTCGGTTTACCCGCGGCTTTCGCGCGTTCAAACACGTGTTTAATCACTTTCAATACTTCGGGATGCGCTGGCTGGCCGAGATAGCCCAGCGCCGCTGACAGATCGCCTGGCCCGACGAAAATGCCATCAACGCCATCTACCGCAGCGATGGCATCAATGTTGTCCACCGCCTGCTGGGTTTCGATCTGCACCAGAACGGTGATGTTGTCGTTGATGGTGCTGTTGTAGTCAGGCAGCGTGCCGTACATGTTGCTGCGATGCGAAACCGAGACACCGCGAATCCCAGCTGGCGGATAACGGGTTGAGGCAACCGCGCGAATCGCCTCCTCCTCGGTTTCCACAAACGGCACCAGGAAGTTGTAGAAGCCGATATCCAGCAGACGTTTGATGATGATCGGTTCGTTGCACGGCGGACGCACTACCGGCGCACTGTGGCTGCCCTTCAGCGCCATCAGCTGCGGCACAAAGGTGGTGATATCGTTCGGCGCGTGTTCGCCATCCAGCACCAGCCAGTCAAAGCCCGCCAGGCCCAGCACTTCGGTGGTCAGTGGATTAGCCAGCGCACACCAACTGCCAATCAGGGTTTCTCCTGCCAGCAAACGGCGACGAAAATTGTTCGGCCAGGCATTGCTCATTGTCTTCACTCCTGTCGGTTACAGCAGGCTCCCGCGCGGGGAGCCGGAAAAGTTAGCGCACCAGGCACGGACGTTTGTTATCAAAGGTCCAGTTCGGTACGAGGAACTGCATGGCCTGCGCATCATCGCGCGCGCCTAAACCGTGTTGCTGATACAGCGCGTTGGCCTGCATCACCTGATCCATATCCAGTTCGACGCCAAGCCCCGGTTTCTGCGGCACTTGCACCATGCCGCCTTTAATCTGGAACGGCTCTTTCGTCAGACGCTGATTGCCTTCCTGCCAAATCCAGTGCGTGTCGATAGCGGTAATCGCACCCGGCGCGGCAGCGGCCACATGCGTGAACATCGCGAGGGAGATATCGAAGTGATTGTTAGAGTGCGAGCCCCATGTCAGGCCGAAGTCATGGCACATCTGCGCCACGCGCACTGAGCCCTGCATCGTCCAGAAGTGTGGATCCGCCAGCGGAATATCGACCGATTGCAACGACAGCGTGTGGCCCATCTGACGCCAGTCGGTAGCAATCATATTGGTGGCGGTCGGCATGCCGGTGGCGCGGCGGAATTCAGCCATCACTTCGCGACCGGAATAGCCCTGCTCAGCACCGCATGGATCTTCCGCATAGGCCAGCACGCCTTTCAGCTGCTTGCCGAGCAGAATCGCTTCGTTCAGTGACCAGGCACCGTTGGGATCGAGCGTTACGCGCGCCTGCGGGAAACGCTTCGCCAGCGCCGTTACCGCTTCAGCCTCTTCGCCACCGCGCAGCACGCCGCCTTTCAGTTTGAAATCGTTAAAGCCATATTTTTCGTAGGCCGCTTCCGCCAGACGCACCACCGTTTCCGGCGTTAACGCCTCTTCATGGCGCAGACGATACCAATCGCATTTGTCATTTTCCTGGCTCTGATACGGCAACGCGGTTTTCTTGCGATCGCCGACGTAGAACAGGTAGCCCAGCATCTCAACGCGATCGCGCTGCTGGCCATCGCCAAGCAGTGATGCAACGTTGACACCTAAATGCTGGCCCAGCAGATCGAGCAGTGCCGCTTCAATGCCGGTTACCACATGAATGGTGGTACGCAGATCAAAGGTTTGATTGCCGCGGCCGCTGGCGTCGCGGTCAGCAAAGGTGCTGCGCACCAGATTGAGGATATTTTTGTATTCGCCAACGGTTTTCTGCACCACCAGCGCCGCCGCATCTTCCAATGTCTGACGAATTTTTTCGCCGCCTGGAATCTCACCCACGCCGGTATGTCCGGCATTGTCTTTAATAATGACGATATTACGGGTGAAAAAGGGCGAATGTGCGCCGCTCAGGTTAAGTAACATGCTGTCGTAACCGGCCACCGGAATGACCTGCAGCGCTGTAATTTTCGGTGTCTGACTCATTTCCTGCTCCTTTGACTTAGCCGCGACCGAAGGCCGGACGCTTGCGGTCGAATGACCAATTGGGAACCAGATACTGCATAGCGGTGGCGTCATTACGCGCGCCAGCTGGCAGCGATTTGTACAAAGCATTGGCCTGATGCAGACGATCCCAATCCAGCTCAACCCCGAGACCTGGCTTATCCGGCACGGCGATTTTGCCGTTGCGGATTTGCAGCGGCTCTTTGGTCAGACGCTGATCGCCTTCCTGCCAAATCCAGTGGGTATCAATGGCGGTCGGTTTGCCGGGCGCAGCCGCACCCACGTGGGTGAACATCGCCAGCGAAATATCGAAGTGGTTGTTGGAGTGGCATCCCCAGGTTAAGCCCCAGTCATCGCACAGCTGCGCCACGCGCACCGCACCGCTCAGCGTCCAGAAGTGTGGATCGGCCAGCGGGATATCGACCGAGTTGAGCATTACCGCGTGGTTCATCTCGCGCCAGTTGGTGGCGATCATATTGGTTGCCACCGGCAAGCCGGTGGCGCGGCGGAATTCAGCCATCACTTCGCGACCGGAGTAGCCTTGCTCGGCACCGCACGGATCTTCGGCGTAGGTCAGCACATCGCCCATGCCCTTACATAAGCGAATCGCTTCGTCGAGCGTCCAGGCACCGTTGGGATCAACGGTGATGCGCGCATCGGGGAAGCGCTTTTTCAACGCCGCCGCCGATTCGATCTCCTGTTCACCGGGCAGCACGCCGCCTTTGAGTTTGAAATCTTTAAAGCCGTATTTGTCCTGTGCTGCTTCCGCCAGACGCACCACGGATTCTGGCGTCAGCGCTTCCTGATGGCGTAAGTGATACCAATCGTGGCTGGCACCTTCGCCGGTCAGATACGGTAAGTCGGTTTTACGGCGATCGCCGAGATAGAACAGATAACCGAGCACCGTCACTTCATCGCGCTGCTGCCCCGGACCGAGCAGTTCCGCCACCGGCACGCCAAGGCATTGACCGAGCAAATCGAGCAGTGCCGCCTCTAGCGCCGCGACGGCATTGACGCGCAGTTCGAAGGTCCAGGCGCCTTTGCCGAAGGTATCGAAATCCGCCGACTGATTGCCTTTGTGCACCTGCTGCACCAGACGGTTCATGCGGGCCACCTGCTGGCCTTTAACCTGCGGAATCGCCTCGACCAGGGTTTGGTAGATGGTTTCGCCGCCCGGCGCTTCCCCCACGCCAGTGTGTCCGGCGCTGTCGGTGAGCACCACGATATTGCGGGTGAAGCAGGCGCTGTGCGCGCCACCGATGTTGAGCAGCATGCTGTCGTAACCGGCAACCGGAATCACCTGCATTTCGGTGATGACCGGCGTACTTTGCGTAGTCATATTCCGTCCTTATGGCCTGGTTTTCAGTTCGACGCGCTTAATATCGCCCGCAATCACCAGGAAGCTAAAGGCGGCGACAAAGGCATGGATACCGACATAAACCAGCGCGCCTTCAAACGATCCGCTGGTGGCGATGATGTAACCGATGGCAATCGGCGTGACGATGCCGGAGAAGTTACCGAACATGTTGAACAGACCGCCGCTCAGGCCGCTGATCTCTTTCGGTGCGGTATCCGCCATTACTGCCCAACCCAGCGCACCAATGCCTTTACCGAAGAACGCCAGCGCCATGAAGAACACCACTACCCATTCGGTGTCGGTGTAGTTACACATCACCATCGATATGGAGAGCAGCATGCCGAGCACAATCGGCGTTTTGCGCGCGATATTCAGCGAGCCGGTTTTACGCATCAGGTAATCGGAAATTACCCCGCCCAACACGCCACCAAGGAAGCCGCACACCGCCGGAATCGAAGCAATAAAGCCGGCTTTCAAAATCGACATGCCGCGCGCCTGCACCAGATAGACCGGGAACCAGGTAATAAAGAAGTAGGTTAAGGCGTTGACACAGTACTGGCCGAGGTAGATGCCCAGCATCATGCGTGAGGTCAGCAGCTGTTTAATCTGGAACCACTTCTCGCTCCAGCTGACTTTGCGATCGTCTTTTTTGGCGTCCATGTTGATCAGCGCACCGCCCTGCTCCATGTACTCCAGTTCGGCTTTGTTCACGCCCGGGTGATCGGTGGGATCGTGGATCACTTTCAGCCAGATAAAGCTGAGGATGATGCCCAATCCCCCCATGAACCAGAACACGTGCGCCCAGCCCACTTCAGAGACCAGCCACCCCATGATCGGCGCGAAGATCACTGTGGCGAAGTATTGCGCCGAGTTGAAGATCGCCACGGCCGTACCGCGCTCCTGCGCTGGGAACCAGGCAGCTACAATGCGGCTGTTGCCGGGGAAGGATGGCGCCTCGGCCAAACCGACCAGGAAACGCAGCATAAACAACGAAACGATGATGCCGAAGCCGCTGAACACGTCGACGAAGCCTTGCAGCAAGGTGAACAGCGACCAGGTAAAGATGCTCCAGAAATAGACGCGTTTGGAGCCAAAGCGGTCAAGCAGCCAACCACCTGGAATCTGACCAATCACGTATGCCCACGAGAAGGCGGAGAAGATATAGCCCAGTCCGACCGAATCGAGGCCGATATCTTTGGACATCGCCGAACCGGCAATCGAAATGGTGGCGCGGTCACCGTAGTTGAATGAGGTGACGATAAATAACATCACCACAATCCAGTAACGGGCATTGGTGCGTTTCTGCACCGCTTCCGCTGTCTGGCTAAAACTATTCATGATGCACTCCTGAAATATAGCGCGAGCTACATTCGCTCTGACTGCATACACATCGCGTTGGGTATCAGAGAGAAGTTGGGTTAAACACGGCGATTTTTATTTTGGCAATACGATGATGCGTCGTGACGAATAACCTAACGTTGAAGAACGAGAATCAGTATAGGAACAGCCTTGAGGCGAAACACTGGAAGAAAGCATGAGGATTAAGGGAGATTGACACTGTTTTTATGGCATTTGCACATAACGCTGCGGGGTGGCTCACGGAACCGTTTTTTGCAGCCGTGTTTTGCCTGGTAAACGTACAGGCCGACTGCACTTTGTGAGTCCCTTCTCTTGTGTTTGGTTAAACGAACCAAATTGCCGACATAAAACCCCTTAAAGCCAGTCATTTGCACAATGCGTTACGCAAATACCCCTGCATATACTGAGGCTGGCAAAATACGATGACGTGATGAACACATTTAAACCGCGCTGCCATGTACAGTGCGACGAACTGGAAGGTGAGCAATGAACCGTCCTCTGACAGAAAAACCGCTCTATATCAAAGTGCACGATGCCGATAACGTGGCGATAGTGGTCAATAATCAGGGATTGCCGTCCGGCACGCGTTTCGACGACGGACTGCAGCTAACCGAACATGTGCCGCAGGGGCATAAAGTTGCACTTCGCGATATCCCGCAAGATGGCGCGATCCTGCGTTACGGTGAAGTGATTGGCTACGCGTTGCGCCCGATTGCGCAAGGCAGCTGGATTGAAGAGTCGCTGGTGGCGCTACCCGAAGCGCCGCCGCTTAACAGTTTGCCGCTGGCAAACAATGTGCCGCCCGCACTGCCAGCGCTGGAGGGTTATACCTTTGAAGGTTATCGCAACGCCGATGGCAGCGTAGGAACACGCAACCTGCTCGGTATTACTACCAGCGTTCATTGCGTGGCTGGCGTAGTGGATTATGTGGTGCAGATCATCGAACGAGATTTGCTGCCGCGTTATCCCAATGTCGATGGCGTGGTGGCGCTGAATCATCTCTATGGCTGCGGGGTAGCGATCAATGCGCCTGCCGCGGTGGTGCCGATTCGTACCATTCATAATCTCGCGCTCAATCCCAATTTTGGCGGCGAAGTGATGATCGTCAGCCTCGGCTGCGAGAAATTACAACCGGAGCGTCTGCTGACCGGCACGCCGGACGTACAGGCCATTTCGCTCGATGATAACGACATTGTGCGACTGCAAGATGAGCGTCTGGTGGGATTCGGTGCGATGGTGGATGAAATCCTGCAGGTCGCCGAACGCCATCTGAAAAAGCTCAATCTACGCCAGCGGGAAACCTGCCCGGCGTCCGATCTGGTGATCGGCACGCAGTGCGGCGGCAGCGATGCCTTCTCGGGTGTGACGGCGAATCCTGCCGTGGGCTTTGCTTCCGATCTGCTGGTGCGCTGCGGCGCAACGGTGATGTTCTCTGAAGTGACTGAAGTGCGTGATGCCATTCATCTGCTGACACCACGTGTGGTGGATGAAGCCGTGGGTAAACGGCTGCTGGAAGAGATGGCGTGGTATGACGATTACCTCAGCCAGGGCCAAACCGATCGCAGCGCGAATCCCTCACCGGGTAATAAAAAAGGTGGGCTGGCAAACGTGGTAGAAAAAGCGCTGGGCTCGATTGCCAAATCGGGACGCAGTCCGATCGTCGAAGTGTTGTCGCCTGGCCAACGTCCAACCCAACGTGGGCTGATTTATGCCGCGACGCCCGCCAGCGATTTTGTGTGCGGTACCCAGCAGATGGCATCGGGCATTACCTTGCAGGTGTTTACTACCGGGCGCGGCACGCCTTACGGTTTGGCAGCGATTCCAGTGATTAAGATGGCAACGCGCAATGCGCTGGCCGAACGCTGGCATGATTTGATGGATATCAATGCCGGAACCATTGCCACGGGCGAAGAGAGCATTGAGCAGGTGGGCTGGAGATTGTTTGAGTTGATTCTGGATATTGCCAGCGGACGCAAGCAGACCTGGTCGGATCGATGGGGAATTCGCAATCAGCTGGCGGTGTTTAATCCTGCGCCGGTGACGTGATTGCCCTCACCCCAGCCCTCTCCCGCAAGCGGGCGAGGGAGCCGTTTCGTGCGTGCAGTCGATTAAGTGCTTCATGCGAGCTGAAGATAAAGTGCTTCGTGTAAGCAGGATGACCTGGCTAAACATTCCCTCTCCCGCTTGCGGGAGAGGGTTAGGGTGAGGGCAAAGCAATTACAGCAACTTACCCCAGCTCTCCACCCACGGCGAAGTCACCGATTCTGGTTCAGGATTTTCCGTCGCATCCACCAGCAACATCTCTCCAACACGCTTGGCGCTTTGATCCTGCAAGGTGACATCGAAGGTTTTACCGGCACCGCAGAAATTGTCATAGCTGCTGTCACCCAGACCAATCACGCCATAGCGCAACTCGGGCTGATAACCGAGATCATCACGTACCGCGACATACAGGCGGGCAATGTTGTCCGGAAAATCACCCTGGCCAGTTGTTGAAGTCACAATCAGCACCACATCTTTGCTGTATGCCTGCCAATCCGCCAGCGACGGATCTTCAAATACCTGTACCTCGTGGCCCTGCTCTTCCAGCACCGTCTGTGCTTCTTCAGCCACCAGCAGCGCATTGCCGTAAACCGTACCTGTAAAAATGCCAATCTTTGCCATCTTGCCGCTCCTTTATTCTGTTGGATTATCCTGGACTGCATCAATGGCAAACTCAACCCTGGGAACATCAGGGATCTGATCCTGCCAGCCAAACTGCTGCAGCATCTGCTGCCAGACGCGATCCAATCCCGCGCGAATCACTAACGGCTCGCCGGTTACCGGATGCGTGAAGCTCAACGCGCTGGCATGCAGCATCAAGCGATTAAGCCCAAAATGCGCCGCCGCGCCGCGATTCTGCCGGAGATCGCCATGCGCGCTATCGCCGATAATCGGATGACGCAAATGCACCATATGGCGGCGCAGCTGGTGTTTGCGGCCGGTGTGCGGCGCCATCTCCACCAACGTATAGCGTGCGGTGTTATAACGACTGATGGCTACCGGCATTTCAACATGTGCCAGCGCCTGATAATCCGTTACCGCCGGTTGTGCCACAGGTTCTTGCGTGGCGAATTTGTCGGCAATCTTGTCCAGCTCTTCCACCAGCGGATAATCGAGCGTTGCGCCGCCTTCCAGCCAGCCACGCAGCACCGCGTGATAGGTTTTCTGCATCTGGTGTTGCTCAAACTGCTGTGCCAGCAAATGCGCGACTTCGCTCGATAATCCCATCAGCAGCACGCCAGAGGTTGGACGATCGAGACGATGCACGGTGAAAACGTGCTGGCCAATCTGGTCGCGCACCGTTTGCATCACCACCACTTTCTCGTTGCGATCGAGCCAACTGCGATGCACCAGCCAACCGGCCGGTTTATTCACGGCGACCAGCCATTCATCTTGATAGAGGATTTCGAGCATCAGGCGGAGGGTTCCTGGAAGAGCGCATCAAAGTGGTTGATTGTCAGCAATAACGCCGCATAACCCGGCGTGTCGGCTGGCAATGCCACTTCATAATAGGGTGCGATAGCGAAATTTTGCGGTAACGGCGCACCGCTCTCAAGCAGCGCGTAAAAACGTGGCATCAAAACCCATTGCAGCCATTGCAACGGCTCCATGGTATCAAGACAGAAAGGTTCGGTGCTGGCGAAGGCGCTCGCCTCAGGCGCTTGTGCCTGCCAATGGTCGTGTTCGCGCATTACCGCCTCGACCTGCTGCAGACGCTGAATAATCATTTGCGACGACATGCGCCACCTCCAGAGCAAAAATGGGCGGCAAGCATATCATCAGTCACGCCTTGCGCAAAAAAGCATAAAAAAAGGGAGCACTGTGATTACAGTGCTCCCGGTTTTCGTTCGCAGCATTCCCGCCACAGCTGTGCTCCCTGCTCATCCATGACAACTGTTCCTGCGCTTTCCATCGCTTGTCATCGTGACATTAATCCTTAGCGTCCTGGCCCGCCACATTCCGCGTGGCTCTCATTCTCCATCCTGGAGGTGTCCCTTAACTCAATCCTGAGTGTCCTGCTTCTTCCTGAAGCCTTCCGTGTGCCGTAAATTCCGTTACGTTCCCGCCTCGTGGCTGATGTTCTCCTGAACATCTCTTAATCCCCAGCATCCTGCCAGTGGTGACTATTCTCTCAGAAACCATCGCAATAACAAGCCAGTAAGAAGCATTAATGGATTAAGCCTGGTCTTAATTTTCAGAATGATGCCATAAGTTCATGATTCACAATATTTTTACATTAGCGACGTGCAGATGCCTGCGAAATGATCTGGCGATCTCTCACACATCGCGTGAGAGATCTCTCACAGAGCACAGGCGAAAAATCTGCAACTCAGCCACTAACCGGTTGTAAAGCATTGAGAAATGTCTTAACGGAAGTGGCCAGTACTTCACGCTTTTTAGTACCGGGCTCCTCAATAATTACTTCGCCGGTAAGATTACATAGCGCAACGACCTCATTATCAGAGTCGGTCGTTGCTATAAATAAGGTCGGAGCTTGTCTTAAGCGGCGCTTCATCACCAGATGACCAATCAGGTTCTCCTGCAGGCGGGTAAAATCGGCTTCACTCCAGACCTGCAGCAAGCAAAGTGGTCGCTGCTCAAAGGTTGCCATCATGTCGCCAGCAAATTGCGCGGTGTAAAAGGCGGTGATTTCGGGCTGCAGCTGAATATCCAGCGCGCGCTCCACTGCCTCAAGCGTGGCGGGCAATGTAAACGGCTGCGGCTGCCATAATACACGGTCATCCAGGGTGCTAATAATGCAGTCTGATGGTACGCCAAGCAGATCGGCGCTGGTCGGAAAATGTCCGGTTTGCTGCTGCCAATGTTGAACATAGCGGGCGGTAAACTCGCGCAGAGCCTCTGCGGTTTGCTGCATCATTCATATTCTCGTCGGTGATGGGTTACACTTAGCCACTTTGATGAAATTCAGTGGTAACCGTTATGTCTTCTGAAAACCGGGACCAGGCATTAAGCGGCCTGACCTTAGGTAAGCCCACGGCTTATGTCGATCGCTACGATAGCACGCTGTTGCAATCGGTGCCGCGCAGCCTGAACCGTGAGCCGCTTGGGCTCTATCCAGACAATCTGCCCTTTTCCGGCGCTGATATCTGGACGTTGTACGAACTTTCCTGGCTCAACAGCAAAGGCGTACCGCAGGTAGCCGTTGGTGAAGTGGTACTTCGCGCCGACAGCCAAAACCTTATCGAGTCAAAGAGCTTTAAGCTTTATCTTAACAGTTTTAATCAGACCGTTTTCGCCGACTGGGGCGAAGTGCGCCAGACGCTGGAGCGCGACCTCAGCGCCTGCGCCAATGGCCACGTCACCGTGGCGCTGTTCCGTCTCAGCGAAGTCGAAGGACAGCCGATCGGTCACTTCAGCGGTGAAGTGATTGATGAACAGGATATTGAGATTCACGATTACGCCTTCAATGCGGATTACCTGGCGCAGGCTGCGGGTCGTGAGATGGTTGAGGAAACGCTGGTCAGCCATTTGCTGAAATCCAACTGTTTAATCACCAATCAACCCGACTGGGGTTCAGTGATGATTCGCTATAAAGGCCCGCGTATCGATCGTGAAGCGTTACTGCGATACCTGATCTCTTTCCGCCAGCACAATGAGTTTCACGAGCAGTGCGTTGAACGCATTTTCAACGACGTTCAGCGCTTTTGTCAGCCAGAGTCGCTAACGGTCTACGCGCGCTATACCCGCCGTGGCGGTCTTGATATCAACCCATGGCGTAGCAACGTGCCCTTCTCGCCGGGATATTCCCGCCTGGTGCGCCAGTAACAGATTGCGAGACGCCTCGCAGGCCGCTGCATGGATGCGCGGTTCCTCTTGAGCATCCACGGCGGACAACGTTACTCTGTTGAAGGCGCGATCGTCACAGCATGCGCGACCAGGGATTTTCGTCTCTGCGCTCAATACGTTAAGCGCAGCGTCATCAGTCACGCATTTGCGTGTAAAGGAGTTCTCTTGATTACACATATCAGCCCGCTTGGCTCGATGGATTTGCTCTCCCAATTAGAAGTCGACATGCTGAAGCGCACGGCCAGCAGCGACCTTTATCAGCTGTTTCGTAACTGTTCGCTGGCGGTGCTCAATTCCGGTAGCCAGACCGACAGCAGTCATGAACTGCTTTCGCGCTTCGAAAATTTTGATATCAACGTGTTACGCCGTGAGCGCGGCGTAAAGCTGGAGCTCATCAACCCGCCGGAAGAAGCCTTTGTTGACGGCCGCATTATCCGCTCGCTGCAGGCCAACTTGTTTGCGGTGCTGCGCGATATTCTGTTTGTGAATGGCCATCTTTCAGCGATTGAACGTTTCCAGCCTGAAGATACCGAAGACTCCGCGCACATCACCAACCAGGTTTTTTCGATACTGCGCAACGCGCGCGCACTTCATATTGGCGAGTACCCGAATACCGTGGTGTGCTGGGGCGGCCACTCAATTAATACGGTGGAATATCAATATTGCCGTAACGTCGGCACCCAAATGGGCCTGCGTGAACTCAACATCTGTACCGGCTGCGGGCCAGGTGTGATGGAAGCGCCAATGAAAGGTGCTGCTGTTGGTCATGCGCAGCAGCGCTATCACGACAGCCGTTTTATCGGCCTGACTGAACCGTCGATCATCGCCGCGGAGCCACCGAATCCGCTGGTTAATGAGCTGATCATCATGCCGGATATCGAAAAACGTCTCGAAGCTTTTGTGCGTATGGCTCACGGTATTGTGATCTTCCCTGGCGGCGTCGGCACGGCAGAAGAGTTCTTGTATTTGCTGGGTATTCTGATGAACCCGCACAACAGTGAGCAGGTTTTGCCCCTGATTCTGACCGGCCCCAAAGAGAGCGCCGATTACTTCCGTGTGCTGGATGATTTTATTGTTAACACGTTGGGCGAAGCAGCACGTAAGCACTACAAAATCATCATTGATGACGCCGCTGAAGTCGCGCGTCTGATGAAAAAAGCCATGCCGCAGGTGAAGGAATATCGTCGCGAAACCGGCGATGCGTATAGCTTCAACTGGTCGATTCGTATTGCACCGGAATTACAGGTTCCCTTCCTGCCCACGCACGAGAATATGGCTAACCTGAAGTTGTTCCCGGATCAGCCCGCCGAACTGTTGGCGGCCGATCTGCGTCGCGCCTTCTCTGGCATTGTGGCCGGAAACGTTAAGGAGATTGGGATTCGTGAAATTCGCGAAAAAGGCCCGTATAAACTGCATGGCGACGCCAATCTGATGCACCGTATGGACGAACTGCTGCAGGGCTTTGTTGCGCAGCAGCGTATGAAGCTGCCGGGCAGCGCTTACACGCCCTGCTACGAAATCATCAAATAACTCATCAGGAAGGCAGCCTGCGGGCTGCCGCTATCGCTATGTCGTTTCATCTTCTTATCATTGATGCGCTTAACCTGATCCGCCGCCTGCACGCCGTTCAGGGCTCGCCGTGCCGTGACAGCTGCGTTGCCGCCTTGCATCAGTTATTAGGCCATACTCAGCCCACGCACGTGGTGGCAGTTTTTGATAGCCATGAACGTCAGCCGGGTTGGCGCCATCAACTCCTGCCAGATTACAAAGCCGGTCGCCCGCCGATGCCGGAAGATTTACAGCGGGAGATGCCGGCACTGCAGGCTGCATTTCACGCTGCGGGCGTCAGCTGCTGGGTAGCGGATTTAGACGAAGCCGACGATCTTGCTGCCACGCTGGCAGTAAAAATGGCGGATGCCGGTCATCAGGCAACGATTGTGTCCACTGATAAAGGCTATTGCCAGTTGCTGGCACCGAATATTCGCATTCGCGACTATTTCCAGAAACGCTGGCTGGATGTGCCCTTTATCGAACAGGAGTTCGGCGTCTCGCCTGCACAGTTACCCGATTACTGGGGATTATGTGGTATCAGCAGCAGTAAAATCCCCGGCGTGCCAGGCATTGGACCCAAAAGCGCCCGTGAATTGCTAATGCAGTTTGGCTCACTTGACGCGATCTACCAGCAATGGGATCACGTGCCGAGTAAGTGGCAGGGAAAATTGCAGGAACAGCGGGAAATGGCAGAAATTTGTCGTAAAGTCTCGACGTTAAAACGAGATTTAGTGTTGCAGGGCAATCTTAACACGCTGAGATATAACGCTAAATAGCGGTCGCCATTAATGGCGACCTTACAACGGTTTTGAACCGTTTATAAGATATGCATAAAAACAATGCGGCCTGTTCAAACATATCCGCCAAAATAATTTGCACTACAGCAAGGCGGCAAGCGCGCGAGTCCCCGGGAGCATACATCAGTATGTGACCGGGGCGAGCAACGCAGCCGTAGTGCAAAGTCTGACGGCGGCAGGCATCCGCCAAAATAATTTGTGCTACAGCAAGGCGGCAAGCAAACGAATCCCCGGGAGCTTACACAAGTAAGTGACCGGGGTGAGTGCGCGCAGCCAACGCCGCTGTAGCGCAAAGTATGACGGCGGATTAGCGCTCGTCGCGACGGCCGCCTACAGCCGCCCAGAGCCGTCGTACGTGAACGGTGACTTCTTCACGGTCGTGATACAACTGGCGCGCCTGAATTTGCGCATTAATGCCCTGCGCTTTCAGTGCATCGTCAATCATTTTCAGGTTCTGCGTGACCTCTTCATAGCGCTTCTTCATTGGCAACTTGAGGTTGAAGATGGCTTCGCGGCACCAGCCATTCACCAGCCATTCAGACATCAGGCTCGCTACGCGCACCGGTTTTTCTACCATGTCGCACACCAGCCAGCTGATGTTGGTGCGCGGCGGACGGAATTTAAATCCATCTTCACGGCAGTGCGTGACTTGCCCAGTGTCCATCAGACTTGGCGCCATCGGGCCGTTATCCACCGCAAACACCCACATGCTGCGTTTCACCAGTTGATACGTCCAACCGCCCGGACAAGCGCCGAGATCGACGGCGTACATGCCGCTGGCCAAGCGCTCATCCCACTCATCGGCAGGCACAAACACGTGAAACGCCTCTTCAAGTTTAAGCGTGGAACGGCTCGGCGCATCAGAAGGAAACTTCAGGCGCGGAATCCCCATATAGAACGGCGAGTTGTTTTCCGGCAGCGAATAGCCAACATAGCAGGTGCCTGGCGCAATAAAGAAGACATGCACTACAGGACGCTTGGGCGTTTCGTAATTCAGCAGGATTTTGCTTTCACGTAGGCTGGCACGCAGCGGCACGGTTAATTTGCGACAGAACTTGGTGAGCTCTTTCGCTTCGTTGGTGTCCGGCACTTCAACCCGCAGTTCGCCGCCCTTTTCCACTACACCGGTCAGCATGCCGACAATCGGAGTGATGCGATCTTCCTGCGGCAAATCGCGCAGCAGTTCACCGACTACCAGCATCTGGCGTGCAAAAATAAGCTCGGCAAACGGCAGCGTTTGGATCAGCTTCTCTGCATCTTCCTGCTGATAGCATTCATACAGCACGTAACCCGAGTCATCTTTTACGCGTGGAAAGCCGTAAATCTCACGCTCAGCGGCTTTGGCACTGATTTCCGCCGCGCACTCTTTCTCAAATCCCGGACGGCAATAGAGTAAAACTTTATTCATGGCGATCTGCCTTTCGTTTCAGACGCAGTGCGCCAATCAACATCAAGAACCAGCCAATAAGGAAGCACAAGCCGCCCACTGGCGTAACAAAAACCCAAAACTTCATGTGCGACAGCGCCAGACAATACAGGCTGCCACTGAACAACACGGTACCGAGCGCCATCGCAGCGCTACTCCAGTAAAACCAGATATTGGCGCGGCGCAGCATGGCGGCACCCAGGCCGATCACCGCCAGCGTGTGATACGCCTGATATTCGAGGCCGGTGTGCACCCACGCCATTTCAGCTGGGCCGAGTGATTTGCTCAGCACATGCGCCCCGAAAGCACCAAACGCCACCAGCAGAAATCCACTAATGGCGGCAAAAACGAACATGGCACGACTGGACATCAAAAGAATCCTCAAGGTAATGCGCACATCACTGTGCAGCCATTAACGCATTAGTGATCGTAGCGAAAACGGAATTTTTCTTGTTCATTGGCCGCTTTTTCCAGGATCCACTGGCGAAAGGCGGCTATTTTACCCAGTTCTGCCTGACTGTCATGACAAACCAGATAAAAAGCATTTTTACTGACTAAGACGTCATTAAAAGGACACACCAGACGCCCGGCTTCGATTTCACTCTGCGCCATCACATTATTGGCCAGCGCCACGCCCTGACCATGAATCGCCGCCTGCAACACCATCGCGCTGTGGCTGAAAATCGGTCCCTGCTGCACATTGATATGCTGCAAACCGAGCTGACGAATATAGGATTGCCAGTCGCGGCGCGACGCATCATGCAGCAGTGTACAGTGCGCTAAATCGGCAGGCGATTTGAGCGGATGATCGCCCGTAAGCAGCATCGGTGAGCAGACCGGCAGTAAATATTCCGCGTACAACTTTTCCACGCGCAGGCCCGGCCAATTACCGCGACCGTAGAAAATCGCCACGTCGACATCGTCGGCCAATTTCTCTTCATCACGGTCTACCGCCTGAATACGCACGTCGATGCCCGGATAAGCCATATTAAAGCTGGAAAGACGTGGAACCAGCCACTGAATCGCAAAACTCGGCAGCAAACTGACGGTTAACGCACCTTTAGCGCTGCGCGCCTGTAGCTTGCGCGTCGCATCATTGATGGCGGAGAAAATCTCCTTGATATCTAAATAGTAGCTTTGACCTTCTTCCGTCAGTAAAAGCGAACGATTCCTCCGGCGAAACAGCTTTAAACCAAGGAAATCTTCCAGAGATTTTATCTGATGGCTGACAGCAGCCTGGGTAACAAACAGCTCTTCAGCGGCTTTGGTGAAGCTTAAATGACGGGCAGCAGCATCGAAGACGCGTAAAGCATTTAGCGGCGGAAGGCGTTTTGACATGGTTTTCCGTATCCGGATTGACAAGGTAATACTTCAACTTATACAAAGTCGCTACGTATTAGTTTTTTTAATCCGAGACATTATAATTTGTCCGTTGAGGAAGCTCCAGCAAATACCTATAGTTGCCGCACTTCCTGAGCCGGAACGAAAAGATTTCTAGAAACGTGCGAGAGATCGCAGACTTTTGGAGAGCTTTTGGCTTGTGGTCGTGATGTTGTGTTTGCATTTTGATCTGACGCTTGCAGATCAAGCTTTTAATTCCTGTAGATTTACCCTGTCTGTCCATAGTGATTTTAAATGGCACCGCTCATTGCGGTGCTTTTTTTTATGCCACACATCCTTGTGCGTCCCCTTCCGAGCTGTCGCTGCAACGACGCGACAAAACTAATCCCGGAAATCGTTATTCAGTTACTGCCCCATCTCTACCATCTCTTTGACGTCAGAGCGGTTAATTTGCTGCTTGTTGCCATTGGCATCCTGATAGCTGATCATACCGGTTTCGTCATCAACTTTAGGTTTGCCATCCGCAACAATGGTGCGACCATCGTTAGTGTGCATCACGTAATTGCTTGAACATGCGGCCAGGGTAAAGGCCATGGTGCACACGGCCAGCACTGCGGTGAGTTTATTCATCTTCTATCTCCTTGCAGATTGATTGCATTAAACCACCCGCAGGCGCGACTAAAGATAGCGCCAGTAGAATCGACCAGGAATCGCGATTCGTTATGCGGGTTTCGGTTCAAACCTTGCATTAATTAGCATAACGCGCTTTTCACGCTTTGCCAGGCAACGGGCCAGCTTTCGTCCTGGTCCTAACATTATTAACAGTAGGCTGAGTATGACCCTTTTTTCCCCTACCGCCTTTCGCCAGCAGTTTCCTGCGCTGAATGATGCCGGCATCTATCTCGACAGCGCCGCCACCGCGCTGAAGCCGCAAGCCGTCATTGATGCGACCGCCCAGTTCTATAGCTTGAGCGCGGGTACCGTGCATCGCAGCCAGTTCGCCGCCGCACGTGCGCTGACGGAAAAGTATGAACAGGCACGCGGTTTAGTGGCGCGCTGGCTTAACGCCGCAGACGACCGGCAAATTGTCTGGACGCGCGGCACCACCGAAGCCATTAATCTGGTCGCCAATAGTTGGCTGGCGCCACGGCTACAAGCGGGCGATGAGATTGTGGTTAGCGAAGCGGAACATCATGCCAATTTAGTACCATGGCTGATGGTGGCGCAGGCCAGCGGTGCGAAAGTGGTGAAATGGCCATTGGGTGCCGATCGCCTGCCCGATATCGCCCAATTGCCCGCCTTGCTTAACGCGCGTACTCGCTTGCTGGCCGTTGGCCAGATGTCGAACGTCACCGGCGGCTGTCCGGATCTGGCCCTGGCGATCCGCCTGGCCCATGACGTTGGTGCCAAAGTGATGGTCGATGGCGCGCAAGGCGTGGTGCATTGCCCGCAGGATGTGCAGGCGCTGGATATCGATTTCTATGCGTTTTCGGGTCACAAGCTTTATGGCCCGATGGGCATTGGCGTGCTATATGGCAAAGCCGAACTGCTGGAGGCTATGCAACCGTGGCAAGGCGGCGGCAAGATGTTGACGCAGGTCGATTTTAACGGTTTCACGCCGCAACCGGTGCCCTGGCGTTTTGAGGCCGGCACGCCAAACGTCGCCGGCGTGGTGGGTTTGAGTGCCGCACTGGAATGGCTGGCGCAACATCATGCCGAAAAAGCCGAAATGTGGAGTCAGCAGCTGGCGAGCCTGGCCGAAGAACAGTTGAGCGAAATACCCGGCTTCCGCAGCTTCCGCTGTGGTAATGCCAGTCTGCTCGCGTTTGATATTGCCGGTATTCATCACAGCGATATCGTCACGCTGCTTGCCGAGCAAGGCATCGCACTGCGCGCGGGACAACACTGCGCACAACCGCTGATGGCGGCGCTCGGCGTTAGCGGTACGTTGCGCGTCTCGTTCGCCCCCTATAATAATTTGCAGGACGTGGATGCGCTGGTGCGCGCCATGCACCATGCCGTCGACTTACTGAGTGAATAAGCTAATGACATCAACCTTGCTCGCCCCGCATCCGTTCGGCGATCTGATCACCGAAGCTAGCCTGACGGAAAAATTCACCCATTTTCATCAATGGGAAGATCGCTATCGTCAGTTGATCCAACTCAGCCGCCAGCTGCCCGCATTAGCGGAAGAATTAAAGACAGCGGATATCGAGCTAAGCGGCTGTGAGAATCGCGTGTGGCTAAGCAGCCAGTTGCTGAACAACGGCACGCTGCACTTTTATGGCGACAGTGAAGGCCGCATCGTGCGCGGTTTGCTGGCGGTGTTATTGACTGCAGTGGAAGGCAAAACGCCAGCCGACTTGCTAGAGCAAGATCCGCTGGCGTTGTTTGATACCTTAGGTCTGCGCGCGCAGCTCAGTGCATCACGCAGTAGCGGATTACAGGCACTGGCAGATGCCGTACAACGCGCCGCGCGCCAGCACACTCAGGCCGTTTGACGCGCCGCCTTCGCGAGGAATTTCTTCAACGCATGAGAGACCGCAACAAACCCAAAGGTAGCGGTCACCATGGTGGCCGCACCGAAACCAGCGGCACAATCCATGCGTTTCGGGCCTTCGGCGGTTGAGCGTGAGGTGCACACGCTGCCATCCGGCTGCGGATACATCAGCGCTTCCGTCGAAAACACGCAGTCGATGCCGAGCTTTCCTTTGCTGTTCTTCACCACGCCAAAATCGCCTTTCAACCTTTCGCGCAGTTTCGCCGCCAGCGGATCCTGAATGGTTTTCGCCAAATCACTCACCTGGATCTGCGTCGGATCGATCTGACCGCCCGCGCCGCCGGTGGTGATCAGCGGGATCTTGTTACGCCGGCACCAGGCAATCAACGCCGCTTTAGGGCGCACGCTATCAATCGCATCAATGACATAGTCAAAACCTGCCGACAACAGCTCAGCGGTATTTTCTGGCGTGATGAAATCATCGATGCAAATCACTTCGCATTCGGGATTGATGGCACGCATCCGCTCTGCCATCACTTCAGTTTTCGCCTGACCAACTTTGCCCTGCAGCGCGTGAATCTGGCGGTTGGTATTGGTGATACAGACATCGTCCATATCAATCAGGGTGATTCTACCAATGCCGGTGCGCGCTAACGCTTCCGCCGCCCATGAACCCACGCCGCCAATACCAATTACGCAAAAGTGGGCGTCGGCAAAACGCTGTAACGCATCCTGCCCATACAGACGCGCCGTGCCGCCAAAACGTTGTCGCCAGGCGTCGCTAACCACAGTCATAACCAAACCTTTCCGAAAAAACGGGACATTAATTAGAACCCAACAGCAGCGAACCGTTGTTGCCATTTTGTGGGTTGCTAAACACCGGCTGGCCGGTGCCCGGCGCGGCTTTCAGCACCCATACGCGGCCATAATGGTTGTAGAAACCCGCCAGATGCGCCGCATCCGGGCCAACGCCTTGATAGATATCGAAGTGCTGCCCTTTAATCGCGCCACCCACGTCCAGCGCGACCATCAAACGCATCTCATATTTGCCGTTGAACTTGCCCTTCTCATTCAGCTGCGGCACTTCCGCCAACAATACCGTGCCCGCCGGAATCAGCGAACGATCGGACGCCACTGATGCCTTGGCAATCAGCGGGACTGCGCTGGCGCCGCGTACCGGCACGTACTCTTCCGGCTTAAAGAAGACAAAGGATTGGTTAGTTTCCAGCACCGAACGCACTTCCTGCGGCGAATGCTCTTGCGCCCACTGACGAATCGCCTGCATCGACATATCTTCGCGCTTCACTTCACCGCGATCGATCAGCTCTTTACCGACGCTGTGATAGGCCCAGCCATTTTTGCCACCGTAGCCAAAGAAACGCAGCGGCCGACCATCACCAAAATCGACATAGCCGCTGCCCTGCACATCCATCATGAAGTTATCAATGAGCGAGTTGCTATAAGCAATGATGTAGCGGTCATCCAGTCCACCATTATAGATAGAAGCGCGGCTCGGCAGTTTCTGACCGCGGGTACGCGGTGGCATGCGGTAAATCGGATACTGGAATTCGCCCTGACGGGTATAACGCGCTTCCACCACCGGCGTGTAGTAACCGGTAAACTGCACGTTGCCGTAATTGTCAGTGCCTTCCATCTGATAGGCATTCAAGCCGAACTGATTGAGCTGGCGAGTATCAGCGCCAGACAGCAGCCAGTTTTGAATCGCACTATAGGTCCCGTTGTTGCGGCCGAACAGACCAGAAGAGGCGGTTTGAATCTGTACCACCTGATCGCTAAAGTCCTTACCGTTCACCGGACGCCCTTTGGCATTCGGTTGGTTAACCAGCCCAAGCGGTTGCTCCAGCTTGCCATCTATATATTGCTGACCGCGATCGGTCGGTTTAGAACTACAGCCCGCTAGCAGCGCGAAAAAAGCGCCCGTCAGTGCATATTTGGCCCAATGTGCTTTCATAACTTTCTCTTTTTATCGATTGTTTGCCCGGCGACGATAGCAAAGGGGCAGCAAGATTGAAATCTGCGACAAGCCGCCACGCTCACATCTGTACAATAATCCATCCAATGGCGAGTTTATTCACCAACTGACTGTAAATTTGGCGCTTTGTCTCAAAAAGGGGTTGCATCGCCGCGCGTCCAGAGTATAGTGCGCATCCACGGACGCGGGGTGGAGCAGCCTGGTAGCTCGTCGGGCTCATAACCCGAAGGTCGTCGGTTCAAATCCGGCCCCCGCAACCAATTCTTCTTAAATGAAGAGACAATGTGAAGTGTCGTGTAACGCGTCAGTCGGACGCGGGGTGGAGCAGCCTGGTAGCTCGTCGGGCTCATAACCCGAAGGTCGTCGGTTCAAATCCGGCCCCCGCAACCAATTGTCTTAAGAAGAATACAATGTGAAAAGTCGCTTAATGCGACAGACGGACGCGGGGTGGAGCAGCCTGGTAGCTCGTCGGGCTCATAACCCGAAGGTCGTCGGTTCGAATCCGGCCCCCGCAACCAATCATTTAAACACCTTAACGGGTGTTTTTTTGTTTCTGGCATCCGACAAAAAGCGGCATTTCTGCCGCCCTCTTCAGCGATGTGCCAGCGCCGCACCCTTGTCAAAATACGCCTTAATGCCATGCAGAATCGCCTCCGCCACCTGATGTTGATAACGCGGCGTACGCAGCTTGCGCTCCTCTTCTACATTACTGATAAACGCGGTTTCTACCAGAATGGAGGGAATATCCGGCGCTTTCAGTACCGCAAACCCGGCCTGATCAACGGTACGCTTATGCAGGTGATTGATGTGCCCCATGCGCGATAGCACTTCTTTGCCAAACTTCAGGCTGTCGCTAATGGTTTGCCGCTGCACCATATCGAACATGGTGTGATCGAGATAACGATCGCCGCTCATGCTGACGCCGCCAATCAAATCGGCTTCATTTTGCGTTTGCGCGAGGAAACGCGCCGCCGCCGAAGTAGCGCCGCTGGTCGAGAGCGCAAACACTGAAGAGCCGCGCGCAGCCCGACTGGTAAAGGCATCGGCGTGGATCGAGATAAACAGATCCGCACGCTGCTTACGTGCTTTCGCTACCCTTACGCGCAGCGGGATAAACACATCCTCATTACGCGTCATGTAGGCTTTCATATTGCGCTCTTTATCGATTAGCGCCTTCAGATAGCGACCAATCTTCAGCACAATGTCCTTCTCACGCGTTTTGTATTTTCCATGCGCGCCCGGATCTTCTCCGCCATGGCCAGGATCGATCATGATGATAATGGGTCGATCGCGCCCCGCTTTACCCGGCAGCGCCGCCTGCACCGGCTGATCGCGTTCAAGATCGCCCTGATTGTAATCCTGCAGTAATGCCAGTAGCGGATCCTCTTCCCGCGACTGCTGGCTGGGATAGAGATCGACCACTAAACGATGCTTGATACCGGCCACTGGCGCCAGGGTGAAAGTCTTCGGCGCGATGCTGCGTTTCAACTCCAGCACAAGGCGTACCGTGTTGGCATCAAACTGGCCAACGCGTGCCGTTTTGATATAGGGATCATCCACACGCACCAGTTTATCCACGCCTTTCAGTACCGGATTGATGTGCATATTTTCGATATCAATAACCAGGCGATCGGGATGACTCAGCGTGAACTGCTTGTACTTGAGGGGAACATTCGATTCCAGGGTAACGCGGGAATACGTCGATGATGGCCAGATGCGCACCGCCACAATATGCTGGCTGGCTGCCAGCCCGGTGCGCGTGACGCTAAGCATCAATAGTGCGCCTGCACCCTGTAATAATCGTCGTCGTGTGAAAGCTTCGGACATGCCGCTCCAACTGCTGTGTAATGTCTAAAAAATCGTCACTTGATGGCAAGAAGGCGAAAACTTTATTCGATGAGAAATGTCTTGTCTTGCCGGAAAACCCAGATAATGCAGTCTGTTAGCGCGTGTTGCATCAGGAAAATCGTAAAGTAACGTCAGGCCCGGCGCTTGCATTAATGGGCAAAACAGCATAAAAATACGAAAATTACGAATAAAAATGCAAAGAGGGTTTTGCCGTGAAGGAACGTAGTACAGAACTGGTTCAGGGTTTTCGCCATACCGTTCCCTATATAAATACCCACCGCGACAAGACATTTGTCATCATGTTAGGTGGCGAGGCCATCGAGCATGAGAACTTCTCTAGCATCGTCAATGATATCGGTCTGCTGCATAGCCTCGGCATTCGTTTAGTGGTGGTCTACGGTGCGCGTCCACAGATTGATGCCAGCATGGCCCAGCAACAGCTGGAACCGATTTACCACAAACACACACGCGTCACCGATGCGCAATCGCTCGAGCTGGTGAAGCAGGCCGCCGGCCGCTTACAGCTGGATATCACCGCGCGTCTGTCGATGAGCCTCAACAACACGCCGCTGCAAGGCGCGCATATTAATGTGGTGAGCGGTAACTTCATTATCGCGCAGCCGCTGGGCGTGGATGATGGTGTCGATTACTGCCACAGCGGCCGTATCCGTCGTATTGATGAAGAAGCGATTCATCGCCAGCTGGACAACGACGCCATTGTGCTACTCGGTCCGGTTGCGGTTTCTGTCACCGGTGAAAGCTTCAATCTGACCTCAGAAGAGGTGGCAACGCAGCTGGCGATTAAGCTCAAGGCAGAGAAGATGATTGGTTTCTGCTCCGAGCAGGGCGTGACCAATCGTGAAGGCGCCATTATTTCCGAGCTGTTCCCGAATGAAGCACAGGCGCGTATCGACGAGATGGAGAGCGACGGCGATTTTCTCTCTGGCACCGTACGTTTCCTGCGCGGCGCGGTAAAAGCCTGCCGCAGCGGCGTGCGCCGTAGTCATCTGATTAGCTATCAGGAAGACGGTGCTTTGCTGCAAGAGTTGTTCTCGCGCGACGGGATCGGTACGCAGATTGTCATGGAGTCCGCCGAGCAAATTCGTCGTGCCAACATCAATGATATCGGCGGCATTCTGGAATTGATTCGCCCGCTGGAGCAGCAAGGAATTCTGGTGCGCCGTTCACGCGAACAGCTGGAGATGGAGATCGATAAATTCACCATCATTCAGCGTGATAATCTCACTATTGCCTGCGCAGCGCTCTACCCTTTCCCCGATGAACAGATTGGCGAGATGGCTTGCGTCGCGGTGCATCCGGATTACCGCAGCTCGTCACGTGGCGAACTGCTGTTGGATCGCGTAGCGTTACAAGCGCGCCAGATGGGTCTCAAGAAGCTGTTCGTATTAACCACGCGCAGCATTCACTGGTTCCAGGAGCGCGGTTTCACGCCGGTGGATATTGAGTCGCTGCCTGAGAGCAAAAAGCAGATGTACAACTATCAGCGCCGTTCAAAGGTGCTGATGGCGGATTTGGGTTAGCACTTGCTGGTGGGCATTTATGCGCATCGGGAAGAGGTCGCCATGAATGGCGTAATGCCGATCAGTTAAGCGCTGAGCGATTTTCGTTCGCCCTCGGCTGGGGTAGTTTCAGCAATGCCGTGCGGCGACCGAGCAGAGGACGCCTGGCCGCGCCCTCTGCACTCCCGGGCCCTGCGCCAGCCCATCCCGCCGCTGCGCGGTGCCTTCACTCCCTCACGATTCCTGACGGACCGGCGGCGATTCGCTCCTGCTCAGCGCCGCCTCTCGCCGCATCCCTGCGGCTCGCCCTGGAATCCCTCACTCGCTCAGCGGGCTGGGATGTCGCCTCAACACCCGCGCTGCAGCATCAATGCCTATTCCTGAATTATAATCGCTGGAACGCCTGTAGGGTCGCCATTCATGGCGACCAGGTAACCCACAATCGTCAGCCAGCAAAATTTCAAATCATATGCGGTAATGACAGGCGACGGTGTTGGGCGCTATCCGCAGCGCCGAGCGCAGAGTGACGGCCAGGATGAGCCGACACGACGTCGGCGAAAGCGCGGCATGAGCCAGGGATGGCGAATCCGCGCGGTCCGTCAGGCCGGAGTGATAAGCGAGGGAACAGCGAGGACGGCGCAGGCGCGGATTGCTAAGGTCCGCGCCTTCGGACCTTAGCCCGGCCGCCGGCTTCACACATTCTGAAACTGCCCTAGGCTTAGCGGGCGGAACCCCCGCGATGCCAGTGCGCTGCTTAACTGACGAGCATTACGCCATGAATGGCGACCCTAGGATGCACTTGTAGGGGCGGCATTGATGCCGACCGGGTTTATTCCTCGCTTAACCGCTCGAGTAATCCGCTGCGTCGCTGGGTACGCAACTGCACCGCGCGGCGGAACACACTGTCATCGCTGTATAACGTCAGCTGCTTACGCGCACGGGTAATCGCGGTGTAAATCAGTTCACGGGTTAGCACCGGTAGAAACTGTGCCGGCATCACCAACGCCGTGTGATCAAACTCCGACCCCTGCGATTTATGTACCGTCATTGCCCACGCGGTATCGTGTGTGGGTAAACGACTTGGCTGTACCGCTTTAATGCTGCCATCCGGCAATGGGAAGAATACTTTTAGCAGGCCTTCATCGTCGAACAACGTAATGCCAATATCACCGTTAAACAGACCCAGCGCGCTATCGTTGCGCGTCACCATCACCGGACGTCCCTGATACCAACGACTGCCGCCGGTGGGACGACGAATCAACTGTAGTTGTATGAGCTTCTGCTCAATACGCTGATTCAACCCCTGCACCCCAAAGGGTCCTTCGCGCAGCGCGCACAGCAGCTGATAACGGCCAAACGCCGCAATAATCTCCGCCGCATCTGCCCGCTGGCTAATTAACCTGAGGAAAGGTTGATAGCCTGCGGCAATCTCCGTCAGCATCGCCTGATAAGCATCACTATCATTCAGCGGTTGGCGGGTGATATCGCTGAATCCCGCCTGAAACGCCGCTTCCACGGCTTTTGCATCTCCCGCGTTGACGGCGCTGGCCAACTGGCCGATGCCGGAATTAGCGTCAAAGCGGTAACTTTTACGCAGCAGGCAAATCGCATCGCGCACAGCGGGGGCGCTGACATCATCATTGCCCGCCACCGCACAGCCGGTGAGTTCGCTGAGTTGTGCTGCACGCGCAGGGCTGTAACCCGCTTCAGCACAGCGGCAGATATCACCCAGCACCGCGCCCGCTTCCACGGATGCCAGCTGATCGCGATCGCCAAGAAAAATTACCCGCGCCTGCGGTGGCAGGGCGGCAATGAGATTGGCCATCATGCCGAGATCCACCATCGAGGCTTCATCTACCACCAGCACATCCAGATGTAATGGATTTCCTGCGTGATAGCGCAAGCGCTGCGTTTCCGGCTGCGCGCCTAACAAACGGTGTAACGTGGTGGCATCAGCGGGGAAGCGCTGACGCTCCGCCTCGCTGACCGGCAACTTCTGCAGCGCTTTACCGAGTGATTCGGTAAGACGCGCCGCCGCTTTTCCGGTTGGTGCGGCTAACTGAACCCGCAGCGCACCTTCGCTGAGACGGATCAACGCGGCCAGCAGTTTTGCCACGGTGGTGGTTTTCCCGGTCCCTGGACCACCCGAAATCACCGCCGTTTTCTGCGTCAGCGCCACGGCAGCCGCAATTTTCTGCCAGTTATCCGGTTCGGTGCCAAATAGCTGATCCAGCACGGCTCTTACCTGCTGGGGTGCAAAAGGCTGTGCTGCCGACTGTGACTGAAAGAAGTGTGCTACCTGCCCTTCGTTGTGCCAGAGACGATGCAGGTAAAGACGATCTTCGCTTAATACAATCGGCGCCGCCTGCTCGCTATCACTGAGCGCAGACCAGCCGTTCAACAACGCAGGCCAATCCTGCGGCTCCCCCGCCGCTTGCCAGATAGCGTGCGCCAATTCTGGATGACGCCCCTTGAAAAGATTGTCACGGCTAAGCTGCGTCAGCGGCAAACAGACATGCCCATCCCCGGCTTCGGCACTCAGGCATGCCGCCAGAAGCAAGCGCGCCGGCTGATCGTCATCGGCCAGCAGTTGGGCAAACTGAACGTCCAATGAGCGCAGCAAGCGCAGCTCAGCCGCCTGAGATAAAAGCGCTGTCATGCTGCTCATGCTGACTCTCCTGGCCCGCGAAACAGGCTATCCAGTTGTGAGACAAAGTCGAAAGTGGGACGCGTGTGGAACACGCCGTTATCGGGCGAGCTGCCGTCCATGCCACGCAGGAAGAGATAGAAAACGCCGCCGAAGTGCTGCTCATAGTCGTAATCCGGCACACGATGCTGTAAATAGCGGTGCAGCGCCAGCGTGTAGAGCTGGTACTGCAAATCATAGCGATGATCGATCATTGCCTGCGCCATTGCCTGCGGCGTATAAGCTTCGTGGCTGTCGCCAAGCCAGTTGGATTTATAATCCAGCAGATAGTATTTACCCTGCCAGCGGAAGACCAGATCAATAAAGCCCTTCAGCATGCCCTGCACCTGACGGAAATCCAGCGGCGGAGCCTGAGCCGATAACGCATCCTGGGAGATCAACGCGCTCAGTTCATGCGCGGTCAGCACATTATCAATCGGCAGATAGAACGCCATCTCCACCAAACGATCGCTGCTCTGCACCTGCGCCAAATGAATGCCCTGCGCATTCAGCGGCGTGCTCAGCACGCGCGTGATCCACTCGCTCAGCATCGGTTGCCAGTGCAGCGGATAGCCATTTTGTTGCAGATGCTGCGCCAGTTTCTCCTCGCTGGGCGGTTGCGGGAAATCCAGCGACTCGAACAGCTCATGCAAAAATGTGCCGGGTGCGGCGCCGCGCGGGAAGTGGTGTGGCGTCAAGGCGGCTTCCCGCTCTTCTTCAAGATCCTCTTCGCCCGCCGCTTCAACATCGAAGTTAGGCATCACATCGAGTAAGCGATGCGAACTGTGCTGCTGTAAACCGGAATAGCTGGTCACACGCCAGGGATCGGCCAGTACCCGCGTCACAGCACGTGCGCCCAGCGCGCTATCGGCGACCGCATCGACCTGCCAGCGCTCGGCATCAATGTCATCCGCCAGCACCACGTCAGTGCCCGCTGCGTCCATTTCATGCAGTAATGTAGCGAGCTGTTCAGCCGTCGCCGCCTCGCCGCGTTGCAGCAGGAACCCGAGCGCGCTTTTGTGCAAATCGCTCGCACCTTCTTTTTTGCGCGTGCCACGAAACAGTGGCGCCACGCCAACGCTGCAGTGAAAGATCGAGCGGGTCAACGCCACGTAGAGCAGGCGCAGATCTTCCGCCAGACGTTCCTGTTCAGCCAACGCCAGGCTCTCCTCATCGGCTTGCAGATCCAGTACTGCGTTGAAGTTCTCACGATCGTGATACAGCGCGGTATCCGCTTCACGGAACCCGGCGGCAAACGGCAGCCACACCAGCGGATATTGCAGACCTTTGGATTTATGAATGGTAACAATCTGCACCAGATGGCGATCGCTCTCCAGACGCAGCTGCTGGCTAGCCGACTGGCTATCCGGACGCGCAATCTGCTGTGCCAGATGGCGCACCAGCGCATGCGGGCTATCCAGCTGCGCAGCCGCCTCCTGCAACAATTCACCCAAGTGCAGTAAATCGGTCAGGCGCCGTTCGCCGTTGTCCGAAGCCAGCAGATTTTCGGCCAGCTGACGTTCCAGCATCATTTCACGCAGCATCGGCAACACGCCGCGCTGCTGCCACACCAGTTGCCAACGGGCAAAGGTGTCAACCAGTTCGTCCCAGCCGCGCGCATCCTGATCCAGCGCATCAAGTTGTGAGGCATCGAAGGCAAACAGCGAGGTAGCCAGCGCGGTGCGCAGCATACGCTCCTGCTCCGGTGCCAGCACGGCCTGCAGCAGCCACAACAGTTCGCGCGCTTCCGGCGTGGTGTAGACGCTGTCGCGGTTCGAGAGGTACACCGACGGGATGCCGAGAAGATTCAATGCTTCGCGAATCAGGTTGGCTTCGTTACGGCTGCGCACCAGCACCGTGATATCCGAGGCTTGCACCGGCCGCAACGCCGCTGCTTTACCCAGCATCGCGCGCTGCTGCTGTCCTGCCTGCAACCAGCGACTAATATCAGCAGCACACTGCTGCGCCATCCTTTGCTGATAATCGCCCACGCTGCAGCCGTCACCCGGCTGCAGCCAGAAGCGCAATGCCGCTTGCTCAACCTGGTCGATACTGAGCGACAGCTGCTGATTAGGGGGCGCGAAGTGCACCGGCTGGAACGGAATATCGGCAAACAAGAATGGCGCGTCGAGGCGCGCAAACAGCTGGTTGACGCTGTTGACCATCGCCGGTGAGGAGCGCCAGTTGGTATCCAGCGTGTAGTGCGCACTCACTTCACTACGCGCGCGAATGTAGGTAAAGATATCCGCACCACGAAACGCATAGATCGCCTGCTTCGGATCGCCAATCAGCAGTAGCGCATGGGCTGGCTGATTGATATACAGCGTGCGGAAAATACGGTATTGCAGCGGATCGGTATCCTGAAACTCATCGATCAACGCGACCGGAAAACGCTGGCGGATAGCCTGCGCTAGCTGCTCGCCGCCAGGCTGCTGCAGCGCTTCGTCGAGGCGGCTTAACAGGTCATCAAAACCGAGTAGCGCCTGCTGCCGTTTCTCTTTGCGTACTGCCGCTCGCACCTCGACCAGCGCTCGCGCAATCACTAAATCGCGCAGCGAAAGTGGCTGCTTGAGGAAGCTGTCGATGGCGTCGAATAAAGCATGATGCGGCGGATTGCCCTTCTTAGTCTTCTCTTCAAGCATGCGCTGGCCAAAACGCGCCAGTTCAGCGGGCACCTGATAGTCGCGCGTTTCGCTTTGCGCCCAAAAATTCACCTTGTTGACCCAAACCGGCAAATTTTTGCTGCTGTAGCTGCGCTTATCCACATCGGATTGACCGACCAGCGCCAGCACCTCTTCACCCGCCGCCTGCCATTGCGCTTTCATGGCGGCGATACGCGCCAGGTTTTCGCTGTGGCGCGAGGCCAGCGTTTCACTGTCGGCCGGCGGCAGGCGCAGGCCAGGTGATTCGCCCTGCAACCACGGACGCAACGTCGCCAGTAGCTGCTCCGGACCGCTCCATTCGCTGACGATCACGCGCGCCACATCCAGCGTTAGCGGATAGCAGTGACGACGCCAGAAATCGGCCGTCGCCTGACGCAGCAACAGCTGCTCATCTTCAATCAGCTGTTGTTCAAACAACATTCCCGACTCAAAGGCGTTGAGATTGAGCATGCGCTGGCAGAAGCCGTGAATCGTGAAAATCGCCGCCTCATCCATTTGACGTTCGGCGGCCAACAGCAGCGAAGCCGCATCAGCAGGCTGCGGAATCTCCTGCAACAGTTGCATCAGCATCGGGTTGCCGCTGACGCCGCGCAGGCAGGCCAATCGCAGCTCGTGGATGTTGGCACGAATACGTCCACGCAGCTCGGCGGTAGCAGCCTCGGTAAAGGTCACCACCAAAATTTCTTCTACCGACAGCGGACGGGAATACGCATTTTGTCCACCTAACCCGAGCAGCAGGCGCAGATAGAGCAGACCGATGGTAAAGGTCTTGCCTGTTCCGGCTGAGGCTTCAATCAGACGCTCACCGCGCAGCGGCAGCGTCAGGGGATTGAGGGTTTCAGGTAACAAACTCATTGCGCATCACTCTTCACTGGCAATGATTGCTGCAATTTCTGCACCTCATCCCAGGTGGTCCAGCCCGGCAATGGCGCGTAGTCATCTTTGGTTGAGCCATCATGGTTACCGCCAACCTGCGAAATCATCGCCATGCCTTGTTGCGCTAACACCGCCTGATGGAAGAAGTCGGCCAGACCCGCTGGCGTCAGCTTTCGAATTTGCTCAATCGCTTTTTCACGCGTATCGAAAGCAAAGTTCTGCCGCTTAAAGTCACGGTTAAAGCGGTTCGCCTCTTCATCCAGCGTCTGCGGGCGCTGCTTCATATCATTGATCAGCGCCTGCTGATACTGCGCGAAATCTTCCGGTTTCATGGTGCGCAGGCGCTGTTCAGCCTGCGGATAAAAGGCCTCGAAGCGTTGCAGTAAGAAGGCAGGTTGTTTGCTGTTGCTTTGCAATAGGAAACCGATCCCCCATTGGCGACCAATCGGCATCTGATAGGCAAACACGGCATAACCGAGCTGCTCTTCGGTACGCAGCTGATTGTAGAACCAGGGCTGCACAATCTGGCTGAGCATGGTGCTGTTCGCCATACTGGCATATTCGCTATACCCCAGCGGCACATAGAGCGCCGCCAGCGCCGAGTCGGTGCTGCTGCCCGCTTTCTGCAGGTTCGCTTTCATCGCTTTATCTACCAGCACATAATCACTGTGCCAGTAGCCGTGACCGTCGCTCTGCAACTGCTGTTTGAGTTCATCACCCAGCTGTGTAACGCGATCCGCAGAGAGATTACCCACCACCATCATCTCTGGCGTGGCGTGATGAATCAGCGCATCGCGGTAATCAGTGACCTCTTTCAGCGTGATATCTTTCACCAGTTTGCGACGCGTTTCACGCTGGGTATAAGGCAGCTGCGACAGCATCTGCATCGGTTGAATGGCTTGCTCAAACGCTTTGCCTTTTTCGGCGGCTTCCAGGCGGTCCAGATACCATGATTTGGCCTGCTCCAACTGCTGTTGATCCGGCGTAAAGGTGGCATAGCCTTCCACCAGTTTTTTCAGCAACTCCGGCAAACGTTGGGTAAAGCCGCTGGCGCTAAACACGATGCCATCATCTTCGCCAGTGGAGAAGCTGATGCCGCCAACCGATGCCTGCGAGTTCAACTCATCCAGTGCCAGACTGGAGAGATAGTCATTCAAACCAAACAGCACCTGCTGACGGGCATCGCTAATCGCGGCTTTATTGCGTAGCGCTAAGGTGATGGCAGCTTTGGGTTCACTGGCGAAAATCTGGCTTGGCATCCAGTAGATGCGCATGCTGTCGCCATTGGTGAGCGCGACCGGATGATCGTAAGTTTTACCTGCGGAAGGCATGATGGCGAAATCAGACGGAATATAGGGATTCAGGGTTGGCATCGACAGCTGGAGCTGGCTCGCTCGCTGTTGCCAGTCACTGAACTGCGCGTCACTGATTTTATCCACCTGATACGGCGCATTCACAAAGTAAGCTTCTTTGTTATGCGGCTCCTGCGGGCTGATATACCAGATGCGCGCATTCTGCGGCGTCATTTCATCAAGACGCGCTTTGATGGCTGCGGGATCGAATTGATCGGCCAGATAGGGCGCATCCAGCGTGTGTTCAACCGGCACCCGCAGCATGGTATCCACCAACCATTCGATGTAATCCATATCGCGCGTGATTGACGGATAGCGGAAATCCAGCGCCAGCACGTGAGAAACTTCATCAAAGTAATCTTTGCTGATGCCCTTATTACGCAGCATATCGAGATAGTTAAATACGGCGGCGACCACCTCATCGCGCTGCGCCAGACCTTTATCGGTCAACGACACGCTGATGGCGAACACGCCGCTGTTACGCTCGGTCATGGGATCGGCACCGGCACTGACGCCGTCCGACAGGCCCTGTTTTTGCAGCCAGTCATTGAGGGTATTTTTGCTGCGATTGCCGAGGATATAGCTGATCAGCGTATCGGTTTTACTGCGGAACCGATCGCTGTTATTAGGAATGCGGAACTCAATTTTTAACTGCTTGCGCGGCTGAGCCGGCACGTAGTGAATGATAATGCCCTTCTGCGCATCGGTCACAACCGGTACGTCGATCTTCGGTATCGTGGTCTGATGATTAGCGACAAGACCAAAGGTTTTTGCCGCAATGTCGGCCATCTCCGGCAGCGGTTTATTACTGTAAATCACCGCCTTCATCAGGTTGGCTGAATAATGGCTGCGGTAAAAATCGGTCAACGCCTGATGCAATTTGCTGTCTGGTTTATCACTTAACGTATCCAGATTACCGCCAGAATAGCGTGAGCCGGGATGGGCCGGATTAAGGGTTTCAGCCCCAACCTGCGCCATGCGCAAACCATCGCGTGAGCGGGCCATGGTGAGTTCGGCATTGACGGCATGGCGCTCACGATCGGCATTGACCGGATCGAGCAGCGGCTCAGCAATCGCATCGGCCAGACGATCTACCGCGGGCTGCAGCGCATCGTTCTCCACTTCCAGATAGAACGCCGTGCGATAGGACGCGGTGCTGGCATTGTGGCTGCCTCCGTGTTTTTTCAGGAATTCGGCAAGGTTATCAGGCTGCGGATAACGCTTAGACCCCATCAGCACCATGTGCTCGAGATAGTGCGCCAGACCCAGTTGCTGATTGGGATCATCCAGCGAACCAATCGGCAACGTCAGTGCTGCCAGAGATTTCGGCGCGTCCTTGTCTGAGACCAGCAGTACGGTCATGCCGTTGCTTAAGGTAATCGCCTGGTAACTGCGTGGATCGTGATCGCTTTTACGAATGGTTTCATTAATGGGTTGCCAGCCGCGATCGGTATCGGCAAAGGCATTCAGCGCCAACGTGCTCAGCAGCAGCGCTCCTATACAGCGTGCGTAGATCCGCATTTAAACCCCTTACGTTACCCTTTTCCGCTGGCTGTGTGTCCAGCGGTGAAATAGAAAAACTTTTTTATAGTGTTGGGAACAGCTTCGAACCAAGCCGCGCCCGATTGCTAATCATCATGTTGATGCGCGAGACGCACCGGTAAATACCAGTGGCGTGCGGCGGCAGTCATTGCCTCTACCGTCGCTTCATCCAGTGTACGGCTAAGGCGCTGCAGATAGGGATCGCTGCCCTCGCCTTCCACCTGGAAACCACCCTGCCAGGCTTGCAGCAGTTTGTTAAGTGCCTTTTTCTGCGTTGCTTCGTCTTCCAGTAGCTGGCGAGACTTGCTATCAAAGCTCGCCTCCAGCCAGGCACCGCCAGACTTGTTCAGCAGCATCAGCGGCTGAACCAACCCGGCCTGATAACCTGCAACGTACTCATTGAGCAGCGCTAACGCCTGTTCGGCGGCTAGCGCAGTGAAGCGCCAATGACTCTGCTTGCGCCCGTACATGCGGCTTTCACCCGTACCGCCTAGCGCGCAATACACCAGATGCTCCAGCCATAACAGCAGGCCATCATTCATATTGAGTACGCCCGGACGCCAGCGTAGCAGTCCATCAGCTTGCACCTGAGTAAGCCAACCGGTCAATTGCACCTCAGCCAACTTCAGGTTGATCTCCCAACTCTCGGCCGGCTGGCGCTGACCACTCACTTCAGCCGCTACTTCCTGCATCTCTTCGGTCTGGCTCTGCCAGAAAAGTTCCCCGAATGGGCCATAAGGCAGATTGCCCGCAGCGCGATGGCGGGCATACAGCTGCGCCGGATCGTCACCGTTGACCAGCGTGTTCAACAGCTGGGCGTTAATTTGGTAGCGCTCCAGGCTGTCCGGCGCGAACGGTTCGCTGTCGGGCAGTTCACTCTCCTCCATCCAGAAGGCAACCCCTAAGCGCTGCTGGAACCAGGCGCGCACCGGATGTCGCCAGAAGCGTAGCAGTTGTTCCAGCGACAAGGTCTCTAACGGCACGGCAGGTAATGGCTGTACGAAATGCGGCTGCGCCACACCGCTGCCGCTGGCCGCTGGCAGCCACTCCGCGGCAAAACTTTGGCCTTGTGCGCCCGGCTGGAAGTTCTCAGCGGCAAAGGGCATACGGCTATGCAGCTTCTGCAGGTGTTCGCGTACGCGCTGCTCGCTGACATCAGGTTCACAGGCTTCATCGCCCGGCAAACGGAAACTCTGCCCGAGATAATCCACCAGCTCACTCACCAATACCGACGGATAGCGCTCCGTGTTGTCCTGAATTGCCCGGCCGATATAGCTGATGTACAGCTGCTGCTGCGCCGAAATCAGCGCTTCAAGGAACAGATAGCGGTCATCATCGCGGCGGCTACGATCGCCTTTACGCATCTGCTGCTGCATTAAATCAAAGCCCAGAGGCGCTAAGGTACGCGGGTAAACGCCGTCGTTCATTCCCAACAAGCACACTACCTTGAAAGGAATGGAGCGCATCGGCATCAGCGTACAGAAGTTGATTGGACCGGCGAGGAAACGCTGGCTAATTCGCTGCTGATCGAGGCGCGAACGCAGTTCATCACGCAACAACGTAACCGGAATGGGCTGTTGATAGGCCGCCTGCATGCCTTGTTCGATAATCTGCTGCCACTGTGTTTCGACCAGCAGCAGCGCGGCTTCACTTTCAGCATCACCGCTAAAGAAGTTTTCAATCAGTTCCCGACACAACGGCATCCACTCGGCTAACGAGCGCTCTTCGGCCAGACGGGCGCGCCACTGTTCAAGTCGCGACAGTAATTCGGCCAGATGCCCCGCCAGCTCGGCGATCAATCCACTGGATTCGTCATACGGCAGAATGCCTTGCCAGTCGCCATTTCTGCTCTCTAGCGCATAGCCCAGCAGCATGCGCTGCAGACCAAAGCGCCAGGTGTGCTGGCCGGTAACCGGCAGTGCCAATGCTTCAACGCTGGCATCATCTAATCCCCAGCGAATACCCGATTCCATCACCCAGCGACGCAGCAGACGCAGGCCGCTTTCATCCACTGAGAAACGCTGCGCTAACGCCGGAACTTCCAGCAGCGCCAGCACATCTTCCGAGGCAAAACGGCTCTCCGGCAGCGCCAGTAAACTGAGCAGTGCCAGAATCGCCGGGTGCGCCTGGCTGGCGCGCCGGTCCGAGATGGCAAAAGGTAAATAACGTTCACTCGGCGCGCTGGCAAAAGCGGCCTGAATGAAAGGTGCATAGCTGTCGATGTCGGCCACCATCACAATGATGTCGCGTGGCTTAAGCGCGGGATCGGCTTCCATTAGCGTCAGCAGATGATCCTGCAGCACTTCGACCTCGCGCTGAGCGCTGTGACAGACCTGCAGCGTGATCGAACGATCTTGCGGATCGAGCAGGCGCTTCTCGCGGCTGTCGGCCAGCTCTCCGGCGTTTAACCCGATCACCGCTTTATCATCCAGGTTGAGCAGGTCCGCTTGCAGGCTGTGCAGCAGGTTGTCCTGCGGCATTTCCACGAAGGCATCAATGTCGTTGGCAGCAGATTCCATCTGGCTCAGTAAAAACAGATTATCGCGCCCGAGTTTGCCCCAGGACGCCAGCAGTGGATTGGTTAACTGCTGCTCGCCGAGGTCATTAAACAGTGCCGAGGCGCTGGTCGGATCGCGGAAGAGTGGCTGCATTTCATCCGATTGAATTCGGCGGCGCTGGCGGCTTTGCAGCTTCGCCAGGAAGGCGTAATCCTGAATGTCGCCCCAGTAGTGGCGGCAGGGATTGGTGAACAGCAGATGAATATCGATGTGCCGACCTAGCGCCTCCAGCGCCTGCAAGTAGACCGGGGGCAGCGCGGAGATACCACAAATGAACACGCGTTGTGGCAGACCGGGCGGTGGCGTATCTGCCTGCTCAAGCTTATGGATAAAGCGAGCATAGAGATTGGCACGATGCCACATCGGCTGGCCCAGACTCTCCGTGAAGTTGACCAGATCGCACCAGAGCGGTGCCTGCCACTGTTGTGATTCGCCTAAGCCATCAATCAGCTCGCCGCGCTCCCAGCTGTTGAGCCAGTCCGAGCGATACACCAGATATTGGTCAAAGAGATCGGCCACGCGGGCGCTGAGCTGATACAGCTTGCGCTTGTCATCGTCGTCATTGAGATAGTGGCGCAGCGGCTGAAAAGCCTCTTGCTCCAGCAGTGTCGGCAGCCGATGCATTAGCTTCCAGCTCATGCTGGCTTTGGTGAAGGCGCTCTCCTCAGGAATATCAGGCAGCACCTTAACGAACATGTTCCAGATAAAACTGGCGGGCAGCGGGAAATCAATGTTGGCGGCAATACCGAAACTGTTGGCCAGCTCCATTTGCAGCCACTGTGCCATTCCCGGGCTTTGCACTAGCACCTGCTCAGCAGCAAGCGGATCGGCCAGCGGTTGGTTTTCAATCAGAATGCCTGCCAGATTTTTCAACAGATCAAGCTGATTGGAATGATAGACCCGGAACATAATTCTCCTTCAAAGATATACCCGTCATACTTCATGCCGCAGGTGCGTTGGCTGCACGCACGCAGCCGAGCCACTCTACCGTTTATCGCCATTGATGCCTACCGCTGAGGCCATCTCAGCGGCAATTGAGCTGCCCTAAAGAGGCCGAACGCTGTTGTGGTCCCGTAACCGTGACGCGCTCCAGCGTACAGCCACTGCCCAGGCTCTGCTGCTGGCGCTGGCTTTGCCAGCCCTCAACCTCATGGCCAAGCAGCGCCTGACCGGCAACATGCCAGGCTTGACGCTGCTGCCACTGTAGGCTGAAGCCCAGCGCCAGCGCGCGATGGTATTGCAGCAACGTGCTGATGGTCATCGCCAGCAATAACATCGCCACCAGCGTTTCTGCCAGACTAAAGCCCTGCTGCTGGCTGACACAGCTCCGGCTGCGACAGGGGACAGTAATCAATCCAGCCATGCTCTTGCGGCTGCGGCTGCGTGTTGCGCATCGATACCCAACGATAAAGCCACAGCGCCTGCCCTTCCCCATGTCCTGATAACAACGCATTGTCATCCTCCATTCTTAACAAGCAACTTTGCCACTGTTCTGCCGCCCACTGCTGGCATTGCCAGCCGGTTGCCAGCGGCCAGTTTTGTACGCTCCCCCACGCTAATGCAGCCTGCGCCTGCGAGAAATCCTTACTGTGCTGCTGCTCATCAGCCACTAACACCATGCCTTGCGACAGCTGGCTGCGCGTCGCGTGCAGCGTCAATCCGCCCATCAGTAACATCATCAGCACCATGCCCAGCGTGCTATTGCCGCGTTGCTTCACAGATTGATTCCTTCAATCCAGTTTTCCAGCGCCACACTTTGGTTACCGACGTGTCCGGCCAGCTGTAGAATAAGGCGCGAGCCTTGGCGTTCGACTTTGAAGGCATCAAGCGTGAGAAAGGCCGGATCGGACAGTTTCTCCCAGCCGCTGCTGTTGCACTCATCCACGCCACGCTGCATTTCCAGCTGCCCGCTGCGCAGTCGATAGCCGTAATAATCACTTTCGCTGTGGCCCACGCCCTCCCAGCGACCATTGCTGTTTTCATCCCAGCGCAGCAATACGCAACTGCCGTTAGCGACCAGCGTCAATGCCGAACCACTGCATTGACCGTGACAATAACCAGCACGACGCAATGCCTTTTGCAGCGTATGGGCGATCTGCTGCAGCTCCTGTTGTAACTGCACGCGCTGTTGCAGGCGCAGATTTTGTTCGAGCAGCAGCGGCAAAAAACGTCCGACGCTAATCATCAATACCGCGCCAATCGCCATGGCAATCAGCATCTCCAGCAGGCTGAACCCGCTTTGCGCTATTCGCATCCTTTCTCTCCCGGCTGGCAGGCGCGGATACGTGCTCTGGCGGAGATAATCAGGCGCCAACGCCCGGCATCGCTGGCGAGATCGATGCTGCCAGGGCGCCCGACATCGCGCCGACCGTAGAAACCGACGTCACCGGTGATCGCGGCGATACGCACGCTGTCATGCGGCGGTTTATACAGCCAGCGTGATGGCAGCGCGCAGCCCTCCGCGGGCTTTGCTCCTGCGCCAAGACAACCGTTCTCGCCTGGCTGCAACCACAGCGTAAGATCGCGATTATGCCAGTTGGCATGGGCACGCAGCCGCAGCAGGAATCCCTGCAGTTGCAGCACGCTGTCGCGCAGCTGTTGGTACTGCTGCCAGCGCTGCCAGCCTTGTAAGGCACCCACGCTGAGGATGCCAGCGATCACCATCACCAATAACAGTTCAGGCAAGGTGAAGCCGTGGTTATCGTTTCTGTTCATGGCGGCTAATTTGCCCGCCGAGAGGATGCCCAACAAGCGGCAGAGTGACGCGTTGGGGAATGCTGCGCAGGGAATCACTGGGATGTGCAGAGAGATACAGATTTTTGCGAGGCAGATTCAGAATAAATGTGCAGATAGAGGGTTAGTCACCATGAATGGCGACCTTACAGCTATTGAGCTCAGAGCATAAAAAAGCCCTGCTCGCATTGGCAGGGCTTTTCTTCCATCGCAGCAGCGTTAAATCGCTACGGGCGCTTTAATCGCTGGATGCGGATCGTAGCCTTCAATCTCGAAATCTTCGAACTGATAGTCGAAGATTGAGGCTGGTTTACGCTTGATCACCAGCTTCGGCAGCGGACGCGGTTCACGCGTCAATTGCAGTCGCGCCTGCTCAAGGTGATTGCTGTACAGATGCGTGTCGCCGCCAGTCCAGACAAAATCACCCACTTCGAGATCGCACTGCTGCGCCACCATATGCACCAGCAGCGCATAGCTGGCGATATTGAAGGGCAGACCGAGGAAGATGTCGCACGAGCGTTGATACAGCTGGCAAGAGAGCTTGCCGTTGGCAACGTAGAACTGGAAGAAGGCATGGCAAGGTGCCAGCGCCATCTGATCCAGTTCGCCCACGTTCCACGCCGAAACGATGATGCGGCGGGAATCCGGGTCGCGCTTCAGCTGCTCAATCACTTTGCTAATCTGATCAATCTCTTCACCCGAATTGCTGCCCCAGCTGCGCCACTGCTTACCGTACACCGGGCCAAGATCGCCGTTCTCATCTGCCCACTCGTCCCAAATCGTCACCTTGTTGTCTTTCAGATAACCGATGTTGGTGTCGCCTTTGAGGAACCACAGCAGCTCATGAATGATCGAGCGCAGGTGCACTTTCTTGGTGGTAACCAGCGGAAAACCGTCCTGCAAATTGAAACGCATCTGGTGGCCAAAGATGGAGAGCGTGCCGGTTCCGGTGCGGTCGGCCTTTTCTGCGCCTTCATTCAGCACATGTTGCATTAGGTCCAGATACTGTTTCATTTTACCTCACGAGTTTGTTGCTGCGGACGACGACGATACGCCCAAATCATCATTATCACCCCGGCCAGAATCATCGGGATCGACAAAATTTGTCCCATGCTGACGCCGCCTTCGAACAGGCCAAGCTGTGCATCCGGCTGGCGGAAGAATTCAACGATGATGCGGAATGCGCCGTAGCCAATCAGGAACAAGCCAGAGACGCTGCCCATCGGACGCGGCTTGCGAATAAACAGGTTCAGGATGATGAACAGCACGATGCCTTCAAGGCACAGTTCATACAGCTGTGACGCATGACGCGGCAGCACGCCGTAGGTATTCAGCAAATCCTGGTACTGCGGATTATTCGCCGCCAGCGCGATATCTTCGCTGCGTGAGCCCGGGAACAGCATGGCGTATTTGAAGTCTGGCGCCACGCGGCCCCACAGTTCACCGTTGATAAAGTTGCCAAGACGACCAGCACCCAAACCAAACGGGATTAGCGGCGCAATAAAATCAGCCACCTGGAAGAAGGTACGTTTGGTACGGCGTGCGAAGATCAACATCACCACGATGACGCCAATCAAGCCGCCATGGAACGACATACCGCCATCCCAAACCTTGAACAGATACAGCGGATTCTCAAGGAACAGCGGCAAGTTATAGAACAGCACATAGCCGATGCGGCCGCCGAGGAAGACGCCGAGGAAGCCCGCGTACAGCAGGTTCTCCACTTCTTCTTTTTTCCAGCCGCTGCCCGGTTTGTTGGCACGACGCGTCGCCAGCCACATGGCAAAGATAAAGCCCACCAGGTACATCAAGCCGTACCAGTGAAGCGAAACCGGTCCGATAGAGAAAATTACCGGATCGAATTGGGGAAACGAAATGTAGCCGTCAGTCATCTTTCACCATCGTTTTTTCTGCCCTGAAACGGGTCTGGCTAAGGGTTGATATAATAAAAGGCCGCGCATAATAGCACAGCCCGGGTATACAGAGTCCGGCAAGTTGTAACCGTTAACGCCCGCCGCGAATCAGGCCGCCTAAACCGCGACGCTCCATAAAGGTAGAGACTAAATGGCGCACTTCCGATGCCGTATGCGCCGCCTGTCCCTGCTCGCTGAGCTTCTGCGCTTCCTCAAAATCGAGATGGCGCAGCAGATATTTCACGCGCGGCACGTTTTTACCGTTCATGCTGAGGTGGTGATAACCCATCCCCACCAGCAGCGCGACGCACATCGGATCGCCGGCCATTTCACCACACAAGCACAGCTCCAGTTTGGCCTGGCGGGCTTCACTGGCAATGGTGTGCAGCGCCCGCAGCATCGCCGGATGCAGTGAATCATACAGATTCGCCACGCGCGTATTGTTGCGATCAACCGCCAGCAGATATTGCGTGAGATCGTTGGTCCCCACTGAGATGAAATCGATACGATCCGCCAGATGCGGGATCATAAACAGCATCGACGGCACTTCAATCATGATGCCAATGCGCGGCTTGGGAATCACATAGCCCAGCATCTCTTCCACTTCACGACCGGCGCGATCGATCAGACGACGCGCTTCATCAATCTCGTCGATATGGCTGATCATCGGCAGCAAAATGCTCAGGTTGCCGGATGCCACGTTGGCACGCAGCATGGCACGCACCTGCACCAGGAAGATCTCCGGTTGGTCGAGCGTCAGGCGGATGCCCCGCCAGCCAAGACAGGGATTCTCTTCGCTAATCGGCATGTACGGCAGCTGTTTATCGGCGCCGACATCGAGGGTACGTAGCGTGACCGGCTTGTCGTAGAACAGCTGCAACATGCCCTGATACTGCGCCACCTGCTCCTCTTCGGACGGGAAGCCGTTATGCAGCATGAAAGGAATTTCGGTGCGATACAGACCAATACCGTCAACCCAGCTGTCGAGCGCCCGCTCATGTTCCGGGCTAAGTCCGGCATTTAGCATCACCTGAACCCGTTCACCGCTTTTCAGCTCGCCGGGCTGCTCAACGACACCTTCGGCCATTTTGCTCAGCGCGTTCTCTTCGCTGATCAAACGCTGATACTCCTGCACCAGCACCGGTTCAGGATCGATCAGCACTTCGCCACGATAGCCATCAACAATCAGCAAACGTTTGTTGAGCTGCGCCGGTAAAATATCCGCGCCCATCACGGTTGGAATGCCCATCGCGCGCGTCAAAATCGCCGCATGTGAGTTGGCCGCGCCATCGCGCACCACCACACCGGCTAAACGCTCCTGCGGCAGTTCAGCCAGCGTGGTGGCGGTGAGTTCATCGGCGACTAACACGAAGCGTTCCGGCCAGGCATTGGTGCCGACCAGCGAATCATCGAGGTGGAACAGCAGACGTTGACCAAGCACACGCAAATCGCCGGCGCGCTCACGCAGATATTGATCCTGCAGATTGGCAAACTGCTCGGCGAACTTCTCGATCACCTGCTTAACCGCCCACTCCGCCACGGATCCGCGTTCGATCTCATCAAACAGATCTTTTTTCAGCCGCGCATCGGTGAGCAAGTGCGAGTAGAGATCGAAGATCGCCGCGCTCTCTTTCTGCACGCTGGCGGCAAAACGTTTACTGAAGCGGCGGAACTCGTTACCCGCCTCGCCCATCGCCATCACCAGACGCTCACGCTCACGCTGTACGTCAAGGGTGGAAGCGGCGGAGACCTGATCGAGCAGCGGCTGGGTTTCATCTACCCAGCCTGGCGCAACCGCCACGCCGGGTGACGCGGCAATGGCTTTGACGCGCGTCTGACGGAATTGTCCAAACAGTTGGCCGAGCTGCGACTGCGACAGCAAGCCCGCCATTTGCGTGGCGAGCGTGACGAGGAAGGACTCTTCGCTCTCATCAAACTGACGGTGTTCGCGCTGCTGGATAACCAACACGCCAAGCAGCTGGCGGCGGCTGATAATGGGTACGCCGAGGAAGGAGCGATAACGCTCCTCTTTAACAGAAGGAATGTATTTAAAGCTAGGATGGCTCTGCGCGTCGGCGAGGTTGATCGGCTCGGCTAACCGTCCGACGAGGCCAACAATGCCTTCGTCAAACGCCAGCGTGACCGTACGACCACGCGGCTTTTTTAGCCCGCGTGTCGCCATCAGGTAGTAGCAACGACGATCGTGATCGGCGAGATAAACCGAGCAAACCTCGGTTTCCATCGCAAGGCAAATTTCGTTTACCAGAATGTCGAGTGCTTCATTCAGACGTGGAGCACTCGCCACTTTCTCTACTATTTCGCGTAACTGAGTGAGCATAAAGGGCGTGGCCTATCCTCTTTTACGTCGTTGGGCGGCGTTATTGCGCTGCCCGGCACTCTCCTGCATAGACATCACCACGCCAGCGAACTCTTTCATGACGCGGCGATACACATCGCGCTTGAAAGAGACCACCTGACGCACCGGATACCAGAAGCTAACCCAGCGCCAACCGTCAAATTCAGGCGTGCTGCTGTGCTGCACATTGATTTCCGCGTCACTACACATCAACTGCAGAAGAAACCACTTTTGTTTCTGGCCGATACACACCGGCTTTGTGTCCCAACGCACCAAACGTTTTGGCAACTTGTAGCGTAACCAGTTTCGGGTTGAAGCAAGTATTCGAACATCTTTGCGGTGTAAACCCACTTCTTCGAACAGTTCGCGATACATCGCCTGTTCAGCGGTTTCACCCGGATTGATGCCTCCCTGAGGAAATTGCCAGGAGTGCTGTCCAAAGCGCCTGGCCCATAACACTTGTCCTTGCCTGTTACAGATTACGATACCAACATTCGGGCGGTAGCCATCATCATCGATCACTGGACTACCTCAAAGCTAAATTTGAATAGCCTGATTGTTTCACACTCCTTACAGGCGGTAAACCACTGGATACCGGGCTGCAAGCAGAATAAAAACAGGATAACTCACAGAGATGAGCCAAGTTATAAACAGCAAGGGGGATTTATCAGCGATCTTATTCACCTTTTCTGTGGATAGCTTTGTGCAGAACACGGGAATGACGTGAATAACCGCTTCGGAAAATTCTCATCGCCCAACCTTGAAATCACATTAAATTTGATATTTTTCATTATGATAAATTCATATTACTATTAAATGCCCATAAGGATCCTGGGTTATGCTCGCGTCTATTTTTTCGATCGGTCAAAGATCCATCAGCGACGTTTTTATCCACAGAGAACGCCCTAAACCTGGTCAAAGAAAGGAAAAAAAGCGTTCAAAACGCGAAAGTCAAGGCTGTAAATGGAAACAGGGGTAGGCGTAACAGGGGGTTACCCCATTTTTCTGTGGATAACCTGGTTCAACACCTGTTCATTGTCGATAACAAGCTGGGATAACCTTGCGATAACCGCAGACGCCTGGTGGTTATACGATTAAAAAAGCATGCTGAATCATGCTATTATCAGCGTTATTCACTTAACTGCCATGTGGACAAATCCAGGCCGCGTTTACTGTTCACTCTTCAACCAATGTGAGTTTTAGCATGCACTCCTCGCCCTTATTGTCATCGCCGCCTGAAAACGAAGCGGAATTACTGCAACGTGCCCAGCAGCTGGCAGGTCAGACATTTGCCGCGCTGGCGGCGCAGATCAACTTGCCTATTCCGGCGGATTTGAAGCGCGACAAAGGCTGGGTCGGCATGCTGCTGGAGCTGCATTTAGGTGCCAGCGCCGGCAGCAAAGCCGAGCAGGATTTCGCCCATCTCGGCATTGAATTGAAAACCATCCCGGTGGATGCACAAGGCAAACCGCTGGAGACCACCTTCGTCTGCGTCGCGCCATTAACCGGCAATAGCGGCGTCACCTGGGAAACCAGCCATGTGCGTCACAAGCTGGCGCGTGTGCTGTGGATCCCGATTGAAGGCGATCGTGCGCTACCGCTGGCCGAGCGGCGCGTGGGTTCACCGCTGTTGTGGCATCCCAACGAGGAAGAGGAGCAGCAGCTGCGGGAAGACTGGGAAGAGTTAATGGATATGATTGTGCTCGGCCAGGTTGAGCGTATTACCGCCCGGCACGGCGCCTGGCTGCAAATCCGGCCCAAAGCCGCCAACAGCAAAGCCCTGACCGAAGCGATTGGCGAACATGGCGAGCCAATCATGACGCTGCCACGCGGCTTTTATTTGAAGAAAAGCTTCACCGGTCCACTTTTAGCGCGACATTTTTTACTGTAAACGCATATTGCTGCCGATAACTTTAGGAATGATGCGATTACTCCTGGCGATGAAAGCATTTATTACTACACTTTTGCAGTTGAAGTCGCGAGAAGGAGATAAGAATGAAAGGGTTGGTGAGTGCAGTGGGTTTGGCGTTGGTGGCGGTATTGTTGAGCGGTTGCAGCAGTGATTACGTCATGGCGACCAAAGATGGCCGTATGATCATGACAGATGGCAAACCGGCCATCGATAAAGAGACAGGATTGGTGCAGTACACCGATGAGAAAGGCCATCAGATGCAGATCAATGGTGACGAGGTCTCAACCATCATTGAGCGTTAAGTGCCAAATTGCCAAGCCTGCACGCGTTTTCCCCTTGTGCAGGCGATTTCCCGAACTTTCCCCCCTTCCTTCCGCGCCGCTTGACACGTTATAGTCCCAAAGGACACAACATTCCCTTTCATAATGAAAAAAGGATGCCGGCAAATGCACTATCACCGTATTCCCCATAGCACGCTGGAAGTGAGTCAGCTGGGGCTTGGAACCATGACGTTTGGTGAGCAGAACAGCGAAGCCGACGCCCACGCACAACTCGATTACGCGGTTAGCAGTGGCATTAACCTGATTGATACCGCGGAAATGTATCCGGTGCCACCGCGCCCGGAAACCCAGGGATTAACCGAACAATATATTGGTAGCTGGCTGAAGAAGCGCGGCAGCCGTGACAAAATTATTCTGGCCAGCAAAGTTGCCGGACCAGTACGCGGCGCGGATGCCTCGATTCGCCCGCATCAGGCGCTGGATCGCAAAAATATCCGTGAAGCGCTGGATGCTAGCCTGAAACGCCTGAATACCGATTATCTCGATCTCTATCAGCTGCACTGGCCGCAGCGTCAGACCAACTATTTCGGCAAGCTGGGTTATCAATATACCGATTCCAGCGTGCCGGTCACGCTGCTGGAGACACTGGAAGCGCTGACGGAACAAGTGCGCGCAGGTAAGATTCGCTACATTGGCGTGTCGAACGAAACCGCGTGGGGCGTGATGCGCTACCTGCAGCTGGCCGAGAAGCATGAACTGCCGCGTATCGTCACCATCCAGAACCCGTACAGCCTGCTGAACCGCAGCTTCGAAGTCGGTTTGGCGGAGATCAGCCAGCATGAAGGCGTTGAGCTACTGGCTTATTCGAGCCTGGCGTTTGGTACGCTGAGTGGTAAATACCTGAACGGTGCGAAACCGGCCGGTGCGCGCAATACGCTGTTTAGCCGCTTTACCCGCTACAGCGGCGATCAGTCACAGCAGGCGATTGCCGCTTACGTGGCGTTGGCGAACAAGCACAATATGGATCCTTCGCAGATGGCGCTTGCCTACGTGCGTCAGCAGCCGTTTGTTGCCAGCACCCTGTTGGGCGCAACTACGCTGGAGCAGTTGAAGATTAACGTGGAGAGTTTCAATCTGACGCTGAACGCCGAGGTGTTAGAGGAGCTGGAAGCGATTCATCGCCAGTTTACTTATCCCGCGCCATAAATTGCATTTTGCATCCCTTGCGCAATAAATTGCGCCGCTACAAATATACGCACATTTCCGTAGCGGCGCGATTTATCGCGCGTAGTTCTAGCTTCATGCCAACTTTGCGCAATAAATTGCGCCGCTACGGTATGTTGCGCTGCGTTACTTACGGCTTTTCCACCACAGCACCGCAATTGCCACGGCGAAAATCGCACCGAATCCCACGCCGGTCGCCACCGCAGGCGCACCCAGCTTAATCGCCACGGTATACAACCCCAGCATCAGCAGCATGGCGCTGTTTTCACCCAGATTCTGCACCGCAATCGCGTTACCGGAACCCACGGATTCTTTGCCGCGCTCCTGCAGCAGCGCATTGAGCGGCACCACGAAGAACCCACCCAGCGCACCAATCAGCATCAGCACCAGATAAGCATTCAGCAAGCTCTGTTGTAACGCGAACACCACCACCATCACGCCAATCAGCACGCCCGCCGGCATGCAGCGACGCACGGTTTGCAGCGTCACCAGTTTTGCCGCCGCAGCCGCGCCAATCACGATGCCAATCGCCACCATCGCATTCAGCGTGGTCGGGGTTTTATTGTCGCTGATGCCAAGCGCCACCGGCACCCACAGCACCAGCAGGAAACGCAGCGTCACGCCTGCGCCCCAGAACAAGCTGGTGCCGAGCAGCGAGAAACGTGTTTCGCCGTTGCGCCACAGTATTTTGGTCGCCGCCACGAAGCTGCGCAGCATCGCGCCAAAATGCCAGCTCTGGCCCGGACGCGCTGCCGTCAGGCGCGGAATAAAGATATTCGCCACCACCGCCATGGCATACGTCATGGCACACACCACCAGCGCGGCGACCAGGTTCCAGTCCGCCAGAATACCGCCTGCCACTGAACCCAGCAGAATCGCCGCAATGGTCGAGCCTTCCATTAAGCCATTGGCTTTCACTAAGCGTTCACCGCTGGTGATTTCGGTCAGAATGCCGTACTTGGCCGGCGAGTAGGACGCCGCGCCAATCCCCACCAGCGTGTAGCCGAGGAACGGATTGAAGCCAAAGCAGATGATCAGCGCGCCCAGCAGCTTGAGGCTGTTGGCGAACATCATTACCCGACCTTTGGCGAAGCTATCTGCCATCTGCCCAACAAAGGGCGCGAGCAGAATGTACGTGGCAACAAACAGCATTTGCAGGATTGGCTGGCTCCAGTCCGGATAGAACTGATTCTTCAGCAGCGCCAGCGTGGCGAACAACAGCGCGTTGTCGCCAAACGCCGAGAAGAACTGCGCCACAATCACCGCCAGCATGTTGCGCGATAACAGCGGTGCATCCTTATTTAACACCTGGCTCATGCTTGTTCCTCTTCCGCCAGCTGCTTCAGGCTGACATAGTCCGGTTTACCGCTGCCCAGCATCGGTAGCTGTTTCATCACACGGATATCGCGCGGCACCGCCAGCTCCGGCGCACCGATCTCACGCGCCGCTTGCAACAAGGTGTCGCGGCCCAGTGCGCTATCGGTAGTGAACAACACCAACGCTTCACCACGATTGCCGTCCGGACGCAGCGATGCGGCATGCTGCTTCTCATGCGAGGCTTTCAGCGCGATTTGCTCAACGATTTCCAGCGATACCATCTCACCGGCAATTTTGGCGAAGCGCTTCGCACGGCCCTGAATCTGGCAGAAACCGCCTTCATCAAAGCTGACGATGTCGCCGGTGTCGTACCAGCCCGCTTCCATTTCGCCTTCGCCGTTATCGGCGACCGGCACTTCCAGCACGCCTGGATTCTCCACGCGCAGATAACCGTTCATCACGTTTGGACCACGCAATTGCAGGCGACCGCCCTGCTCAATGCCCGGTACCGAAATCAGACGCGAATCCATGCCGGGCAGAATACGGCCCACGGTGTGATTTTTTGCCGCCATCGGCACGTTAATCGCCACCACCGGCGCGCACTCGGTCACGCCGTAGCCTTCAAGAATGCGAATGCCGTATTTATCCATGTAGATCTGACGCGTCGCTTCCTGCAGCTTCTCCGCCCCGGCCACCACATAGCGCAGCCGCGCAAAATCATACGGGCTGGCGAAACGCGCGTAGTTGCCGAGGAAGGTCGAGGTGCCAAACAGCACGGTGCAGTTACGGTCATAAACCAGTTCCGGCACGATGCGGTAATGCAGCGGGCTTGGGTAGAGGAAGACCTGCGCGCCGGTCAGCAACGGCGTAAACAGGCCAACCGTCAAACCGAAAGCATGGAACAGCGGCAGCGCCGACATAAAACGGTCGCGCGGCGTGAAGTCCGCCACGGTACGAATCTGCTCTACGTTCGCCAGCAGGCTTTTATGTGAATGCACCACGCCTTTGGGATTGCCTTCTGAACCGGAGGTGAACAGCACCATTGCGGCATCTTCCGGCTGCTGCTTGACCTGCGCGCGGCGCGGCATCAGCAGATGCGCCACAATCCACACTTTGTCTTTCAGCGTGACGGTATCTTTCAGATCTTCCAGGTAAATCCACTGCACTTCTGTCAGGCCCTGCGGCAGATGCCACAAGTTGCCCTTTTCGAGGAACTGGCGTGAGGTGAAGACGGTTTTTACCTGTGAAGCGGTGAGCGCCGCACGCATGCCATTGACGCCCGCGGTGTAGTTGAGCATCGCCGGAACGCGTCCGCGCAGCGATGCGCCCAGGATCGCCGCCGCCGTCACCGTGGCGTTCGGCAGCAGCAGGCCCACGTATTCGCCTTGCTGACTATAGCGTTCAAGAATGCGCCCCACGCCGAGCGCTTTCTTCAGTAAACCGGTGTAGCTATCCGGCTTGAAGTTGACGTCTTCGATGCACGGCTTCATCAGCCCATAACGCTGGCGCGCATTAAGAAACGCCTCGAACAGCGTTTCACGCGGACGCACCGCCATGCGCGCTTCCATCATCACATGGTGTAAGTGCTCACCCGCCAGTTGACGGCGATCGCGCGCGCGTTTGGCTTCGGGCATCGGGATCACCGTCGCCGGCAGCACCGTCAAGGTGATGCGCGGGAACAGGCGGCGCTTAAACACGCCCGCCAGCCGACCAAACGGCGTATATTCCGCGCCTTCAATACGCATCGGCACCACGGTGGCGCCAGATTTCGCCGCCACAAAACCGGCGCCGCTGTAGATCTTCATCAGCGAGCCGGTCACGGTAATGCGCCCTTCCGGGAAGATCACCACCGGACGCCCTTCATTGATCATCCGCACCAGATGTTTAACCGACATCGGCTTGGTGGGATCGAGCGGCACGAAGTCGATAATCGGCTTCAGCAGGCGCATATACCACTGTTCGCTGATCGACGAGTAGACGGCAAACACCGGTTTGATCGGCAGAAACAGCGCCACCAACACCCCGTCGAGAAACGACATGTGGTTGGGGGTAATCAGCACTTTTTCTTTATGTAATGCCGTGAGATCGCCGCGCAACTCCACACGCCACAGCAGGCGGAACAGGAAACGGAAGAAGGTCAGTAACATGCCAGCTCCTTAGCATTCGCAAAAAATGGCTCTTACGATGCAGGATCTCAGGTTTTTCGACAAGTGGCGCGGTGATTTAAACGCAATTGCGGGACGGTGCGCTGTCTCACATCTCGGTCCGTGCTGGCTGTCTCCCTCCTCGGTCCGTGCTGGCTGTCCCCCTCCTCGGTCCTCCCCCGCGAGCGGGGGAGGAAGATGCTGCTACATGTTAGTGCTGAAGCTGCATGTGGCAGCGTCTCCTTCCCCTACTTGTGGGGGAAGGCCGGGATGGGGGGCAGCGAGCACAATTCAGCTACAGCGAGCAAACTGTTACCCATCAGCCCGGTTTGTACCTGAATGGCGACCTGGGTTACTGCGAACCCGCCTGCCAGCCACCGCGAGCGGGGGAGGAAGATGCTGCCATATGTTAGTTCTGAAGCTGCATGTGGCAGCGTCTCCTTCCCCCACTTGTGGGGGAAGGCCGGGATGGGGGGCAGCGAGCACAATTCAGCTACAGCGAGCACATTTTAACGACAGCGAGCAAACTGTTACCCTTCAGCCCGGTTTGTACCTGAATGGCGACCAGGCTTACTCATCCGCCTGCCAGCCGCCGCCCAGGGCGGCGATCAGCGCCACGCTGCTGACCCACTGGGTGCTCTGCAATGACAGCAAACTCTGCTGTGCGCTCAGGCTGCTGTTCTCGGTGGTGGCGACGTCGAGATAGTCGATCATCCCGGCATCATACTGATTGCGCGTGACCCGCGCCGATTCCTGCGCCGCGTCGGTGGCGCGCTGCTGCGAGGCAATCTCGCCCTGCAGGGTATTCAGCTGCACCAGATAATCTTCCACTTCGCCCATGCCCGTCAGCACCGCCTGGCGATAGCTGGCGACGCTGGCATCATAGGCGGCGCGCGCCTGTTCCACCTTCGACGAGGTAGCCCCGAAATCTAACAGCGTGCCGCTCAGCTCCGGCCCCAATGACCAGACACGATTGGGCAGCGAGAACAGGCTATTAATCGCCGATGAACTCACGCCGCCGCTGGCGCTCAGCGTCAGATCGGGATAGTAACCGGCAATCGCCACGCCCACCGCCGCATTGGCCGCTGCCACGTTACGTTCGGCGTAGGCGATATCGGGACGACGCTGCAGCAGCTGCGAGGGCAGGCTATTGGGGATCTCAGGTAACGCGGCATCCAGCTTCGCCACCGGCAGTGAAAAATCAGCCGGTGCGCGGCCCAGCAGCAGCGCAATCGCATGCTCCATCTGCGCGCGCTGCCACTGATAATCCTGCGCCGAGGCGCGAGCACTCTCCAGCTGCATCTGCGCCTGCGCTAAGGTGGCGCGCGATTCGCTGCCAGCGGCATATTTGTTTTCAATTACCGTCAGATAACGCTGATACGCATCAATGCTGCGCTGATAGAGCGCGATTTTCTCGTCGATGATGCGCAGCTGGAAATAGTCCTGCGCCAGCTCGGACTGCGCGCTCAGGGTGATATTCGCCAGTTCGGCTTTGCTGGCCTCGGCGCTGGCGTTGTTCTCCTCCAGCGTGCGGCGCAGTTTGCCCCACAGATCCAGCTCCCAGCTGGCGCTGAGATCGGCGGCGTGGCTGTTACTGACGCTGCGCTGTCCGCTGGTGCTGGCGCGGCTGCCGCTGCGCGTGCTGCTGGCGTCATAACCCAGCGACGGCAACAGCGCGGCGCGTGATTGCGCAGTCAGCGCCTGCGCTTCACGGTACTGCGCGGCATAGCTGGCGACGTTCTGATTGGAGATACTGACCTGTTTCAGCAGGCTATCCAGCGTGGCGTCGTGATACACCCGCCACCACTCGCCTTTGCTGGCGGTATCCTGCGGCGTCGCCTGCTGCCAGCCTTTAGCCTCTTTAAAATGGGTCGGCATCGCTATGGTGGGGCGCTGATAATCGGGACCAACGGCACAACCGGCCAGCAACAGCGCCAGCAGGACGGGAGTTATTTTCACGGACATTTTCATCTATCGGGATTCCACATGACGCAACCGCAGCCACTGACGCTGCGTGGCACGGCTTAAACGATCGAGCCAGAGATAAACCACCGGCGTAGTAAACAGCGTCAGCAGCTGGCTCAGCGCCAGACCACCGGCAATCGCCATGCCGAGCGGGCTGCGCAAGTCAGCATCACCACCGCTGCCCAGCGCCAGCGGCAGCGCGCCGAAGAAGGCGGCCAGCGTGGTCATCATGATCGGACGGAAGCGCATAAGACAGGCTTGGGTAATCGCCTGCTGCGGCGACATGCCCTGCGTGCGCTCGGCGTGAATGGCAAAGTCGATCATCATAATGGCGTTCTTTTTCACGATACCGATCAGTAGGATGATGCCGATCAGCGCGATCACCGTCAGCTGCGTATTGGTGAGCAGCAGCAGTAACAGCGCCCCGACGCCCGCCGACGGCAGCGTTGAGAGAATGGTGATGGGATGGATATAGCTCTCATACAGCACGCCGAGCACGATATACACCGCCGCCAGCGCCGCGATAATCAGCCACGGCATGGTGGCGGTGAGCTGGGCAAACGCCGCCGCCGTGCCGGCAAAACCGGCCTGAATGGTGGACGGCAAACCGAGCTGCGCCATCGCCTGCTTGATCAGCGCCTGCGCCTGCTCCAGCGATACGCCATCATTAAGGTTGAACGCCACGGTGCTGGTGGCCGATTGGCCCTGATGCGCCACCGACAGCGGCGCGTTGCCGCCTTTAAAGCTGGCGAACGCTGCCAGCGGCACGCGATCGCCGCTGTCGTTAATCACATACAGCTGCTGAAGAATCGCCGGATCGCGCGTGTAACTATCCTGCAGCGACATCACCACATGATACTGATTGAGCGTGTGATACAGCGTGGCGACCTGGCGCTGGCTGAAGGCGTTGTTCAGCATGGTATCAAGCATCTGCACGTTAACGCCGAGCCGGGTGGCGCGATCGCGATCGATGTTGATCACCACTTCCTGGCCGCCGGTTTGCGCATCGGAATCGACGCTGTTGAGCTGCGGGATGGCTGCCAGCGCCGCCTGCACTTTCGGCGTCCACTCGCGCAGCAGATCGAGATCGTCGGCCTGCAGGCTGTATTGATAGGTGGCGTTGGCGCTGCGCCCGCCGATATGCAGATCCTGCGCCGCCATCAGGAACATCTGCGCCCCAGCGATATGGCTGGTCTTCAGACTCAGGCGATTCGCCACTTCGGTGGCGGTGGCATCGCGCTGATCAAAATCCTTCAGCCGCACAAAGAAGTTGGCGCTGTTGCGCGAACCGAACATGCCGCTGCCCATCGACGACATCACGCTTTCTACCGCCGGATCGGACTGGATGATGTTAGTGAACTGCAGCATTTTCGGCTTCATCGCCTGAAAAGAGATGTTCTGATCGGCCCGCAGCGCGCCCATCAGCAGGCCAGTATCCTGATTGGGGAAGAAGCCTTTCTGCACCACCGAGAACAGGAACAGATTGAGCAGCACGGTCAGCACCAGGCTGAACATGGTCAGCTTTTGGTGCGCCATCACCCAGGTTAATCCGCGCGAGTAGGCCGCCAGCAATCCATTGAGCCGGTTTTCGATAAACTGATACAGCGGATGCGGCCGCTGAGTGACTTTCGCTTTTGGCTTGAGCAAGCGCGCGCACAGCATCGGCGTCAGGCTCAGCGACACAAACATCGAGATCAGCAGCGACACCGTCAGCGTCACGGCAAACTCGCGGAACAGGCGGCCGACGATGCTGCCCATCAGCAGAATCGGAATGAACACCGCAATCAATGACATGGTCATCGACAGCACGGTAAAGCTCACCTCCTGCGCGCCACGCAGCGCCGCACGCAGTGGGCTAAGTCCCTCTTCGATATGGCGCGTAATGTTCTCCAGCACCACAATCGCATCGTCGACGACAAAACCGGTGGCGATAATCAGCGCCATCAGCGACAGATTATCGAGGCTGTAACCAAGCAAATACATCACCGCGCAGGTGCCAATCAGCGACACCGGCAGCGCCAGCGCCGGAATCACCACCGCCTGCACGTTGCGCAGGAAGACAAACACCACGGCGATCACCAGCAGCATCGCCACCAGCAGCGTCTCTTCGGTGTCGTACAGCGAGGCGCGCACCGTCGGTGAACGGTCCACCACCACTTTCAGCTGGGTATCGGCGGGCAGATCTCTCTCCAGCGCTGGCAGCTGCGCTTTGATGGCATCAATGGTGTCGAGCATGTTGGCACCGGCCTGCCGTTTGATGCCCACCATCACCGATGGCATCGAATCCAGGAAACCGGCCTGATACTGATCTTCCACCGAATCGTAAACCGTGGCGACATCGTGCAGGCGCACCGCTTTGCCGTCCTGATAGCTAACGATCAGATCCTGATACTGCGCGGCTTTATCCAGCTGGCCGTTGCTGTCCACCACCCAGGATTGGCTGCTGCCCTGCAAAATGCCCTTCGGCTTATTGGTGGTGCCGTTAGCGATGGCGCTGCGCACCGTGTCGAGCGAAATGCCGTACTGCGTCAGCTTTAGCGGCTGCAGGTCGATGCGCACCGCCGGCAAGGCGCTGCCCATCAGCGACACTTCGCCCACGCCTTTTACCTGGCCCATCGCCTGCTCAATTTTGCTTTCGGCGAGATCGTAGAGTTCGCCCGGCGTGCGCGTGGCGGACGTCAGCGCCAGCATCACAATCGGCGCATCCGATGGGTTAGCTTTGCGGTAAGTCGGCAGCGACTCCATTGCGCTCGGCAGCAGGCTGCGCGCGGCGTTGATCGCCGCCTGTACGTCACGCGCCGCGCCGTTGATGTCGCGATCGAGATCAAACTGCAAAATCACGCTGGTCGATCCCTGCGAACTGGTCGAGGTCATTTCGCTAACGCCAGCAATTTGCCCAAGCGAACGCTCCAGCGGCGTCGCCACGGTCGCCGCCATGGTTTCCGGGCTGGCACCGGCTAAGCTGGCGCTCACCATAATGGTGGGGAAATCCACCTGCGGCAGCGGCGCCACCGGCAGCAGCCGATAACCCAGCGCACCGAGCAGCAGGATCGCCAGCGTCAGCAGCAGCGTGGCAACCGGACGGAAGATAAACAGCCGGGTTAAGTTCATTGATCGCCCCGCGCCTGTTGCTGCTTGCGCTGCATATAGCGCTTGCCGCGCTGGGCGATGCCATCAAACCACAGGTAGATCACCGGCGTGGAGAACAGCGTCAGCACCTGACTGACAATCAGGCCGCCGACAATTACCAACCCGAGCGGCTGGCGCAGTTCGGCACCGGAACCGGACGCCAGCATCAGCGGCAGCGCGCCGAGCAGCGCCGCCATGGTGGTCATCAGAATCGGGCGGAAGCGCAGCAAACAGGCCTGATGAATCGCCTCGCGCGCGCTCATGTGCTGCTTGTTCTCCGCTTCGAGCGCGAAGTCGATCATCATAATCGCGTTCTTTTTGACGATGCCGATCAGCAGGATCACGCCAATCAGCGCAATCAGGCTGAACTCGCTGCCGGCCAGCAGCAGCGTCAGCAAGGCGCCAACCGCCGCCGACGGCAGCGTCGAGAGGATGGTCACCGGGTGGATAAAGCTCTCATACAGAATGCCGAGCACCACGTACATGGTGATCAGCGCCGCCAGAATCAGCCACAGCGTGTTGCCGGTGGCGCTCTGAAACGCCGAGGTTTCGCCCTGATAACGCAGCGTGATGCTCGACGGCAGATTGAGCTGCTGCGTCACCTCGGCAATCGCCTTCTGCCCATCCTCCAGCGAATAGCCGCTGTTGAGGTTGAACGACACCATCACCGCCGGGAACTGATTCAGGCGCATGTGCATCAGCGAGCCGGTGCGCTGATGAATGGTGGCGATCGAGGTCAGTTTCACCATGCCGGTCGTTGTGCTGGTCTCATCCGACGACGACGTGCTGCTGTCGTCGCTGGATGAGCTGGTGCTGCTGCTGGTGACCGGCAGATAGACGTCATCAAACGACGCCGGTGATTGCTGATACTGCGGCGCCACTTCCAGCACCACGCGATACTGATTGGCCTGGGTAAAGATGGTGGAGACCAGCCGCTGGCCGAAACTGTTATACAGCGCAGTATCAACGTCGGCGGCGGTAATGCCGTAGCGCGCCGCTTTATCACGGTTCAGCTCGACGTAAGCCACGCGGCCCTGATCCTGCAGATTGCTCACCACGCCGTTGAATTCCGCACGCTGCTGCAACGCCGCCACCATTTTCGGCGTCCAGCTCACCAGGTTTTCGCTGTCGGCATCATCGAGCGTGAACTGATACTGGCTCGGCGACACCTGATCGTTAACGGTTAAATCCTGCGCCGGTTGCAGATAGAGCTGAATGCCCGCCACCTGCGCCGCCGCCTGCTGCAGCTGTTTGATCACCACGTCGGCTTTATCATCGCGATCGTCAAACGACTTGAGGTTGATCTGGATGCGCCCGCTGTTCAGGCTGGTGTTGCTGCCGTCGATGCCGATGGTTGATGACAAACTCTCCACCGACGGGTTTTGCAGAATCACTTTTGCCAGCGCCTGCTGGCGCTTCGACATCTCGCTAAACGACACATCCTGCGACGCCACGGTAACGCCCTGAATCAGGCCGGTATCCTGGGTCGGGAAGAAGCCTTTCGGGATGGCGATATACAGCAGCGCGGTGAGCGCAAAGGTCGCCAGCGCCACCAGCAGCGTCAGCTTTTGATGATTCAGCACCACCGTCAGCAGGCGATCGTAACCGCGCACCAGCTTGTCGAACAGCTCGCCGCCTTTGCGCGAAAAGCGCGACTGTTTCTCCGGCGGAATGTGCTGCAGCAGATAAGCGCACAGCATCGGCGTTAGCGTCAGCGACACCACCATCGACACCAGAATCGATACCGCCAGCGTGATGGCGAATTCGCGGAACAGGCGGCCAACCACATCTCCCATAAACAGCAGCGGGATCAGCACCGCAATCAGCGAGAAGGTCAGCGAGATAATGGTGAAGCCAATCTGCTGCGAGCCTTTCAGCGCCGCCTGCATCGGCGTTTCGCCCTCCTCCAGCCGCCGTGAAATGTTTTCTACCACCACAATCGCATCATCGATAACGAAGCCGGTGGCGATGGTCAACGCCATCAACGACAGGTTATTCAGGCTGAAGTCGGCCAGATACATCACGCCGAAGGTGCCAATTAGCGACAGCGGCACCGCCACGCTCGGAATCAGCGTCGCCGCCACGTTGCGCAGGAACAGGAACGTCACCATCACCACCAGCGCCACCGACAGCATCAGCTCAAATTGCACGTCGCTGATCGAGGCGCGAATGGTTTGCGTGCGATCGGACAGAATGCTCATCTTCACGCCGTCCGGCAGCGCCGCCTGCAGCTTCGGCAGCTGCGCTTTGATGCTGTCCACCACCTGAATTACGTTGGCGCCGGGCTGGCGCTGCACGCTGACCACAATCGCCGGGCTGTTATTCGCCCACGCCGACTGGAAGCTGTTCTCCGGTCCTTGTTCGATATGCGCGATATCTTTCAGCCGCAGCGCCGCGCCGTTTTGATAGGTGATGATCAGATTGCCGTACTCATCGGCGGTGCGCAGCTGGTCGTTGGCGTCGATGGTCACCGAGTGATATTTGCCGTCGAAGCCACCTTTCGAGCCGTTAACGTTGCTGTTGCTGATGAGCGTATTCACGTCTTCCAGCGACAGCTTATGCGCCGCCAGCGCTTTCGGATCCATCTGCACGCGAATCGCTGGCTGATGGCCGCCCGCCAGCGTCACCATGCCGACGCCGTTAATCTGCGACAGCTTGAGCGCCACGCGCGTGTTGACCAGATCCTGCACCTGGGTCAGCGGCAGCGTGTCGGAGCTTACCGCCAGGGTGATCACTGCGGTATCGGCCGGGTTAACCTTTTTATAGGTCGGCGGATTCGGCAGATCGCTCGGCAGCAGGTTATTGGCCGCGTTGATTGCCGCCTGCACTTCCTGCTCGGCGACATCCAGCGACAGATCGAGGCTGAACTTCAGCGTGATGATTGACGATCCGCTCGAACTGGTCGAGGTCATCTGGCTCAATCCGGCCATCTGCCCCAGCTGGCGCTCCAGCGGTGAGGTGACCGATGACGCCATCACATCCGGGCTGGCGCCGGGATAGAGCGTGGTGACCTGAATAGTCGGGTAATCCACCTGCGGCAGCGCCGAAGTCGAGAGAAAGCGATAGGAGAAAATCCCGGCGATCAGCACGCCGACCATCAGCAGGATGGTGGCGACCGGACGCTGGATAAACAGGCGCGACGGATTCATTGGCTTGCCGCGCTCGCGCCGGTTTTGCTCTCATCGGCCAGCTGCACTTTGCTGCCGTTGGTCAGCCGATCAATGCCCTCGGTCACCAGACGATCGCCCGGTTCCACGCCTTTAAGGATCGCCTGCTGATCGTCACCGAACGTTGGCCCGGTGGTGACGGCTTTGCGCGTCACGGTGTTGTCTTTATTAATCACAAACACAAAGCTGCCGTCGCTGCTCAACTGCAGCGCCTGCGCCGGAATCACCGTGGCATTTTTCAGGATGCTGGTTTGCAAACGCAGGTTCACAAACTGGTTGGCGAACAGCGCTTCATCTTCGTTCGGGAAGGTGGCTTTGAGCGCGATGGTGCCGGTTGCGGTATCAATTTGGTTGCTGATGAACTGCACCTCGCCCTGCGCCAGCGGCGTGCTGTTGTCCTGATCGAAGGCGGTGGCCGGTAAGCTTTGTCCACCGTGCAGCGCTTTGGTCAGCTGCGGAATGTTGCTTTGCGGCACGCTGAAGGTGACGGCGGCGGGCTGCATCTGCGTCACCACCACAATGCCGGTGGTATCGCTGGTTTGCACCATGTTGCCGGGATCGACCAGGCGCAAACCGACGCGTCCGCTAATCGGCGAGGTAATGCGCGCGTATTCGATATCCAGCTTGGCGCTGGCGATCTGCGCTTCATCGGCGGCCACCGCACCTTTATATTGCCCCACGGTGGCGGTTTGCGTGTCGAGATCCTGACGCGACAGCGAATCCTGCGCCGCCAGTTTCTGATAACGCACCAGCGTTAACTGCGCGCTTTTCAGCAACGCCTGGTTCTGATTGAGATCGCCCTGATATTGCGCCAGCGTCGCCTGATAGCTGCGCGGATCGATCTGCGCCAGCAGCTGACCGGCGCTGACTTTCTGCCCTTCGGTGAAGAACACTTTTTCCAGCTGACCGGCCACGCGGCTGGTCACCGTGACGCTGGCGTTGGGGATCACCGTGCCGAGCGCATTGAGATACTGCGGCACATCTGCCGTACTGGCCACGCCGCTGTGCACCAGCGTAGCGCCGCCCATCATCGCCATGCCCGGCGGGCCGCCCGCGCCCGCGCGATGTCCCCCGCGCGCGCCCTTCTCTGCGCCGGGCGGCATGCCGCCGTGCCCGCCAACCACGCGCCAGATCACGCCCGCTACCAGTAACAGCACAAGCAAAAGAAGCAGCCATTTCAGCCAGCGAAAAGAGGAGGAGCGGGAAGCGTTGTTAGTCATCAGAGTCTTCAGGTTAACAAGGAAACGGAAAATCCCCTGTAAAACAGGGGATTATTTCAATGGGAAATCATCACTTCGCGCATTATCGGCTGAATGCCCGCGCGAATTCCATACGCGAACCGTAAGGGTTTCGTTAAGAGATTCAGGATTGCCAGCCGCCGCCCAGCGCCTTGTACAAGGTGATTTTCTGGCTGAGCTGGCCGAGATGCGCGCCGATCAGTGACTGCTGCGAACTGTAAAGCGATCGCTGGGCCACTAACACATTGAGATAATTGTCGACGCCCTGCTTAAAGCGCAATTCGGAATAGTCGTAGTCGCGCTGATTGGCACCGACCTCCTGCTGCAGCGCCGTCAGCTGATCCTGCCAGGTATCCTGCCCGGCCAGCGCATCATTCACCTCTTTAAATGCGGTCTGGATCGCCTTCTCATAGTCAGCAATTTCAATGCGTTTCTCGATATGCGCGATGTTGAGGTTAGCGGTATTTTTACCGCCGTCAAAAATCGGCAGGTTAATCGATGGCATAAACGACCACGCGCCGGTGCCGCCGCCCAGCAAACTGCCGAGCGAGCTGCTGGTGGATCCGCCGGACGCCGTTAGCGTGATGCTGGGGAAGAAGGCAGCCCGCGCCGCGCCGATATTGGCGTTGGCCGCTTTCAACGTATGCTCATCGGCCATGATATCCGGACGACGCGTCAGCAGATCCGACGGCAATCCGGCAGGCGTCGCCGGGAACTGCCAGTGGGCATCGAGCGTGGCGTGTGACAGCAGCGTGGCGGGCAGATCGGTGCCGACCAGCAGGCGCAGCGCATCAACATCCTGCCGCACCTGGCGCGTGTAGCTCGCTACGTCAGCCTGCGCCGCGCGCACCGTGCTCTCGGCCTGCGCCAGATCCATCGCGCTGCTGGCGCCGCCGTTATAGCTGAGTTGGGTGATGCGATACGACTCCTGCTGGCTTTGCGCAGTACGTTGCGCCAGATGCAGCAGATCGTTATCCGAGCTCAGCGTCAGCCACGCCGTCGCCACTTCCGAAATCAGTGAAATGCGCGTGGCGCGTTCGGTGGCGGCGCTCGACAGGTAGGTTTCCTGAGCCTGATCGCTCAGGCTCTGCAGGCGGCCAAAGAAGTCCAGCTCCCATGAGGTGACGTTCAAACCGCTGTTGAGTTCGTGATAGGTCACCGCGCCGGTGCTTTTGGTGTTGTAGAGATTGGCCGGTTCATGCGCCGACGTCTGGCTGGCGCTGGCGCTGATTGACGGCATCATCGCCGCGCGCTGCACCGTCACGCCCTGCTGCGCCTCTTCGACATTCAGCGCCGCCACGCGCAGGTCACGGTTGTTGTCGAGCGACAGCTGAATCAGGTTGCGCAGCGTGGCATCGGTGAAGAAGTTCTGCCACGGCAGATCGGCGACGTTGCCGACCGGCGTTGGCTGATCGTATTTGGCGTCCACCGGCATTGCCGGACGCTGATAGTGCGGCGCCAGCGTACAACCGGCCAGCACCAATGCCAGCGGCAACAGCGCCAGGCGGAGATTTTTACTGTTCATTGTCAATATTCTCAATATGTTATGCCGTGCAGTTTGCCAGGTGCACATTAATGCGCACCCTACTAATACGAGCACGCTGCCGTAGCGGCGCGATTCATCGCGCGTATTAATGGCGGCACTTTGCCCATCCCGGCATTGCGCAATAAATTGCGCCGCTACAAGTTCTTGCGCGCGTGATTTATGCCGCGACTCTTTGCGCCGTGCAGTTTGCCAGGTGCGCATTAATGCGCACCCTACGTAACACCTCACTGCGTCTCACACGTAGGGTCGCCATTCATGGCGACCGCTTAACGCTCTTGCACGACCTCTGTGGATGTTTTTTTCTTGCGCGCAAACAGCTGTGAAACCACCACGTAAAACATCGGCACAAAGAAGATGGCGAGGAAGGTGGCGGTGATCATGCCGCCCGCCACTGCGGTACCGATCGAGTGCTGGCTGCCCGCGCCTGCGCCGTTAGAAATGGTGAGCGGCAGCACGCCGAGAATAAACGCCATCGAAGTCATGATGATTGGCCGGATACGCAGTCGCGCCGCTTCTACCGCCGCTTCCACCAGCGTTTTGCCTTCGCGCTCATGCAGCTCTTTGGCGAACTCGACGATCAGGATGGCATTTTTCGCCGCCAGCCCCACCGTGGTCAGCAAGCCCACCTGAAAGAACACATCATTCTGCAAACCGCGCAGCAGCACCGCGCTGATGGTGCCGAGGATGCCGAGCGGCACCACCATGATCACCGAGAACGGAATCGACCAGCTCTCATACAGCGCTGCCAGACACAGGAACACCACCACAATCGAGATCAGATAGAGCTGGGTGGTTTGGCTACCGGACGCCTGCTCCTCATAGGAAATGCCGTACCACTGCACGCGGAAACCGTGCGGCAGCTGTTTCGCCAGCTGTTCTACCGCTTTCATGGCTTCGCCGGTACTTTGGCCCGGCGCAGGTGACCCAAGGATCTCCTCGGCGGTTAAGCCGTTAAAGCGTTCGAAGTGTGGCGATCCGTACACCCATTTTCCCGAGGCAAAGGCGGAGAATGGCACCATGCTGCCGCTGCTGTTGCGGAAGTACCATTTATCCAAATCCGACGGCGTAACGCGGGAATCCGCTTTGCCCATCAGATACACCTCCTTGACGCGGCCGTTATACATAAACTGATCGATGTAGCTGGAGCCCCACGCCACCGACAAGGTGTTGTTGATGTCGGTCATGCTCAGGCCGAGCGCGCTGGCCTTCTCGTCATTGATCTCCAGTTGATACTGCGGTTCATCCTCCAGCCCGTTGAGGCGCACCTGCGCCAGATGCGGATCGTTGTTCGCCAGCGTAATCAGCTGATGCGTGGCATCCATCATCTGCTGATGGCTGTGCGCGCCGGTGTCCTGCAGATAGAGATCGAAACCGGTGGCGTTGCCCAGCTCCATCACCGCTGGCGGCACCATGGCGAAGATTTTGGCGTTCTGGTAGTTAGCGAAGTGCGCCATCACGCGGTTGGCGAGATCCTGCACGCTTTGCCCGCCGTGGGTACGATCGCCCCAATCTTTCAGGCGCACAAAGGCCATGGCGTTGCTCTGGCCGCGACCGGCAAAGTTAAAGCCCGCCACGCCAAAGGTGGTGGTGACCACCGAGGCTTCGTTCTGCTCCAGATAGGCGTTGAGATCGTTAATCACCTGCTGGGTACGCTGTGACGAGGCGTTCACCGGCAGCGTCATCTGCACCATCATCAGGCCCTGATCTTCCGCTGGTAGAAAGGTGGTGGGTACGCGGGTGAACAAAAAGCCCGTCACGCCGACGATAGCCAGATAGATCACCAGAAACAGGCCGCGACGGGAGATCACTTTGCTGACGCCATTGGTGTAATGCATCGCGCCGCTATCAAACTTGCGGTTGAACCAGCCGGCGAAGCCAGTGGTTTTGTGCTCCGCCGCCGCCGGTTTCAGCAGGGTGGCGCACAGCGCTGGCGTAAAGATCAGCGCCATGATCACCGACAGCGCCATCGCCGACACGATAGTGATGGAGAACTGGCGGTAGATCACACCGGTCGATCCGGAGAAGAACGCCATCGGCAGCAGCACCGCCGACAGCACCAGCGCGATGCCAAACAGCGCGCCCTGAATCTGCTGCATCGATTTGATAGTGGCGGCTTTCGGGTCGAGCTGCTCTTCGTGCATTACGCGCTCGACGTTCTCCACCACCACAATCGCATCATCCACCAACAGCCCGATGGCCAGCACCATGCCGAACATGGTTAAGGTGTTAATGCTGTAACCAAACGCCGACAGAATGCCGAAGGTACCGAGCAGCACCACCGGCACCACCAGCGTGGTGATCAGCGTAGCGCGCAGGTTTTGCAGGAAGATCAGCATCACGAAGAACACTAAAACTACCGCTTCGATCAGCGTTTTCACTACCTCTTCGATTGAGGCGCTGACCACCGGCGAGGTGTCGTACGGGTACTGGATCTCGACGTTATCCGGCAGCGACTCTTTTAAGTCGGCGATGGTTTGCCGCACCGCTTTGGCGGTATCCAGTTCGTTAGCACCGGTCGCCAGACGCAGCGCGATACCGGCGGCGGGCTTGCCGTTCAGCGTGGCATCAATGCCGTAGCTCTGCGGCCCCAGCGCCACGCTGGCCACATCTTTCAGCCGCACCTGCGAGCCATCGCTGTTCACTTTCAGCAGCACATTCTCAAACTGCTGCACGGTAGTAAAACGGGTTTTGCCGAGAATCGTCGCCTCGGTTTTCGCTCCCTGAATGGTCGGCAAACCGCCGAGCGAACCGGACGACACCTGCACGTTTTGGTTATCAATCGCGGTGGTGACATCGCTGGGGATCAGGTTGTATTTGTACAGCCTGGCCGGATCGAGCCAGATGCGCATCGCGTACTCCGATCCCAGCACCATAAAGTCGCCGACGCCCGGCGTGCGCGAGATTGGATCTTCCAGCTTCGACACCAGCATGTCGGCGAGATCGCCGTTGGTCAGCTTGCCGTCTTTAGAGATCAGCCCGATCACCATCATGAAGTTTTTCTGGTATTTACGGATGCGGATCCCTTGCTGCGTCACGTCGGTGGGCAGCTGCGACTCCGCCAGCGACACGCGATCCTGCACCTGCACCTGGGCGATATCCGGATTAATGCCCTGATTAAAGGTGGCGATGATCTGCGCGCTGCCGTCCGAGGCGCTGCTTGATTCCAGATAGCGCAAACCATCCAGGCCGTTGAGCTGCTGCTCAATCACCTGCACCACGGTGTTTTGCGTGGTTTCGGCGCTGGCACCCGGATAGGTCACCGAAATAGAGACCGCAGGCGCGGAGATGTTGGGATATTGATTGACCGGCAGGCTGATGGCAGCGATTGCGCCCACCAGCATCACGATAATCGCGATAACCCAGGCAAAGATCGGACGTTCAATAAAAAACTTCGACATGCCGCCCCCTTATTGCGCTGCTGCGTCAGTCATCGACAGACTGACCGCATTGGCGGATGGCGTGTCGTTGGTGTTGGCGGCGGCGGTGGTGACTTTCACCCCGTTGCGCACGCTTTGCAGGTTATTCACCACCACGTTTTCCCCCTGCTGCAGGCCCGCCGTCACCAGCCATTCTCCTTTGATCATCTCGCCGGTGTGGATGCTGCGCTGCTCGATGGTGCTGTCGCTTTTCACCACGAAGACATACGGCTGACCTTTGCTGTCATGCATGATCGCCTCCTGCGGCAGCAAAATGCCCTGCTGCTGAATGCCCTGCGGGAAGCTGGCGTGCACGTACATGCCGGGCAGCAGTTCGTTGTGCGCGTTGGGGAACACCGCGCGCAGCACCACGGTGCCGGTGGCGGTATCGACGTTCACTTCTGAAAACGCCAGCTTGCCCTGCTCGCCGTACTGGCTGTTGTCTTCCAGCGTCAAGCCCACCGCGGCGGTGTTGTCATCCACTTTGGCAATTTTGCCGTCGGCCAGCGCGCGGCGCAGTCGCAGCAGATCGGTCGCCGATTCACTGACATCGACGTAGATCGGATCGAGCTGGGTAATGGTGGCGAGATAGTCGGTTTGACCGTTGGTGACCAGCGCACCGGCGGTATACAGCGAACGGCTGATGTGGCCGGCAATCGGCGCTTTCACCAGCGTGTAATCAAGATTGACCTTAGCGGTTTCCACATCGGCCTGCGCTGCACGCGCGGCGGCCACGGCATCGTCGTAAGTTTGCTGGCTGATGGCGTGCGCGCTGGCCAGCGGCTGATAGCGTTTCACCACCATCGCATCGTTTTGCCAGGTTGCCATCGCTTTGTCGTAGGCCGCTTGGTAGGTGGCGGGATCGATCTGATACAGCGGCTGACCGGCTTTCACTTCGCCGCCTTCGGTAAACAGGATTTTTTCAATCACGCCGCTGACTTGCGGACGCACCTGCGCGGTACGCACCGCCGTGGTTCGGCCCGGCAGCTGGGTGACAAGCGTAACGGGTTGCGCTTTCAGGTTCACAACACCAACCTGCGGCGTTGCGGGTGCGGCGGGCTTGGCTCCGCCCTGGTCACAGGCTGCCAGTAAAAACACCGCGCTGGCAGAAAGAAGTTTCAGGCGCATAGTTGTTCTCTAAAAGATAGGAGGTGAATAGTCACGAAGGGAATGACTCTGGAGGGTCATTGTAGGGAGGCGGGAAACGCGCGGTTGTTAAGGTTGCGTAAAATATATTTTCCAAAGGAAAATGGTAAACCTTTCGTGCCATAAAACGTTGGAATTTTTAGCGTTTTGTGGGTTTCACAGCGTACGACCATCATCCCACCCGGACTCACCGGTTTTGTATTACGACAATCATCCCATCCGGACTCACCGGTTTTGTATTACGACCATCATCACATCCGGACTCACCGGTTTTGTAGGGGCGCCATTAATGGCGACCGGCAAACTGCTCGGCACGAATTTCGTTCGCTATCGGCGGAGGCGGGCCTGCAATTTTGCATGTGCTCGCTATCCCCCATTCCGGCCTTCCCCCGCCAGCGGGGGAAGGAGACGCTGCCACATGCCGCTCCCCAACGCACATCTGGCAGCGTCTTCCTCCCCCATTTATGGGGGAGGACCGAGGAGGGGGACAGCGAGCACCAGATTTACCCCCTTCAGGAGCAGACGTTTCTCATACGTCCCTTGCATCGTTTTTAGGCATTCTCCTAATCCAGGTCACTAGCGGCCGCTAAATCCACAACTTATTACCCATTCCACATCAGGTAACGCATGTATGAAAATTAATAAGCTTTTCGACCCGATCGAAACCGTTGTTGTAGAGTTCGCCACCGGCAAGATCGCCTTTGAATCCCGGGAGGATGCTCGCGACCCTGAAGAAGCAGGCGTCGTGGTGCACATCATCATCAACGATCAGCACTTCTCCACCATCATCGAGGCAGACGGCAACTGGCACTGGACCGCGCCGGAAGATTTACCGGACGGCACCTACAACGCCGTGATGTACAACGTTGATAAGGGCGGCTTGCAGTCGGAAGACTACACCCCGCTCAGCATCGTGGTTGATACCAAGCCGCCAGTCGCACCAACACTGCTTAATCTGTTCGATGACGTCGGCGAAACCGGCAGCTTCGATAAAGGCGGCATCACCGATGACACCCGTCCAACCCTGACCGGCGTGGCGCAAAAAGGCACCACCGTTTATCTGTTGGATGAAGCAGGCAACAAGCTCGGCAGCGCCGTGGCAGACAAAGAAAGCGGTATCTGGACCATCGAGCCTACAACAGACCTGAAAGAAGGCGTCAACTCGCTGCGCCTGCGCTCTGACGAGATGTTCGCGAACAAGCTGCGTGAAGGCGTGGTTTCGGATGCGTTTGTGATTAACGTCGAGGGCGGCACGCCACAACCGGTGACCGTTGAGATTACCGGCGCAGAGGATAACTTCGGCACCGCCACTGGTGACCTGGAAAACGGCGCCATCACCGATGACCAGACGCCAATCCTCAAAGGCACCGTCACCGGCGGTGATACCGTTACCGTTTACTACCGCCTTACAGGCACGTCCGGCGCGTGGATCCCCGGCGGCGCAGCCACCGTGACCGGCAACAGCTGGAGCTGGGAAGCGGGCAGCAACATCGCCGCCGGCAAGTACGATTTCGAGGCGCGCAACGGCGACGTCAGCTCGGCGCAGTTTGTGCTGGAGCTGGCGACTGGCAGCGGTTTGAGCACTAAAACCACTATCGTTGACGCCTGGGATGACGTGGGCACCACCGGCAAGCTGACGAGCGGCGCGATCACCGACGACTTTACACCGACCCTGCGTGGCCGCGGCGAAGCCAACAGCGTTGTCTATCTGGTGGCAAAGCATGCGCTGGAAGGTACCAAAAATTTCACCGCTCAGGTTGATGCATCCGGCAACTGGAAATTTACGCCAGACAATAATCTGACCACCGGCAGCTGGTCGTTCCAGGTGAAGAAAGACGCCTCCGCTACGCCGAGCACTGCGTTTAAGCTGATTCTGGAAAGGAATAATGCATCGGGACCGGAGATTGAGTCTGGCAAGGACGACTTTGGTACGCCAAAAGACCTGATCAGTGGCGATTCCACCGACGATCTGACGCCGAAACTGATCGGTACCGGCACGGCGAACACCACGATTAAACTGCGCGCAACGTCTGATGTGGGTTCCATGGACCCCGTGAGCGTTAAGGTCAATCAGTACGGCGATTGGTCGTGGTCCCCTACCGCTGATATGGCGCAGGGCAACTGGAAATTTGAGGTTAAAAAAGAAGGCGGAACCCGCTGGGAAAGTGCGTTTGATTTGACTTTAAAAAGTGGAAATTCAAGTTCAGGAATTCTAGACTTTGAAACTTTACTAACAGGTGGAGGTGATGTATCTCCTATTTCCGAAAAACGTATAATTAACGATGATTTTAGTACCCTCTCAGGTTTTAGTGGTGCCAGAACAGAACAGCTTGCGAATGTTATTGAAATAAACAATGGACCAGCCTCATTCGGCGATCATGCTTTGAGAACTCCTTACTATGTTGCATTTCTTGCTCGTGGTCATGAAACCAGAAAACCAGTTCCTACGAAATTTAGCGTTGATATCTATAATCCAAACTCAGTAGCCATCGAATATATTATACGTGCTTCTACTGGTTCTGATGGTAATAACTTTAAAAGCATTACAGTTACTTTATTACCCGGAAAGTTAACGACAGTGAGTGATGCCAATTTCCCATCGTTAGATTTTAGCGTTGGGCTAAATACGTTGATATTTAATGAAAATCTATCATATCCTTCTGGGCATGATATCTGGCTTGACAATTTCCGCTATGAATTATCAACCAGAACTTCAAGTTCTTTATTTTCCGAAGACAACGATGCTATCCACACAATCGATACTATCGACGATCTCACCTCGTCCGCCATTATCGGCCACGAAGGTCAGACCGACGAACTCTATCTGACCGGCCACGATCAGCTGCTCGATCTCAGCGCGCACAGCGCAGAAATCCAGTCGATTGAAGTGTTCGATATCAGCGGCGACGGCGATAACACCCTGGTGGTGGATATCAACAGCCTGCTGCAGCACGGCGAGAAAGATCTGTTTATCGATGACGGCAAAACCCAGCTGCTGGTGCGCGGTGACGCAGGCGACACCGTGCAGCTGAAAGATATCCTGCCGGAAGGCAGCGACGTCAGCGAGTGGGTGCATCAGGACGGCACCGTCACCGTTGCCGGTGTTGAGTACAACGTTTATAGCCACGGCGATGACGCCGAGCTCCTCATCCAGCAAGGCGTTAAAACCGAACTGGTGTAACAAAGCAGTACCCTTAACTTCGTCTATGTATTCAGACGCACACAGCAATAACCCAAAGCCACACTTCGGTGTGGCTTTTTTTGTTTTTGATAGGCCTGCTTGCTGGTAAAACCCGGTGGGCATGAATGCCCACCCTACAAAAAAGCGCCGGTTTTCAGCCAGGTACGCATCAGTCCACATTCTTGATAAATACCCTGATTATCAGTCATCTGCGTATCAATGCTCCGGCGACCAAACCTGCACCGATGCGTTGTAGGGTCGCCATTAATGGCGACCAGCCCATATCTCCCGGCAAGGAGCAGACGTTTCTCATACGTGCTTTGCGTCGTTTTTAGGCATTCTCCTAATCCAGGTCACTAGCGGCCGCTAAATCCACAAATTATTACCCATTCCACATCAGGTAACGCATTTATGAAAATCAATAAGCTTTTCGACCCGATCGAAACCGTTGTTGTAGAGTTCGCCACCGGCAAGATCGCCTTTGAATCCCGGGAGGATGCTCGTGACCCTGAAGAAGCAGGTGTCGTGGTGCACATCATCATCAACAATCAGCACTTCTCCACCATCATCGAGGAAGACGGCAACTGGCACTGGACCACACCGGAAGATTTACTGGACGGCACCTACAACGCCGTGATGTACAACGTTGATAAGGGCGGCTTGCAGTCTGAAGACTACACCCCGCTCAGCATCGTGGTTGATACCACGCCACCGACAGCGCCAGACCTGCTCAACCTCTACGATGACGTCGGCGAAATCGGCAGCTTCGACAAAGGTGGCATCACCGATGATACCCGTCCAACCCTGACCGGCCTCGCGCAGCCCGGCACCACCGTCTATCTGCTGGATGAAGATGGCAAAACCATCGGCACGGCAAAAGCCGATGCGGTGACCGGTAAATGGACCATCGAGCCGTCAACCGACCTGAAAGAAGGCACCAACACGCTGCGCCTGCGCGCCGACGAAATCTTCGCCGGCGACCTGCGTGAAGGTGTGGTTTCTGATGCGTTTGTGATCAACGTCGAGGGCGGCACGCCACAACCGGTGACCGTTGAGATTACCGGCGCAGAGGACAACTTCGGCACCGCAACCGGTGACCTGAAAAACGGCGCCATCACCGATGACCAGACGCCAATTCTTAAAGGCACTGTTACCGGCGGCGATGCCGTCACGGTTTACTACCGCCTTACAGGCACGTCCGGCGCGTGGATCCCCGGCGGCGCGGCCACCGTGACTGGCTCAAGCTGGAGCTGGGAAGCGGGCAGCAATATTGCCGCCGGCAAGTACGATTTCGAGGCGCGCAACGGCGACGTCAGCTCGGCGCAGTTTGTGCTGGAGCTGGTCGAAACCAGCAATGTCGGCACTAAAACCACCATCGTTGACGCCTGGGATGACGTGGGCACCACCGGCAAGCTGACGAACGGCGCGATCACTGACGACTTTACACCGACCCTGCGCGGCCGCGGTGAAGCCAACAGCATTGTCTATATAGATGCGGCCCATCCACTGCTGGCAACCCCCAATAAATACTCGGCAAAGGTTGATGCATTCGGCAACTGGAACTTTACGCCAGATGCTAACCTGACCACCGGCAGCTGGTCATTCCAGGTTAAGAAAGATGCCAGCGCAACACCGGGCACTGCATTTAAGCTGATCCTGGAAGGCGCGGGGGCTGCGGGGCCAGAGATTGATTATGCCCGTGATAACTTCGGTATTGATAAAGGAAAGGTATATGACGGTGAGACTACCGACGATCTTACCCCAACGCTGAACGGTACCGGTACGGCGAACACCACCATTCAGATACGTGCAACGGGTGACAATTCAAAAACCTATGACGTGAACGTCAATGCGCAAGGTACATGGTTATGGACGCCGCCTAAAAAGCTGACAGAAGGTGACTGGACCTTTGAGGTTAAAAAAGAAGGCGGAACCCGCTGGGAAAGTGCGTTTGATTTGACGCTAAAAAGTGAAACTTCTGGGGGAAATTATTCGAAAATGATTGATTTTGAAACCCTCCATGAAGGTGGAAGTATTGACGGAACTCTTCACTTTGATAATCATAATGTTGAAATATGGGCTAACAAATATGGCTTCGAATATGTTGACGCAGCTAATGGACCAGCATCGTTTAATAGAACAGCATTGAGCGCAAAAGTTGATATAAACAGGCCGACTACTGCCATGATATTGCAATTTATCAAAACACCTCCGACTAATTTAAGTGTCGATTTGTACAATCCTAACAACGAGAAAATAACGATAAAGCTTGGCCTAACTTTTTATCTATCTAATGGTTCAGGTGAAACAACCGTATATAAAGATGTAACCTTAAATGCAAAAGCAGTGTTAACCGTTAATAACGGTAGCTTCACTGAGCTTGATGGAAATACATATATACACAAATTATCTTTTGTTGGTCCAGCACAACCTTTCTGGATGGATAACATTAAATATGGATATCCTGACTCTAAAACCTCAAGCATTATTTTTACAGACGACACCATCCACACAGTGGATGCCATCGACGATCTCACCTCGTCCGCCATTATCGGCCACGAAGGTCAGACCGATGAACTGTATCTGACCGGTCATGATCAGCTGCTCGATCTCAGCGCGCACAGCGCCGACATCCAGTCGATTGAAGTGTTCGATATCAGCGGCGACGGCGATAACACCCTGGTGGTGGATATCAACAGCCTGCTGCAGCACGGCGAGAAAAACCTGTTTATCGACGACGGCAAAACCCAGCTGCTGGTGCGCGGCGATGCAGGCGATACCGTGCAGCTGAAAGACATCCTGCCGGAAGGCTACGACGTCAGCGAGTGGGTGCATCAGGACGGCACCGTCACCGTTGCCGGTGTTGAGTACAACGTTTATAGCCACGGCGATGACGCCGAGCTCCTTATCCAGCAAGGCGTGAAAACCGAACTGGTGTAACAAAGCAGTACCCTTAACTTCGTCTATGTATTCAGACGCACACAGCAATAACCCAAAGCCACACTTCGGTGTGGCTTTTTTTGTTTTGAGATGTGTACTGGCTGTCCCCCCTCGATCCGTGCTCGCTGTCCCCCTCCTCGGTACGTGCTTGCTGTCCCCCTCCTCGGTCCTCCCCCGCGAGCGGGGGAGGAAGATGTGCCATATGTTAGTTCTGAAGCGGCATGTGGCAGCATCTCCTTCCCCCGCTTGCGGGGGAAGGCCGGGATGGGGGGCAGCAAGCACATTCTAACTACAGCGAGCAAACTGTTACCTATCAGCCCGGTTTATAACTGCATGGCGACCCACTCACATATCCCAACCCACAACACCCACCGAATTACAGGCAAAAAAAACCCACGCATCTGCGTGGGTTGGTGTAATAACAGGGGTGCTGCACGGCAGCGTTGTTTTCACACCCATCAATACCTCTGGGATGACCATATTGGCACCGATCAGCCGCTGAAAGACAGGTGCAAAAAGCAACGGTGTTCGGCGAAGTGAAACGAGGTGTGAATATTCTCCACAGCGCAATTACACTTTTGATTTAACTAAGATTTATCCGAGGTCGGTTTGCTGTAAATCGCATCCGGCGCCACGTTCATGTGTTTCAGCACCGGCCCCATAATATTGCCGAAAATCGGCGCCGCCACCGAACCACCGAAGTGATCGCCCGCCGTAGGATGGTTAATCATCACCACCAGCGCCACTTCCGGATGGCTGGCCGGTGCGATGCCGGCGGTGTAGTTGATATAGCCGCCATCGTACTTGCCGCTGCTGCCCATCTTCTCGGCGGTACCGGTTTTGGTCGCCAGTCGATAACCCGGCACCGCCGCGCGCACCCCGGTGCCGCCTGGCAGCACGTCGCTCTCCAGCATATGCACCACGGTTTGTACCACCTGCGGATTCGCCACCTGCTTGCCCAGCACCGGCGGCGTCACTTTGGTGATCGACAGCGGACGATACACGCCATAAGAACCGAGCGTGGCGTATTCACGCGCAATCTGCAGCGGCGTGACGCGCAGACCGTAGCCGAAGGCAAAGGTCGCGCGTTCAATATCCGCCCAGCGCTCGCGGTGCAGCGGGAAGTAGCCAACGCTTTCGCCGGTCAATCCCAGCCCGGTCGGTTTACCCAAGCCAAACGCCTGATAGGTATTCACCAGCGCTTCGGCGGGCATCGCCAGCGCAATGTGCGACACGCCGATATCACTCGATTTCTGCAGAATGCCGGTCATGGTGAGGCGCGGCCAGTGGCCGACGTCGCGGATCAGGTGGCCATTAACGCTGTACGGCGTGGTATCGATCACCGAATCGGCGCGCACCAGATGGCGCTCCAGCCCTTCCATCACCACCAGCGGTTTTACCGTGGAGCCGGGTTCGTAGCTGTCGTTGATCGCCGAGTTACGCATCTGCGCTGGCGTGGCGTTTTCATAGTTATTCGGGTTGAACGATGGATAAGAGGCCATCGCCAGAATCTCGCCGGTATCGATCTTCACCAGCACCGCTGCGCCCGAATCGGCTTTGTTCAGCAGCACGCCGTCGCGCAGTTTGCTGTAGAGCGTGAACTGGTCGAACTTATCGATGCTGAGCTGCACCGTTGGCGGCTGTTGTGGCGGCTGGTAATCGATCATCGCGATGATGTTGCCTTCACCATCCTGACGATAAACCTCTTTGCCCGGATCGCCCTGCAACACATGGTCGAAGCCTTTTTCGATGCCGTTCAGGCCGTTGCTGTCGGCGCCGACGATACCAATCAACGGCGCCGCCGCTTCACTCATCGGATAGAAACGGCTGTCGTTATACACCGAGCTGATGCCTTTCAGTTTCAGTTCGGCGATGTCTTTGGCGATGCCAAGTTCGATTTTACGGCCCAGATAGAGGAAGCGCTTTTTCGGGTTGGCGGTGATGGCCGCGCGCAGATCTTCCGGCCGCTGATTGAGCGCCGCCGCCAGATAGGCCCATTTGGCGCTGGTGAAATCAGGATTGGCCTCCAGCACGCGCATTGGATCGGCGATGATATCGCGCGCCGGTACGCTGAGCGCCAGCGCCTGGCCGTCACGATCCAATAAGGTGCCACGGTTAGTCGGCAGCGTCACGGTGCGCAGCGAGCGCTGATCGGCTTCGTGCTCCAGCATCGGATGCTTGATCAGCTGCAGGTCACCCACGCAGATCAGTAACAGGACCAGACAGCAGAAAACGCCAAGGCAGATCAGGCGAAAACGAAACGGGTTGAAGGGCGCTTTTATCTGGTCTTTTCCCAGAAGTTTTTTAATAGGGGCCATAAAGATCCACTGCGATAAAGTAAGGCTTAATGCCAGCAGTTATAAAGAAACGTAAACGCAGTTGACAGAGAAACTATGTATCAGTTCGTTAAGCAAAAAAAAACCTGCGCATCTGCGCAGGTCGGTGTAATCAAGAAAACTTTTTGATGTTCACCCATCAATACCTCTGGGACCCTGACTGTAGCAAGGCGGCACGATGAGAAACCATCGCCTAAACGCAACAGTTACCCGCAAAATGTAACCAGCGGTGAGATTGTTAACCGTTTGTGCAAATCCGATGTTTTTTGATTTCCACCAGGCAACTCATGGCGTTCGGCCCCTGAGTTAACGACGAGGTGCCGATATCCAGCGTCAGGACATTGGGGTTGCCGGCGCGATCCCACGGCTGCCACGCGCGACCAAATCCAGGATCAAACCAGGCACCGGTGGCGATAATCACCACGCCCGGCGTTAAACCGTCGGTGAGGCGCACGCCAGCCAGCATGCGGCCCCGCGCGTTGCTGACTTCAATCTCATCGCCGTCCTGAATATCGCGTGTTGCCGCATCCTGCGGATGCATATACAGCGTTTCATGGCCGGCAGTTTTATTGCCCTGCACCGTGGCGGTGGCGTCCATCTGGCTGTGCAGACGATCCGACGGCTGAATGGAGATCATATGCAGCGGGAACTGCGCGCTAAGCGGCGCACCGAGCCACTCCTGCGGCTCGCGCCACTCGGGATGTCCGGCGAAATCGTCCAGTTGATAATCGGCGATGGTCTGACAGAACAGCTCAATCTTGCCGCTGGCGGTTTGAATCGGGTGCGTTTCTGGATTGGCGCGGAAATCATCCATAAATACGAACGGCTTGCCGCCTGCGGGGATCTCGACAAAACCGCGCTGCCAAAATTCGCCAAACTCCGGGAAATGGATATCACGGCGCGCATGCGCGGTGGCGCACTGCTGATACAGATGCTCAATCCACTGCATCTCGTTGCGGCCTTCGGTAAACACATCGCGATAGCCGAGACGATCGGCGATATCGGCAAAGATATCGAAATCGTTGCGCGCCTGATGCTGCGGCTTGATCGCCTGATGCATCGCCAGCACGAAGCGATCGCGCGACGATCCGCCGATGTCGTTGCGCTCCAGCGTAGTGGTGGCGGGCAACACGATATCCGCCATCTGCGCCGCTGGCGTCCAGACAATATCCTGCACAATCACGGTATCCGGACGCTGCCAGCCCTCCACCAGACGATTGAGCTGCTGGTGATGATGGAACGGATTGCCGCCCGCCCAGTGCACTAAGTGAATATCCGGATAGTGTTGGGTTTCGCCCTGGAAGTGATACGGCTGGCCGGGATTGAGCAGCATGTCGCTGATGCGCGCCACCGGAATCGATAGATTGCCCGGATTCGGGCCGGTGCTCATCATCGGTGCCGGGCCATCCTGACGCGGATTGCCGACGCTGTTCATCGAACCGTGACCAAACGAGAAGCCGCCGCCCGGCAAACCCGGCTGGCCGAGCATCGACGACAGCGCAATCATCATCCAGTACGGCTGCTCGCCGCGATGCGCGCGCTGGACCGAATAGGAGCAGGTAATAAAGCTGCGTTTGCCCATTAACTGCTGCACCAGCAGAGCGATGCGCGCCGCCGGAATGCCGGTAATCGCGCTCGCCCACTCCGGCGTTTTGGCCATGCCATCGCTTTCGCCCAACAGATAGCCGCGCAGCTGCGGCCAGCCGGTGCAGTGGCTAGCAAGGAAGCCTTCATCAATGCCGTTGCGACGGGTGATTTCATAGCCCAGCGCCAGCATCAGCGCCACGTCGGTGTTCGGGCGAATGGCAATCCATTCGGCATTAACGAACGCCGGACAATCATCGCGCATCGGGCTGATATTGATGATCGGCGTGCCTTTGGCGCTAAGCTGCTCCAGCGCCGGTTTCAGGCTGTGCTGCCCTGCTCCGCCGGACGCCACTTGGGCATTTTTCAGCGCCAGACCGCCAAAGGCGATGAAGATCTCGGCGTGCTCCACCACTTCCGGCCAGTCGGTGACGCGACCGGTCAGCGGCATGTAGGTGCCAATCACATATGGCAGGAAGAACTGCGCCGCGCCCCAGCTGTAGTTGCCTTGCTGATCGACCCCGCCGCCGCCCTGAAAATAGAAGCGACGAATCAGCGTGCGCGCGTGATTGACGCGCCCCGCCGATGACCAGCCGTAAGAGCCGTTGAAAATGCCCGATGCGCCGTAGCGATCGCGCACGCGGCGATTCTCTTCCGCCACCAGATCCAGCGCGGTATCCCAATCCACCGCCACAAAATCTTCGCGGCCGCGCAAGGTGCGGTCGCTGTTCTCGCGTGACTTAAGCCAGGAACGACGCACCATCGGCTGACGAATACGTTTATCCGAATAGACCAGTTCAGGAATGGTGTTAAGCATTGGCGACGGATCGGCATCGGCGAAGAACGGTTCACAGCCAATCAGGCGATGGTTTTCGGTGACGGCGGTAAAAGCGCCCCAGTGCGCCAGATGTGGCACGCGAGTTTTCATGGTTTTGGGTCCAGCAGGCAGGTGTGATGATGTCTGGCAGCATAACATGAGCCTGTGACTGAGCTAAAGCGCGGCCGTGAGCGCCTGATTTTCCGTGCTTTTGCGACAGCGCTGGCATTCTGGCGGGTTGCTACAGGGTGGCTTTTCCGTAACACTGATGGCATGTGTAAACGTTTTCCCGGATGTCGATAATCGCATGGCTACCATTAAGGATGTTGCCCGCATGGCGGGGGTTTCGGTCGCGACCGTTTCCCGCGTCATCAATAATTCGCCCAAAGCCAGCGAGAGTTCGCGCCTCGCCGTAACCCAGGCAATGGAGCAGTTGCAGTATCACCCGAACGCCAATGCGCGCGCCCTGGCGCAGCAATCTACCGAAACCCTCGGTTTAGTGGTGGGCGATGTGTCCGATCCGTTTTTTGGCGCGATGGTCAAAGCGGTGGATGAGGTTGCGGGCCAGACCGGCAACTTTTTGCTGATTGGTAACGGTTACCACAATGAGCAAAAAGAGCGTCAGGCCATTGAGCAGCTGATGCGTCATCGCTGCGCCGCGCTGGTGGTGCACGCCAAGAAAATCCCCGACGACGATTTAGAGATGCTGATGAAGCAGGTGCCAGGCATGGTGCTGCTGAATCGCCTGTTGAAAGGCTTCGAAACGCGCTGCATCGCGCTGGATGACCGCTACGGCGCGTGGCTGGCAACCCGTCATCTGATTCAGCAAGGCCACACGCAGATCGCCTTTATCTGTTCTACGCACACTATTTCGGATGCTGAAGATCGCCTGCAGGGTTATTACGATGCGCTGAAAGAGCACGGTTTGCCGTGTAACGATCGTTTGGTGGCGTGGGGCGAACCGGACGAAGTCGGCGGCGAGCAGGCGATGACCGAGTTGATGGGACGCGGCAAGCAGTTTACGGCGGTGGCCTGTTACAACGATTCGATGGCGGCCGGTGCGCTGGCGGTGCTAAGCGATAACGGTATTCGCGTGCCGGAAGAGATGTCGCTGATTGGTTTTGATGATGTGCTGGTGTCGCGTTATGTGCGTCCAAGATTGACCACGGTGCGCTATCCGATTGTGACCATGGCGCAACAGGCCGCGCAGCTGGCGCTGGCGTTAGCCAATGGCGGCGAGATGCCGGAAGTGACGAATATGTTCAGCCCAACGCTGGTGAGACGGCATTCGGTGAGTGGGCCGGGTTAAGCAAGATTGCGCGCCGCACAATTTGTAGCGGCGCAATTTATTGCGCGATAAATCGCGCCGCTACGATTCAGTGCGTTGTGCAACTACAAATCCCGCGCGTACACCTTCACCCGCACATCCGGGAACTCCAGCGCCTCGCACTGATACTGCCAGCCGAAACGTTCGTAATAACCGCCAAACGTCGACCATAGCCACAACTTGTCATAACCGCGCTGTCGCGCGAACGCAATCACATGCTGCTGCAGCGCTTCGCTCAAACCCTTGCCGCGCGCCGACTCCTCAACGTACAGCGCCGCCACCCACGGCGTCAGATCCTGGCGGCTGATCAAATCGCAGCGCCAAAATCCCACCGTACCCAGCGGCGTATCGCCGTCGAGCGCCACAAAGGTCACCGGAAAATCGGCGTCGTTGAGGCTGCTGCGCACGATGCTGTCGTAAAACTCGCGCGAGGTACCATCGCCAAACGCCTGCCACAGCCAATCGGTGATCTGCGTGGCGTGGTGCGGCACCGCGCTGAGCGCAACGATCTTCATCAGTTCAGTTCCAGCGCCAGCAGCTCCTGAATGGTCTGCGCACGACGAATTTCCCGCGCCTCGCCATTCTCAAACAGCACTTCCGGAATCAGCGGACGGCTATTGTAGTTCGACGACATCGACGCGCCATACGCGCCGGTATCGTGGAACACCAGATAATCACCCACCTGCGCCGCAGGCAGCGCGCGGGTTTCCACTTTGCCGCCCTCCAGCTGCGTAAACACATCGCCGGATTCGCACAGCGGACCGGCCACCACGCTCTCAATCGTTGCATCACCCAGCGCGCGACCGTCAACCGGCAGCAGCGAAATGTGGTGATAGCTGCCGTACATCGACGGACGCATCAAATCGCTGAAACCGGCATCGACCAGCACAAAGTGACGGCTGCCCATCGCTTTCACCGCGCGCACCTGCGACACCAGCACGCCCGATTCAGCCACGAGGAAGCGGCCCGGCTCAATCTCCAGCTTCACGGGATGACCTAGATGCGCAGCAATACGATCACGCGCGCCGTTCCACAAGCCGTAATAGTGCTGGGTATCAATCGCTTCTTCATCATAACGATAGGGAATCGACAAACCGCCGCCTGCCGAGATCGCTGTCAGATCCTGACCAAACGCCACCACCTGATCGACCATCGCGTCGCACACCTGCTGCAGATGGCCGTAATCAACGCCAGAACCGATATGCATATGCAAACCAACCAGACGCAGGCCGTGCTGCTGAATCGCCGCCAGCGCCAGCGGCAGATCGCTGTGCCAGATGCCGTGCTTACTGTTCTCACCGCCGGTGTTGGTTTTCTGGCTGTGGCCGTGACCAAAACCGGGATTGATGCGCAGCCACACCGCGTGGCCTGGCGACGCGTCACCTAACTGATGCAGCATATCCACTGAACCGGCGTTAACCGGCACCTTCAGCTCGGCAATGCGCGCCAGCGTCGGCTGGTCGAACACGTCGGCGGTGAAAACAATATCTTCGCCGCCCGGCTGATAACCGGCGGCAATGGCGCGCTCGATCTCACCCAGCGAAACCGAATCGACTTTAACGCCGGCCGCGCGCATCAGGCGCAGGATGTGAATATTTGAGCAGGCCTTCTGCGCAAAACGCACCACGTCGAACGCGCTCAGCTGGGCAATGCGCTGCTGAATAATCGCCGCATCATAAGCCCAGAATGGACCGCTATAACGCTGTGCCAGCGGCAGTAAATGGGCGGCGGTTAACGCCGTTTCGGTGTTGTTCAGTGGACGTGGCATCTCAATTCTCCTGTGTCATTACCCCTATTTAGCCATAGCATAGCGATTCAGAAAAATATCTGTTTTAGCGACATCTATACAAATATGATATGGCTTTAGCGGAGGGCGCAATGGCAAAAATTAACTGGCGACATATCGAAATTTTTCACGCGGTGATGACCAGCGGCAACCTGACGCAGGCGGCGACGCTGCTGCACACCTCGCAGCCAACGGTAAGCCGCGAGCTGGCGCGGCTGGAGCAGCAGCTCGGCTTGCAGCTGTTCGAGCGGGTGCGCGGACGCTTGCAGCCGACGGTGCAAGGCCTGCGGCTGTATGAAGAGGTGCAGCGCTCGTGGTACGGGCTCGATCGCATTATGGATGCCGCCGAAGGGCTGCGGCAGTTTCGTCAGGGCGAACTGTCGATCGCCTGTTTGCCGGTGTTTTCCCAGTCGCTGCTGCCGCCGCTGCTGCAGCCCTTTATGCAGCGCTATCCGCAGGTCAGCCTGAATATCATTCCGCAGGAGTCGCCGCTGCTGGAAGAGTGGCTGTCGGCGCAGCGCTACGATCTGGGTCTGACCGAAACCCAGCATGCGCCCGCCGGCACCGAGCTTCTGCCGCTGCTGACCTGCGATGAAGTGTGCGTGCTGCCGCCACAGCATCCGCTGTGCCAGCGCGCGGTGCTGACGCCGCAGGATTTCCACGGCGAGAACTACGTCAGCCTGTCGCGCAGCGATAGCTATCGCCAGCTACTGGATTCGCTGTTTCATGAGCAGGAGGTGGAGCGACGGTTGGTGCTGGAGACGCACAGTGCGGCGTCGGTGTGCGCGATGGTGCGCGCGGGCGTGGGGATTTCGATTGTGAATCCGCTGACGGCGCTTGATTACGCCGCCAGCGGGGTGGTGATGCGTCGCTTCAGTATCGCCGTGCCGTTTACCGTCAGTCTGGTGCGGCCACAGCATCGACCGGCTTCAGCGCTGGTCGATCACTTCTGCGACCACCTGCAACAGCAAGTGGCCGCGTTTCCACAACGTATTGCCGATCAATTAGCTTAAGCGTTAACAGCCTCGCCCTGCCCACCCGATTTGCGGAAGGTAATCAGGCAGATCACCAAACCGATGACTGCCAGCGCGGCTGCAGCAACCGGCACCGACGTCAGGCCGTAACCTTTCTCGATCACCGCGCCGCCGACCCACGCACCGAGCGCGTTCCCGACGTTGAAGGCGGAGATGTTGAGCGTGGAAACCAGGTTTGGCGCATCTTTACCGTGGCGCACCACGTTAATCTGCAGGCCTGGCACGGTGGCAAAGGTCGCCATCGCCCACAAGAACAGGGTGATCTCCGCCAGCCACAGCGCATGGCTGGTCCAGCTGAACAGCAGCGAGAACAGCGCAATCAGCACAAAGCTGAGGATCAGGCTAAACGACACTTTCCAGTCGGCCAGCTTGCCGCCGAGGATATTGCCGACGGTTAAACCGGCACCGATCAGGAACAGCGTCCAGCTCACACCACGATCCGAGATGCCGGTCACCTGCAACAGCAGCGGAGCGATGTAGCTGAACAGCGCAAACATCGCGGCGGCAAAGAATACCGTCATCAGCAGCGACAGCCACAGTTTGCCATTCGCCAGCGCGCTGATTTCACTCGCAAGATGCACCGGCTTCTCTTCTTTGTTGTTCGGCAGGCTAACAATCAGCGCGATAAAGGCGAAGATGCCGATAATCGCCACGCCCCAGAAGGTGGCGCGCCAGCCAAACATCTGACCAAACCAGGTGCCGAGCGGCACGCCAAGCACGTTAGCCAGCGTCAGGCCGGTGAACATCAGCGCCACGGCAGAAGCCTGACGACTCGGTGCCACCAGACTCGCCGCGACCACCGCGCCAATGCCGAAGAATGCGCCGTGACACAGTGCGGTCACCACACGCGCCAGCATCAGCAGGTTGTAGGTGTAGGCCAACGCACAGAGCACGTTGCCGATGATGAAGATAATCATCAGCAGAATCAGCGTCTTTTTCCGCGGCAGTTTGGCGGTCAGCAGCGCCATGATCGGCGCGCCGATGGCCACGCCCAGCGCGTAACCGCTGATCAGCCATCCCGCCGAAGGAATGGTCACCTGCAGATCGCCCGCCACGTCCGGCAGTAATCCCATGATGACGAATTCCGTGGTGCCGATGGCGAACGCACTCAGCGCCAGCGCCAGTAATGCAACAGGCATAACACACTCTCCCAAATATTTTTTGCAGGCAGGCCGCACGGCGAACGCAGTGCGGTTACAACGGACGCTTATTAAAATTTGAACTGCGTCACATTGTTATTAAAGCATAGCCTTTTCACCGCAACCACCCCGCGCGCCGCAAGGCTATGTTGCGCCTGCAGCAATAATCGCAGCGTGGGAAAATGACGGCAGCGAACCATTGAGACAGATTGATGTTTCCGCGCTACGCTTGAAGCAGGTTGTGATCGCTGTCACAGCAGCACAGCTTTTGACGCTAAATCAATCAGTAAAGGATGGACGAGCACTGCCGATACCTCAATGGATTGCCCGGTTATGCGGTGTCAAAAATCGAGGGGAGAGCGTATGCGATGGCTCATCGCGCTAACGGTTGGCTGCCTGAGTGGCTGCTCTGTTGGGCACTACGAATACAGTAAAGAAGCAGCAAAACGCGTTGATATGACCGTGACCGGCATTCCCACCGTGCTGGGCATTGGTGCGCTCGGCACCACCATTCCTCTCACGCCCGAATACAGCCTGACGGCGGCGCACGTGGCGAAGTATTCGCTGTATCGGGTGAAAGCCTGGCATCCTGAGTGTGATATTGCGGTGGTGTACCACAAGAACAGTGAAGCCAATCTGCCGCCGCCGTTTCGTAATAGTCATATTGGCGACAACGTGAATTTATATGGCTACAGCTTTATTTCGGCGATGCCGGTGGCATCGAGCGGTAAGAATCTGATCAATACCACGCTGGCGAATGACTGGAATAAGGCCAGCTGTGTGGTGGTAGCGGCTAATGCTGGCGTGGTGAAAGGCATGTCCGGCGGTGCGGTGTATAACGCCAGCGACGATACGCTGGCGGGAGTGATTGTCGGTTATAGCAGCCAGATTGATGACAATAAGAGCGGTAAGACGCTGTTTAAGAATGTGGCGCTGTATGTGCCGTATGCGCGGTTCCAGGCGTGGCTGGATGGGGTGGTGAAGTCGTAGATTTGCTGCGGGCTGATTGAGATTGTGCTGGCTGTCCCCCATCCCGGTCGGTGCTGGCTGTCCCCCTCCTCGGTCCTCCCCCATAAATGGGGGAGGAAGATGCTGCAATATGATAGTTGGGGAGCTGCATGTGGCAGCGTCTCCTTCCCCCATTAATGGGGGAAGGCCGGGATGGGGGACAGCATGCACAGTCAAGCCGGAACCCACGCGCCCTGCAGCTGCACCTGCGGGAAGCCATCGGTCAGAATACGCAGTTCAGCATCGCGCGGCGTGTTGTCGCCCTGCCCCTGAATGCTGACGATATCCTGCGGGCAGGCGGAGAACGCCACCAAACAATCCATCTCGGCGCGCAGCACAATATAGTCGCCCGGCTTAGTCACCACCGGCAGCGTCTTCAGCGTGATGCCGTCCGGCTGCACCTGAATATTCATAAAAATATTAAACGATGCCAGATTGCCGTGCGGCAGCGTCACGCCCAGCTCGCTCATGCCTTCAAACAGGTTGTCATGGCAGTTGCGATGCGGTTCAGTGCAACCCAGCAACTCATAACGTCGCGCATCGCAGGCGGCCATAAAGGTGTCGTGCACGCCCGGCGAGGTATCCGCCACCAGCGTCAGAATCGGGTGGCGCTGGCTGGTAATAAAGCTGTCGCCCACTTTCGGATTGAGACGCTGATTCCACACCCGCGTCGCCTCCATACACATATATTCACTCACATCCTCAGCGTTATACGCCCAGCAATCCACCACCTGGGTGCCGTGCAGGTTGATCACCTGTACCGCTTCCCCCTTCTTCAGTCGCACCGCTTTACCAAAGCGCGCCGGAATAGTTATCACTTCACGATGCTGAAATTCCGCTGACATGTTGTTCTCCACATTAGTGCTGCATGGCGCGACGGTAGCGCGTCATGCGAGATTCAAGACCGCGCGCCAGCCAGTCGATCGCGCTGTTGAGCAGCCAGTAACAGAGCGCCACGGTGAGATAGATCTCCAGCGGCGCGTAGGTATCCGAAATCGCCTGTTTGGCGGCGTACATAAACTCTTGCACCGAGACAATCGACAGCAGCGCCGAGTCTTTAATCAAACCGATCATCAGCCCCACCAGCGGCGATAACATCTGCGGCAGGGTTTGCGGCAGCACCACATCGCGCAGCTGTTCGCTACGGCTTAAGCCGAGCACGCGGCACGCTTCCCACTGCCCTTTCGGCAGCGCATCAATAGCCGAGCGGATCACCTGCGCGATATAGGGCGCGTAGTAGAGCGTTAGCGCCAGCACGCCCACCACCGGTGACGACAGCGTGATGTCATATTCCGGCAGCACAAAGTAGAGCAGATAGATCACTACCAGCAGCGGCAGCGCGAGAGTTAAGCCGCTGTAAAGATTGAGCAAACGCAGCCAGAACGGCGAGGCGCGCATCAGCAGTACGGCCAGCAGCGCGCCCCATAGCAGCGAACAGAGCGCCGCCACCAGACAGAGCTGCAGGGTAGCGACCAGGCCGTCAGCCAGCGACGGCAACGAGGTGGTAATTGCCTGCCAATCCATTACGCCATCCTCCGTTTCGCTTCCAGACGTCGCGCCGCCGCAATCAACGGCATGGCGATTAGCAGGTAACCCGCCGCCACCAGCAGCAACACCTGAGTGGCTTCGTAGGTGCGGGCGATAACGATCTGTCCGGCATAGGTCAGTTCGGTCAGCGCCACCACCGAGGCCAGCGGCGTGGTTTTCAGCAGAATGGTGAATTCATTGACCAGCATCGGCAGGCTGGCGCGCATCACCTGGGGATTAATCACATACCACCAGCTGAGAAAACGGCTCAACCCCAGCGTGCGCGCGGCTTCAAGCTGGCCGCGCGTCACCAGGCTGCGATTAACGCGCAGGATTTCCGCCACGTATGCGCCGCTGTTGAGGCCGATGGCAATTACCGCCGCCAGCATCGGCTGCCCACCCAATCCCAGCCGTGGCAGCGTGAAAAACACCACAAACAGCTGCACGATCGCTGGCGTGCCGCGCATCACACTGACGTAGCTGCGGCCGATGGCGCGCCAGATCCAGGCTCGGCGCAGCTGCAGGTAGCAGCCGAGCTGCCCCATTACCACGCTGACTAACGACGCCAGCACGGTGAGCATCAGCGTCATTAGCAGTCCGCGTCCGAGTTCCGGCAGCGCGGCCACCACCTGTTGATCCAGCCCCATGCGTTACTCCGCGTTAAAGTCGTGCAGGTTTTCCGCCACCGACAGCAGCAGCGGCGCGGGCTTATCGTTACCCTCAATGCCGGTGTTGCAGGCGGAGACGATGAATTCCGTATCCATCACCACGCGGCAGGTAATGCTGTCGCCGGCTTTGGTCAGATTGGTTTCCGGCAGAATATCGCCCTCGCGCGTGAGCTTGACGTGCATAAACAAGTTGATCGGATCCGGCAGCTTCGGCACCACCCGACCAAGACGCGCCAGCTCGCCGCGCACACCCTCAACGCAACCTTCGCCCTGATAGCCGCGCTCGGCGAGAAACGCGGTGGTAGATGCCGGTAGCAGCAGGTCGTGACGCTTTACGCTGTCTTTGCCCAGCACCATCATCGGACGGCGACGGTTATTCACCAGACGCATACCGGAACCCAGCAGATAACTGTTGCTGAACACCCGCGTATGGTGCACCGACAACCATACGGCGGAATCGGCAAGGCTAAAGCCAAACAGCGACGCAACGGCACCTTCGCCCAGCGCGGTGATGCGCAGTAGCTGACCGCGCAGCACGCGAATCGAACCCACGCTGCCCGCCGCAACCTGCACCGGTTCAGCCAGCGTGCGCACGGCGGTTTCTTCATAACTTTCACGCATTAACAGCATGATTCATCTCCTGAGCGTGAAAATGGTCGCTGACCACGATGTCAATTGGCGTCACCTGCAGGCCGTTGCCGGGAATGATGTCCTGCGGGCAGGATGACACCGAGCAGATCAGGTCGCACAGCGCTTCAAAGGTGATGCTATCGCCCGCGACGCTGTTGGGATCGGTGACTTCCATGCGGCCATCGGCGGTGACCGGGCCGTTCTGGAACAGGTTGAACGGTTCCGGCAGCGAGAAGTAGGTCACGCCAAATGCCTTCATCCCCTCCAGCAGGTTATCAACGCAGTTGCGATGCCCTTCTACGCCGAAATCGACGCTGAAACGGGTGCGATCGCACGCCGGTACGTTGGCATCGTGAATGCCGATGCTGTCGGCAAGAATGCGCAGCATCGGGCGGTTTTCACTCGACCACAGCGCATCGCCGGGTTTGAAGAACAGCGAACGCAGCTGCTGGCGCGTATGGACCGGCGACAGCTTCTCGTTGAGATCGTCGGCGTTTACCGCGACGAAATCGGCCGCCTGCTGCCCTTCGCTATCAATCACGGTAATGAACTGGCCTTTACGCACGCGGAAGGTTTTGCCAAAGCCGGCGGGCACCGTCAGGTTGGACTGGCACATAATTACTCCTGCGGAATGAAGTCGCTGGCGGGTACGGTGAAGGTGGTGCCGAGATACTGCTGCTGCAGTTTGGTCAGCTCGCCATCTTTCTGCATCGCCAGGATATGCGCGCTAATCGCCTGGTTCAGGCTGCCATCTTCTTTACGCGTCGCCCAACCCATCCACTGCGATGGGCCGACTTCGCCCACCTGCGCCACTTTACCGGCGTATTTTTTCGCTACTGGCGCCAGTACCGAGATGTCGTCATAGACGAAATCGGCGCGTTTAGTCATCAGCGTGCTGACGGTTTGATCCAGCGAATCAACGTTAATAATGGCGATCGGTTTTTTGCCCTCTTTCTTCAGCTGCTCGTTAAAGCCTTTCAGCAACTGCTCCGGCACGCTGGCGGTTTTCACCGCGCCGCGCAGGCCTGACAAGCTTTCCGGGCTGAGGGTTTTGCCACTGAACGCTTTGGCTGTGTCTTCACGCACCAGCACGCCGTTAACGGTTTTGCTGTACGGCACAGTGAACAGCACTTTCTTCGCGCGTTCAGCAGTGATGTTGAGGGAAGAACCTTCGGCGTTGAACGAGCCAGAGATCAGCCCCGGCAGAATGCCGCTGAAGGCAGTTTTCTGAAACTCCAGTTTCACACCGAGATCTTTTGCAAAGGATTGCATGATCGCCACGCTGTAACCGGTGATCTCACCTTTGTCATCGGTGTATTCATAGGGAGGAAAGGTTGGATCGATACCGACGGTGATTTTGCCGCTGCTTTTGATGTCGGCCAGCGTATCGGCTTGCGCCTGCGCCATGGTGCCAACGGAAAGAAGTGCGGCGATCAGCAGTGCTGTTTTTTTCATTATGGTGTTTCCCTGGTGTTGGTGAAATGTCTTTTTCTACTGAGCATGTTTTGTGCCAGTTTTTTCACCACTGCGCAGAGCGCATAACGCCAGATCAATCTTTAGTGAATAAAATCAACTGGAAACAATTGTTTCTTAATTTTTATTTTTAATTTCTTAGGTTTCACTGACGGGCGGGACGGCGGCTATTGCTGGAGAGAGAGTTGGCAGGATTGCACTGTTTTGGAGCGACTTCTGGCGCAAAATGCGCCAGCACGGCGCACTATTCAAGCTCGTCGAGGGATTGGTGCAGCGCTTCAATTTGCGCGAGATGATCGTTGCTGGCTTTACCCATTTGTCGGGCCACCAATGAACAGAGCAGATTGCACACGCCAGAGAGCGCGGCGGTGCTGTCGAAGATCAGGCTGCTGTCGGTGTGGCAGCGGATCACCCATTGCGCGTGACGCACCGGTTTGCCGGAGAGCACATCGGCGATATACAGCATCGGGACATTGCGCTCGGCCAGCGCGTTCATTGCCGCTTCCAGCGCCGGCATGCGTCGCCGCAGACCGACGCAAATCACCACATCTTCCGCCGTCAGCGCCGCCATATGCTCCGCCAGCGAATCGCCGGGACGCGGCAGCAGACGGACATCGGAATGAATATGAATCAGGTCGCGGTAGATCAGATGGGCGATGGTTTGGCTGTGGCGCCAGCCCATCACCACCACGCGCCGCGCCGCGCTGATGGCGGTAACCGCTTGCTGCAGCTGTTCGCTATCCAGCGTGCGATAGCTGTTGACCAGGTTGGCGATCTCTTTTTCCAGGTGCTGCTGCATGATGCTGGCCAGCGGTGATGCGCTGGGCGCCGGTTGCAGGTAGAGTGGCGAACCGCTGCTCTGCATCTCACGCGCCTGGCGACGTGCGGCTTCATAGCTTTCATAACCAAGATGGCGGAAGAAACGCGTGGTGGTGGCTTTCGAGACGCCGGCGCTGTGCGCCAGTTCGGTGGCGGTGTTCATGGCTAACTGGCCAGGTGCGGCAAGAAGCACATCGGCTAAGCGCTGTTCATGGCTGGAGAGTTGATCCCAGTGCTGACGAATCCGGCCCTCTAACGTTGCCGCTTTTGCACTCATGGTGATTCCCTGAAAATGAAAAAAACCATCCTGCACAGAGCGTGCCGGGTTGTCATCAGGAATTTTGTGTTGGGGGGAGTGTGCTGGCTGTCTCACTACTCGGTCTGTGCTGGCTGTCTCACTACTCGGTCTGTGCTGGCTGTCCCCCATCCCGGCCTTCCCCCGCAAGCGGGGGAAGGAGACGCTGCCACATGCAACTCAGAACTAACATGTGGCAGCATCTTCCTCCCCCACTTGTGGGGGAGGACCGAGGAGGGGGACAGCAGGCACCGAATTACTTACCGGTCGGGCGCAGTGCCGGGAACAGGATTACGTCGCGGATGGTGTGGCTGTTGGTAAACAACATCACCATACGGTCAATACCAATACCCAAACCTGCGGTTGGCGGCAAACCGTGCTCCAGCGCGGTGACGTAGTCTTCGTCGTAGAACATCGCTTCGTCATCACCGGCATCTTTCGCATTCACCTGCTGCAGGAAACGCTCAGCCTGATCTTCTGCATCGTTCAGCTCCGAGAAGCCATTACCGATTTCACGGCCGCCGATGAAGAACTCGAAACGATCGGTGATTTCCGGGTTCTCGTCGTTACGACGCGCCAGCGGAGAAACCTCAGCCGGATATTCAGTGATGAAGGTTGGCTGAATCAGGTGTGCTTCGGCGGTCTCTTCGAAGATCTCCGTGACCACGCGGCCCAGGCCCCAGCTCTTCTCAACTTTGATATGCAGCGATTTGGCAATCGCCACCGCTTTATCGAAGTCTTCCAGATCGCTCAGGTCGGTTTCCGGACGGTATTTCTTGATCGCTTCACGCATGGTGAGCTTCTCGAACGGCTTACCGAAATCGAAGCTGTGATCGCCATACGGCACTTCGGTGGTGCCCAAAACATCCTGCGCCAGGGTACGGAACAGGCTTTCGGTCAGCTCGATCAGATCTTTGTAATCCGCATACGCCATATAGAGTTCCATCATGGTGAACTCTGGGTTATGACGTGGCGAAATACCTTCGTTACGGAAATTACGGTTGATCTCGAACACGCGATCAAAACCGCCTACCACCAGACGCTTCAGATACAGCTCTGGCGCAATACGCAGGTACATATCGATGTCGAGCGCATTGTGATGGGTGATGAATGGACGCGCAGAAGCACCGCCAGGAATCACCTGCATCATCGGGGTTTCCACTTCCATAAAGTCACGGTTAACCATGAACTGGCGAATGCCGGCCATGATTTTTGAGCGTACTTTGAAAGTGTTACGCGATTCGTCGTTGGAGATCAGATCAAGATAACGCTGACGATAACGGGTTTCCTGATCGGCCAGGCCGTGGAATTTATCCGGCAACGGACGCAGCGCTTTGGTCAGCAGACGCAGCTCAGAGATGTGGATCGACAGCTCACCGGTTTTGGTTTTGAACAGCTTGCCGCGCGCACCGAGGATATCGCCAAGGTCCCACTTCTTAAACTGCTCGTTGTAGACGCCTTCTGGCAGATCGTCGCGTGATACGTAGATCTGAATCTGGCCGCCAACATCCTGCAGGGTAGCGAAAGACGCTTTACCCATGATGCGGCGCGTCATCATACGACCGGCGACGCTCACTTCGACGCCGAGCGCTTCCAGCTCTTCGTTCTCTTTGGCGTCATAGCTGGCGTGCAGCAGATCTGACGTGGTATCACGGCGGAAATCGTTAGGAAACGCCACGCCTTTTTCACGCAGCGCGTTGAGTTTTTCGCGACGCGCTTTCAGTTCGTTATTTAACTCAAGGGCGGCATCAGCGCTCTGCGGTTGTTGTTCAGACATGTCGGTTCCTTATAGCCCTGCTTTTAAACTTGCTTCAATAAAACGATCGATATCGCCATCCAACACCGCCTGGGTGTTGCGGGTCTCTACGCCGGTGCGCAGATCCTTGATGCGTGAATCGTCGAGAACATAAGAACGGATCTGGCTGCCCCAGCCAATATCAGACTTGTTATCTTCCGCTGCCTGCTTGTCCGCGTTTTTCTTCTGCATCTCATATTCGTACAGCTTGGCGCGTAACTGCTTGAAGGCCTGATCTTTGTTCTTGTGCTGTGAACGGTCGTTCTGGCACTGCACCACAATGTTGGTCGGCAAGTGGGTAATACGCACCGCAGACTCGGTTTTGTTGACGTGCTGGCCGCCCGCACCGGAGGCACGGTAAACGTCGATACGCAGATCGGCGGGGTTGATATCGATATCGATGTTGTCATCCACTTCCGGGTAGATAAACACCGAACTGAATGAGGTATGACGACGGCCACCGGAATCGAACGGGCTCTTACGTACCAGGCGGTGCACGCCGGTTTCGGTACGCAGCCAGCCAAACGCGTAGTCGCCGATGATTTTAATAGTGGCGGATTTGGTACCGGCCACTTCACCGTCTGACTCTTCGATGATTTCGGTTTTGTAGCCTTTGGCTTCGGCCCAGCGCAGATACATACGCAGCAGCATGCTGGCCCAATCCTGCGCTTCGGTGCCGCCGGAACCGGCCTGAATATCCATGTAGCAATCAGCGCTGTCATATTCGCCGGAGAACATACGACGGAACTCCAGTTCGCCCAGCTTCACTTCCAGTGCATCCAGCTCGGCCACGGCTTCATTGAAAGTCTCTTCGTCGTCGGCTTCTACCGCCAGATCCAGCAAGCCCTGCACATCTTCCAGGCCCTGACGCATGTGATCTAAGGTTTCTACCACCGCTTCCAGGGAAGCGCGTTCTTTACCCAGCGCTTGTGCGCGCTCAGGTTCGTTCCAGACGTCAGGCTGTTCCAGCTCGGCGTTTACTTCTTCAAGGCGTTCTTTCTTGGCATCGTAGTCAAAGATACCCCCGAAGAACGTCGCTGCGTTCACTGAGGTCCTGAATACGATTTTTGACCGGATTAATTTCAAACATGGCTTTTCAGTCTTTTTTGACGATTCGGTGAAAGGAGATAAAAACTAACGCGCTAGTTTACCCGAAAGTGTGCGTACTTTGTAGCATTGCACGCGGCTGACGAAGGTATCTGTCAACGAAAAGAAAAAAAGTTCGCCTACTTCTGGAAAGCTCCCCGCACGACCCTTTCCAAAAATCCTCCGCTGGCCCAACAGCTTCAGGCACCGCTTAAGAAATTTCGTATAAATCCCGGATAGTTAATGCCGAATGCATTTATTAAAGATCATGATTTTTAAGGCAATTTCATCAAAAATACTGCGTGAGAAATTTCCTGCAATAAAGCAGAAGCGTCTCAAATAACGCCATTAAGCAGCTGATACTTCGACCATCAATTTATGCGTCCGCCTTTATCATTTTGCTCAGTGACTATCCCCTATCCAGCATCACTACCGTCCCGATCGTTTGTCACCACGCCCGCCAGGAACGCGCCGCCCCGACAAGGAACGACACCGTAATCAGCGCCCGTTAACGTGAGCGGGCACGACATGTCCTGAGAGACATGAAGGAGCATTGATGTATACCGGTTTGCGCACTTCACCACGCTTACTTGCCTGGTTAATTCCCTTGTTACTCACCGCCTGTGGCGGCGGTGGAGGCGGCGGCAGTTCGGCCCCCTCACCCACTACCGGCACGCCTAAACCGCCGGAGCAGCCCAGCAGCGCGGCTAATGCCAGCAAAGTGGGCATTATTGATTCGGGATTGTCGCCGGATCGCAGCGAAATCAACTACGCCAACGTGCATTTCGCCAGCTATGTCGGCGGTGGCTCCGGCTTAAATGATAATCAGGGGATTAACGGTCACGGCACGGTGGTGGCGCTGACGCTGCTGGGTTTGTCATCCAGCAGCGCGCTGTACGTGGCTCAGGGATCGCAGAATAATCTGTTTAACTATGATGACACTGAGCGCGCGGTTAACGGCCTGCTGAGTCAGGGCGTGCGCGTTTTCAATATGTCGTTTGCCTCAACCGAGCGCCTGACCACGGCGCAGGCGTTAACTGATGCACAGCCGCGCTATCAGGTGCTGGTGCAAAGCCTGCGCGCTATTGCCGCCGCTGACGGTCTGGCGGTAGTGATCACCGGCAACGGAGGTACCTCAACCCCTTCCCCTAATGCCCAGCTACCGCTGATTTATCAGGAGAGTACGCTGCAAAAAAACATGCTGGCCGTCACCGGCGTGATGGACAGCACTTCCTATGACACGGCAAATCGCGCTCCATTAACCGGCCCGTTTGATGCCTGCGGCAATGCTGCGGCCTGGTGTCTGAGTGCGCTCGGTTATACCGATTATCGCTTCCAAAATACCGATGGCAGCGGGTCAAACGTGCGTAGCTACGGCACCTCGTTTGCTGCACCACGTGCCGCAGCGGCGGCCTCGCAGGTGTTACAGCGCTTTCCGTGGATGAGCGGCTACAACCTGCAGCAAACCCTGCTGACGACCGCCAGTTACCGCAGCGATGCTTACGCGAACGGGGCGGATAGCGCCAACGGGCGACCTTACAACGACACCTTCGGCTGGGGCGATCTCAACCAGGCCAAAGCGCTGAACGGTCCGGCGATGTTCTGGGCCGATGATTTTCATGCCAGCCTCGATGGCGGTCGTTATCAGTTTTCCAATGCAATTAGCGGCGACCATGGATTAGTGCTGGACGGCACAGAGCGTGGCGGCGTACTGCAGTTAACTGCGAATAACAGCTATCTCGGCCAGACGCGCGTCGCAGCCAACACCTTGCTGATCGCGGGGGCTATCACCGGAAGTGCCAGCGTCAGCGGCAGCGGCACCCTGGGCGGCAGCGGCGTGATTGGCGGCAGCCTGCTGAATCAGGGCTCGGTTAACGGCGGCTTACAGGTACAAGGCGATTATCAGCAAGGCAGCAACGGCGCGCTGAATATCGCGCTGGATAGTCCGCTGCGCGTCGCAGGCCACTCGACGCTGGATGGCACGCTGAATCTTGCGCCGCCCTCATCGGCCTATGTGGTGAAACAGCAGGAGACGCTGCTGACCAGCGATGCGGGCGTCAGCGGGCAGTTCAGCCAGGTGAACACCGGCGTATTCCTTGAGGGTTCCGTCAGCTATAACGCCACTAGCGTTAGCGGCCAGCTTACTCGCAAAAATACCGCTGCTACTGCGGCGGCACTTGGCTTAAGCGCTGCCAGCACGCAGCAAACGGCGGCCAATCTGGAGCAGGCATTCAGCGTGGCGGATAACTGGCAGCAACAGGGTTCGCTCAGCCGCTCACAGCAGAGTGCGCTGGGTGCCGCTGGTGCATTCCAGACGCTGGCCGATGCCAGCAGCGCGCAATCCGCTCTCAATTCGCTTTCCGGCCAGGCGCACGCCTCCAGCAACGCGGTGCTGTTTAATGCGCTGGATAATCAAACGCGTCTGCTGAGCAACCGCATCGCCGATGCCAGCGCCGATAAGCGTTACGGATTCTGGCTGGAGAGCGGCCAACTACGCGGTTCGCTCAATCAGGATGGCTATCTCGGCAGCGATTATCGCAATACCTTGACGGCCTTAGGCGTAGACAGTGATTTGGGCATTTCCGGTCTGCGCGTAGGTGTGGCCTGGACGCAGAATCAGATCGATTCAACATACGATCAAACCGGCGGCACCAGCCGCAACCGCCTGCAGGGCGCCATGCTTTATGGTCGTTACGACCTGACGCCGGCATGGTATCTGCAGGGCAATCTTAGCTACCAACACGGCCGCGATGAGTTAAAGCGTCTGGTGCTGCTGGATGAGGCCGCACCGGTCTCCTCCACCACCAGCAGCAACAGCTGGCAGGCGGCGCTGCAAAGCGGCTATCGCTGGATGATTGAGGATAATTATCGCCTGGAACCGTATCTCGGCTGGCGTGAAACCGGGCTGGAAACCGGCGCGTTTACCGATAAAGGCAGCGCGTTCGGCTTGAGCGGCGACGGCGATAGCTATCATCGCAGCGTCGGTTACAGCGGCTTGAATCTCAGCGCACGACAGGATTGGTCGGCGAATTGGTGGAGCATGTTGAGTCTGTATGGCGAATATCAGTACGCGCTGAACAATCCGTCAATGGATGTCAGCGCGCGCTGGAGCGGTTTTGGCGCTGAACAGAATAGCTTCCAGATTCCCGGCATGCAGCTCGATCGCCGTTCGCAGTGGTTAGGCGTACGGTTGGACGTGGTGCAAGCGGCGCGCGCGCGGCTGTTCTTGCGTGCCGATCAGCACTTCGCCGATCGCGGTGACGAGAAAGTGCTGCGCGGCGGCGTGGATGTGAGTTTCTGAAAAGCGTTATGAAGGTCAAAAGAGCGCGATAAAACGCGCCGCTACAAATACGTGCAAATTTTGTAGCGGCGCAATTCATTGCGCGATGCAACTGATGCAACCTACATCGGCCAGATGTGATCGATGATCAACTGTACTGAACGGTTGCCGCGGTACTCGTTAATATCCAGCTTATAGGCCAGCTGCACCTGACGCACGCTGCTGTCCGGCCACAGCGTGGTATCCACGTTGAAGGCAATGCCATCTAATAGCGGGCCGCCACCGAGCGGCTCGACCATCACTTTTAAATGGCGCTCGCCCACCAGCCGCTGTTGCAATAGCTTGAACTTGCCATCAAACACCGGTTCCGGGAACGCCTGGCCCCACGGACCGGCTTCGCGCAGCATTTCAGCGGTGTGCAGCGTAAACTCCTGCGCGTGCAGCTCGCCATCAGACCAAATCACGCCCTGCAACGCTTCACCATCCAGCCACTCATCAATCAGTGCGGCAAAACGCTCACGAAATTGCTCATACTTTTCGCTTTGCAGTGACAAACCGGCCGCCATGGCGTGGCCACCAAACTTGATCATCATGCCGGGGTACAGCGTATCGAGACGCTCCAGCGCATCGCGCAGATGCAAACCGGCGATCGAGCGACCGGAGCCCTTCAGCGTGCCGTCACCGGCGGGTGCGAAGGCGATCACCGGACGATGGAAACGCTCTTTGAGACGCGACGCGAGGATGCCCACCACGCCCTGATGCCACTCCGGATGGTAGAACGCCAGGCCCAGCGGCAGATCGGTGTGCTGACGCTCCAGTTCATCACACAGCGCCAGCGCTTCGCTCTTCATGCCCTGCTCAATCTCTTTACGCGTCTGATTGAGCGCATCAAGTTCATTAGCCAGCATGCGTGCCTGAGAAATATCCTCGGTGAGCAGCAGCGCCACGCCGACCGACATATCATCCAGGCGACCGGCGGCGTTGAGGCGCGGACCGACGGCAAAGCCAAGATCACTGGCGGCGAGCTGACGGGCATCGCGGTTGGCGATCTCCAGCAGCGCGCGGATACCGGCGCGGCATTTGCCCGCGCGGATGCGACTTAAGCCTTGCCACACCAGAATGCGATTATTGGCATCCAGCGGCACCACATCCGCCACCGTACCCAGCGCCACCAGATCGAGCAGTTCCGCCAGGTTCGGCTCCGCGCGGCCATCGCTAAACCAGTTTTGCTGACGCAGATGCGCACGCAGCGCCAGCATCAGATAGAAGGCAACGCCGACACCCGCCAGCGAGCGCGAAGGAAATGCGCTGTCATGAAGATTGGGGTTCACAATCGCTTCGGCGGCAGGCAAGGTTTCGCCCGGCAGATGGTGATCGGTAACCAGCACCGGAATACCATGCTGATGTGCGGTATCAACACCGGCATGCGAAGAGATGCCGTTATCGACGGTGAGGATCATCTCCGCACCGCGCGCTTTGGCCTGCTCGACCACTTCCGGACTTAATCCGTAGCCATCTTCGAAGCGGTTCGGCACCAGGTAATCAACGTTGCCGCCCAGGCTGCGCAACGCCAGCACGGTTAACGCCGTACTGGTGGCGCCATCGGCATCGAAATCGCCCACCACCACAATGCGCTTGCCCGCTTGCAGCATCTGATGCAGCAGCGTTACTGCGGCTTCAATCCCCCCCAGCGTTTGCCACGGTAGCAAGTGTTTGGCGCCGCGCTCCAGCTCCTGCGCGTCTTTAACGCCGCGCTGCAGATATAAGCGACGCAGCAAAGGCGGTAAATTAGCAGGTAAGCTGGCGTCGGCCTCGGCTTCACGCCGACGCAGTTCAACAGAGTGCATCACTGTGCGTTAACCGCCACGCTTCTGACCGTCGAGCACTTGCTTCAGCTCTTGCGGTCCCTGATAGCCGGGAATCATCATGCCGCTATCGGTAAGAATGGCTGGCGTGCCCTGAATCCCAAACAGGATGCCGAGTTTGTACTGCTGCTCAATATTGATTTTGCAGGTAGCCGGCGCATCCATCTGCGGCGCATCGCCTTTCATCGCGGCATCAAAGGCTTTTTTACGATCGGCGCTGCACCAGATGGCGCGCATGGCTTTTTCCACCTGGCCATTCAGACCTTCACGCGGGAAGGCGAGATAGCGCACGGTGATGCCAAGCGCGTTGTAGTCCGCCATCTGCTCATGCAGCTTGCGGCAGTAACCGCAGGTGATGTCGGTGAACACGGTGATTACGTGCTGCTCTTTCGGTGCTTTGTAGACAATCATGTCTGGCGCCAGCGCGCTGACTTTTTTGTCCAGCAGCTGGTTGGTGACGTTGACCGGCTGGCTGCCGCTGACATCATACAGCGGGCCCTGAATCATATGCTTGCCGTCTTCGGAAACGTACAGCACGCCGCTCTCGGTCAGCACGGTTTTCATGCCTGGCAGCGGTGACGGCAGGATTTCCGCCTGCTGCAGCCCAATTTTCTTCAGGGTTTGCTGAATGGCATTGTCATCGGCGTGTGCCAATCCAGTGAATGCACTGACCAGCAGAGCCAGCATCGTAAGCTGCTTTTTCATCTTAAATCCTTGTTACCGCAACTCAAGCGCGCGGATGATGCTGTTGATGTAACAGACGCAGACGCTCGGTAGCGACGTGCGTATAAATTTGCGTAGTCGAGAGGTCGCTGTGGCCCAGCAACATCTGTACGACGCGTAAATCGGCGCCGTGGTTCAGTAAATGTGTGGCAAATGCGTGGCGCAGCACGTGCGGCGACAGTTTTTCGCTATCGATACCGGCAAGGGTCGCATAGTGTTTAATGCGATGCCAGAAGGTCTGCCGCGTCATTTGCTGCGCGCGCTGGCTGGGGAACATGACGTCCAGCGTTTGCCCATTCAGCAACCACGGCCGGCCATGTTCCATATAGTATTCAATCCAGTAAACCGCTTCTTCACCTAACGGCACAAGGCGCTCTTTGTTGCCTTTACCGATTACGCGCACCACGCCCTGGCGCAGGCTAATATCGCTGATGGTTAACCCGACCAGTTCCGTGACGCGCAATCCGGTGGCGTACAGCAGCTCCAGCATCGCTTTGTCACGCAGTTCGAGTGGTACATCAATACTCGGCGCCTGCAGCAGGCGCTCGACCTGATTCTCGCTGAGATCTTTCGGCAGACGCTGCGGCAGCTTTGGCGCGGCAAGCAGCGCGCTGGGATCGTCGCTGCGCACTTTTTCCCGATAGAGATATTGGCAAAGGCGGCGGATGGCGCTGAGGGTGCGCGCCGAGCTGGTGGCCTTATAGCCGCCCTCAACGCGCTCGGCGAGAAACTGCTGCAAATCAAGCGCTTCCAGCGTTAGCAGCGTGCGATCGTGATGATGCAGCCAGCCGGTGAGCGTCTGGAGATCTTGCCGGTAGGAGGCGAGCGTGTTCTGCGCCAGATTACGTTCAATCCAAAGCGCATCGAGAAACTGTTCGATCAGATCGCTGTCCTGCACTGTTATCTCCGCCGTGTGAAATCGTGCTCATTATGCCTGAATGTAGCCTGCTTCTGGTACAATTGCCCCCGAGTCAGTTTCAGTCAGAGCATTAATTGCATGAATATTGGTCTATTTTACGGTTCCAGTACCTGTTACACCGAGATGACGGCGGAGAAGATTCGCGACTTTATCGGCGAAGAGTTAGTCACGCTGCACAATCTGAAAGATGACGATCCGTCGCTGATGGAGCAGTACGATCTGCTGATCCTCGGGATTCCAACGTGGGATTTTGGTGAGCTGCAGGAAGATTGGGAAGCGATTTGGCCGCAAATCCCGGCACTGAATCTGCGCGGTAAAATCGTGGCGCTATATGGCATGGGCGATCAGGGCGAGTACGCCGAATGGTTCCTTGATGCGCTAGGCATGTTGCACGAATTGCTGCAGCCGATGGGCGTGCAGTTTGTCGGCTACTGGCCGCTGGAAGGCTACGAGTTCACCAGTAAAAAACCGCTGACCGCTGACGGCTCGCAGTTCGTTGGTTTAGCGCTTGATGATGTGAACCAGTTCGACCTGAGCGATGAGCGCGTCGAACAGTGGTGCGAACAGATTCTGACCGAAACCGCAGCGCTGCTTTAAGGCAGCGTTTGCCCATCACGCAGAAAACAGCAGGCGCGCAGCGTGCGCCATTCCCCGGGCGGCAGGCTATCGTGCATCAACCACAGCCGCCAGCGTTTCCCCTGCTGATTACGCAATACCAGCAACACGCCATACGGCAGCCAATCCGCTTTACGTTGGGCTTGCCAGCGTACGCCGCGCCACAGCCAATCGCCCTTTACGTCCAGCGTCAGGAAACCCACGCGCTGCACTAAGCGCCGTTCATTACGCCAGCACTCCGCCAGCAGTAACAATAAGATGGCCGCTTTGCCCCACGCCCATTCGTCAGGCCAGCTTAGGCTCAGCAGCAAACCGGCACACAGCAGCGACAGCGTCACATTCAGCGCGCGCGCACTGGGTGACGCCCGCAAATTACATTGCCACCGGACCGCGTTCACGGTTGCGCTGCTGAATCAGTTTCACCATACGTTTGAACTCGGGATCCACCGGTTCGCCGTGATTCATCAACCAGTTGAACAGGTCCGGATCGTCACTCTTCAGCAGGGCAATAAACACCTGCTTATCGGTATCGTTCAGCGAATCATATTCGTATTTGAAAAACGGCATGATAGCGATATCCAGCTCCAGCATGCCGCGACGGCACGCCCACTGGACGCGGGCTTTGTCATTAATTTCCATGTCTCTCATTCCATGGCTAAAAACAGTGGGGCTCAGTGTACCTGCTTTTTTTTCTCGCTGCAGGCGCTGTGCTTATCCCTGTGCAATGTCACGGCGTTACGGCCCCTGATTTGCAAAGGACATCACGCGATTTGTGCGCCAGATTCAGTAAACAGGTTGCAAAGCCGCACTGCTCTTTTACCATTGCTACCTATTACCTCATTAATCAGGAAAGACATATGTCGATTTTTACCCTTCCACCCCGCCAGCCCGCTGCTTCGTCACGCCTGCCTTTAACCCTGATTTCGCTCGACGAATGGGCGTTGGTTAAGGTGCAGGGCAATGACAGCACGTCTTATCTGCAAGGTCAGTTAACGTTGGACGTCGCCGCCATGGGCGCAACGCAACATCGCCCGGCCGCGCACTGCGACGCCAAAGGCAAAATGTGGAGCAATATTCGCCTGTTCCATCGCGGCGAAGGTTACGCTTACACGGTGCGTCGTAATCTGCGTGAGCAGCAGCTTACCGAACTGAAGAAATACGCGGTGTTCGCCAAAGTGACCATCGTGGCCGATGATGATGCGGTACTGCTGGGCGTCGCCGGTTTTCAGGCGCGCGCCGCGCTGGCGAATCTTTTCAGCACCCTGCCCGATGCAGAAACACCGGTTGTACAGCACGGCGAGAGTACGCTGCTGTGGTTTGCACATCCTGCTGAGCGTTTCATGCTGGTGACGACGCCAGAGCAAGCGAATGTGTTGAAAGAGAAGCTGGCGGGGGAAGCGCAGTTCAACGACAGCCTGCAATGGCTGGCGCTGGATATCGAAGCTGGCATTCCAGTGATTGAAAGCACCACCAGCGCGCAACTGATTCCACAAGCCACTAACCTGCAGGCGCTGGATGCCATCAGCTTTAAAAAAGGCTGTTACACCGGCCAGGAGATGGTGGCGCGTGCCAAATTCCGCGGTGCGAACAAACGTGCGCTTTACTGGCTGGCAGGCAAAGCCAGCAAAGTGCCGGAAGTGGGTGGTTCACTTGAGCTGCAGATGGGCGATAAGTGGCGCCGCACCGGCACAGTCTTGAGCGGCGTGCAGTTGGATGATGGCAATGTGTGGGTGCAGGTGGTGATGAACAACGATCTGGAACCGGATAGCGTACTGCGCGTGGAAGGTGACGAAAGTGGCCAACTGACGATTCAGCCACTGCCGTATTCATTGGCTGATTGATTGCCGCTGTTTTAATCCGGGTGCGCCTGAATGCGCACCCGACGAAATCCGCGCGGTTCTGTTATAGGGGCGCCATTCAGGGCGACCGGGACCACAAGCTACATCACATAAAAATAGATAGCGCAGAAGTGCAGCACGCTGCCGCCCAGCACGAAGCCATGCCAGATGGCGTGACTGTATGGAATACGGCGCGAGACGTAAAAAATCACGCCGAGCGAGTAGACAACCCCTCCGGCTGCCAGCAGCCAAATCCCGCCCGGCGACAGCTTAATCGCCAGTTGATAAATCACCACCAATGACAGCCATCCCATACCGAGATAGGTCACCAGCGACAGCGCTTCAAAGCGATGGGCAAAGGCGATTTTGAACAGGATGCCCATCAGCGCCAGGCCCCAGATCACCGCCATCAATCCCTGTGCCAGCGGCGAATTGAGCCCGACCAGCAAAAATGGCGTGTAGGTGCCCGCAATCAACACGTAGATGGCGCAATGGTCAAATTTCTTCAGCCAATATTTGGCTTTCTGATGTGGAATAGCGTGATAAAGAGTTGAAGCGAGATACAGCAAAATGATGCTACCGCCGTACAAACTGTAACTGGTAATTGCGGTAAGGTTAGCTTGAGATTCAACGGCTTGGGTTAGCATTAACACCAGTCCGATGATGCCGAAAATGCAGCCAATTCCGTGACTAATACTATTGGCGATCTCTTCAGCCAATGAATAGCCCTGGGCCATAATTCGGTTTTGTGCCATGAAGGGGATTCCTGAACAACGGAAAAAGCGAGTGTGCTATTTCTGAGCAATCAGAGTAACGAAGATAAATTTCAGTGTACACATGTACGCTAAAATAAATCTGTCAGCGGGTGTGAACGGCTTGAACTCAATTTTGGCTGCATTAACGGGCATCGGTCGCCATGAATGGCGACCCTACGATATTCAGATATGGTTTTGTCGATACAGTAATATTGGGCTGTTTTTTTGGATCGGCATTTGTGCCGAGCAGGTTAATTATCTGCCGCCAGCGGCGTCAATAAAGGTGCCCGTCACGTACGACGCAGCATCGCTCGCCAGCCAGACAATCGCTTCGGCTATCTCTTCAGCCTGGCCGCCACGCCCCATCGGCAACGCGCTGGCAAGACGATCCACTCGGCCCGCTTCGCCGCCATCGGCGTGCATTTCGGTATAAATCAGGCCCGGTCGCACGCTGTTAACGCGGATTCCGTGCGCCGCCACTTCCAGCGATAAGCCTTTGGTTAGCGTATCCATCGCCCCTTTTGACGCGGCGTAATCCACATACTCACCCGGCGCACCGAGACGTGACGCGGCGGATGATACATTGACGATGGCGCCACCTTTGCCGCCATGATGCGTACCCATGCGTTTTACCGCCTCGCGGCAGCAAATAAAGGTGCCGGTGACGTTGGTGGCGAACACGCGCTGAATTCGCTCGGCATCTAACTCTTCTACCCGACATTGAGTAAACAAAATGCCGGCATTATTCACCAGCACCCGCAGCGCGCCGTCTTGCTCATCCAGTTGGGCAAACATGCGCATCACCTGCGCCTCATCAGCGATATCGGCCTGCAGCGCAAAGGCGCTTCCGCCCTGTGCTTCAATTTCTGTCACTACCGCAGCCGCTTCAGCTGCACGCTGACGATAGTTAATCGCTACACGATAACCAGCCTGCGCCAGCAATAAGGCGGTTGCACGTCCAATCCCGCGACTGCCGCCCGTTACCAAAGCCAGATCCATTTTTGCCTCCAAAAAAAAGGGCCGAATAATCGGCCCTTTTCATAAATACTCCCCATAACTTTAGCCTAAATAATTTGCGCTGCAGCAAGGCGGTGAACTCGTTCATCCCCGGAAGCTTACTTCGGTAAGTGACCGGGGTGAATGAGCGCAGCCAACGCCGCTAAGGCTCAAAGTATGACGGCTAAATTACTGGTATTCGCTCATGGGTACACACGAACAGAACACGTTGCGGTCACCAAATACATCGTCCAGACGTTTAACGGTCGGCCAGTATTTGTTAGCGCTGCCTGCCGGGAACACCGCCAGCTCGCGGGTGTAAGGATGTGCCCAGTCGCCGACGATTTCCGTCTGCGTGTGCGGCGCGTTAACCAGCGGGTTATCTTCCAACGGCCATTCGCCATCGGCTACGCGGTCGATCTCCATGCGGATTGCCAGCATCGCATCGATAAAGCGATCCAGCTCGATTTTGCTTTCCGATTCCGTTGGCTCAACCATCAGCGTGCCCGCTACCGGGAATGACATGGTTGGGGCGTGGAAACCGTAATCGATCAGACGCTTGGCGATATCCAGTTCGCTAATGCCGGTTTGCTCTTTCAGCGGACGAATATCCAGAATACATTCGTGCGCCACGCGACCATCGCGGCCCGCATAGAGAATGGGATAAGCCGATTGCAGACGGCTGGCGATGTAGTTGGCGTTCAAAATCGCTACTGAACTCGCTTGCTTCAGGCCTTCCGCGCCCATCATGCGGATATACATCCAGCTGATTGGCAGAATCGATGCGCTGCCGAAAGGTGCCGCAGAAACCGCGCCCTGCTGCGTCAGCACGCCATCAATTTGTACCACGCTGTGGCCCGGAACAAACGGCGCCATGTGCGCTTTCACGCCGATTGGCCCCATGCCTGGACCGCCACCGCCGTGCGGGATACAGAAGGTTTTATGCAGGTTGAGGTGCGAGACATCCGCGCCGATGTAACCTGGCGTGGTGATTCCCACCTGCGCATTCATGTTAGCGCCGTCAAGATACACCTGGCCGCCGTGCTGATGCACAATCTGGCACACTTCGCGAATGGTCTCTTCGTAAACGCCGTGTGTTGACGGGTAAGTCACCATGATGCACGACAGCTGCTCGCCGACCTGTGCGGCTTTCTCACGCAGATCGCCGAGGTCGATGTTGCCTTGTTTATCGCATGCCACCACCACAACGGACATACCGGCCATTTGTGCAGACGCCGGGTTGGTACCGTGTGCCGAGCTTGGAATCAGGCAAACATTGCGGCCGCCTTCATTGCGGCTTTCGTGGTAACGACGAATCGCCAACAGACCCGCATATTCACCCTGCGCGCCGGAGTTTGGCTGCATGCACAGCGCGTCATAGCCGGTTAGCTGTACCAGCCATTGCGACAGCTGAGCAATCATCTGCAGGTAACCCGACGCCTGCTCAGCCGGGCAGAACGGATGCAGCTCAGCAAATTCTGGCCAGGTGATCGGAATCATTTCCGCCGCGGCGTTGAGTTTCATGGTGCACGAGCCGAGTGGGATCATCGCCTGGTTCAGCGCCAGATCCTTTTTCTCCAGGCTGTGCATATAACGCATCATCTCAGTTTCGCTGTGATGACGATTGAACACCGGATGCGTCAGGAAGGCGCTCTCACGCACCTGACCGGCTGGGATGGCGCTGTTTTCCGCCGCAACTGCCGTATCCAGTGCATCAATATCCTGGCCATGCGCATCGCCCAGCAGAATGGCGAACAGCGCCAGCACGTCTTCACGCGTGGTGGTTTCATCCAGCGTAATGCCCACGGCATTATGGATGTCACTGCGCAGATTGACGCCAAAGCTCAGTGCACGGTTCAGCACCGCTGCTTTATCAGCGACTTCTACCGTCAGCGTATCGAACCAGCTGTTGTGGCGCAGTTTCAGACCGCCATTTTGCAGGCCAGCGGCCAGAATGCTGGTCAGACGGTGAATGCGGGAAGCAATGCGCTTCAGGCCAACCGGGCCGTGATACACCGCATAGAGACCGGCGATATTCGCCAGCAGCACCTGCGATGTACAGATGTTGGAGTTGGCTTTTTCACGACGAATATGCTGCTCGCGGGTTTGCATCGCCATGCGCAGCGCGGTGTTACCGGCGGCATCGCGTGATACGCCAATGATACGTCCAGGCATTGAGCGCTTGTGTTCGTCGCGGCTGGCGAAGAACGCAGCGTGTGGTCCGCCGTAACCCATTGGCACGCCGAAACGCTGGGCCGAACCAAAGACGATATCTGCGCCCTGCTTGCCTGGCGCTTCTAACTGCACCAGCGCCATAAAGTCTGCCGCGACGCTCACCACCACTTTGCGGTTTTTCAGCTCGGCAATCAGTGAACGGTAATCGTGCACTTCACCGTGCGTACCAACCTGCTGCAGCAATACGCCGAACAGATCGTCGTGATCTAATGCTTTATCAACGCTATCGATAATCAGTTCAAAACCAAAGGTTTCGGCACGCGTGCGCACCACATCCAACGTCTGGGGATGGATGTCATTGGCGATAAAGAATTTAGTGGCGTTTTTCAGTTTGCTAACACGTTTGGCCATCGCCATGGCTTCTGCAGCGGCGGTGGCTTCGTCCAGCAGTGATGCGGAAGCGATGTCCAGACCGGTCAGATCCAGCGTCAGGGTTTGGAAGTTCAGCAGCGCTTCAAGACGCCCCTGCGACACTTCTGGCTGATACGGCGTATACGCGGTGTACCAGCCCGGATTTTCCAGCATGTTACGTAGGATAACCGGCGGCGTAATTACCGCGCTGTAGCCCATGCCGATCCAGGATTTGTAGCGTTGATTCTGACTGGCAATGGCCTTCAGCTCTGCCAGCGCTTGCTGCTCGGTCGCGGCGTCGCCAACCGCAGGCGGGCCTGGCAGCTGGATGTCGGCCGGGACGATAGAGCTAATCAATGATGAGAGCGAACTGGCACCAATCGCTTTCAGCATTAAGGCCTGTTGTTCCGGCGTAGGACCGATGTGGCGCTCAATGAAAGCACCGTTATGTTCGAGCTGGCTGAGAGTCTGGGTCATTTGCAGTAAATCCTGAATCGGGCTGGGTTACAAAAATGGCGTTAAGTCAGGCAGATAAAAAAGAAGGTGCCGATGTGCGCCACCTTCTGCAACTACCGGTTACTCGTCGATCGCGGCTTTGTAGGCATCGGCATCCAGCATGGAATCGAGCTCTGACTCGTCGCTGGCTTTGATGCGGAACAACCAACCATCGGCATACGGCGCGCTGTTAACCAGCTCCGGTGAATCGCCTAGCTGATCGTTCACCTCGACGATTTCACCGCTCAAGGGTGCATAGATGTCAGAAGCGGCTTTCACCGATTCCGCTACCGCGCAATCATCACCGGCCGCGAAGGAGGCGCCGACGTCTGGCAGATCGACAAATACCATGTCGCCCAGCAGTTCCTGCGCATGTTCGGTGATACCTACCGTGAAGGTGCCGTCGGCTTCTTTACGGACCCACTCGTGGCTATCGCGGTATTTCAATTCACTTGGCACATTGCTCATTGGCCATTTCTCCTGAAAAAAATTACTGGGCGACCGGCTTACCGGCGCGAACAAAAATCGGTTTTGTCACTTTCACTGGCATTTCACGGTTGCGGATTTCCACAATCGCCTGCTCGCCAATCCCCGCTGGCACACGTGCCAGCGCGATGCTGTAACCCAGCGTTGGCGAGAAGGAGCCACTGGTAATAATACCTTGCTGCGGCTGACCTTGTTCATCGGTGAAACGCACAGTCAAACCGTTACGCAGCACCCCTTTTTCGGTCATCACCAGACCAACCAGCTTCTCGGTGCCCTTTTCGCGCTGCGCTTGCAGTGCGTCACGACCGATGAAATCGCGGTCGGCAGGTTCCCAACTGATGGTCCAGCCCATGTTGGCAGCCAGCGGCGACACGCCTTCATCCATCTCCTGGCCGTACAGGTTCATGCCCGCTTCCAGACGCAGCGTGTCACGCGCACCCAGACCCGCCGGCTTAACGCCTGCAGCTAACAGCTGCTGCCAGAAAGCGGCAGCTTCAGTGGCAGGCATAGCAATCTCGTAGCCCGCTTCGCCGGTGTAGCCGGTAGTAGCAATGAACAGGTTTTCTGCCTGCACGCCAAAGAACGGCTTCATGCCAGCAACGGCGTCACGCTGAGCGGCACTGAACAGCGTTTGCGCTTTTTGCTGCGCGTTCGAGCCCTGCACCGCAATCAGCGCCAGATCGTCACGCTCGGTCAGCTCGACGCCAAACGGTTGTGCATGCTGTTTAATCCACGCCAAATCTTTCTCACGCGTGGCGGAGTTCACCACCAGGCGGAAGAAATCTTCGCTCATAAAGTAAACAATCAAATCATCGATGACGCCAGCGGAGGCATTCAACATGCCGGTGTAAAGTGCTTTGCCCGGCTGGGTCAATTTAGCGACATCGTTGGCTAACAGATAACGCAGGAATTCGCGGGTACGTGCGCCGCGTAGATCGACGATGGTCATGTGGGAAACATCAAACATGCCGGCATCGTTACGCACCGCGTGATGCTCATCCATTTGCGAGCCGTAATGCAGCGGCATCATCCAACCGTGGAAATCCACCATGCGTGCACCACATGCCTGATGCTGTTCGAATAGAGGCGTTTGCTGAGTCATAACCATCCTGTGAAAACAAGTGAGTGTGACGCGCCTGCGTCGCCTTTGCTGGCTGACGCAAACGTTCTCTTTGTGCTGAAGTTATCACCTAATGCGGCAATTAACCATGAGGAAAACGAGGGTGAAACACTACCATCTTTCAACGAAGCACCGAACAGCGACCAGCATAAATCACTGCATTATTGTGATTAGCCTCGCACAAAATACGACTAAATTACTTTCATGCAGCAAAATGAAGGAATAGACACCGCAGGATTAAGAAATGGTCCGGTGTTCGCATTGCCATAACATGAATTAATCTAATGCGAATTAAGGGGTGAAATTAGAATAAATCAAACGAGGCGCGATTGCGGTGCAGTGCTGCATCATGGCGGTGCAGCAAAGAAAAACGGCGCCCAGTTGGGCGCCGTCAGCGGAAAAAATTAACGTATCCAGCTGGGTAGATCGTTGAGCCCCATAGCCTGCTTCAGCATCAGCGGTTTAACGCCCGGTAAAGTATCGGCTAGCTTGAGGCCGACATCACGCAACAGCTTTTTCGCCGGATGCGTGCCGGCAAATAGCTCGCGAAACCCCTGCATCCCCGCCAGCATCATCGCCGCGCGGTGCTTGCGGCTACGTTCATAGCGACGCAGATAGAGATGCTGACCAATGTCTTTGCCTTCCTGGTGCAGACGGCGAATTTCACCAATCAGTTCGGCCGCATCCATAAAGCCAAGATTGACGCCCTGCCCGGCCAGCGGATGAATGGTGTGTGCGGCATCGCCAACCAGCGCCAAACGGTGCGCGGCGAAGTTACGCGCATAACGCGCCGTCAGCGGGAAGGTTTTGCGCTCGCTCTCGACCTGACACAGGCCAAGACGCATATCAAACGCTACCGACAGCTGCTGGTTGAACAGCGCTTCCGGCATTGAATGCATGCGCGTCGCTTCCTGCGGCGAGAGCGACCAAACGATCGAGCAGAGATGAGGATCCTGCATCGGCAGAAATGCCAGAATGCCATCGCCGTGGAATACCTGACGCGCGATGGCATCATGCGGCATATCGGTGCGGATATTTGCCACTAATGCATGATGCTCGTAATCCCAGAAGGTCAGCGGGATATCGGCTTTGTCACGCAGCCACGAATTAGCGCCGTCAGCAGCAACTAGCAAACGCGCGCTCATCATGCTGCCATCCTGCAAGGTAATGAAGGCTTCGTTGTCGCCAAATGCCACCTGCTGCAACTGCGCCGGAGCGAACAGCGTGATGTCGCTGCTGTTGCTGGCTCGTTGCCACAAGGCACTATGAATCACTTCGTTTTCAATAATATGACCGAGATGCGACAGGCCCTGCTGCTCATCATCAAAACTGATGGAGCCGAAGCTGTCCTGATCCCACACTTCCATGCCGTGATAGGCGCTGGCGCGCAGGGCCAGAATGCTCGACCAGACATCGAGCTTTTGCAGCAGACGTTCACTGGCAGCGTTGATGGCGGAGACGCGAATCGACGCGTTAGCCGCCGGATCAAATTGTGGCTCGGGTGCTTTTTCCAGCACGGCAACGCGTAAGCCGCTGCCCTGTAATCCGCAGGCGACGGCCAAGCCCACCATGCCGCCACCGGCGATTGCCACATCGAATGTTTGCATTGCTGCCCCTTAATTGGTGCTTAACGCTTAACCCAGCCGAGCGTTCGCGCGGCAAGTGGGTTTCGCAGCCATGGCAGATGGTCCATTGCCACCAGCCCAAGATTTCGTCCCGCCACTAATGGCGCATAACGGTTAGCAAACAGTTTGACTAAACCGTCGGTGACGCCAATGGTGGCGGCACGATCGGGTTGACGCCGCGCGGCAAAATGCTGCAACACCGCGTAGCTGCCTGGGTCCTGCTGCTGACGCCATGCGCCCGCCAGCGTTTCTGCCAGCGACATCACATCGCGCAGGCCAAGGTTAAAGCCTTGTCCGGCAATCGGATGCAGCGTTTGCGCCGCATTGCCTACCAGCGCCAGCCGATGTGTGACCTGACGTTCGGCGGTTTGCAGCGCCAGCGGATAAAGCTCGCGTTGCCCCGCGTGCGTAAAGCGCCCAAGGCGCCAGCCAAATGCCTGCTGCAGTTCTTGCAGGAAGGTCGCGTCATCCCACTGTTTAATCGTTGCTTGCGCGTCAAGCGGATGGCACCACACCAATGACATGCGGTTACCGGACATCGGCAACAGCGCCAGCGGGCCATGCTCGGTAAAACGCTCAAATGCGCGTCCCTGATGCGGCAGCTGGGTCGACACATTGGCGATAACCGCTACCTGATGATAGTCGTCACGCTGCCAGGTCATACCGCAGGATGCGCCTAAAGGCGATCGCGATCCATCGGCGGCCACCAGTAAATCACCGGTTAATTGCTCACCGCTGTTGAGTGTAACCTGCACGCTATCGGCGCTACGTGACACCGCCGTGGCGTGATCCGGGCAGCGCACGCTGATGCCCGGTGCCTGTTGCAAACGCTGGAACAAACGCTGGCCGACATCGAAAAGTTCCACGACCTGACCCAGTGCGGGCAACTGGTGATCTTGCGCTTTGAGCGAGACGAAACCGGTATGGCTGCGATCGGAGACGTGGATATCAGTAATAGGCGTGGCGCAATCCGCCAGCGAGCGCCACACATCGATATCGGCTAACTGCTGGCAGGTGCCCGCCGCCAGGGCAATCGCGCGTCCATCGAAGCCGGGATGTGCACGGCTATCGGGCTGGCTACGCTCAATCAGCGTTACCGGCAGCTGACCTTGCGTCAGGTGCGAAATCGCCAGCGCCAGGGTGGCGCCGGTCATACCGCCGCCAGCAATTAAAATGCTCATGCCTGACGTGCCGCCGCCATCAGGGCTTCAATCGCATCGGCGTCTTTCACCACGCTGTCGGTGAGATTTTCGTTGCCGTCCGCCGTGATGACGATGTCATCTTCAATGCGAATACCAATGCCACGATATTGCGGCGGCACGTTGGCATCTGGCGCGATATACAAGCCAGGCTCAACGGTTAGCACCATGCCCGGCTCAAGAGTGCGATCGCGGCTCGGCGTGCCGTAATGTCCCACGTCATGCACATCAAGCCCCAGCCAGTGGCTTAAACCGTGCATAAAGAACGGGCGGTGTGCCTGCTCTTCAAACAGCGTATCGATATTGCCATCCAGAATGCCGAGGTCGACCAGGCCGGTAATCATGATGCGCACCACTTCGTCGTTAACATCATGGATGCTGATACCCGGACGGAACATCGACAGCGCTTTGTAGAGCGAGGCCAGCACGATGTCGTAGATGGCACGTTGCGGCTCGCTGAACTTACCGTTGACCGGGAAGGTGCGGGTGATATCGCCCGCGTAGCCGTGGAATTCACAGCCAGCGTCAATCAGCACCAGATCGCCATCGCGCATTTCACATTCGTTTTCGGTGTAGTGCAGAATGCAGCCGTTTTCGCCAGCACCGACAATGGTGTTGTAAGAGGGGAAACGCGCGCCGTGGCGATTGAATTCGTGGTGAATTTCGCCTTCCAGCTGATATTCGAACATGCCCGGACGGCAGGTTTGCATCGCTCGGGTATGCGCCAGTGCGCTGATTTTTCCGGCACGGCGCAGAATCTCAATCTCTTCCGCGCTTTTGAACAGGCGCATCTCATGCACCCACGGACGCCAGTCAGTAACCGTATTCGGTGCGCTAAGATTTTGGCGGAAGCCGCGACGCAGTTTTTCCAGCGCGCTAAACACCCGTTGATCGGCTTCGGCGTATTCGCCCTGCGCGTGATAAACCACATCAAGGCCGTTAAGCAGTTGGTGCAGCTGCTCATCAATGTCATCCCACGGCAAAGCACGATCGACACCCAGCCTGGCCGGAGCGGCATCCTGGCCAAGGCGGCGACCAAACCAGATTTCCGCGGTCAGATCGCGCACACGATTGAACAACACGCTGTGATTGTGCTTGTCATCGCTTTTGATTAAAACCAGCAGCGCCTGCGGTTCGTTAAAACCGGTGAAGTACCAGAAATCACTGTTTTGCCGAAAGTTATATTCAGTATCGTTGCTGCGCGTCACTTCAGGTGCAGCAAAAATCAAAGCGGCACTGCCTGGCGCCATGCGGGCAATCAGCGCCTGACGACGTTGCTGGAACGTTTCCAGAGTAATCATGTTTGCACTCCCTGTTGAAGACGGGCCACAACGTACCCGCATTGACGCGCTTAGTGTAACGTAGGTTTCTGTACTTCAGGTGCCGTTGGCTGATGCTGGCGCGTGAAGGTGTCGTGGCACAGTAAGGCGGCAACACGCACGTACTCGATCACCTCTTCCAGCGACTGCTCCAGCTCTTCCTGGTCTTCATCTTCGTCATAGCCGAGCTGCGCGATGGTGCGCAGATCGTCAATCGCTTCACCGGTTTCGCCGGTTACTTTCTCAAGCTTAGGCTGCGTAACGCCCAAACCTAGCAGGAAGTGATTGACCCAGCCGGCCAGCGCATCGGCGCGATCGAACACCGTGATGTCATCATCTTCCGGCAACATCAGCTGGAACATAAAGCCTTCGTCTTCCAGCGTGGTCGCCAGGCTCTCGTGCAGCGCCTGTAACGGCTGAGACAGGCTCTGCGAAAACGCCATGCCTTCGTTGGTGAGATCGTGAACCATGGTTTTCCAGCTGGTATCCTGATTGCCACCGCACAGAATTCCGGAAAGGAGTCCGTGCATTTCGGCCGGCGTCATGCCCACGCCCTGCTGAGAAAGGGCCGCGGCCAGCGCGTTGTAACTAGGCGTTGCGTTCTGTAAAGACATAAGCTTTGGTCGTCGTTGGCGGAATAAGTTCGTGTTATGCTACCACCAGGTGCCTCTGGGTTTCCAGAAAAGGGGTTGTAACTTATAACTCGGGTATATATAGTTTCGCACCTCCCAACCCATTGACCGGTAAGGGAGATGCGATCGAAGTAATCAGTCAGGATGGTGGCATGTCTGCACAACCAGTAGATATTCAAATTTTTGGTCGTTCATTGAGAGTGAATTGTCCGCCTGAACAGCAAGATGCGCTGAATCTGGCCGCAGAGGATCTCAATCAACGGTTGCAAGATTTAAAAGTTCGCACTAGAGTCACCAATACAGAGCAACTGGTGTTCATCGCCGCGTTAAACATCTGCCACGAGCTGGCACAAGAGAAAGGTAAGACGCGCGACTATGCAGCAAACATGGAACAACGTATCCGCATGCTGCAGCAGACCATTGAACAAGCGTTAGTTGAGCAAGGTCGCATAACTGACCGCCAGGGCCCTAATTTTGAATAACACTTCATGGTCCTCATGCTAGAGTGACGGTGAAGTAAATTTTCTCTGAGATGTTTGCAAGCGGGCCAGTCCCCTGAGCCGATATTTCATACCAACAGAATGTGACGCTCCACAATTTGTGCGCATGCTCGGTCCGTCCGAGAAGCCTAATAGTTGTGACGGCATGTTCACCTTGAACCAAGGGTTCAAGGGTTACAGCCTGCGGCGGCATCTCGGAGATCTCCACTTAGTTTTACTCGCTAAATAATTCAGTCTGCAGCAAGGCGGCAATCGAGAGAATCCCAGTGAGCTTACTTAAGTAAGTGATTCGGGTGAACGAGAGCAGCCAACGCGGCTGCAGATTGAAGTATGACGCGAATCCCCCGGTTCGCATGATATAGTGGCTTGCAACAGCCCACTCTGCCGGGGATATCATGTCAGCACCCTCCTTTCTCGACCGTCAAGACATCCGTCAGCATGTGCGCCATTTGCGCCGTAATCTCACGGCTGAGCAGCAAGAACAGGCCGCCGATCAGCTGGCTGAACACGCCATCAATATCGCACCGATCGCCAATGCCCAACGCATCGCGCTGTTTTTGTCTGTCGATGGTGAAATCAACACCCGCCCGCTGATCGCCAAACTGTGGCAGCAAAAAAAGCAGGTTTATCTACCCGTGCTGCACCCCTTCTCGCCAGGCAATCTGCTGTTTATCCGCTATACGCCCGCGAGCGCGCTCACGCCAAATAAACTGCGTATTCCCGAGCCGCCGTTAGATATCACGCAGCTGTCCCCGCTGGACCAATTAGATGTGATGCTGGTGCCGCTGGTAGCGTTTGACCACCAGGGCCAACGTTTGGGGATGGGCGGCGGATTCTACGATCGCACGCTGCAAAACTGGCAGCAGCACGGTTTTCTTCCGGTGGGCATTGCGCATGATTGCCAGCGCGTGGATACACTTCCCGTCGCCGCATGGGACGTCCCGCTGCCGGCGATACTGACGCCATCAAAACTGTGGCAATGGGAAACGTAAGCAGAAAAAAGGGCGCCAGTGGCGCCCTGATTGATTAGTACAGCAGACGGGCGCGAATGGTGCCCGGAATGGCTTTCATTGCCTGAAGCGCTTTATCCGCCACCTCTTCTGTCGCGTCAATATCGATCACCACGTAGCCCATAATTGGCGTGGTTTGCAGATACTGCGCGGCAATGTTAATGCCCTGCTCAGCAAAGATCTGGTTGATAGCCGTCAGCACACCTGGACGGTTCTCATGGATATGCAGCAGACGACTGGCGCTCGCTGCATGCATTGGCAGCGAAACTTCCGGGAAGTTGACCGCAGACAGCGTAGAACCGTTGTCTGAGTATTTCGCCAGTTTGCCAGACACTTCCAGACCGATGTTTTCCTGCGCTTCCTGGGTTGAACCACCAATGTGCGGAGTCAAAATCACGTTGTCAAATTCGCACAGCGGAGAGTTGAACGGATCGCTGTTAGTCGCCGGCTCGACCGGGAACACGTCGATAGCGGCACCAGCCAGATGTTTGTTCGCCAGTGCTTCACACAGCGCCGGGATATCAATCACGGTACCGCGCGCGGCATTAATCAGTAGCGAGCCCGGCTTCATTAATGCTAGCTCCTCAGCACCGATCATATTCTGCGTGGATTGGGTTTCAGGCACATGCAGGCTAACCACATCGCTCATATTGAGCAAATCGGAAAGGTGGCGAACCTGCGTGGCGTTACCCAGCGGCAGTTTGCTTTCGATATCGTAGAAGAACACGTGCATACCCAAGCTTTCTGCCAACACACCCAGCTGCATGCCGATGTGGCCGTAACCAATGATGCCCAGTTTCTTGCCACGCGCTTCGAATGAGCCGTTGGCAACTTTATTCCAGATGCCTCGGTGCGCTTTGGCGTTCGCTTCCGGAATACCGCGCAGCATCAGCAGCATTTCGCCAATCACCAGCTCAGCAACGGAGCGGGTGTTGGAGAACGGTGCGTTAAACACCGGCACACCGCGTTTCGCCGCAGCAGCAAGATCAACCTGGTTAGTACCGATACAGAAGCAGCCAACTGCAACCAACTTTTCAGCGGCAGCAAAGATCTCTTCAGTCAGTTGGGTACGGGAACGGATACCAATGAAGTGCGCATCGCGGATGGAGGATTTCAGCGACTCCGCATCCAGCGCCCCTTTGTGAAACTCGATGTTGGTGTAGCCTGCTGCCCGCAGGTTTTCCAGCGCACTCTGGTGAACGCCTTCCACCAGCAGGAACTTAATCTTGTCTTTTTCCAGTGATACCTTTGCCATTTCCCGACCCTATTCAGAATTCAATGAGGACTACCATAAGGTAGCCTTCTGTCAAAATATCAAAAATTTCGTGCGCAGCAATACAAACGATTGCCTGCGTGCCAGCACGCGCCCACGCGGAGGCAGCACAATGCCGTACAAAATCGTGGCATCTATGTTGGACGGAGTACGAACCCACTGCTGATGAATCTTTTGTGACATAAGTCACCAAATTTCAGCCTGGCGAGAAAAGATGTTTTGCGGATGGAAATAACCGGCGCATGTCGGGCGCCGGACAGATCATTTTACGATGGTTTTTACGCCGTCAGCGGTGCCAATCAGCGCGACGTCAGCACCTCGTCCGGCAAACAGACCCACGGTCACCACGCCCGGCAGCGCGTTAATGGTTTTTTCCAGCTCGATAGGATCAAGAATCCGCAGATTATGCACGTCGAGAATAATGTTGCCGTTATCGGTGATGACGTTCTGGCGATACTCCGGCAAGCCGCCCAGCTTCACCAGTTCACGAGCCACAAAGGAACGCGCCATGGGAATGACTTCAACCGGCAGCGGGAAGTGCCCCAGCACATCAACTTCTTTCGATGCATCAGCAATACAGACGAATTTTTTTGCGACCGCCGCAACGATTTTCTCACGCGTTAGCGCTGCACCACCGCCTTTGATCATCTGCATCTGCGGATTGATTTCATCTGCGCCATCCACATAAACCGACAGTTCGTCAATTTCATTGAGATCGAAGACGTGGATACCTAAAGCTTTCAGTTTTTCTGTCGATGCTTCCGAACTGGAAACCGCGCCTTCAATCTGATTCTTCATGGTGCCGAGCGCATCAATGAAATGCGCGGCAGTGGATCCCGTTCCCACGCCAACCACCGTGCCGGGCTCTACGTACTGCAGCGCTGCCCAACCTACCGCTTTTTTCAGTTCATCCTGGGTCATGGTATGTTTAAAACCTGTGCGACATCGAAGTGCGCGTAGTATAAAACAAGGCGTCGTAAAAAAGCGCGACTGTTGAACAGCCGATTTACGTCTTTGGAAGCCAGCCCGCAAAAAAGCGCCACAGCACAATTTGAGCGTTTTATGGCATAGTAACGTCCACCCTGAACGAGAGAGAACAACAATGAAACGCCCGGATTATCGAACGCTTCAGGCGCTGGATGCTGTGATTCGCGAGCGCGGCTTCGAGCGCGCCGCGCAAAAACTCTGTATTACGCAATCTGCGGTTTCGCAGCGTATTAAACAGCTGGAAAATTTATTCGGTCAGCCGCTGCTGGTGCGCACCGTGCCGCCGCGCCCCACCGAACAGGGACAAAAACTGCTGGCGTTATTGCATCAGGTTGAGCTGCTGGAAGAGGAGTGGCTGGGTGACGATAACGGCGGTACCACGCCGCTGCTGCTGTCGCTGGCGGTTAACGCCGACAGTCTGGCAACCTGGCTGCTGCCCGCCCTGAAAGATGTGCTGGCCGATTCGCCGGTGCGCCTGAATTTGCAGGTAGAAGATGAAACCCGCACCCAGGAACGTCTGCGTCGCGGTGAAGTGGTTGGCGCGGTGAGTATTCAGCCACAACCCCTGCCAAGCTGTTTGGTTGATCAGCTGGGTGCGCTCGACTATCTGTTCTGCGCTTCGCCTGATTTCGCCGCACGTTATTTCCCCAACGGCGTGACCCGCTCCGCATTGCTGAAAGCACCGGCGGTAGCATTTGATCATTTAGATGATATGCATCAGGCGTTTTTGCAGCAGAACTTTGACCTGTCGCCAGGCAGCGTGCCCTGCCACATCGTTAACTCGTCAGAAGCCTTTGTGCAGTTGGCGCGCCAAGGTTCGGTGTGCTGTATGATTCCGCATCTGCAGATTGAGCGCGAGCTGGCGCAAGGTGAGCTGGTAGATTTGACGCCAGGTTTGTATCAGCGACGCATGCTGTACTGGCACCGTTTTGCCCCAGAAAGCCGTTTGATGCGCAGCGTTACGGATGCGCTGATTGCGCACGGACATCGCGTGCTGCGCCAGGATGTTTTGCCTGCATAATGATCAGGTCGCCATAAACGGCGACCTGACTCAAAGCCTTACGGCGTATTCGGTTTAATCTCGAACACCACATCCACCTGATCGTCAAAGTGAATGCTCTGCTGCTCGTAAGTTTGCTGTGCGGTGGTGTCAGCCGGCGCTGCCGCGGCTTTGTACATCCGCGCCATCGGCATTGGTTGGTAGTTAGCAACGTGGTAACGAATGCTGTAGACCGAACCCAGTTTAGCGTTGAAGCCTTCAGCCAGCGCATTGGCCTGCTGCGTGGCGTTAGCAATCGCCACTTTACGCGCCTTCTCTTTATAGCTGTCAGGATTGGCCACACCCAACTCTACCGACCGAATTTCATTCAGGCCGGATTTTAGCGCGCCATCCAGCAGCTCGTTCAGCTTATCCAGCTGACGCAGCGTCACCTGTACCTGACGCTCCGCACGATAACCTTTCAGCACCGATTTGCCTTCTTTGGTGTAGTCATACTCCGGCTGGGTGCTGAGGTTTGCCGCATCAATATCTTTTTTCTCGATGCCATTCTTTTGCAGGAAATCGAAATATTGCGCCACGCGGTCATCAGCCTGTTTCTTCGCTTCCGCCGCGTCTTTCGACGAAACATTCACCACAATAGCGAGCGTGGCGATATCGGGCGTGGCATCAACGCTTGCCTGTCCTGACGTCACCACATGCGGTCCATTTGGTAATTCACCCGCGTGGACTAAACCGGACAGTGCGCCGGTGCTCATTACGGCGGCCAGCGCCAGTGCTTTCAGTTTCACGAAAGTCCTCCTTGAGGGATTCAATTTACAGGTCGCCACTATGGCTAAACCTAAAACACATTAACATGTGTGCTTATCTGATTTTTAAACTGACTAAAAGTTCGGGCATGCTGCGGTTTAAACCTGGCCGCGATCGCAAATTTTAATGAACAGATTGGCCGAAACCTCACTTAAACGTTTCTATTAAAGAAACACCCCTGCATTCGGGAGAGTTGCATTATGACAGAACAGCCGCTGAGCCAAACCGCTGCCAGCCTTCCCGCCGGACGTACGCGCTTTCTGATGCTCGGCCTGGTGTTTATCAACATCATCATCAACTATATGGATCGCACTAACCTGTCGGTTGCCGCCACGGAAATGGCCGGAGAGCTGCGCTTCACGCCGCTGGAAATGGGGTTGATCTTCTCAGCGTTCGGCTGGATTTACGCCGCCCTGCAGATCCCCGGCGGCTTCCTGATTGATCGCCTTGGCGCGCGCGTGGTGTATGGCGTTGGTCTGTTCGTCTGGTCTTTAATCACCGCGCTGCATGCGCTTGCCAACAGTTTTACTGCGCTATTTGGCCTGCGGCTCGGCGTGGGCGCGTTTGAAGCGCCAGTGATGCCCGCCAACAATCGGGTGATCTCCAGCTGGTTCCCGGAACGGGAGCGCGCCAGCGCCATTGGTATCTACTCTTCAGCGCAGTTTGTTGGCCTGGCCTGCATGACACCGCTGCTGTTTCATGTGCAGGCTGCGTTTGGCTGGCGCGGACTCTTTTTGATTACCGGTTTGGCGGGCATGATTTGGTCGCTGGTGTGGTATTGGCTCTACCGCGAACCAAACCACCATAAAGGTGTGTCCGACGCTGAACTGAACTACCTGCGCAGTAACGGTGCGCTCCTGGAGAGTCAGCATAAGAATCAATCACCGCAAGCGCGCTGGAGCGATTTGGCGCAGATGTTCAGCAGCCGCAAATTGGTCGGCATCTATATTGGTCAGTTCACCATCTCTGCCACCTTCTGGTTCTTTCTCACCTGGTTCCCGACCTATCTGGTGGAATATCGCCATATGGGATTCATCAAAAGCGGCTATGTCGCCTCAGTGCCCTACTTCGCCGCCTTCTGCGGAGTTTTGCTGGCCGGCTTTGCCTCAGATCGTATGATACGACGCGGCGTGTCCGCCAGCGTGGCGCGTAAGCTGCCGGTGATTCTTGGCCTGTTCCTGACGCTGTTTATCCTGGGTGCCAATTACACCGATGATTCCGCGCTGATCATTCTGTTTATGTCGCTGGCGTTCTTCGGTAACGGTCTGGCAACGATCACCTGGGTGTTTGTGACGGCGCTGGCGCCGCGTCATTTGATTGGACTGGCGGGTGGGGTGTTTAACTTTACCGGCGCGCTGTCATCGATCGTCGTGCCGATTGCCATCGGCGCGCTGATTGATGGCAACAACTTCGCGCCAGCACTGGCATTTATTGCGGTTCTGGCCGCGATTGGCATCTGCAGCTATCTGCTTATCGTCGGGAAAATCGACCATGTTAGCGCGGGCTGACAACTATCTGCGCCAGCGATTGCAGCTGTTGCAAGCGCTGCGCGAGATGCGCCTCATCGTGCTGCCAGATTTTGGCAAAGGCCAGCGCCGCGCGATTGTGATTAATCGGCTGCGCCATGCTGATTTCACCGTCATCACGATGCCAAATCAGATGATCTGCCGCACGCTTGCGTGCCAGCAGCGGCGCAATGTGCTGCCACTGTTCATCGCTAAAACGCGGGCGCAGCACCTCATCACTTTCGGCGGCCAGCAACGACACGCCAATCACCGACTGCCACGCAGGCAGCATGCGGAAACCCGCCAGCGCCTGGCTGGCGTTGGTGCGCTCACCCGGCTCGGAGTGCCAGATATAGATCACCTGATCTTCCCACAGCACGCCCAGCGCCACCACAATGTCGCGCGGCGCGTGCATTTCCAGCTGCGGCAGCGCCTGAGCAAACAGCGAGGAGCCGCGAATCGCCTGCGCAGCCAGCGCGTGAATGCCGGGACCGGGCAGATAGCGCCGGTGCTCATCCTGCGTCGTCAATCCGATGGAAGCCATGGTCATCAGCAGGCGATTAACGCGCGTACTGTTCATCCCCATCTGACGCGCCAGTTCGCGACAGCCCACGGCTTTATCGCTGGAGACCAGATATTGCAGGCAGCGAATACCGTCGATCAGGCTTTGGTTGGGTTGAGAAGACATAGATCACCTGCGGCGGGGAAAACTCAATCTTAGCCTTAGAGTTAGAGGAATGAAATGATGCAAACTTTCTCTTCGCAAAATGCGCGTCACTTTCCGCAGCAGCGATTACATGCGGACTTACTGATTGCTGGCGGTGGATTAGCGGGCGTGTGTGCGGCATTGGCCGCCGCGCGTGATGGCCTTAGCGTAATATTGATACAGGATCGCCCGGTATTAGGCGGCAACGCCTCCAGCGAAGTGCGTTTGTGGGCCAATGGCGCCACCTCGCACATGGGTAATAATAATCGCTGGGCGCGCGAAGGCGGTATCATGGGCGACATCATGGAGGAGAACCTGTGGCGCAATAAAGAAGGAAATCCGGTGCTGTTCGATATGGTGCTGCTGGATATCGTGCAGTCGCAGACCGGTCTAACGTTACTGCTTAACACCGTGGTTACCGACATCGAAAAATCCGGCCGCAGCCTGCATGCGGTGCGGGCTTTTAACGCCATTAATCAAACGCAGTATCACGTCTCGGCGGCGCAGTTTATCGATGCCAGCGGCGATGGCGTGTTAGGTTATCTGGCTGGCGCGGCGCATCGCGTGGGAGCAGAATCCATTGAAGAGTTCGGCGAGAAGATGGCACCGGGCGAAAATTTCGGTCACAAGCTCGGACACTCGATCTACTTCTACACCAAGCGCACTTCACAGCCGGTGCGCTTCGTGCCGCCCTCTTTCGCGCTAAAAGAGATCACCGCGATTCCGCGTTATAAACGCCTAAACTCAGCACTGAACGGCTGCGACTTATGGTGGCTGGAATGGGGCGGACGGCTTGATACCGTGCATGAAAGTGAAACCATCAAATGGGAGCTGTGGAAAATCGTTTGGGGCGTGTGGGATTACATCAAAAACTCCGGCGAATTCCCCGATGCCGACAACCTCACCCTCGAATGGGTTGGCCTGATTCCCGGCAAGCGCGAAAGTCGGCGTTTTCTCGGCGATACCCTGCTCTGCCAGCAGGATATTATCGAGCAGCGCGATCATTACGATGCGGTCGCGTATGGCGGCTGGTCGATTGATCTGCATCCAGCCGATGGCGTATACAGCGAGCACGATGGCTGCCGCCAGTTTCACAGCAAAGGCACCTACACCATTCCATTCCGCGCGTTGTACAGCCAATCACTGGATAATCTGTTGTTAACTGGCCGGCTCATCTCCGCCACTCACGTCGCTTTTGGCAGCGCACGCGTGATGTGCACCTGCGGCGTGCTGGGTGAAGCCGTGGGTCGCGCGGCGGCGCTCTGCCAGCAACAGCAGATCGCCCCCGCCGAACTGGCACAGCCGGAGCGCGTGGGGCAGTTGCAGCAGCATCTGCTGCGCGCCGGCGCGTTTATCCCGCGACATCGGCTAGAGAATCCGGCGCGCAATGCGCACGTCACGGTCAGCAGTACTTTTGAACTCCGCGCCCTGCCCGCCGATGCTGGCTGGCAACCCCTGCAATCACGCTGTGCGCTACTGCTGCCGTTGAAAGCCGGTGAGCGCTTGCCAACGATCAGTGTGCAACTGCGTGCCGCACAGACGCAGAAACTGCAGGTATCGCTGCTTACCAGCGAGAATCCTGCCAATACCTGCGGCGACCGCCCGATCGCCACGCAGCATATTGAGGTCAACGATCAGGGCGCTTATCGTCTGAGCTTTGATTACCTCGCTGATTGCGATCGCTATCTGTTTATCACTTTCGCAGAAAATCCAGCGATTGAGATAGCGCTCACCAGCCAGCGCTTGCCGGGTGTCATGATGGTGTTCAATAGCCTTAACCCGCGCGTGGCGAAACGCACGCGTCAAATTAACGATGGCGCTTACGGCGTCGACGAGTTTGATTTTTGGCTGCCGCGCCGAGCGCCACAGCAAATCCTGCTGGCCTTTGCGCTGGAAACGCCGCTGCAGTTGTGGCACCGCGACTATCTGCTCAACGGCAAGTTACGTCCGGAACAGCACACCAACTGCTGGGTACCCGCACCGGATGACCCGCATCCCAGCGTCAGCTGGCAATGGCCGCAGCCGCAGCAGGCCCGCCAGATCACCCTGCTGTTTGATAACGATTTTGATCATGCAATGGAAACGGTGCAGATGGGCCATGCGCAGGCGGTTACGCCGCACTGCACCACGCATTATCGCCTGTGGCTGGATGAGAAGTTGCTGGCCGAGGTGACGGAGAATCACCACTCGCTTTGCCATCACCGGGTTCCGCAGGATGTGACCTTCCAGCAGATTCGGCTCGAGCTGCTGGCCAGTGCAGGCGCGCTGCCTGCACTGTATGGCCTGCATCTGGATTAAAAGGCAGCCATGCCTTGACGCGCCAGCTGAATGGCGATAAACCACATCACGCCGCCGACTAACAGATTGATAATCCGCTGCGCCCGTACGGTACGCAGGCGCGGTGATAGCCATGCCGCCAGCAAAGCCAGGCCGAAGAACCAGATGATCGATGCACTTACGGTGCCCAGAGCAAACCAGCGGCGTGCATCCGCAGAGGGCAGCTGGCTGCCGAGGCTGCCGAGCACCACAAAGGTATCGAGGTAGACATGCGGATTAAGCCAGGTGACCGCAAGGATAGTGGCGATGATGCGCCAGCGCCCCTGCTTCAACTCCGCGTCAGATGTTAGCGACACATCACCTTGCCAGGCACTGCGCAGCGCACCCCAGCCATACCACAGCAGAAACGCTACGCCCGCCCAGGTAATCAGCATCAGCAACATCGGTGATTGATTGAGCAACGCGCTACCGCCAAAAATGCCGCCGCAGATCAGCGCAATATCACTAAGGGTACAGAGCGAAGCGGTCATCAGATGGTAGTGGCGCTTAATGCCTTGATTCATTACGAAAGCGTTTTGCGGACCTAGCGGCAGAATCAGCGCAGCACCTAAAGCAAGCCCTTGTAAATAAACAGATAACACAGCGATATTCCTGAATATTGGGGAGATGCTGTGCAGTATAGTGACGCGAGGTTATTAGAGGAAATTGAAAAAATTAATTGGGTATTAGCTTAATTAATAAGAAAGGCACCCGCAGGTGCCTTGCTCAGTTACTCGGTGCGGGCGGGCAGCTGTTGCTCGCTCTTCACCTGATGCAGATGCACATCCATCTGCGGGTAAGGAATACCGATGCCGTTCGCGTCCAGCGTACGTTTGAAGTTCTTCATCAGATCCCAGTAGACGTTCTGCAGATCGCTACTTTTGCTCCAGCAGCGCACCACGAAATTGAGCGACGATGCAGCCAGTTCATTCAGGCCAATCTGGATGCCCAGATCTTTTAATACGCGCTCATCCGCTTCAACCACTTCCTTGAACAGCGCAATCACTTGATCGACATCCGCATCGTAGGCCACGCCAATAATGAATTCATTACGGCGGATCGGCTCACGCGAATAGTTAATGATATTGCCGGCGATGATTTTACCGTTTGGCACCACCACGATTTTGCCATCGGCGCTTTTCAGCGTGGTAGAGAAAATCTGCACATTCTGTACGGTGCCCATCACGCCGCCGAGATCAACAAACTCACCGGTTTTGAACGGACGGAAGGTAACCAACAGTACGCCCGCCGCGAGATTCGACAGCGAACCTTGCAATGCCAAACCGACGGCCAAACCGGCGGCACCCAGCACGGCGATCACCGACGCGGTTTGCACCCCGACGCGGCCCAGTGCGGCAATAATGGTGAAGGCGATAATGCCGTAACGCACCATGGCAGAGAGAAAATCGGCCACTGTGGCATCAATATGACGCGCCAGCAGCACGCGGTTAATCGCATTAGAGATGATGCGGGCGATGAACATACCGATAATGATGGTAATGATTGCCGCCACAATATTTACCGCATAGCTCAGGATCAGTTCCTGATTGCGTACCAGCCATCCACCGGCACTGTTAATGCCATTAACGACATCTAAGTCTTCCATTTGTTAGCCCTGTTAGTGAGTTTCCCGCAGGAAAATGCAAAAAACTGCCAGATTGACTCCGACACTCCGACTACAAGGGTAAACAATAATGGAGCGAAGCGCCAAAAATGGCCTGAATTTACGGGCTTTTCCAGATGAGACGCATAAAAAAAGGCCCTTTCGGGCCTTTTTTGTACTGTAAGGAAAAATTACAGTACGTCGACAGCGTTAAGCTCTTTGAAAGCTTGCTCGAGGCGAACAACCATTGATGCCTGAGCAGAACGCAGCCATACGCGTGGATCGTAGTATTTTTTGTTCGGGCTATCTACGCCGTTAGGGTTACCCAACTGCGCTTGCAGATAGTCTTCGTTCTTTTTGTAGTACTGCAGAATACCGTCCCATGTTGCCCATTGGGTATCGGTATCGATGTTCATCTTGATCACGCCGTAGCCGATAGACTCTTCGATCTCTGCAGCAGAAGAACCTGAACCACCGTGGAACACGAAGTCCAGCGCGTTATGCGGCAGATTGTGTTTCTTGGTTACGTATTCCTGAGAATCACGCAGGATGGTTGGGGTCAGTTTCACGTTGCCTGGCTTGTACACACCGTGCACGTTACCGAAGGAAGCAGCGATGGTGAAACGTGGGCTGATTTTGCTCAGCTCGGTGTAAGCGTAATCAACGTCTTCTGGCTGGGTGTACAGTGCAGAAGCGTCCATGTGGCTGTTGTCCACGCCGTCTTCTTCGCCACCGGTGCAACCCAGTTCGATTTCCAGCGTCATATCCAGCTTGGCCATGCGCGCCAGATACTTAGAAGAGATCTCAATGTTCTCTTCCAGTGACTCTTCAGACAGGTCGATCATGTGTGAGGAGAACAGCGGCTTACCGGTTTTCTTGAAGTGCTCTTCACCCGCATCCAGCAGACCATCGATCCACGGCAGCAGTTTCTTCGCGCAGTGGTCGGTGTGCAGGATAACTGGCACGCCGTATTGTTCCGCCATCAGATGCACATGGTAAGCACCCGCGATAGCGCCGAAAATTGCCGCGCCCTGTGGTTTATCGGTTTTGAAACCTTTACCGGCGATGAAGGCAGCACCACCATTGGAGAACTGAACGATGACCGGCGCTTTCACTTTGGCCGCAGCTTCCAATACTGCATTGATGGAGTCCGTGCCGACGCAGTTAACTGCTGGCAGAGCGAATTTGTTCTCTTTCGCTACCTGGAAAATTTTCTGAACGTCGTCACCAGTGACAACGCCGGGTTTTACGAAATCAAAAATTTTAGACATGGTTGTGTCCCGTTTCGTTACCGTTCATCCCCGAAGGGATTGCGATTTGATTGCCCAAGAAAGGGCTAGCCTTCAGGCGACGCCAAAGCGCCGCCCCCAAAGAATTACTGCTTCGCGCGCTCTTCCAGCATAGCAACAGCTGGCAGTTTTTTGCCTTCCACGAACTCGAGGAATGCGCCGCCGCCGGTAGAGATATAAGAGATCTTATCTTCGATACCGAACAGGTCGATAGCGGCCAGCGTATCGCCGCCACCTGCAACAGAGAACGCTTCGCTATCAGCGATGGCGTTTGCCACGATCTCGGTGCCTTTACGGAAGTTCGGGAATTCGAACACGCCAACCGGGCCGTTCCACAGGATGGTTTTCGCGCCTTTCAGGATCGCTGCCATTGCCTGAGCGGTTTCGTCGCCGAAGTCCATAATCTCTTCGTTATCCGCCACTTCAGAAACCTTTTTCACGGTTGCCGGTGCAGTTTCAGAGAATTCCGTGCCTACGCGGGAATCGGTAGGAACCGGAATGCCGTGTTCGTCACGCAGCTTTTTCGCCGCTTCGACGAAGTCTGGCTCGTACAGAGATTTACCGACGTTATTGTCGATGGCCACGAAGGTGTTGGCGATGCCGCCGCCCACAATCACGGTGTCGGCGATCTTAACCAGCGACTGCAGCACATCAAATTTGGTAGAAACTTTAGAACCGCCAACCACAGCAACCAACGGACGCTCTGGATTGCTCATCACTTTACCCAGCGCTTCCAGCTCAGCTGACAGCAGCGGACCCGCACAGGCGATTGGTGCGAACTTGCCCACACCGTGAGTCGACGCCTGCGCGCGGTGCGCGGTACCGAACGCATCCATGACGAAGACGTCGCATAGGGCGGCATATTTCTTCGACAGGGTTTCTTCGTCTTTTTTCTCGCCTTTGTTGAAGCGTACGTTCTCCAGCACCACCAGTTCACCCGCGCCCACTTCTACGCCTTCGAGATAGTCTTTCGCCAGGGTGACATTGGTGCCGTTCAGTTTGTCTTTCAGGTAGTTAACAACCGGCAGCAGGGAGAACTCTTCGTTGTATTCACCTTCGGTCGGACGACCCAGGTGAGAGGTAACCATCACTTTCGCGCCCTGTTTCAACGCCGCTTCGATGGTAGGCAGAGAAGCACGAATACGTGCATCTGACGTCACTTTCCCTTCTTTCACTGGCACGTTGAGATCGGCACGGATCAGAACGCGTTTACCAGCAAGATCCAGATCGGTCATCTTAATTACAGACATGGTGAACCCTCTCGTTGATTCTCATAAGTTTTGCCAGACGCAGTCCGCGTCTTACCTGAAACCGCTTGCGGCCATTGCTAACGTGGTGTCGATCATGCGGTTAGCAAAGCCCCATTCGTTGTCACACCAAACCAGCGTTTTGATAAGGTGATGACCACTAACCCGCGTTTGCGTGCCATCGACTATGGCACTGTGCGGATCATGGTTAAAATCTACTGAGACTAACGGTAATTCCGTATAGTCAACTATACCACGAAACGCCCCTTCTGACGCGTTTTGCAGCAACGCATTGACCTCACACGCCTTCACCGCTTCGCGCACCGACACGCTCAAATCAATGGCTGTCACGTTGATGGTGGGCACGCGCACCGCAATTGCTTCAAAGCGATCGTTAAATTTCGGAAAAATACGGGTAATGCCAGCAGCAAGACGCGTATCTACCGGGATGATCGATTGGCTGGCGGCGCGGGTACGGCGCAGGTCGCTGTGATAGGCGTCAATCACCTGCTGGTCGTGCATCGCCGAGTGAATCGTGGTCACAGTGCCCGACTCAATGCCAAAGGCGTCATCCAGCAACTTGATCACCGGAATAATGCAATTGGTGGTGCAGGATGCGTTGGAGACAATGCGGTCAGTTTGTTTAAGAGCCTGTTCGTTTACGCCGAACACGACGGTGGCATCGAGATCGTTGCCGCCCGGATGTGAGAACAACACCTTCTTCGCGCCCGCCTGCAGATGCGCTTCACCATCGGCGCGGCTACCGTAAACACCGGTACAATCCAGCACGATATCCACATTCAGTTCGCGCCACGGCAGCACATCAATTTCGGCCTGATGCAGGATGCGGATGGTGTCATCGCCAACAAACAGCTGATCGCGCTCCTGGCGCACATCAAAGGCAAACCGGCCGTGGCTGGTGTCGTACTTCAGCAGATGCGCCATACCGGCAGCGTCTGCCAGTTCGTTAATCGCCACGACGGTGATCTCGGCGCGGCGGCCGGTTTCATACAGGGCTCGCAACACGTTGCGCCCGATACGGCCAAAACCATTTATTGCTACGCGAACGGTCATCTCTACCTTCAACCACACCCGAAAAAACGTGCCGATTAGCCTGAGCGTTTCACACCGTTTTGTACAGGGAATTATTGTCCGTCAGCACTGGCCAGATGCAATCTTTCACTCACAACTGAAACGGTTCAGCTAGAGTAATGCATGCGCGGAATAACGGGAATGATTGCGATCAATTGAGTGGCGGAATATTGGATCTGCGTCACAAATTTTGCGCTGAGGGATTATTACTGCAGGAATAATTGAACCGTTTCACCCTTAAGTTACAAAGCGGATAAAACGAGGGCAGCTCAATTGAGCTGCCCTGTAAGGTCGCCATTCATGGCGACCGCCTATTACAGAATGGATTTCGCCGTTTTAACCACGTTCTCAACGGTGAAGCCAAACTCTTTAAACAGCTGATCCGCTGGCGCTGACTCACCGAAGGTGGTCATGCCGACGATCGCGCCGTTCAGGCCGGTGTATTTGAACCAGTAGTCCGCGATACCCGCTTCGATCG
>NZ_JBBCQO010000009.1:0-175706 GCF_037149875.1 Pantoea sp. USHLN256 | reverse complement strand
GCGGGTGACGCCGCCAATCAGCACAGGAATGGACAGCCAGCCCGCACCGTTGGTGATGGCGGATGCGGCGGGCATTTTCGCGGCTTCGCCTAAACCAAGGTTTGCGAGAAACGCCGGGACGCTGGCGATATCGCTGCCGTTCTTGCTGATGTCCATCTTTCCGGCAAGTGCGTTGGTCATGGTAGTAGCAAAGTTCGGATCGTTGCCAAGCGCGTCGGCCAGCTCCTTAAGGGTATCAAGCGCCGCCGGTGACGATGCCACCAGTGAAGCAATCGCCGCTTTCACAAACGCCGTGGTAGCCAGCTGCGTGTTATTCACCGACTGCGCCGCCGTCGGCGCGGTTGGCGTGCCGGTCAGCGCGGGGCTTGCAAGCGGTGCCTTCAGCGCCAGCGCATTAGCGATGGTGGTGGCAAAGTTCGGATCGTTATTGATGGCCGCCGCCAGTTCTTTGAACGTGTCCAGCGTACCCGGCGCGCCGGAGGTCAGCACCTGAAGCGCCGCCACCACAAACGCGGTGCTGGCAATCTGCTGCGAGTTATTGCCCGCTGCCGCCGTTGGCGTTTTCGGCGTGCCGGTGAGCGTCGGGCTTTCCTTTGGCGCGTACTGCGTGTGCGGGTCGGCGGCGGCGAGGTGCTTCGCCATCAGGTCGTCCACGTACACCTTCAGTTCCAGCACTTTGTCATCAACGTATTTACGGGTCGCCAGCACCACCGCCGGGTCGATTTTCAGCGTGATGGTGTCGGTGCTGCTGGTAATCAGCACCATGCGCACGGTTTGTGTGCGCCCGCTGCCCTCGGCCAGCTGCGGCTTGTAGCTCTCCGGGCAGTTGCCCACGGCAATCAGCGCGCCCGTGTCGTCGAACAGGCCGACCTCACGGATCCACCACCCGCCCTCGGTTTCCGGGATAACCTGCTCGGCGATAATCTGGCTGCTGTTCTGCGGGTCGATATACAGCATGTTCAGGTCAGCGCGGCGCTTCTCCGCAATCAGCTTCGTCTGCTGCGCGCTCGGCGTGGGCAGCACGCCGCCGCCGTCGCCCACGGCCATCTGCGTTATTTTCAGCGGCACGCCGAGGGCGGCAGCGCTGGCAAGCTTTGCCGCGCCGATGTCCGTCAGCAGGGTGTAAAATTTTGCGCTCATGGGTTCACTCTCACTGTGTCAATAATGTGCAGCGCCCCGCCTTCGTACGCGGTGCCGCCGGAAATAATGGTTTCGTTGATGTAGGGATAAACCGTGATTTCTTCGCCGATGTAGGTGCCTGCGCCGACAAAATACGGGCCGCTGGTCTGCAGGTTGATGGACATCCCGATCAGGTGGCGGCTGCACGGCTTGGCGTCGCTGATAAGCCGCTCCAGCTCCTGATAGGTTTCCTCCGTAATCCCCTCGTCCTGCACGCCAATGTCCAGGCGAAACGTGCCGGGCGCGTCCCCGTTCTTCCACCACTCAATCACGCGGATCAGAAACCCGAACGGCTCAACCACGCGCCGGATCGCGCTGATGGTGCCCTTGTGCTGATGGATGTAAAACGCGTCTTTCACCACCTTGCGCTTTACGCTCTCGGCCCAGCTTTCGTCCCAGCGGTCCACCGAAAACGCCCAGGCGAGATAGGGAAGGAAACTCACCGGGCAGCTGTCCGGGTTCCACAGGTCGCGCAGCGGCACGTTCAGGCCGGAGATTCCGCCGCACGCCTGCGCCAGACGGCGCTCAAGCGCGGATGATCCGGGCGGTAAGAGGCTGTTACTCATGCCATCACCCCGTCATCCGCCACGCTGATGTCCGTCCCGGTGCAGTTGCCCGCCTGCGTGCGGTCCATGATGATGTCCTCTGCCGGTTCGGTGATGTCCACCCAGTCCACACCGGCCACGCGCAGCACCGCCCCGTAAGACTCGCGGCGCACGCTGCGGCCCAGCTTTTTCTGCTCGGTGAGGTAGGCAGCCAGCCGTGCGTTTGCCGCCTCCAGACAGGGCGCCGCGGCCACGCCGTCAAACAGGTGCAGCCTGGCCTGCACGCGGTAGTCGTTAATGATTGCAGGCTGCACGGTGACGCGGTCCGCCACCGGGCGCACGCTGTCGTCATTCAGCGCTTTGTCCACTTTACTCAGTAAATCATCGGGCGCCGCGCCGTTGCCCTCGCGGCTCAGCACGGTGATGAGTACCGTGGCCGGTGACGGGCTGATGGCGGACACGTCCTGCACCCGCCCGTCCGCGCTGCGGGCGTGAAACTCATAGGCCGCCGTCGGTCCGGCAACCGATAAGCCCTCAAACGCCTCCGGCACGCGCACGCGCAGCGCGTCGTCGGATTCCATCACCGCGTCCACCGGTGGCACGGCGTCCGGGTTAGCCGGGGTGACGGTCAGACGCTGCACGTTGCTGCGCGCGGCCAGCTGGTCGAGGTCGCTGCCGAGCGCGTAAGCCACCATAACGGCCTGCGCCGCCTCGTTGATGCGCTGACGCAGCAGGATTTCGCGATAGACGCTTTCCTGCAGGCACTTCACGACAGGATCGGACTCCAGCGCCAGCACGCGGCGCATGGCGGCCTGCTCGTCAGCCGGATAGAGCGCAATCAGCGCTTCCTTGCGCTCGGTCAGCAGCGTTTCGAAATCCGGCACCTCGATAACTTCCGGTGCGGGCAGCTGCGAAAGGTCAATTACTGCCACTGTTCACCCCCGTTGGAACGGACATTGCCAGCGGTGAGCCGTCGGCGCGCTGGCCGGTCAGCTCAACCACCATAGAGCCATCAAAGGCGCTGGTAATATTCAAAGAGCTGAGGCGGATGCGCGGCTCCCAGCGGCTCAGCGCCGTGTACGCTGCCGCCATCACCTGAAGGCGGACCACGTCGTTTTGCGGCTGGTCAATCAGTACCGACAGCAGCGAACCGTATTCACGTCGCCCGATGCGGCTGCCTTCCGGCGTGATCAGGATGTCGCGCACGCTCTGGCGGATGTGTTCGGTGTCGGTGATGGCTGCGCCGGTGTCGCGGTTCATGCCGAGATACATCATTGCGGGCCTCCCGATGTATCCCCGCCTGACTTCACGCCGCCGTGTTTATGCTTATCTGCAATCACGCCGTTTGAATCCATCTGGCCGCCGCCCTGCGTCACGTCGCCGTTCATCACGGTCTGGCTGTTAATCAGCGTCCGGCTGGCATCAACGCCCAGCTGGTCGGTGATCAGCTGAATGCCGTCGGCGGCCTCAATGCGCACGCTTTTGATATTTTTAATCAGCAGCTGGCCGGTGTCCGGCTCGTACTGGAACCAGCCGCCGTCGTTGAACACGGTGGTGCTGCCGCTCTCTGAATAATCGGGCGGCGGGAATGCGTCGGAGTAGATGGCCGGCAGCGCAAAGGCGGTTTCGAGATTGCCGCCGAGGCTCAGCAGTACAACCTGCTCGCCGATGGAGGGTTGCCACCACGTGCGGGTATTACCGGCGCGGCAGGTGAGCCAGTTAATCCAGTTGGTTTCAAGGTCGCCCGTTTTCACCCGGCACAGCCAGTTAACCGGATCAACAGCGGATACGGTGCCGGTGCGGATCAGGTTGGTGATAAGGCGCATGATTTCGGTGAGTTGAGTATTCATGCCATTACATTGCAACGGCGCACAAATTCTGGCATCAATTAAGCGTTGTATGATGAACCATACAAAAATCACTTAACAAACATAGGTATAAAATGGGATATAGATTAAATTTACCCAATGGGGTTTATGTTTCAATTTTGGCACTTCTGGTGTTTACAACCATTATTTACAGCAAAGTTGAAGCAGCTCTTGATAAGCAGATGATTAACTATCTTTCAGGCCTTTTCGTTCTAGCTACCGTTCATGGCTGCCTACTAATACGAATAGGTAAATTTGATGTTTATAAAAATACATTAAATGCAATATGGAATATACAAACGGCATGCGCATTTATTTATGGCGTATACATCATTATTGAATATTCAGCTGCGGGACTTAAAAACCCAGACACTATCAGCAAACTTTTCACTTCGGATGCTTACCTATTCATTCCAGCTGTATTATTTCTTGGAGCTGTTTGTGTGGCTCGAGCTGGTTATTCAGTTGCAGAGATATTTAAAAACCCAATTATTGAAAGTAGAAAAAAACAAGCCGAATATCAGCAGAAAAACATACCTGATTAACCTTACTCTGCCAGCCAGCGCAATAGCGTTTCTTGCACCAAATTTTCCACATCATTATTGACGCCCAGTAATGGGCGTTCTGCATACTTCACTTCGGTGCCACGCCGGTTCACGCGATCACGCAGCCCGTAGTGATGCACGCGGACCAGCTTCTGCACGCCGGGAACAAAAGCAACTTCTGCCATGTTTGCGTTTGCCTGCGCCTTGAGATATTTGGCCGTTTTCAACTTCGCAAACATCTTGCGGCGAATGCGGCCCGGCTTGGTCCGGGCGGTGACCCGTCGCGGCTCCCATGCGGTGCCGTCCGGGCTGCGCTGCAGCGTAATGTTGCCCTGCTGAATGCGCCGCACGTCGCGCGCCACCTCGCGCAGCATCTTGGTTCTGGCTGCGGGTTCCAGCTGCGCCAGTAACGCATTCAGCCAGGCTTCAATCTCGTGTAGTTCAGCCATGATTAACTGCCCAAAACTCGTCCGGCGCTTCCGGCTCCGGCACGGCCTCAACCGACATAACGCCGTCGACTTCCTTCACGATCACACGCTCCGTCAGCTTCAGGTTCATGCTGATGTCGCAGCGGTCATTGCCGAGAATATCCGCCTCAAAGGTGAAAAGCCGCTCCCGCTCGGTGGTGTTCTGCAGGGCGTCCGGCTGGTTGACGCCGAGCCAGAATAAAACGGGCGCCATCAGCAGATTCTGGTCACCGGTGAAGTCCGTCACCACCACGTTTAGGGTGTAGCGATACTCCCACGAAATCGACGTGGCGGAGGTGGCAACCACCGCGCCGTTATCAACGAACAGGTGCAGGCGGTCCGGGTTGTCGGCCACGTAGGGCACGGCTTTATTCAGGGCGTTTCGCAAGGACTGCGGCTTGTTCATCGTCTTTATCCTGACAGCTGATGATGGTGTCTACCTTATCGGCGCAGGCCGCCCAGGCGGCTTCGGTGTCGTCCAGCTGCGCCAGCAGGTCGCCGTTACGGCGCGGTGCGGCTTCGTCCAGGCGGCACGGGGTGATTCGCGGACAGCCACTCACGGTAAGACTGACCTCCGGTGAGGGCCGGACGCTGGCGCAGCCGGATAACAGGATCAGGCAAAGGGGCATCAGCCCAGCGGCGAAGCTCGTCATTTTCACGTTTCAGTTCCTCAATGGTGCGCTGCCGGTCACGCAGCAGCGTGCCGTTCTGCTCGGCGGCGGCGTAAAGCTGCGTCTGCGCCCGGCTGCTGGTCTGCGTCAGGATGTTGAGGGCAAGCAGCTGGCCGTTTTTCTGCGACAGCTTTTTCCCCTGTGCGGCTAAATCCTTCACCTGCGCGTCGATTTTGATGTGAGCGGTGCTGAGTCGCCACGACTGCATGCCAAGCGCGACAATCAGAACAAGCACCACCGTCGCCAGCGTGCGCATCATGCTTTCACCCCCCTGAAGCACCACGCCAGTTCGCGTTGTCGCCGGTTATCCAGCCCCTGATTGAATACGCCCTTCACGTACACCCAGCGCGGCAGCTGATAGCACGCATCGCGCCAGCGTTCCTGTTTAATGAGCGCCACCATGGTCGAACCGCAGGCGTTGCCGGTGCCGACGTTAAACGCCAGCGACACCAGCGCGTCGTAGACCGGCTGCGGCATCGAAACCGCAGCGCAGCGCGCCAGTGCCGCCTCAACGCGTAACACATTGGTGATGAAGTCGCCCGCCGCCTGCCGCTCGGTGATAGTCCGGCCCGGCACCACGCCAACGCTGTTACCAATGCCGTCGGTCCACTTGCCCGCGTCGCACAGGTACGGCTTCAGGCGGCAGCCCTCATAATCGGCGATCAGCTTCAGTCCCTCGACGGAGGTGTGCAGCTGCGGAAAACCCGGCAGCGTCGCCGCAATGGCAAGCACCGCGCCAACGGTGCAGCGCTTAACGGTTTGCAGATTCATATTCCTCCCGCGTGATGCGCCCGGCGGCCAGCAGCTGATAAGTTTTGCGCTTGTAGTACCAGCTGATGATCGCCATCAGCAGGCCGATTAACACACCGGCCACGGTTGAAACGTCTTTCAGCGACATGTCGCCCAGCCATGCCATACCGACAGCAATAAACCAGACGATCCCGGCGCGGATTCTTTCCCACATGATTCAGTCCCAAAGCTGGACGGCCTGCACGGTGGCCGCCGTCGTCACGTCCGGCAGCTCCACCTCCAGCCCGTGCGGTAAAAAGGGGCCGTGCTCCGCCAGCCCCGGATTCGCCTGCAATACCTGGTCCGTCATACCCTGCGTGCGCCCGTAGTGACGCCAGCAGATTTCGTCTACCGTGTCGCCCTGCTGCGCACGTACCTTCATCAGATAAGCTCGACGGTGCAGTGCGGCGCGTTCTGCACGCGACTGACGGCCCAGCGCGCGTCGCGCCACAGGTCACCGGTTGCGTCTGCCAGTTCCTCACCGCGCTTGGTCGCTGCGGCGGTGGCGTCATAGTCCTGATAGCGCTCGTTCAGCACCGCGCGCGCCCAGCACCACACCGCATTTTCATAGTGATGCAGACGCACGCTGCGCCCGTTAAGCTGCTCAGCCGGTACGTCGGCCAGACCGTTAAAGCCGCGCAGCTCCTGACGTTCGCGCCACGGATACAACTCGGCGTTGACCTCCGCCATTGCGGTGAGCACCACCTGCTTCAGGCGCTGAGGCGTCACGGTGCCGTCAACGCGCATGACGCTGCGAAACGTCGCCAGATCGATGTCCGGCCAGAATGAGTTGTTGGGGATAATTTCCGGCGTTCCCGTCGCCTTTTCCGGCGCTACAAACTGCATGCCTTATTTCTCCTGAATAGGTGGGCGGTGGACGGGGTTTTGATGCGGCGCTGCCTGTCGCCACCCCGTGCCGCCCCGCGCGTGGGCACGTCCGGTTATCAGCTGGCGTTGCGGATTTTCCGCTCCAGCTGCTCAATGTCTTTTTTCACCCCGCAGCGCTCGTCGAGCTGCATGGCCTGCTGCAGATGGTTCAGCGCGGCAACCGGCTGGCTTTCGCGCAGCACCCAGCCGAGCGACTTGTGCAGGCGCGCGCGGGACTGATCGGGCATGTCCAGTTCGCCGATCACGTCAAGCGTCTGCATCAGCAGGCCGGGGTCAAAGTCGGTTTTTGCCACGATGGCGTTTTTAGCGGCGTCGGCCATCTCCTCGGCCAGCAGCGTCTGCACGTTGCGATTGAAGCCCTGCGGCATCGACCAGCCGTGGCGGATAGCATGGCAGCCAATGGTGAGCGCACCGGCGTAGTCACCGGCATCAACGCGCCACAGCATCACGTACATCAGCACGTCGTCCTGCTGCGCGCCGTCTGCGGCCAGCACACCGTCCACCCACGGCACGTATTTCGGCAGAACTTCCACCTTGATTTCAGCCTTCTTCACGGTGGACTGAATGCCCTTGAGGCGGCGGCGGTCCTCGCCGAGCTGCATCAGCATCAGGTCATAGCCTTTTAAGTGACTGCCATTGCCGCCCTTGCGGGCGGCCTCCTGTGCCAGAACATATTGCGTGTGCCGCTGAAAAGGACTCATCGCCATGCTTATGCCTCTGCGCCGCTGGCCGCCGCTGCGGCGAATTCGCCCATTTCAATGTTCTCCACCAGGCAAACGCATTCGTAATCTTCAACCACGTACGCCTCGTTGACGGACTCGAAATTCTCCACACGATCGCGTTTAGGGTTGTCGATAACGGCACGGCGGCGGCTCTCGTCCTGCCAGTAAATAGAGAGATTGTCGAGGCGGGTGATCAGCAAGGCATCTGCCGGGAAGTAAGGCGCGCGCACGGCCTGTAAGCCGCCCATACGTTTCTGGCTGATAATGAGATCAGCGGCGAGAGCCTCGGTGTTTGGCTGCTGCTGATTGACCAGTGGGAAATATTTATCGGCCAGCAGACCGCGACCACAAACCACCACCAGATCGGTGTCGTCCTGATACTGAACGCCAATTTTGCGGTTAACCGCATCCATCACCAGCGCGTCCAGATTCGCAAAGTCACCGTTTTTACCGACGCGAACGGAAGAAGACAGGCCGCCGTCATCCTGCGGAATGCCCTTAATGACATGCACCGGTGATTCCTGGCGGATTTTTTCCAGCCAGCCAATGTTGACGTCTTGCAGCAAGGGGTTTTCTACGCGGTTCGAGGTTTTCTCACGCTTCACGCCGTTGAAGCCAATCATGATGCGGTCCAGCGCCTGACGCTGGATGATGGCGTCACGGATGCGGGTCTGAAAGTCCTGGAACTTCGCCCACAAATCCAGCTTCGCATAAGGTAACGCGGTATCGAAATTGGTCTGAGTGCACTTGTAGCCGGTGCCATCGATATATGTCGGATCGGTCGGCTGGCGCTCCTGCGAAGAGGTATCCGTGGTGCCTGCAATGGTCGAGCCTACGCCTAGTCCCAGCACTTCGCCGGACTGCTCATCTACCGGGATGATATTGATCATCTGCAGGAATGCGGCGGACTCCTGAATTTTGCTTTCAAGCTTCTGCGCAACGGATGGCTCGACGGTGAATTTCGCGCTGATGTCCGGCACGGCCACATCGTTAAGCTTCGCCAGCTGAGTGAGGAAGGCATTGAATTTAAATCGGGTCGTTTTTTTCATCGTTCAGTTTCTCTGAAATCGGTTAGGTAATGTGGAGCGACCTGTATCAGCAGTCGGTCAGGTTTTCACTGGCGCCGCTACCGCCTGGCGCACGCTGGCGGTAATCGGCGCGGCTGTCTTCGCGACCCAGCTGTTGCTTCAGTTCGATGAAATCGTTCACCTGTATTTCCAGCAGGGATTCCAGCTGGCTCAGGCGTTTCTCCTGTTCATCCAACGTCTTGTCGGTGCGAGCGCCGTAGTCCTGGTGTTCAGTTGCAACCAGCTCTACCGCCTTATGCACGTCAGAAAATCGCGCATCGTCGGACTGCTGCTTTTTGCTGAACAGCGCGGTGACGCGGGCAAACAGCGCGGGCTTATCCTCCACCTCTTCCAGCTCGATCTCGGTTTCGGTGGCGGCGGTGAACAGGTTTTCCGGGTGCTGCTTACGGTTTGCCAGCGGGTTGTGTTGCGCGCTGGCGCTGAAGGCCAGCATCTCGGTGCCGAGGCTTGCCGGGTCGTCGGTGGCAGCCAGGCCAACCAGGTAGGCTTTGCCGGTATCGGCAAACTTGGTGCTGACTTCCATGGAGGTGAAAAGCTTCTGGCCCTGCTTTACCAGCGCCACAAGAGAATCCGTCGGCAGAATGTCGGCATACAGCGCCAGCTTTCCGGCCAGCGAACCGTCGGTGATCTCCTCGGTGCCCAGCGCGCTTACCATGCCGTAACGGTTAAAGGTGCTGTCTGGCGAGTACGATTTGATGTGTTCAAGATTGATGGTTGCGGTGTAAACCGCCGGGTTGTAGGCGGCGGCCATCTGCTCCAGCCATTCGCGGGAAATTTCGCGTCCGTCCGTGGTGGCACCTTCCACCCCGATTCGAAAACGCTTTGCTTTAACTGCCATAGGTCAGGCTCCGTTGGGTAAATCGCTTTGAAGCCTTATGTTTGCGGTTCAGAGGGGTGTGAAACAACGCGGGCACATTGTGCGGGCAGCCACACAACGGCAGACGGCAGAAAAGGGATCGGCGGGGCCGTATTTTGGGGCCATGACAACGACACTCGCCCCCGAAGACCTCGATCCCCGCAGGCAGGCCATGCTGCTTTACTTTCAGGGATACCGTATCGCCCGCATTGCTGAAATGCTGGGAGAGAAACCCGCAACCGTTCACAGCTGGAAGAAGCGCGACAAGTGGGGCGACTACGGCCCGCTTGACCAGATGCAGCTGACCACCGCCGCACGCTACTGCCAGCTGATCATGAAGGAGACAAAAGAAGGGAGAGACTTCAAGGAAATTGACCTGCTGGCGCGCCAGTCAGAGCGGCACGCCCGCATCGGCAAGTTCAGCAACGGCGGCAACGAGGCGGATCTCAATCCGAACGTCGCGAACCGCAACAGCGGACCGCGCAAGCCGCCGGAGAAGAACGTATTTACTGACGAGCAGGTGGAGAAGCTGCAGGAAATCTTCCACGGCTCCATGTTCGGCTACCAGCGCCAGTGGTGGGACGCGGGCAACAAGCACCGCATCCGCAACGTACTGAAGTCGCGCCAGATTGGTGCCACCTACTACTTTGCCCGCGAGGCGCTGCTGGATGCGCTGACCACCGGGCGCAACCAGATTTTCCTCTCAGCCAGCAAGGCGCAGGCGCACGTCTTCAAGCAGTACATCATTGAGTTCGCCAAAGAGGTGGACGTAGAGCTGAAAGGCGACCCGATGACGCTCAGCAACGGCGCGTGCCTGTATTTCCTCGGCACCAACGCCCGCACCGCCCAGAGCTATCACGGTAATCTGTACCTGGATGAATATTTCTGGATCCCGAAATTTCAGGAGCTGCGCAAGGTGGCGTCCGGCATGGCGCTGCACAAGAAGTGGCGCCAGACCTATTTTTCCACCCCGTCCAGCCTGACGCACAGTGCCTATCCGTTCTGGTCCGGCGGCCTGTTCAACCGGGGCCGCGCCAAGGCGGACCGCGTGGACATCGACCTGTCTCACATGAACCTGTCGCCGGGCCGTTTCTGCGATGACGGCCAGTTCCGCCAGATTGTCACCGTGGAGGACGCCGTGCGCGGCGGCTGTAACCTGTTTGACCTCGACCAGCTGCGCCTCGAATACAGCCCGCCGGAATACCAGAACCTGCTGATGTGCGAATTCGTGGACGATCTGGCGTCCGTATTCCCGCTGCAGCTGCTGCAAAAATGCATGGTGGACAGCTGGGAAATCTGGAGCGACTTCGAAGCGCTGGCGCTGCGCCCGTTCGGCTGGCGCGAGGTGTGGATCGGTTACGACCCGGCCAAGGGTACGCAGAACGGCGACAGCGCCGGATGCGTGGTGATCGCCCCGCCTGCCGTGCCGGGCGGTAAGTTCCGCATTCTGGAGCGCCACCAGTGGCGCGGCATGGACTTCCGCGCGCAGGCCGAGTCCATCAAAAAGCTGACGCAGCAGTACAACGTGACTTATATCGGCATCGACTCCACCGGCGTCGGCCTCGGCGTGTACGAGAACGTGAAGATGTTTTATCCGGCGGTGAAGGAGTTTGTTTATAACCCGAACGTGAAAAACGCCCTGGTGCTGAAGGCGTTCGACATCATCAGCAGCGGGCGCCTGGAGTTCGATGCCGGGCACCTCGACATCGCGCAGTCATTCATGGCAATCCGCCGCGCCACCACGGCCAGCGGCAACCGCCCGACCTACGAAGCCAGCCGCAGCGAAGAAGCGAGCCACGCCGATCTGGCGTGGGCGACCATGCACGCGCTGGCAAACGAACCGCTACAGGGCGAAGCCGCCCACACCGGAAACATTATGGAGATTTTTTAGATGAGCAAACGCAGGAACCGCACGCGCACGCAGCCCGTGCAGCAGGAACAGATGACCGGCGGACCGGCGGCGGAAGCGTTCACCTTTGGCGACCCGGTGCCGGTGCTGGACCGCCGCGAGCTGCTGGACTACGTGGAATGTGTGGTCATGGATAAGTGGTATGAACCGCCGGTAAGCTTTGACGGGCTGGCGCGCACGTTCCGCGCCGCCGTGCATCACAGCTCGCCGATCAACGTGAAGCGCAACATTCTGACCAGCACCTTTATCCCGCACCCGCTGCTGAGCCAGCAGGCGTTTAGCCGCTTCGTGCAGGACTATCTGGTATTCGGCAACGCCTATCTGGAGAAGCGCACCAACAGGCTCGGCGGCGTGCTGGCGCTTGAACCGGCACTGGCAAAATTCACGCGACGCGGCACCGATTTAGACACCTACTGGTTTGTGCAATACGGCATGAACACGCAGCCTTATGAGTTCACCAAAGGCAGCGTGTTTCACCTGATGGAGCCGGATTTAAATCAGGAGGTTTACGGCCTGCCGGAGTATCTTTCGGCGATCCCGTCCACCCTGCTAAACGAGTCGGCAACGCTGTTCCGCCGCAAATACTACCTGAACGGCAGCCACGCCGGTTTCATCATGTACATGACCGACGCCGCGCAGAATCAGGAAGACGTGAACAATATTCGCCAGGCAATGAAAAGCGCCAAGGGGCCGGGGAACTTCCGCAACCTGTTTATGTACTCGCCGAACGGGAAGAAGGACGGGATTCAGATCATCCCGCTGTCAGAAGTGGCGGCTAAGGATGAGTTTCTGAATATCAAGAACGTGAGCCGTGACGACATGATGGCCGCGCACCGCGTACCGCCGCAGATGATGGGGATCATTCCTAATAACACCGGCGGCTTTGGTGATGTTGAAAAGGCAAGCCGAGTGTTTGTCCGAAATGAGCTAATGCCACTTCAAAAGCGTCTTACAGAATTGAACCATTGGCTCAAGGAAGAAGTAATTCAATTTTCAGAGTACAATTTAGTCTAAACGAAGCCCGCTAGCGGGCTTATAATTTTCACCCAAATTTTGTTTCAGGAAAATTAATTTTTTTCAAATCCTGACATGTTCCATCAAGACCGGGGAATAGAGAGCCGTAAGTAATCCCCATCATTGTAAGGTCTCGCATGACTTGAGGAGCTTCTTGTACAGATATATCGAAAGCTTTTAAATATTTATCAGTATATCCGCCCCACTGGTAAAGATACCCTTCAATATCATAAATATTTGTTAAAGTAGTTAACGCTTGCTGAGGCATCGCTCTATTATTCCCTAATGATATATATTCACCTATTGATAAGTGAGTCCTGCAATCATAAATATTATAAAATTGTAAAAAATCCACCTTCCATTTTTCCACCTCTAGCAAGTATATTCTTACTTTCCTATCTTTATCACTTTCAAAGATGTCTTTGGCATTTAACTTTCCAAATGCAAAAAAACTCGCAACATATGGAGAATAGCTCCAATCTAAAAGAGGCGTCGGATAACCATGATGCTGAAGAAGGTTAAAAAAGGCCCCGTTATGCTCTGGATCCTTTAAATTAAAATAATGTGAAGTGAGATTAGAAAGCTGGCGGTGGAGCATTGGAATATCTTTATTTGAATACACTTGAACGTCATATCGACCATTACGATGAAACGATGTCCTCAGAGGCCAACTATCTGCCTGGCCTCGGAATGCAACCTTCCTGTAGTCAACTTGAGAAACATATTCTTTGAACTCATTCCAAGTAAGGCCAGTGCCTGTTAATTTGTATCCCTTAACATGCTGTCTACTAAGCTTACACTCAACGGTTGTGCCTATATCCGTCACAACATTTACAAGCAACTCATCTTCTTTGAAAATAATATTTAAGTTAGCAGTATCAGGAAATACCACTCCGGGGAAATTTTCAGTAATATAATCTTGAGTTGAAAAAGAAGGCACGACCATGAAATCATGCTTGTTTATCACTTGAACCGGTCTGTTCTCAACTTTATATTCGGCCTGCCCATCCTCAAGAGTAAAATAAGAACATGAAGAAGGTAAATCACCTTTCATATTTAGAAGATATGCATAACAATGAAGCAATCCGTCCTTTGCCTCAATATTAATAATCCCCCACCCCTCTCCCGCACCATTAAAATTTCCAACCCATTGGCCTGAAATCATATCCCTTTCCTTTTTTGAAATCATGATGCATTTTCTCTAAAAATGAGCAGTATTCAAGGTCTAAGCGCGCGCTCGTACCCCCGCCACGCCTGCCCGCTTTGTGAAGTGGTTTTCATGCACTTGCAGGACCTTATGTAAAGCCCGTCAGAGCTAGCTGCTCGTGGCATCCATCATCCCCACTAGATCATGCAAATTCATGCAGCATAGTCATGCAAGGTAATGAGGGATTTCAAAAGAGCTTGCATTAACATTTTTAAATTCGTAAACGCACTATAGGTCTAAGCATCAAAAAATACTGTACGATAAATGACACCTCAAATGGTGTCATTTATAAACATTGTTGGATGCGTAGTATCTTCTATCTTTACACTTAAAATTAAGTGGAGATCATACATTTAATGAACGTGCTTCAGGGCTAAAATACCGGCCAACAGTTAGTTTCGACCCCTCATACTCTGGTTTAATCTCAGAAGTAGCATAAATTATTTGATATTCGCACTCATAATTTGATGCTTCATCAACTATTATTTTTTGCAAGTTGTGACTACGATCTTTTTCCATGCCGCCATCGTCAATCCCATCTAGTAACAAGAAACGAGGTAATCTCATGTAATTTTTTTCAATGCTTGTTGTTAGAAGTGCTAGATGGAAAAGTTGCCTTAAAACTACTGCCGAACTTTCTGAAAAGTTCTTTGACCCATTTACATACACAGCATTTTCAACAAAATCAAAACGTACTTCTTGAGGCTCTATAAATTCCGGTTGCAACGGTAAATCTAACCGTAGTAATCTTTTCATCACTGAATCAACGTTTTTAGCGACATCAAGCTTTCGAGACTCTTCTTTATTTATTAACGTTTCAATAAGACTCTCAAGCCGTTCCTTTGCTGCTTGGTCATTATCTCTACCTATTTGCAGCTCATTTATTACATCGGATAGCTTTTTATTCTCATACTGCCTTGCAATCTCTTTATCAATCGTCCCTAAACGCATTGAAATTTGCTGAACCCTAATATTTTCAGGGGTGTCCCAAATGCTAGCAACGCTAACATATTTTTTTTCTAATTGTTTTAACTCACCTTTATGGATAGGGAGTTCTTTTTTAAGGTGAGCAAGATCTTCATTTCTTTTCTTCAAAAGAAAATATGATTCTTTTAACTGTAAAGAGATCTCATTCTTCATTCTTAATATTTGGGAACTTGAGTCTTCAGATTTTTCGCTTTTGCAAAGATGACAAGCATTGCCGTCTAAATGTTTTATTTCCTCAAGGCAGCTTGGGCAAAATTTAAAATTCAAATCCCCAAAAAAACCTCTAGTAATTTCAGACTGATTAAGTCCTTGCAATCTATTTTCAAGCTCAGCAATAAAAAGCTCAGAATCGGCAATCTCAATCTGTAACCTTTCAATTTCATCGAAATTTTTAGTATATGCCAACTTCGCTTTATTTAGCTCTTTTCTAAATTTTATTGTTACTTCTTGATCGGTATCAAGTTCGGAACCATTAAACTCGCCATTTTTTATTAAAAACAACTCATTATTTAACTGTTGACGCTCAAACTCTAACTCCTCTATTTTCTCATCCACATAATGAATGTTTTCAGAATGACCCGACCGCCCTAAAACCGAAAAAATACTCTTTAAAGAAGCTATTTTTTTAGAAAGCTCACTATCAATTTCTCTTAACTTTATCTGTGAACTGTAGAGATCATCATCATATACACCACATAAATATCCCCCGACCATTTCTTTAGTTAATGCACTATCGAAATTATCAATTCTGAAAATAGGGCTGTGCACTGAAGGCTGATCTGCATAAAGAACTCTTAGGATTTGATGCAGCGTTAGGTTAGATGCACCATCGCCTTGTGCGTTTGGAATTTCCAAAGCATTAAAAATCACTTGAGTAAAACTCAATTTATTTGAAGTTCTTCTAAATGGGTATTGCTCCCACTGCAAGGGAGTTGCTTTTTCAGCCTCCTCAATACCCCCCCAAAAAATATCCAATGGGCGTTGTGTTTCTGCCGATATTTCTCTCTTAAAACAAGTTTTAACGCCATTAAGTTTCACTTCTACCAGTGTAAATGAACAACTTAAAGCTTCCGGCTTCCAGCGAATATTTTCAGCGCCAATAGAAAAAGCCAGTAAATCCATGATGGTAGTTTTACCTGAACTATTCCTACCACGGATAACATTAACACCGCTGTGAAAACCACAATCAAATACTTCTTTTCTTCCTTTAAAAACTTTAAAGTGAGAAATTGAAAATGTAGGTTTAATTAAAGTCATAACGATATTCCATTAATCCGGTTCTATCTTTTAACCCTTCTTTACCAAGAAGATGGAAATCTGAAAGAGTGTGGAGTATAAATTCATTAATATCTTGCTTTTCGTTGATAAATGCCATAAGAGATGTGACTAAGCCATTTGGTATCTCTAGCTTTGTCCTTTTAAGTACACCTTTCTTATATAATTCTTTTTCAACTAAGCCTGTAGCAGTAAGGCACTTTATAGCAGAAGTCTGAATTTCCTGGAGGTCTTTAAATGTCGAGGCTGGGCTAAGAGGATCATGATAAACATTTTCATAAGACTTTGCTATTTTCTTAACATATGCATAGTTATAAGGCATCCTAATTTTAGATGCCATTGCAGGGAACATCAAATAGAAGTCTAATATCCTTGCTTTATCAACCTCAATTTCATGGACATGATCGACTATAGCTATCATTCTAAAGAGACAATGATACGCATCATATGCTTGATGATAAATTAACATTTATCCCACCTAACGTGACAATTACCACCCAAAAAGAACAAAAGACCTAATAAATCCTTAACAGTAAACTCCAGTACATTCTCCCCTAACAAATCGAATATTTCATTGATAACCTCATGTATTTTACTATCGACTTCTTCTCTTTCTTTTTCAGATTGAATTAATGGGGTCACTTTAAGCATAAAATCGTAATGTAACTGATCTAATAATATAACGTATATTCGCTGGGCAGTTCTAGAGGTCTGTCTTTTCATAATGGATTTAGCCGCATTCTCTTTAAGCATACTGGCAAGGATAACCAAATCCTTTCTTCCACTATCTTTCAACTTATCATCTAAACTACGAATGTCTATATCAGTTTGAGCACTCAAATAATGTTGTAGTTTATCACTAAAATTACTGCTTGGATCCCCAATGCCATCAACTTTTATCTTTTCATATAATTTAAACAGTTCATAATTCAAACCCTTTGTAACGTTAAAATTATATTGCGGGCCATTAACATTATTTTGCGTTCCTGACCCATTATTTTGATGGCCCCCCACCACAGAGCCATTCTTTACTTTATTACCGTCTTGGTGTGTAAACACAATGGTCACCAATTAATTATTATTTTGGTTTCCACCGACAATACTTCCACCTTTAACTTTGTTGCCACTTTGGTTGTTATTTCTATTATTGTTTCCAAAGTTAGACGCATTATTATTAGAGTTTTTATTCTTTTTGTTTGAAATAAAGACTTTTAGAGACCAACCACTACCTAACCCAACAACAAAAGTAATCAAATGCGTAAGCCATTCCATATGGTGAATCCTTCTTCATAAAGTATTAGGATTTCTATAGTAATGGATAAAAACATGTATACACAAGTAAAAGTCAATAGGAATCATGAGTAAAAAAACAGCATGTGTATCAATATGTTAAGAAGATCTCAAACAACCTACCATTTAGAGTGAGTCTAAAGATTCTAATTTTAAATAAAAACCCCTAAAAAACTTAAATTTTTAATTTTTTAACTTCTCACACTCAAAATTAACAGTAGAAAATGCCACAGAGAAACACTTTATGGAGAGATTAGTATCAGCTGCAATCTCTGCGATGAGATTCAAAGCAATCTCCCTATCACGCTCTTTTAGAGCGCCTTGACTGGTCAACCTTGCAATGAGTTCTACTCGCTCAAGCATCTCCTGCTTCATCAATTCGCTGTCCACTTTCCCTCCACAACAAAATAACTGTACATAAACACAGTAGCATAGCATTCGGACTAAGCGGAAGAAAAATATTGCAGTTGAAACAGTTTTTTATCCTCATGATATAAAACGTCTTTACCAACATTAGCTCAACGACTAAGAACGTCCTAAAATCTTTAAGGTTTACCTAATATAGTTTTCTGCTTTGATAGTTCTTTGCATTAATGATCGTTTTTTGCTCTAGACAATTCGGCCAATAGGTTAAATCTTGCTAATGTGCCGCGCTTCGAAGTCTCAATTTTTGGCCTTAAAAGGTCACCATAAGCGGAGCTGCGGAAGCTCTTTCCAGCGATTTCTGTCTGAACGCCACTTATTAGGCGCATAGCCAATCCGCGGCTGATTGTTTCTCCACATAATTCTTTCACCTGGCTGATTACGTTGTCGCAAGCAGCCTCAATTTTGTCCGTTCGCTTAAACTTAAGGTGCCGCTTTTTGGGTTGTTCCGCTCTAATCCGGGCCAGAATTCGCCGCCGCTCTTTCGCACTCAAGCCATTAAAATCGATTTTTCTCAAACTTTCCGGTTGGTTAGAATCCTCAGATCTCAAACCTCCCGTACAGTTATTGACAGAACTCCGAGAGGACGCGGGCGCGTCCAAAAATTCAAAGGCCAAATCAAGGTCAACATCTAAAGCTGAAAGCGGCTTCGGCGCACTTTCAAAGACGGCATCAAGCGAGCGCTTTGGAACAATTTTCCACTGTGCTAGGCGAGTTAAAATTGGCGTATCTGCCCCAACCTCGGTAGCAAAGACGCCCTTAATGCGCACGGTTTCTTCGCCATACTCATTAACGTCTTCGCCTGGCTGATACCACGTGCGCACCGCCAAATCGTCACGGCGTACAAACGGCCCACCCTGTGCGTTAACGTAACCAGCCCAATCACCGGCATCTGCTGCATCATGCGCAGCTGCAAATTCAACGCTCAGACCATGGGCGGTTTCGCTGTCGGCCATACGGCGCAGCTCGCGATAAACCGTCACCGGCGCGCCGCCCACAAACTGGAACTGGCGAATGTGCCAGCGTGCAGCCCACGCGGAAACTGCTGGCGCAGTCTCTTTCAGCTCCTTACCGCTTTCATCGTCCAGCTCGCCATCGAGAGCATAGCCGTCGATGTTCTTTGAAATATATTTAGCCACATACCCGGTGGCACTGCCTTTCTCCGGGTCGATAGCTTCTGCATGAAAGCGTGCTTTGCGTGCTTTATCCGTTGTCAGCTCGCCGCTGTCTTCCTGATATGCGTAATCACGCATTGTCTGACGCACCTGATCCACATCTTCAGGGCGCATAAACATCAGCATGTGCCAGTGTGGCGTGCCGTCGTGATGTGGCTCGGCAACACGGATGCCGAAAATACGAATTTCTTCGCGGTGCAATTTAGCGCGGATTTTCTGCCAGACGTTGCAAAGATAGCGCTGCGTGTCCGCCGGGCTTGCTCCGTTCCATTTGCGGTTGCGATGGCCGGTCTTTATTGTTGCGTGAAAGCGTGACGGAGCGGTCAGCGTGTAGAACTCACCAACGAACCCCATTTCATTGCAGATATTTTCAAACCCACGAATGCGATTCATCAACTCGCAGCGCTTAATAGCGGGATTTGAAACGCTCCCGTCGAACTTATCGATCAGGCTGATTCTCTCGCCTGTTTCTTCGTTCTCCAGTTCAAGCCCTTTGAGGAATTCACGCGTGCGGCGCTTTTGCTCACGCCACTCCGCAACGGTCATATTGCTGGCGTAGGGGGTGTGCTTTTTGCTGACGTTCGCTAGCGCTATCTGCAAATGTTCACGCCATGAAGCAGCAACGCGGCGCAACTTACTTTTCCACCATTTTTCAGTTTGCATGCGCCGGATCGCCGGGGTTACTTCTTCCGGGTCAAATAATCTGGAAGTAACCTTTTCCCACAGCGGTGGCGTTTGGTTGAATTCCCGCGTGATGGTAGCAGCGGTCATATATACGCGGTGGGTGTACTTATAATCTGACTCTTCCCTTGCTTGCTGATGTGCCTGCACCAGTTCAGCAAGGACAAGGTTAGCAATATCGCCAGCAAGTAAATCGACATCAGCGCGCGCCATGTCTGGAAGGCGATTAAATCGACGCATCAAATTAAATAAGTGACCGCCAGCAACCGCTGTGTTTTCCCGGTCAGTGGTATTTTCGCCCAGAATATTCAGAGTGCTACCTTTCATCACCCCAAGACGATATTGAGCGCTGACAATCTCAACGCGTGGCAATGTGCGCTCTACAAAAGTTTTCGTAAAATACGCATTGGCACGGGCTGTACCCTGTGATTTTTCAAGCTCACTTATGCGGCGCTTGACGTCGAGTTGTACCAGTGTCGGCTGCTGGTCGAGTAGTTCCTGCGCACGCACTAAAGCCGCAATCATTTGATTGCGGCTGTGCATTTCCTCATAGGTGGGATAAGGGCTGGCGATGGCTTCCCGTGGTGCATTCCACGGGTAAGCATATGGTTCACTGGAGATCACGACCTGTCCCGCGCTAACAGTTCAACGCTCAGCATTACATAGCCCGGAAGCCACTCATTTATATCTGTTATGTGCGTTACAACTACATGAACCTCTAAACCGGTGAACTTCCCGGTCTTAGGCTGATATTCTTTGAGAATTAAAGAGTCGCCGACAGAATAATCACGGTCATTTTTCCGCAGCTCTGCCCGCTTCATTCCACTAATTACATCCTGATAATGCTCAGGCCAGATTTTCAAAAAATGAAATGTAGTCACGCTGCTACCCCATTGCCTACTAAGTCTGGCTTACGCACAGCAATGATTTCTGAAGCGCGCTTTTTATCACCGGCCTTGACGCCAACAGAACGAGCTACAGTGATTTTTGTAATGTCGAATGCGCGATAAATACTGCGAGTAAAAAGCGTGTCGCTGTTAGACAGAATTACCGGGTTACGCTCGGAAATGCCCAGCAGATAACAGGCCAGCGAGTGCTGGTCATCTTCATCAAAGCCGCCAGTGTGATATTCGGTGAACGTGCCGTGATATGGCGGATCGCAATAAACAACATCACCAGATTTCACCTTGCTCAGCGTTTCCTGATAGCCAGCGCAAATGAACGTCGCGCGCTGCGCCTTCTCAGCAAACATTTCGATTTCGTAGAGCGGGTAATAAGGTTTTGCGTAATGTCCGAATGGAACATTAAATTCGCCCTTAAGGTTGTAGCGGCAAACTCCACGATAACCGTGGCGGTTCAAATACAGGAAGTGCGCCGCACGCTCCAGCAGGGGCATAGATGCATTTTCATTAAATTCCTTACGTATACGGTAATAACTTTCTTCCGTGGTGTTTTGGCTGAATAATGCCATCGCCACCACGATAAACGGGCGAGTATGCTCTTTAATCTGGCGGTACATGTTGATGAGGTCGGGATTAATATCAGCGACCAGATATTCCGGGTAATCGGTATTCATCATAACCGCGCATGAACCAGCGAACGGCTCAACAAGGCGATTACCTGCAGGAAGGTGAGCCGACAAATCAGCCATTACACGGACTTTACTTCCCGGCCATTTCAGAATGGTGTTCATAACGCCGCCCCTTTGTAATGCGTGCTTTTCAGCTCGCTGATTTCTTTGCAGGTAACGCAGAAAGAAACGCCCGGCAGCGCACGGCGGCGGGCTTCAGGAATTTCGGCATCACATGAAAGGCAGAAAAATTCACTTGCGCCGGTAGGATGCTGTTTTGCGTTTGCCAGATTGCGCGCCAGTTCTTCCTCAACACGCTGCTGTACAAGATCCATTGAGTCGGCCATTAGTGCAGCTCCCGCGCTTGGTTCTCATAACGCTCGGCCTCTCTGTCCAGCAGGTCGATAATTTCCGCAGCAGACATCTCTTTTTTACGGGCGTGTATTGCGAGTGCGGCGATATGGATAGATACGGCCAGCGCATCATCACTACGCTGTTCTTTTTTGGCCTTACTAAGCATCGCGTTTAGCGCGTCCGCATCAGCTTTGAAATTACGGGTTTCAGTGTTTCGCATATTTAAATCTCCAGAAATTTGGCAAAAGAATGCCCGGCGGGTTTACGCCATTAATTTTTCTAAGTCTTATTTACTCAGGTAAAAAACAGTCAGCAGTTGAAAACTGGCGAGGTAATATACGGCCCCAGCGTGCAACTTTATTCATTGCGATGATTATTAACTCGCGGCGGCGCTCATCGAAATATTCAAAAGGTTTTCCGATTTCCTCGGGTTTAAATGACTTCGGATTTTCGCGATTAGCCAGAGTCATTACGCAGAACTTAAATTCATCATTCTGATGATTGAAATAACGCAGTGCAGGGTTTGCGTTGTTATCACGCATCTGACGCCACTTTTTGCGAAATTCATCAAACGTCATTGGCTGAATCTTATCAACACGCGCGCCCATCAAATGAATTTTGGAAAAACTGGCGGGTTCGTGTTGCTTTGGTACTTCCCATAAAACTCGCGGCATATTAACCACCGATAATTTTACGCAGACGGTTTATTAAACCGGTGCGCTTAGTTGTCAGGTCACGCAATAAAGGCTTTTGGTCAGCGCATGGATGCCAGCGCTTGCCGTTCTCGCCCATAATCCAACCGTTGCCATATGACATTGATGGACTTTGGCGTTTGAGGTGTGCAGCAAATGAGATCATGACAACACCCTCAACTTAAACCGACTGAAGCGCTTAGGCCGCTGATTGCATCAACGGTAGACGCCAAAGTGGGGTTGGAATGAATGCGGCTCTGCACTGCAATTGCGGCCAGCATCAGGCAGCGAATGCCAGTATTGGCCGCTTCGACAACACCACGGCGGCAGGTGGCTGTGATTTTGTCAGCGCTTGCCGCTTTAGCTGCCAACATGCCAACCTCGGCCGTTGCTTTCAGTACGTATGCGGAATACTTCTCGTCTGCTATTTCATTCACCGGCACACATGGAAGACATTGCAGTTGTGCTAACGCTCCATCTATCAACGTCGCGTCTTCTGTCAGATCAGTCAGCAGAAGCATTTCGGCCACAGTGAGTTGATGCACTTGATCGGGATTCAACTTATTACGCAAAGCCTGAACTTTCATATCGGCTTGCTGAGCCAGCTCTGTCATGTTGTGCGTAAGAGCGAACTTGCGGCAGGCTTCGTCAAAGTGGCTATGGGTGGAAACCTTAAAATCAAACATGATTAGTCCTTGTCTAATATCTAAGATTTATTGCGCATTGAGCGAAATATCACATTCGCTTAATGCCTGAACAGTCAAAGCTGCCATGTTGATTTCTACTAAACCTTTTTTCTGAGCGCCTTTAGGCTTAATTGGCAGCTTTCCGTATGAAATCAGGTTTTCAGCAGTGCTTTTAGACATGCCAGTGCGGCGGCAATACTCATCCAATGGGATGTAGGGATCAGGAATCACGATTGTAATGTTTGGGCGCATAATGCAAACTCCATTCGTTTAGGGACACGCCAATGTCCACCAATATCAGCCAATGTTCGCTTTAACCGATAACATGGAGTGACTCTAATTCGACTTAGTCGAAATATCAATAAATATTTCGACCCATTCGAAAGATCAAATCTTATGAGTAAATTCCCTTTTGAACAGATTGGGCACAGCAGCGAGGTTCTTGACCGCATTGTTGACGCCTACGGATTCACCTCGAAGTTGCAGCTAGCCGACCACTTTCAAATGGCTGCTAGTAGCCTATCCGCTAGGTTCAAGAGGGGAATTTTCCCTGCGGATATGGTGATCAGATGTGTTGCTGAGACAGGAGCAGACCTTGAGTGGCTGTCTACAGGTTATGGAACGAAGTTTAATGATGGGGAATTGGACGTTCTGAAGTTACCACGCAGTAAAATCGTAGACGGTCAAATGTATGAAGCTGGATTTTATCTGCTGGATAAAGCGTCATTTCTACCCGGCAAACCGATTCCTCAAGATGCTATATGTATTATTGATTCTTTCACTCAGTACATAGTTGACCGTAATTACTCAGAAATTTATGACGATGAATGGTTGGTCAAAATTGAGGGGAAATTTAGCGTCAGAACATTGACCCGAATCCCTATTAAGAAAGTCCGAGTTAGTGGCGTGGGAATGGCTTTTGATTGCTCTTTAGAAGATATAGACGTATTGGGACGCGTTGCACTTACAATAAAATAATAAGGTATATTAGAATGTTAGACTACAAAACAGCATCTAAAGAAGATTTAAAGCAGGAAATGAAAAGACTTGCGTCTGTAGTTTCAGATGCACCTTTTGGGACAAAAAAAGAGTTCTATCACCTCCCTGAAATACTAGGAGCTGGTGAAACCCCTCTCGCGATTGCCAGTGGGATGATGGATGGCAACACCTGGTTAATTACTCTGACCAATAAACGAGTGATATTTCTAGATAAAGGGATGCTTTACGGAGTTAAACAAGTAGATATCAACTTGAATAACATCGTAAGTGTTGGTGGTAAAACCGGCTTATTGCTGGGTGAAATCATGATTTCAACTAGCGGTCAAAATTACACCATCAAAAATGTTATGAAAGGTTCAGTCATTCCGTTCACTAACCTAGTGAACGAAACTCGCAATAATCAGACCCAATCACAAAAAGCTGAACATCAACCATCCAAAATATCACTATCGTTTGATGAACAAATGGCGAAGATAGAACGCCTTGCCGAAATGAAAGATGATGGAATTCTTACAGATGAAGAATTCCAAGTTCAGAAACAACGCATTCTAAATGGTTAATTATGCCAGTTCGAAAGCAACCCGATGGACAGTGGATAGCTGACTTTTATACTGTCGATCGAAGCAACGGCAAAGAAGGCAGGCGCGTCCGTAAAAAGTTCGCAACTAAGGGTGAAGCGCTTGCCTTCGAAAATTATACCCTTCAAAAAATTGATGACAGCCCTTGGCTTGGTGAAACCAAGGAACGGCGCAAGTTAACTGATTTAGTACATCTTTGGTTTGAACGACATGGCATAACCCTGCGAGATGGCGAGAAACGTAAAAGCTCAATGTTATGGGCCGCAGAGTGCATGGGGCATCCATTGGCAACTGAGTTTAACGCGCAGTTGTTTACTACTTATAGAGCTAAGAGGTTAGACGGCAAATTTGCTCGCACTAAGCGAGTCAGCCAGGTTTCACCACGAACAATGAATCTTGAGCACGCCTATTTTTTAGCGGTCTTTAATGAATTAAAACGACTCGGAGAATGGGCGGCCCCCAACCCATTGGAGAACGTCCGCAAATTTCGCACTGATGAAAGTGAAATGGCATATTTAACTGAGGAGCAAATTGACTTGCTTTTAGCTGAATGCCGAAACAGTAGTGCCAAGGATTTAGAGGTCATCGCGAAATTGTGCCTAGCTACTGGTGCGCGCTGGGGTGAAGCTGAAAGTCTGAAACGTAGCCAAGTAACAGCAGGAAAGATCACCTTTATAAAAACTAAAGGCAAACGCAACCGCAGCATTCCTATTGATTCCGAATTGACTGACGTACTACCGAAGAAAAACGGGAATTTATTTTCACCTTGCTATTATGCATTTCGCTCTGCACTTGAACGCGCTGGCATAGATTTACCCCCTGGGCAGTTAACCCATGTTTTGCGTCATACCTTTGCAAGCCATTTCATGATGAATGGTGGAAATATTCTAGTGCTGCAAAAAATCCTAGGGCACACCGACATTAAGATGACTATGAGGTATGCGCACTTTGCCCCGAATCACCTTGAAGATGCATTGCGACTGAACCCCTTAAAGTGTCGCAAAAGTGTCGCTCGAACATAAGAATATTGGATTATATTGGTGGATATTGATTTTCCAACCCACTGATTTACATATAAGTCATTGATAATACGTTAACTACTATGGTTCTCATAATCGCTTGGTCGCTGGTTCAAACCCAGCAGGGGCCACCAAATTTAGTGATGTAAATCATTCATTTAAGCCACCTCTTTAAAGGTGGCTTTTTTGTATGTAACCCAAAGTGGCGATTAAATGGCGACCCGTTCTCTAAAGCGTATCTGAGTATCAATCCCGCTCCAACTCACTCACCTGCCATCTTACCGAGCTCACACCTTTCTCCAGGCTAATACGGCTCACCAGGCTCTCAAGCTGATCGGTTAATGTCGGATTTCCCATCACCTCCGCATTAACCTCCATACGATGTGGTGGATCCATGTCTTCACTATGTAGTGATTGCAGACGTAAGCCGCTGCCACCCAGCGTATGCAGCATCAGGCTGCGTACCTGAACTTCGTCTTGTGCCAGACAGATGATTTGCACTTTATAGTGCTGTATCGCTTCGGCGGCTGAGACGATGGTTTGCCGGTTAATGCCAAGCGCCAACTCGCGCAACAGGATATTGGCGCACAGGATCACCATGCAGCCAATGGTTGCCTCCAGCAGCAGTCCCATGCTGCACAGCACGCCAACAGCAGCCGTGCACCATAAGGTTGCGGCGGTATTTAATCCGCGGATGTTCAGGCCATCACGCATGATCACGCCACCGCCGAGAAAGCCGATCCCGGAGACGACATAAGCCGCAACCCGCGATGCATCAGTTGCGATGCCGGGTACGCTTTGCGTCATCAAAACAAAGAGACATGCGCCGGTGCTAACGAGCGCATTGGTGCGCAGTCCAGTCATACGTTGACGTAACTGACGCTCGCAGCCAATTAACGCACCTAACACCAACGCGACGGTGACGCGCAGTAAAAAGATTTTCCAATCCATAATAGACCTCACTCCGCAGCATTTATGAGTGCGGAAAAACACAGGTTAAAAATGGATTACAGACAGTGCCAATACCGCAGTGAATCAGCAGCATTGCGCTAATGAAAGAAGAGATTCAGAAAGGATATCTACCGTCTTAACGCGCGGTTAAGACAGCGTGACGAGAGCTATCTTACCGCAAGAGCCTGTTGTAATCGTTCGGGACTTGTGTCCAATGTCGTTATCCTCTTGAGTAAAAATTCGCCGCGATTTTAGAGCGCCTTACGCTGCATTGCCAACCGCAAAATCCACTTCGTTTAATTTGGGTTTATGACGAAAAACCCGCCGAAGCGGGTTAAATGTGCATGCTTATCGTCCCGTCGTCAGCCAACGGCTCAGTGTGCCTGAGTTAGCGTAACCACTGATAATGGCGGCATAACTATCAAAGCGGTTGCTGACCTCACTCACCTGGTTGTTATACAGATCGCTTTCAGCACTCAGTACGTCCAGCAATGTGCGACGACCTAAGTGATACCACTGATCATAAAAGTCTTTGCGGATACGGTCAGATTCCACGATCAGGTTTTTGTATAGTGTGGCGCGCTCAGCCGTTGAATGCGCATTTTGGTTAGCAGCACGCACGCGGTTTTCCAGATCGCGATGCTGCTCCTGCACTTGCTGACGGCTCGCCTCGGCGCGCTTAATCGCAGCAATTTCCTGGGCGTTAGTGGAACCACCGCGGAACAAGCCCCAGCTTACGTTCAAACCGGTTTGCCACGCCTGTTGTCGTCCCAACTGATCTTCGCGCGTGTTTTTGCTTACAGTCCAGTTGAGCTTGGGTAAACCAGAGGCTTTAATTGCCTCGGCTTCTTTGAACGCTGCACGCTCTTCAGCACTGGCGCGTAAGATCAGAGGATGGACATCCAGGCTGGCCAACTGGCGATTTAAGTCACCAAACGATAGAGCCCAATTGTCGCTGGCTGGCAAAGTCACACGGCTATTGCCCATCAGGCGATTCAGGGTGATTTCTACATCACGCGCGCGTGATTCGGCATTTTCCAGGTAGCTTTGCGCCTGAAGTAAGCGCCCTTTCGCCTGCGTCAATTCACTACGACGTCCCGCATCAGACTGAACAATTCCACTCAACATCTTGGTTAGGTCTGCCATACGTGCGAGATATTGCTTACTGATGCTGATAACGTGCTGTTGTTTATTCCATTCAATTAACGCATTAGTCACCTGCATTGCCAGATCTTCGCGTTGAGCCTGAACCGACTGCCTTGCCGACGTCACGCGCTCTTCGCGACTTTCGATGGTACGGCTCGTTTGGCCAAAGTCGATAAGGTTGGTCGCCACCGAAACGCCTAAGGATGGCGTATTGCCTTGGTATTCGTAATTTTTTGTGCCGCTACCAAACTCTTTCGTGGCTGAAGCAGCGCTGACATCAACCTGCGGCCAACGCTGACCTTTGGCTTCATCAACGCTGGCCTCAGCCGCATCGCCCTGTGCGATATAGGACTTCAACGCCGGGCTGATTCGCCAGGTAATGCGTGCAGCTGAGAGAAACTTTTGGCGAATTTCACTTTCTGCGACCGTTTCATTCGCCGTGCCACTGAGCATCACCGGCGAGCTTTTCCCTACCGGATCGCTTGCTACAGACGGGCTGACATAACTGAAATTAGCCGGGGAGCTAGCAGCTGGCGCATAAGACGTAGTCTGCGCAGGTTGCGGCTCTTGCTTAACACTACGCACCGATTGCATAGGATTAAACGGCTGTGCTTCGGGACGGCGTTGCTCCTCGGTCAGGAAGCCGCCGCCCTGTATCTCCGCAGCATGAGTAGACATGGCCCTGGCTGATGTCGGTGGCTCAACAATTACACGTTGTTGAGGGATCTCTGCTACCGCAGGCGGCAACGTTGGCGCAGCTGGCGGCTGAACCTGCTGAATATGAACGGGCGCAGGAGCCTGCCTTTCAGCAACGATTGGCTGCTGTGTGGACTGAGATATCATTGGCCGCGCGAAGGTTGGCGCAGATACCGATGACACGGGTGCTGGCGCAACTGCAACCGGCGCAGGTAGCGCTCGCGCCGGAGCAACGGGCACCGCTGTCGGAGGTGGCGCAATCGGGCGATGGCCGCTCATCTCCGCAAACATCATCAGCTCACTGGTGGAATCAGCCATTACATTAACCGCGGGTGCCATCACAACCGCGACACATACGGCAAGCAAAGAGAGATGACGCGCCTGTGTATGGCGCATCTTGTTATTATTTTTCATGATTATTAACGCTCGCGGAATGCTTCTTTGGCTTTCAGGACCGGCTTCAGCAGGTAATCGAGAATGGTTTTCTCACCCGTGCGCACCTCGACGGTAGCGATCATGCCGGGAATAATCGGCAGATCTTTATTGCCCGCATGTAAGGTGCTTTTATCCGTCAAAATTAATACGCGATAGTAGGTATCATCCGGACGTCCACTGGCGGCTTTCTGATCGTCTTTCAACGTATCCGGACTGATGTACTCCACGTGTCCATCAAGCCCGCCGTAGATGGCAAAGTCGTAGGCAGTGATCTTTACCTTGGCCGGTAAACCAGGGCGCAGGAATGCCACATCCGAAGGACGAATTTTTCCCTCTACCAGTAGCTGTTCTTCCAGAGGAACGATTTCCAGAATATGTTCGCCCGGCTGAATCACCCCACCGATGGTATTAACACGCACGTTTTTCACCGTGCCGCGAACCGGCGCGTTAATGGTGGTACGCTCAACGATATCGGCACGACCAATAAGGTTTTCACTGACCTGGCCCAGCTCAAGCTCCATACGCGCCAGCTCTGCATGAGCGTCAGACTGATAGCGGTTACGACGTTCAACGATTTGCGCCTGAATGTCGTTCGCCTGACGCTGCATTCGCAGCAATTCGACTTCTGACAAAAGACCTTTAGCAGCGAGCGGCTCTGCCAGACGAATCTCGCGCATCGACAGTGCATAACTACGTTGCAGCGAGTTAACACTGTCATTCAACGCTCTCTTACGTGACTCATAGGCTTTGGTTTCCTGTGAGACAACGGCCGGATCGCTTTTTACCTGCTCATCAAACATCAACGGCTGCTCATAAGCCTCTGCACGCAAGCGTGCAATGCTGCCTTTCAAACCCACTACTTTGCTCAGTACTTCGCGGTAGCTTGATTGCGCGCGCGTCGGATCAATCTTCAGCAGCACATCACCGCGATCCACCACCGTACCTTCCCGCACGTTCATCTCAGCCAGAATGCCGCCTTCCAGGCTCTGAATGACCTGTTCACGGCTACGAGAAATGACTTTGCCATCTCCTTTGGTGATCTCTTCCACTCGCGCATAGTTGGCCCAGGTAATGCCGACCCCTAATACCGCAATGATGATCCACATCACCAGCTTGGAACCGGGTGTGGTTTGTGACAGCAGTGAAGCCTGGACGTCATTCATGAATTCGGCATCAGCAGCGGAAAGACCTTTCGCGCTCTTACGCCATGGCATTAATTTGCTCATACTGCAGCCTCCTCTGCTGCTGCTTCCACCGGCGCTGACACTGCCGAAGCATCGTTTGCGGGGGCTGGGGCATCCACTACCTGTTCAACTGCCTGACGCGGCCGACGAACTTTATTTTTTCCTTCCAGCGCGGCCAGAACCTGATCTTTCGGGCCGTCTGCGACCACTTTTCCCTCTTCCACCACGATGATGCGATCAACCAGCGCCAGAATGGACGGACGGTGCGTCACCACAATCAGCGTGTGTCCTTCACTGGCACGACGTAAATGCGCCAGGAATTGGTTTTCAGTCATGCTGTCCATTGCGCTGGTCGGCTCATCCATCAGTAGCACTTTAGGGCGCGTTAACAGCGTTCTTGCCAGGGAAACCAGCTGACGCTGACCGCCGGACAAACCTTCACCGCCCTCTCCTACCGTCAGATTGATCCCACTCGGGTGACGTGCAGCGACATGATCCAAACCGGTGAGATTAAGCACGCGCAGCAGCTCATTGGCCGTCGCATCTGGACGCCCAATCATGACGTTTTCGCGTAGCGTGCCGTAGAAAAGACGTGCATCCTGGCCGACAAAACCCACCGCTTTACGCCAGTCCGCCGGATCAATCTGGTTCACATCCAGACCATCGGCGGATATCTGTCCTTGCACGGGTTGGTACAAACGCGCCATTACACGTAGCAAGGTGGACTTGCCGCTGCCGATACGACCCAGAATCGCCACACGCTCTCCAGCTTTGATGCTCAACGAGATATCTTTGAGGATCTCCGGATTGGGCTTCATCGGCGGAGCCGGATAGGAGAAGTTGACGTTGCTCAGCGTGATCTCACCACTCAGCGGAGGATCCGTGAGGTAGGTTTTACTGCTGTCGCGATCGACGGGCATTTCCATCAGCTTGTTTAACGAGGTTAACGCCGCCTTTGCCTGCTGATAGCGCACTGCCAGACCAATTACCTGACCGAGTGGACCGGTGGCACGGCTGGCGAGCATGACGGTCGCGATCATTGCACCCATGGTAAAAGTGCCTTCGTTAATCAGATAAACACCGGCTACGACCAACATTACCGTCTGGAATTGCTGCAGGAACGTCACCACACCGGTTGCCAGCGTCGAGTAACGTTTTGATTTCATCGAGTTAGCTGATTGCAGCGCGCTGAAGTTTTCCCAACGACGCTGCATATGCGCTTCACCACCAACGGCTTTCAGCGTTTCCATGCCTTCAACCGACTCAATCAGCACGCCTTGTTTAAGCGAAGCATCTCGCAAGTTCTCTTTCATGATGCGCGCCAGCGGCCACTGGATCGCGGCACTGACGATGATGATCATGGGGATCATCATCAGAGGAATGATGGCCAGCGGACCGCTAATGAAGAAAATGACGCCGACAAACATCAGAATGAAGGGCAGATCGGAAATGGCTGCCAGCGTCGCCGAGGCCACAAAGTCGCGCACGGATTCGTACTCACGGATTTGGTTGGCAAACGTACCGGAAGAAGCCGGTTTGTGTTCCATCTGGATTGAGAGTGCCTGGCGGAACAGCATGCTACCCAGCACCAGATCGGCTTTTTTTCCGGCCATATCCAACAGATGAGCACGTACAAAGCGCGTTACCGCTTCAAACACCATGGCGATGGTGACGCCAATCGCCAGCGACCACAGCGTCACAAACGCCTGATTTGGCACCACGCGGTCATAAACGTTCATGGTGAAGAAGATGCTGGAGAGCGCTAAAACGTTAATCAACACAGCCGCAATTGCCGCACTGCGGTAGTAGCGTCGATAGCGCCACAGTGTGGAAAACAGCCAGTGGCCTTTCACTTCCGGCAACATTTCGCTGGCGCGTTCATCCACCACCGCTGTCGGTTTTGCCATCACGGCAAAGCCAGCGTAGATCTCATAAAGTTCCGCCATGCTCATCTCGACAGCAGAGGCACTGACTTCTGGCATCACCAACTGGAAACGCAGTTCGCGCTGATTCTCCTCATTGGTATGAATGCGGCGCGACAGCACAATGCACCCGCCGCCCTCTTTGCGCAGCAGAATCATCGGCATCAGTTGTTCCGGTAAATCTTGCAGACGGCGCTCCACCATGCCGCCGGTGATACCCGCATTCTCTAGCGCAGTCATGGCCTGTGAGGGTGAGAGCAATGTCGCTTTTGGCAAACCGGCCACCAGCGCCTCTTCACTTTTCTCGCGTTTGTAGTGTTTGCAGATCCAAGCCACGCTTTTTAACAACGTGTCATCTACCGTGGTTTCAATACGAGCAACAGAACGCGCATCCTGCTCCACAGCATCCTGCTTCTGGTCGACCATTTCCCGACTCCTGTAAACCTGACAAAAAACGGTGAGCAGATGGCCCACCGTTGTACCTGTTTGAATTGGGAAAATTCTGACAGAAGGCAGGTTTTAAGCCGTCCAAGACTTGTCTCAAACGGTTATGAATATTTGTTTAAACTCATGACTGAGGGTGCTGCGGTGGGCTTTATGCCGCTCTTTTATAACGATAATCGCAGGGCTGTTGATGGCTGTCCTGGGCGTGTTATCTTACTGGCTCGCTTGATAGCAATCGGACAAATAGCAATGGCAAAACAGCGGATAGGAGTTGTGTTTGGCGGCAAGTCGGCCGAGCACGAAGTGTCATTACAGTCAGCCAAAAATATCCTCGAAGCCATTGATAAGAGTAAATATGAGGTGGTTTTACTGGGGATTGATAAGCAGGGGGAGTGGCATCTGAATGATGCGTCAGGGTTCTTGCTCAACGCCGAGAATCCGGCGCTGATTGCCCTCAATCGTTCAGGTGAACATGTCGCGCTGGTACCGGGCAGCTCTTCTCAGCAGCTGATTACCCGTCAGCAAGCGCAACCGCTCTCACAGCTGGATGTGATTTTCCCGATCGTGCACGGTACGCTGGGCGAAGATGGATCGCTGCAGGGTTTATTGCGCATGGCCAATCTGCCGTTTGTCGGTTCTGACGTGCTCGGTTCTGCGGTCAGCATGGATAAGGATTTCACCAAACGTCTGCTACGCGATGCGGGACTCAAGGTGGCACCGTGGCTGAGTGTGATCCAGACACAACGTGCCCATGTCGATGCCCAAGCGGTGATCGCCCGCTTTGGCTTGCCGCTGTTTATCAAACCCGCGAACCAGGGATCTTCGGTCGGGGTGAGTAAAGTCGATAGCCTGGAAGCGTTTGATGCCGCGCTGGACCTCGCCTTTACTTTCGATCGTAAAGTCCTGATTGAGCAAGGTATCAAAGGACGCGAAATCGAATGCGCCGTGTTGGGTAATGAGTCCCCGCAAGCCAGTCCCTGTGGTGAGGTCGTGGTGCACGATGCTTTCTACTCCTACGACACTAAATACATCAGCGAAAGCGGTGCGCAGGTGGTGGTTCCCGCCGCCATCAGTGACGAAGCCAGCGAGGCGATTCGCACCGTGGCGATCACCGCATTCCAGGCGCTGGAGTGTTTTGGCATGGCGCGCGTGGATGTGTTCCTGCAGGATGATGGCGAGATTATTGTCAACGAAGTGAATACCTTACCTGGCTTCACCAACATCAGTATGTATCCAAAGCTATGGCAGGCTGCGGGTTTGAGCTACAGCGATTTGATAACTCGCCTGATTGAGCTGGCGCAGCAGCGCCATCAGCAGAGCAGCCAGTTGAAAAGCAGCGTGTAGTCAAGTGTGACGTGGCTCAGGCCACGTCATGCATCATGCTGCGCGGCTCCATCGCCGGTGAGGTTTGATTGCGGCCATTGCGCTTGGCGAGGTAGAGGTTTTTATCCGCCGCTGACACTAAACGGTTAATCACGCCAGGCCATTCACGTTCGCTCTGCGCACTGCCGCGCGCCAGACCTAAGCTGGCTGTCACCGTCACCGTGTTGCCCTGAATCCAGAACTTCTCTTTCACCATCGCCTGACGCACCGTTTCGGCCAGTTGGTACAGCTGGCTGTGATTGCAGTCGAAAACCACTATCACAAACTCCTCCCCGCCAAAGCGACAAACCATACCGCGATTGCCCACTACCCGCTGAATACGACGCGCAATCTCTTCCAGCACGCAATCTCCGGCATCATGACCAAAATTGTCATTAATGGCTTTGAAATAGTCGACATCCAGCATCACCACGCCCGCTTCACGCTGCAGTGAAAATGGCTCATTTCTCAGGCTCTCATACAGGCCAGAGCGCGAGAGTAGCTGAGTGAGAAAATCAAAATTTGCTCGTAATGCGAGACGATGATTCAACTGCCGAATCGCGTCCATGCTCACCGCCACCAACAATGGACTCAGCGCGACAGTGGCCACGCCAAGGCGGGCTGAAGTGAGGTGGCTAATCGGTAGTAACGCGTCGTCGCCCTGAATGTTCATCACGCCATGCGACACTAATACAATCTCGGTGATGCCGGTGATGAGGATCACCAGGCTGGTCAGCGGAATGGGCAACACAATTGCACACCAGATCAGCGCTGGCACCGGGAATGTCAGGCTGCCTGCGCCGCCAATCAACGCGCCCACGGTCAGCGAGAGGATCACCGCTGCCAGTGGCAACAGTTTGCCCGGATGCAGCAAGGTACGCGGCGCTACGGTGCGCAGCGGGCGCGCCAGCATCACCGGCAGCAACATCAGTGACGTTGAAAATTGCTCGCTAAACCAGTCGCCCCACGCCACGATAAAACGCGCATTGAAGTCGATATCCTGCGCCCATGCCCCCCAGGTTGCGCAAGCCGCCGCGCCGAGAAAACAGGCCGGGAAAATGCGCATGGCGTTGACCACCTGGCTGTTAGCAGAAGGACGTTGCAGATGTTTGATCAGCATACTGACCGAGACGAGGATAAAAAGAATATTGGCAAAATTCACGGTAAACGCAGGCAGCGCCCAGCCGGAAAATACCGTGTCGTTAAAAATCATCGCACTGAAGCACACCAGATAGCTTGAAGTGGTGTGCAAAAACGGATTACGCACCATTAAACCGGCGACCAATGCATTCACCGGCCAGAACAGTGAAAACTCTTGCGGGATGCGCAAATGGCTGCCAATAAAGCAGAAAAAAAGCGTAATGAAGAACAGCGTGAGAGTATTCTTTTTTAAATTATTCTCTTCAAACAGCATAACGCGCATACGTCTGAACCCTGTAACGTAGAAATCGCTGCCATCAGCCATGGGCATCAGCAAGCATTAAACCTGAAATAACCGCGCGATGATTCGGTAATTAAGCAAGTGTTCGTCATCCTACTCTGCGGCTGGACGGCGCTCAATCTGCCATGAAAACAGCATGGAAACCAAATGGCAGGGTGGGAACGCCAGAGACAAAAGATTAAGCCGGCGCCAATTATGCCCTGTAAATAAAAAAATCGGCTATCCGAGATATCCGATTTTTACTTTCAAAACTACCGTTAATGCCAGGATTTAGGGTTATTTCAACGCCACAGGCCACTGACTGAGGCGAATGCCACGTTGACGCGCGTTTTCGCCAAAGTCTTGCAGCACAGCCTTCACATCCGGATCCATATATTTAGCGTTATCGTGCTCGGCAACCACCACGCTGTTTTCCGGAATCTCTGCCAGTAATCCCTGCAGTTTCGGGTTATGCATAAAGGTCAGATTTTGCTGGAAGCGTAATACGTAATGATCGTCATAACGCGTGAGCTGCAATGCATTGCGATGGCTTTTATAGATACTGCAAAGAATTTGCGTCGCGATGCCAATTCCGATGCCGGCCAGCATGCCAAATACGATAATGCCGCCGATAGTGGCAAGGAATGGCACATATTGCTGTGGCCCCATGCGCATCTGCTCAATGAACAGGCGTGGCGTAGCCAGCTTATAGCCGGTATAAAGTAGCACCGCCGCCAGACTGGCAAGCGGGATAGCATTCAGCAGATGGCTAAACCACAAGCCGCAGATCAGCAGCAGCCCACCATGAATCAAGATGGAGAGCTTAGTTTGCGCCCCCGCACTGACGTTAACCGAGCTGCGCACAATCACCGCGGTAATGGGCATTGCGCCGAGGAAACCGGCGGCCAAATTACCCATCCCTTGAGCAAACATCTCTCTGTTGGGCGATGGCGCAGGATGCTGCGGACGCAGTTTTTTTAGCGCTTCCTGACTCAACAGTGTTTCAAGACTCGCCACCAGCGCCAGGGTTATCGCCACCATCCACACCGAAGGATTCCGCCATGCTTGCCAATCTGGCGTTTCCAGTTCTGCCACCAACGCTGACATGCTATCGAAGGCCGGCAGTGCGATACGCGGCAAGCTTTCTGCCAGTGAAGGAAACATGCGATCGCCAAACACCGTCGCAGCACAACCCACCAGTACCGCCACCAGCGGACCGGGCATCCAGCTCAGGGCCTTCACCGATTTGATCAGCGGCGTGGTCCACAACCAGAGGATGATCAGGCCAGTGCCGGCAACCAACATTGCACTGCTTGAGAACTGAAACTCACCGTTCACCAGCGAAATTAATTCGACGTCTCCCGCGGCACCCAGTGCCACCGGAATTTGCTGCATAATCAGCAAAATACCAATTGCCGCCAACATGCCTTTAATGACGCTGCTCGGTACCAGCGTGATAAAACGTCCTGCACGTAATAAGCCAAATAGGCACTGCAATCCACCCGCCAGAATAAGCGCAGTGAGAAAGGCAGAAAAACTGCCTAGCGTCGCGATCGATGCGACCACAATAGTGACTAATCCCGCCGCCGGACCGCTGACCGCAAAGCGCGAAGGGCTCAGCGCAGTGACCAGCAAACCGCCAATCACGCCGGTAAGCAGACCGGCAAAGGGTGGCAGTCCGCTAGCCTGAGCGATACCAAGACAGAGCGGCAGCGCCACCAGAAACACCACCAAACCAGCCGGAATATCCTGACGAAGCGTGTTTAAATTCATGGCGTATCTTCCTCTGCACAAAGGGTAATTAACCGCTTGCAGAGCGGCAAAGCCCACCTGCGATTTTTCGCTAATAAAGGTTTTAGGGTCATCACAATAATCTTCTCTCAACGTTTAAAAATATCGCTTTCAGGGAATAGCGTCGTCATTAAACGCGCCTATTGAGAACAATTGAGGATGAAAGCAGAACTTCCTCACAAAAATTGTTTATAGACGCTTATGGATAGAGTTGCATCAGGAATATTTATACGGTCGCCATGCATGGCTATTTTGTAAAAATAGATTCAACAAATGTATAATTTAAGTAATGTTCTGCAAGTGAACGCACTTTGCATAATTTCAATAATATGCATTTATAACAGATAAATAGAATGAAAAAATAATGTTATATTCCTTATACCATTACAAAAATATACACGCATCAACACTGTGCCTTCCTATTTATTCGTTAATTTAAACATTTTGTGTTAAGAGAAATCTTAATTAAAAAATTTATGATTAGCGTGATTCACTACCTTACCGCTCATTAGGCAATATATTTCACCATTCACAGCGCATATATTAAGCAAGAGATCAGGAAAATAATGAGGGGAATAATAGTTACATGAAAAAGTAAATATGACTGGACCTGAAGAGGGCACAAATGCGCCTGCAAGGACAGGCGCTATTTCGCTTGACGAACTATTTACCGTTCCACGCTTTCATGCGCGCATCACGCACCTGCAACTGCTGTTGAGGTGTCAGCTTGTTATAGTTTTCTGCCATACCGCTTTCCCAGTCACCATACAGCGGATTCGGCAATACAATGAATTGAGTGCCAAAACGTTGATGGTTGAGACTGACAAACTGCTGCCGCTGAGCATTCCCCTGATGCCAGGTCGCACCACCAAAATCATTCAGATTGTCGCCGACGTACAGCACCACGTTATAACCGGCATTTTTCACCGCATCGAAGCGCTCCTGCTTATTCGAATTGCCGGTGCTAAGACGCACGGTTTTATCGCTAACGCCGGTGAAGCCCAACTTATTCAGGTTCTCAACGGTCGCGGTGTAATCCTTTTGATCGCGATTGGAGATATAGAACATGGTGCCGCCGTGGCTGTTGACGTAATTGGCGAACTCCACTGCGCCCGGAACTGCCGTTGCCTGTCGCGCCTGGGTCCATGCCGACCAGGTTTTGCCGGAGAATGGCTGACCGTTCTTCGCCTGCCACGCGCTGTAAGCGCTGTTATCAATCATCGTTTCATCCAGATCGACAATCACCGCTTTGGGTTTTCCCGCCAGCGATGGCGCCTGATCAAACGCCATGCGCGCTGAGTTAAAGGCCTGCCAGCTCAATGCCTGATACTCGCCGGATTGCTGGAACCAGTTTACTGCCAGTACCGACTGCTGACCGAGCTGTTGCTGCGCCTGCTGGTTTGAGGTTTGTGCACAGCCTGACAGCGCTAACGCCATTAAGCCGGACGCCGCCAGCAAGGTGATTTTTTTCATCATTTCATCCTTAAGTGATTAGGGTCAGTTTTTGTAAAGCTTTAAAAATGTAGCAGTTAACGTAAGCTGTGGGCACCAGAATAACGCCGTTTTATAAGAGGAGAGACTTATGACACAGCACCAACACAGCGGTCCACGATCAACGCTGCTGGATGGATTTTCCTGGCTGGAATACGCATTTCAACCCGCAGGTCAGCCGGTTCCGAGCGATGCGGCTTATGGTCAGCAGCGTCATAGCGCTAACGTGGTGCTGGCTAAGCAAAATCTGCCGCCAAAAAGTTGTGAATCCGATGGCGTAATTGGCGAAGATCATCTGCCGGTAGCGGTGTATACCGCCGATTGTTTGCCGGTTTTATTTGCTGATACGCAGCAGCATCAGGTGGCGGCGGTTCACGCCGGATTAAAAGGCACGCTGGGCGGTGTGTTACATAATGCCGTCGATCGTCTGTTAGAACGGGGCGCCAGGCTCGAAACGCTGCATGTGGCCATCGGTCCCGCCATCGGTCCATGCTGCTATGAACTGGGCCATGATCTAGTCACGCAAATGCAGGATCGTCCCGATCTTCCGCCCCTAAAGTGGTCAGCTCAGCAGCCACACAATGCACAGGCCATTCGCCCGCAGGCGCAAGCACAGCAGCAAGGAATTTGGTTTGATTTGCCACATCTGGCGCGGGAATTATTGTTACAGCGCGGTATTCAGGCTGAGCATATTGAGGTGCTGAAGGTTTGCACTTATTGCATGGCGGAGTCGGGATCCAGCTATCGCTACAACACCCACTTTGACAGCGGCTACCAATCGCGCTTTTCGTGGATTCGCACCCGCGCTTAAGGCTTCACCTCCCTGTGAAGCCTTGACGGTCAGTGAATCACAGCATTTAGAGCGAGAACGCCCGCTAAACCGAGAATAGAGATCAGCGTTTCCATTACCGTCCAGGTTTTCAACGTCTCCACTACGCTCAGGTTGAAGTAGCCCTTAAACAGCCAGAAGCCAGGATCGTTAACGTGTGAGGCGATCACGCTGCCAGCGCCAACTGCCAGCACCATTAAGGCCGGATCGGCATGGGTTGCAGCGATAATCGGCGTCACAATCCCTGCAGTGGTGATGGCGGCGACCGTCGCCGAACCCAGTGCGATACGCAGCATCGCCGCCACCGTCCAGCACATCAGCAGTGGCGACAGTGACGATCCTTTCATCATGTCGGCGATATAATTACCGACACCGCTGTCCACCAGCACCTGTTTGAACGCACCGCCACCGGCGATGATGAAAAGGATCATGGCGATAGCGGCAATCGACTCGCCACACATATCCATGACTTCTTCCATCTTGCGACCGTTGCGCAGGCCTAGCGTCAGCACTGCAATCACCACCGCAATAAATAGCGCCACCGCCGGGTTACCGATGAATTCAAAGAACTGACGTAGCGCGTTCTCTTTTGGCGTGGTTAACTCAAACACGGCGGCGATCGCCATCAGCACCACGGGAATAACCGCGGCAAAGATACTGATACCGAAGCCTGGCATCTCTTCTTCGGTGAAAATTTTCGGGTTATAAAGCCCTTCTGGCGGCGACTTCTCAAAACCTTTGAGGAATTTCGAGAAAATCGGCCCGGCAATAATCACCGTCGGGATGGTGATGATCATGCCGTACAGCAAAGTGGTGCCGAGATTAGCCCCAAAGATAGTGGCAATCGCCGTTGGACCGGGATGCGGTGGCAGGAAGCAGTGAGTCACCGACAGCGCGGCAACCATGGGTACACCGACATACAGCAAGGGTAAGCCCGCAGCGGCCACGATAGTGAACACCAGCGGTAACAGCAGCACGAAGCCAACTTCATAGAACATCGCCAGACCGACGATCAGCCCAGTAACTACCAGCGCCCATTGCAGCCGCTCTTTACCGAAGGCGGCGATGAGCGTCGTCGCAACGCGTTGCGCCGCACCGGTATCCGAAACCAGCCGCCCGAGCATGGCACCAAAGCCGAGGATCATCGCTAACCCGCCCAGCGTCGAGCCGATCCCTTTCTGAATCGAGGCCATCACATTCAGCGGCGTCATACCTTCGGCAATACCCACTACCGCCGACACAAACACCAACGCAATGAAGCCGTTGACCTTAAATACAATCATCAACACCAGCAGCAGTATCACACCCAGCACAATGATGGTTATTGGCATTTTTTATTATCCTTAGGAATACAGAGGGGTGATTAAGGTTTAGGCGCGGCCCGGCGATAATGCCAGCCGCACCTCGGCATCACACCGCGACGCGCATGCCACCGTCAACGAACAGCAGATGGCCGTTAACGAAGTTCGACGCGCCCGACGCGAGGAACACTGCCGCGCCAATCAACTCTTCTGGCTTGCCCCAGCGTGCGGCGGGTGTACGTTTGGTTAGCCAACCCGTAAAGGCGGGATCGTCGGCCAGCGCCTGCGTCATTTCCGTGACGAAATAGCCCGGCGCAATCGCATTCACCTGAATGTTGTGACGCGCGAGCTCCACGCACATGCCGCGCGTCAGCATGGTGACAGCACCTTTTGAGGCGGCATACGGCGTGATGGTGTCGCGGCCCAATTCACTCTGCATCGAACCAATGTTGATAATTTTACCCTGCTGACGCTCCACCATCTTTTTGGCCACGGTTTGCGACACCAGAAATACCGCCGTCTGGTTGACGGCAATTACGTCATTCCAGTCCTGTTCAGGGAATTCGAGGAACGGACGACGGCGCTGAATGCCGGCATTGTTCACCAGTACATCAATGGCGCCCCACTCCGCTTCAATCTCATCAACCGCCTGCCTGACCTGCGCTGATTGGGTGACGTCAAAGGCTTTGGCGTGCGCACGCAGCCCCAACTCACGCAGCTGGGCGGCACCTTTCTGCGCGCCTGCATCGGTGGTGGCATTGACGATCACTTCGGCGCCAGCCTCAGCCAGACCGCGCGCCAGCAGGAATCCAATGCCACGCGCTGAACCGGTGAGCAGTACACGCTTACCTTCGAGGGAAAATAACTGACTCATCACTGCTCCTTAAAAGGTTAACTGAACTTTAGCGGCGCGGGTTTTATCGCCAGCAAACTGCAGCGCGGCATCAATATCCTGCAAGGCGTATTCGCCGCTGAACAGCGGCAAGGGATCAACCACGCCGTTAGCCAGCCACTCGACGGCGGTATTAAATTCATGGGTAAAGCGGAAGGAACCGACCAGATTAATCTCTTTAGCAATCAGCGCCATAATCGGTAAGTTCGGAATGGTACCGCCCATGCCAACCTGCACCAGCGTACCTTTAGCACAGACCACATCAAGGCAGCGCTGCAGCGAAGAGGGATGCCCAGAGGCTTCAAACGCCACATCGAAATAACCTTTGTCGGCAAGATAAGGCGCGAAATCGCCATCAGCTGCATGGATGACGTCGGTTGCACCCATCTGCTGCGCCATCTTCAGAGAACGTTCGCTGATGTCGCTACAGACAATTGACGCTGCTCCGCGTGCTTTTGCCGCCGCCGCAATCAGACAGCCAATCGGCCCAACCCCCGAAATAAAAACCTGTTTGCCGGTGAGATCGCCCGCCTGATGCGTTGCGTGAATGCACACTGCCAGCGGCTCGGCGAAGACCATCACCGTTTCATCGGCATCCTGTGGAAAAGGCACACATTGCGCGCTATCTACCACTTTGTATTGGGTAAAGCCGCCGTCAACGTGCGGGACATACATGGCGCTACCGAAGAAGCGCATTGAGGTGCACTGGTTTTCCTGATCGCGCTGGCAATATTTGCATTCGCCGCAGGGTTTAGATGGATTGACCGCGACTTTTTGATCCGGCTTTAGTTGCGGATTATCGCTTTCCACCACGTAGCCAATCACTTCATGTCCGAGGATCATCGGCATTTTGATCTCAAAACTGCCGACCTTCCCTTCCTGATAGTAATGCAGATCGGAGCCACAGATGCCGCCGCGCGTGATGCGAACTAACGTGCCTTTGCCCTCCCATTTCACCTGCTGCTGTGCAACGCTGACTTGTTTTTTTCCAGTGATCACACCGGATTGCGTGTCGATATTCATCCTATCCCCCTGAGTGCAAAACAATGGGGGCCATCAGACCGGTTTAAGCAGCTTCAAACTGTGACAAAGATCACTCAAAAACATGTTACGGAACAGGTGTTACTGGGAACGTGATGTACGCAATGCAGAACAGGAAAAAGGCGGTCATGAATTGCCGCCTGTGAAGAGAATCAATAGCCCGACATCAGGTCGTGACTGTATTTGAACAGCTCTGAATCTGAGCGCAAACCCAGTTTTTTCAACGCAGACTGTTTTTGCCCGCTCACAGTTTTGCGGCTGCGTTTAAATTTCACTGCAATCTGCGACACGCTCAAACCATCAAGGAAACACCGCACCACTTCTACTTCGCGTGGGCTGAGGGTTTTCACCTTCTCATACATATTGCCTTTGCTGTTGAAATCGTGGTTCTCATCCAGCGACTCTTCGCTCATCACATAGAGATTTTCCACTTCATAGGCCACTTCTTTAGACAAGAATAAACGCCCTTGCGCCACCTGACGGATGGCGTGCGTAATATCCTGCATATTGTGACTTTTGCCGATAAACCCTTTTACGCCCGCGCTCAGCACCATTTTGACGATTGCCGGGCTTTCCATTGAGGAGGAGATCAGAATTTTCTGCTGTGGATAGTGATTACGTAATTGCTTAACCAACGCAAGACCGTCCAACTCACGTTCACCAAGAAGAAAATCCAGTACCAGTACATCAACGGTGGTACTTCTTAGCTGATTAAATAACTCATTGCTCGAAGCCCAGGTGCCCACCAAATGAATATCGGGCTCATGTTTTAAACACAACTCGAAAACGGTACGGACCATGGGGTGATCATCAAGGACAGCAACACGCACTTGCTTATTGTGTGCATATACCATTTATTTATTCCTTTATTACAGTTTTAACTTTGTCCAATTGTGATAACCACACCAGATGAAGTGAATCTATGATATTAAAAAGCGACACTTAAAATAATCAATCGGTCGCAGCGCTGTTATTATCAAAATAATTTAACCCGTAAAACGAATCTGTCATTCGTTTCTTCAGGCTGTCTTATTTGTTGCGCTGGCATTTAACTTTTCCGCCCACACAAAACTGCGAAAATTCTGACTTAACTCCTCAACAAGACCACATAAGAATTGTCTTGAAAGGTCCCGAGTCAGTTAACACATTGAATAAAAACACCAATTAATAAAAAAGCCATTTTTTCTCGAGCAGGTGCTTTCTTTATCAATATGCCACTATTTCAAGAATGGTCGCAAAACACAGGTACAAAGATGATAGGAGAAGAGAATTATTTAAATGTCTCTATACTCCCTTGTCCTTACTGCAATTAATGTAATTACTTTGTCTTGAGATGGTATCGTGTTCATTCAGCCTGCAATTTTCCGTCTGGCAACGTTATTGCTGCTAATTTTATTTTCCTGCTCATCGGTTGCGGCGGAAAAAACACTGCAACTACTCGCACGCTATGATACGACGCAGCCAGCCCTGCAATTAGCGGAACCCATTCCTTCTGGATTTCGTAATAAAGTGCTCAAGGTTGCCGTAGCAGGTCAGCCACAACCGCCTTTATATATGGACACCGATAAACGACGCTTTGAAGGACTCAGTGCTGATTACCTCTCTCTGATTCAAAGCATGCTCGATACCACGATTGAGCTCTATCACTATCCCAGCCATAGCGCCGCGCAAAATGCGGTGATTAACGGCGAAATGCAGATGCTGGCGATCAATGTCGTGCTGCCATCGTCACAACCTCAGCCTTTACTCGCCAGCGTCCCCTGGATGCTGGATTACAGTGTGGTAGGACATAAACCCGATCATGCTATTAACCTGAATCACACGCTTGCGCAGCGCGTCGCCTGGTCCGGCCCTCCCCCACAACGCGAATACCTTGAGAATATCTATCAAGATGACCATTTGGTGCGCTTTCCCGGTTATTACGATGCGGTAGCAGCAGTGGTGTTTGATCAAACCGGTCAGGTTTGGGGCAATGCCGCCACGCTGAACCATCTCAATCGTTACCTGTTCGCGCATGCCTTAAAAGTGGCGCCCGATGAGCAGAGCATTCCCATGGATGTCAGCTTTGGCATCAGCCCACAGTTGCCCAAACTGGCTGATGCGATCAATCAGGCACTGCAGCAGATCCCGCTGTCGATTCGTATGCAGATAGCCAAACGCTGGCAGCTTGATGCCCATCATGTCTTGCAGAGCAATCCCCTCGCGTTAACTCAGGAAGAGGAGCAGTGGTTGAAGGAACATCCAGGCATTGATACCTCGCTCTCAACGGTGCTGGCTCCCTTAAGCAGCCGAACCGGAAACATGCCATTCCGCGGCATGACCGTCGACGTGCTGGAGCTTATTACCAACCTCACGGGAATGAGTTTTATCGCGCATGGTCAGGAAGATGATCCACCAACCAGCAGCAGTGATATGTTGCCCAGTCTGTTTCCGCTGGAGATCCTTGAGCGGGAAGACGAGAAGCATCCCCAACTGACCACGCGTCCGTGGTTAGTTTCGCATTGGGTTATCATCCGCAATCAGAAACCCCGCAGTATCATCGGCCAGGATACCTTCCCATTTGGTTCGGCATTGATGTTGAGCAATCAGGTGATGAAAGAGTGGATGCTGCAGCATTATCCAAATCTGAACCTTACGCCTGTAGACGATCCGGTTGACGCCTTACGCCAGCTGCAAGATCACAAGGTTGACGCTGTGGTGCTCCCCAAAATCTTTGCGGATTACCTGCTACGCAATCATTTCGGCGACAGGTTAAATGTCGAAAGCACGCTGGGTGCAGAGCCTGCACGTTTTGTCATGCGTGCTACGTCCGGTAATGAACTGTTAATCAGTATTCTAAATAAAGCGTTACTGGCAATTCCACCGGAAACGCTGTTTAAACTGCTGGCACAGTGGCGTCAGGCAGAAACCCCGTTCCTTAGCGCCTCATGGCAAAACTACAAACAGGCGGTTTTGCTTATTGTTTCAGTATCAGCCGGATTAATCCTGTTGATCCTGTTCTGGAATCATCATTTACGCAAAGTCATTCAGCAGCGTATTCAAGCCGAAAATGCCTTGAAAAATCAGCTTAATTTTACGCATACGTTATTTAATGAATCACCGGTCGCGATGTACATTCGCGACAAAAAAACCCGTCTGGTTGACTGTAATCAAGCCTATTTACGCTTTATGAATTTTCGTCGTGATGAGGTCATTGGCAAACGCCTTTCTGACGTGCTAACCGGCAACAATGAAAGCATTCACAGTATTGAAGATGGCTACCAGCAAACCCTGCTGGATGGCGAAGCTGTGATACGCGATATCCATATGGCGCTTGATCATCAGGCTTATCAGCTCTATCACTGGACGCTACCGTTTCGCGATCGACTAGGCGATGTGGCGGGCGTCATCGGCGGCTGGCTGGACGTGACCGAACGCAATGCGCTGCTGCAGGAGCTACAGCTGGCAAAAGATGCCGCCGACAAAGCGAATCGATCCAAAAGTGAATTTCTCGCCAGCATGAGCCATGAGATCCGTACGCCGCTGCATGCCATTATTGGCCTGCTCGAGCTGGAAACCCGATCGCATGCCGCGGACTCGCTCTCAGAAAATATTCGTGTCGCCTACAGTTCAGCTCACGCATTGCTCTCTTTAATTGGCGATGTGCTCGATCTGTCGAAAATTGAATCGGGCCTGTATCAGCCCACGCTGGAAACCGTCTATTTGCCGGATGTGATCGAGCAAGCCGTCGCCCTGTTCCGTAATAAGGCCGAGAGCAAGGGGCTCGATCTGCGTGTGGAGATGGATATTGCCGCTTACTGGGTGAAAACCGATCCGCTGATGATTAATCAGATCCTGTCTAATCTGTTAAGCAACGCGATTAAGTTTACCGAAGAAGGTACGGTTACCGTGGTGCTTATGCAGGGCATCGCGCAGGAAGAGGAAGGCAGCGAATTCGTCATTGAAGTGAGCGATAACGGCTGCGGCATGACGGAAGATCAGCAACATGCCATATTCGAACCCTTCGTGCAGGTCGGAGATCGTCATCAGCAGCAACTGGGCACCGGATTAGGATTAAGTATCTGCCGTAATCTGGCACATTTGCTGGATGGCGAATTAATTGTCGAAAGTGCACCAGGTGAAGGCGCCGTTTTCTCCTTCTACTTCCGCGCAGCGCAAGGCGAACCACGCGATCAAACGCAACCTCACCTGTCACAACCGCCGTTATCTGACAAGCTTTCGGTCCTGGTGATTGATGATCATGCACCGAACCGTTTACTGCTCGGTAAGCAACTCGAAATGTCAGGCCATCAGGTGGTGGTGAGTGAAAGTGCTGCTGAAGCATTGGCGCTTTGGCAGCAGGAACCGCTACGTTTTGATTTGATTATTACCGATTGCAATATGCCGTCGATGAACGGCTTTCAATTCGCTGAGGCGCTACGCCAATATGAGCAGCAGTATCAACTACCACCGATTATGCTGTTTGGTCTGACCGCATCTGCCGAGCAGCATATTATGCAGCGCTGCTTACAGGCGGGCATGAATGACTGTCTGTTTAAGCCTTTGAACCTCGATAGATTGCTGGCGAAGATCGCGCAGTGTATTCATCGTGGCCCGGATGACGCACGGCAAAATTATGCAGCAGCGGATGAAAGAGAGCGGATCAATGAAGTCGCCGTTACTGAAGCTGTTGGATCTGATAGCGCACTTTTCCCACCATTTTTAATCCAACTTGCTGAGCGGGATGCGGAAAGCTGCCGGGCATTACTCACCAGCATCCGTACCAGCCACGATGAATTGCTCCGTGAGTTGCAGCAGACACAGGAAGCAAGCACGCTATCCCAGCTAGGCCATAAACTTAAAGGGGGGGCCGCGATTCTGAATGCTCATGCCTTGATGAAATTAGGTCGGCAGTTGGAGGTGCACCGTGAAGAAGCGCATGACGCGCAAGCGTTAATTCAGCAAATAACATTAGAAATCGGCCGGGTGAATCAGACATTATTTGAATTCGCAGTAACTCATCTGAAAAATCAGTAATTTTTTTAGCTTCATAATTTTAACGAGACATTTCTCGGTTCGCCCCATTACGTCGGCGGACATAATACCTTCAGCGTCATCACTACGATGGCGTCAAAGGGAGAGATATGTTTAATGCAAAAATCCTCATCATTGATGAGCATCGTTTGGTTGCCGCCGGCGTGCAGGCTTTATTATTAATGAATGGCTTTAATTGTGTCACTACTGCGCACACAATTAACGATGGCATTGATGACATCATTCATCAGCACATCGACATATTAATATTAGATCCTGAATTCAAAGAAAAAAATGGCATCGCATTTTTACGCGATATTGTTAAATCGAAGAGCTGGATGAAAGTCATATTGATAAGCCAGGGTGGGAACAACCACATTTCAATACAATCGCTTAGCCAGGGCGCAAATGGGTTTGTTTCAACCTATGATCCCATTCAAACCCTGATCGCTGCGATTGGCTGCGTTTCGAATAATGTAAATTACCTGCCCGGTGATATTCTGGATAAACGCCAGCGCTATGTAAATGAGCAAGATATGCTGTCTCGCTTAACAGATCGTGAGAATTTAATCCTGCGCCAACTCGCTCAAGGAAAATCAAATAAAACCATCGCTTATGAACTTGGGTTGAATAATAAAACCATCAGCACCTATAAAACAAAAATATTCCAAAAACTCGAATCAAAAAATTTATTCGATATTATTGAGCTTGCACGCCGCAACGGTGCATGTTGAAAGAAAATCAAGACCAGTCTTGCGGAATTAAAGAACGATGGCATGGCATGATATCCCTCGTCCTTACCCCGGACAGTGTGTAATAGATTGAGTACTTCTGAAATCCATAACCACAGAGCTAATTTATTAGCCCCATCTTCATGCTATTACAGGGCGAGTAGGTTTCTTCCCGTGCCTGGCGAAAGCGTCCGAAACTTTCGTCTGCGACTTACCGCCCTGCTTTTTTTGATGCTTCTCACAGGCTGAACGCCTCACATTTCCTTCCCGCTAAAATCCCGCTAGAGTTCACTCATCCGACCACTTTCTGAGTATGTGATCATGTCTGAGCATTATGCCCACCTGTTTGCCCCGCTGGATTTGGGCTTTACCCAACTCAAAAACCGTTTCCTGATGGGCTCGATGCATACTGGATTAGAGGAACATGCAGCAGGCGCTGAGCGTCTGGCGGCATTCTACGCTGAGCGCGCACGCGAAGGCGTGGCGCTGATTGTCACGGGTGGCATTGCCCCCAATCCGCAAGGTGTAGTGGCGCAAGGTGGTGCGATACTCAACCAGGAGCATCAGTGCGACTGGCACCGTGAGATCACGGGTGCCGTGCATGCGGCAGGCGGAAAAATTGCGCTGCAAATTCTGCATGCTGGGCGCTACAGCTATCAGCGTGATCTGGTTGCGCCTTCGGCGTTGCAGGCACCGATCAACCCCCTTACACCGCAAGCGCTCAGCGATGCTGACATTCAGCAAACCATTCAGGACTTTGCTCGCTGCGCCAGGCTGGCACAGCAGGCGGGTTATGATGGTGTTGAGATTATGGGCTCGGAAGGTTATCTGATTAACCAATTTCTGGTGGCGCATACCAATCAACGTGATGATGATTGGGGTGGCGACGTGGTGCGCCGGCAGCGGTTTGCACTAGCCGTCACGCAGGCGGTACGCGATGCCGTTGGCCGCGACTTCATCATTATTTTCCGCTTATCGATGCTGGATCTGGTGAATAACGGCAGCTCGCTGGAAGAGACGCTGGCGCTGGCACACGCGCTGGAACAGTGCGGTGTGACGCTGTTTAACAGCGGCATTGGCTGGCATGAAGCGCGTATTCCGACCATCGCAACCTGCGTGCCTCGCGCCGGTTTTGCCTGGGTTACGCAACATTTACGCGAGCGCGTTTCGGTGCCGGTCATCGCCACCAATCGCATCAACCATCCTGATATTGCCGAACAACTGTTACGCGACGGGATTGCCGATATGGTGTCGATGGCGCGTCCATTTCTCGCCGATGCCGCTTTCGTCAGCAAGGCAAAAAACGGTCAGCCGGACGCCATCAACACCTGCATTGCCTGTAATCAGGCCTGCCTGGATCAGATTTTTGTCGGCAAAGTGACCTCATGCCTGGTCAATCCGCGCGCCTGCCACGAAACGCTAATGCCGGTGATCAACACTGAACACCCGAAAAAACTGGCGGTGGTAGGCGCCGGTCCTGCCGGCATGGCCTTCGCCCTGCAGGCAGCACAGCGTGGCCATCAGGTTACGCTGTATGAAGCTGATGCACAGATTGGCGGGCAATTTAACATCGCTCGGCAAATCCCTGGCAAAGAAGAGTTCAGTGAAACGCTGCGTTATTTCCGCCATCAACTCGCCGCCGCGGGCGTAACGATCAACGCACAACATCGGGTGACGGCTGGCGAGCTGGAAGCCTCGGATGAAGTGATCATCGCTACCGGCATCATCCCGCGCCAGCTGGCGATTCCCGGCATCGACCACCCTAGCGTACTGAGTTATCTCGACGTCATACGCGATAAAAAACCGGTGGGAAAACGTGTGGCCATCATCGGTGCGGGCGGCATTGGTTTTGATACTGCCGAGTTCCTGCTGCATCAAACCAGTCATGAAGATTTCTACCAAAGCTGGGGCATTGATCGAAGCTTACAGGCGCGTGGCGGTTTGATTGCGCCACAACCGCAGCCGGCCGATCGACAAATCTGGCTGCTGCAGCGCAAATCAGGTAAGCCGGGCGCTGGGCTGGCGAAAACCACCGGCTGGATTCATCGCGCCAGTTTGCAGGCACACGGCGTGCAGATGTGGGGTAATGTCGAATATTTGAAGATTGATGATGCTGGGCTACATTTGCGTCATCAGGGCGAAGATAAGACGTTGGCGGTAGATAATGTGGTGATTTGTGCCGGTCAGGAGCCGCTGCGTCAGCTGGCGGACGAGCTCAGCGCACGGGGTAAAGCGGTGCGGGTGATTGGTGGTGCAGACGTGGCGCAGGAGCTGGATGCTCGCCGCGCCATTGCTCAGGCGACCGAACTGGCGCTAAGTGTCTGATTAACGCAGTTTGACCGAGCGCAACACGACAAACTTGGCATTGGACGCCACCAGCTCGCAGTTGCCAAACAGCTTTTTCATTTTGACGTGATAACCGAGGTGGCGGTTGCCAACGATGCGCAACTCGCCGCCATACTGCAGGCAGCGTTTCGCATCACGCAGCATTTGCCACGCCAGATGATCGGTCACCGCGTGCTGCTGATGGAACGGTGGATTACACAGTACCGCATGCAGGCGATCCGACGGGAAGCCGCTCAACACGTTGTTAACGCGGAACTGGCAGCGCGCCATATCCTGCGGGCGGTTCACTTCCACATTCAGCTTGCTTGATGCCACCGCCATGTAAGATTCGTCATAAAACAGCACATCCGCAGCCGGGTTCTGTTCCAGCGCCAGCAAGCCAATCACGCCGTTGCCACAGCCCAAATCGAGGATCTCACCTTCAATGTCAAATGGCAGATGCTGCATAAAGAAACGTGCGCCGACATCCAGCGAGGCGCGGGAGAAGACGTTGGCGTGGTTATGGATCTGATACGCAGAATCGTCGAGCGGCCACACGGTGGTCGCAGGCTGATCGGCTAACGTTGGTGCGCTATAGCGGCTATAAATCAGACGGGCTTTTTTCCATGCCAGCGAGGTTTTGCTCTCACCCAGAATGCGCTCAAACAGTTGCAGCGTGGAGTTGTGAATATCTTTGGCTTTCGCCGCCGCCAAAATCAGCGTGTCCGGCGTCACCACCTCGCGCAGCGCGCGCAATTGATGCTCAAGCAGCGCCAGCGCTTTAGGGATTTTGATCATCACCACGGCTGGCGCAGCGGGCAGCGGCGCCAGGCTATCGATAAAGTGCACCTGATCCTCATCCATCTCGTTGAGGCGCAGGTTCTGTTTCGCCGCTTGTTCACTCAGTAAAGAGTCACTCACGTGCCACACCGGGCGCGCGCCTAATCCGCAGGTCAGGGCACCAAAGCTGTCGTTGAACACCAACACCGGTCCCTCGGGCAGCTCTTGCTGCAACAGGTACTCATCGGCGGAATCCCACGCCTGTAGCGGGCTCTCCTCGCGCATAGGCGGGAAGCGGTGCAGCGTCAGCGTGCGATTGGTCAGTTCAAGTTGGCTCATGGAATCTCCGGCGTGGTACACTTTGCGCGATTTTCGCCCTAAAAAGGGGGCGCAGTATACTGTCTTTCGTCGGGAATCCCAATGTCATTAATCTATCTGCAGGGTTACCCTGAAAACATCCTTGAACAGGTGCAGACGCTCATTGAACATGAACGTTTAGGCTCCTTTCTCCAGCAACGCTATCCCGATACGCATAATATCGTCAGCGACCGGGCGCTTTATGATTACACGCAGGCGCTGAAAAACCGCTATATGCGCAGCGCGCCGCCGGTGAGCAAGGTGATTTGGGACAATAAGATCAAGGTGATGAAGCACGCGCTGGGGCTACATACCGCCATTTCGCGCGTACAGGGCGGCAATTTGAAAGCCAAAGCGGAGATCCGCATTTCCACTTTCTTCCGCCTGGCACCGGAAGCTTTTTTACGCATGATCGTGGTGCACGAGCTGGCACATCTTAAAGAAAAAGAGCACGACAAAGCCTTCTATCAACTCTGCTGCCACATGGAACCGGACTATCACCAGCTCGAATTCGACGCCCGCTTATGGATGACCGACCAGGCGATGCGCGGCAACGCGGCTTAGAGAAACTCCTGCGCTTTTTGAATCAGACTGGTTTTCGTCAATGCGCCCATAAAGCGGCGTTCTTGCGGATTATTTAGCACCGGTAAACGCTCCAGCGTTACGCGCGCAAAGGCTTCCCAACCTTCACGCATGCTTTGATTCTGATAAATGCAGGGGAAGTTATTGTCCATCACGTTACTCACTGGCGAATGCAGGGTGATCTCCTGCGACAGCACCTTGCGTGAAATATCGTGAATCGACACCACGCCGAGAAACTGCCCTTCGCTGTTAATCACATAAACATAACGTTCGCGCTTGAGTGAACTGACCGCCAGCGCCTGTCCAACCGACTCTCCCGGCTGCAGCGCCGCGCCAGGAATGATCAGCTGGTCGACGCGCATATTATCGAAATCATACTTAGCTTCTGAGCGGCTGAAATGCGCGCTCACCACCGGATAAGTGCTGGAGGACTGCAGGCGATATACCACCATTGATGCCAGCACTGACGCGATCATGATCGGGAACAGCAGGCTACTGTTTAGCGTCATCTCTAGCACCATCAGCATCGCCATTAACGGCGCCTGGCTAACCGCCGCCAGCACCGCCGCCATGCCGATGGCCGCATACAGTAAGGTATCGCCCACCGGTAGATGCAGCATCACGCCGATTTGAGCCAGCGCCACGCCCAGCAGCGCGCCGATGAGTAATGAAGGGGTAAACAGCCCGCCGACTGCATTGGAGCCCACCGACAACGTGGTGGCTAGCGTCTTCAAAACCAGTAATCCCAGCAGCCCCAGCAAGACATACTGGCCATCAATGATTTTGACGATCACTTCATAACCGTTCCCCAGAATATCGGTGGAGATCAGCGCCAAAAAGCCGACCATTAAACCACCGGCGCCCAGGCGCAGCGGCAGCGAACGCACGCGACCGAACATCGCCTTACTGCGCGCAATCAGTTTGATCAGCAACCAGCCGGTAATACCGGCGACAAAACCAATCAACAGCGTCATCACTAAACTGCTGATATCCATCTGGAACAGTGCTTCAGATAGCGGATAAAGCGCGCTGCGAAAGCCCAGCGACCACATGGTCATCACCGCCACCGCCGACGCAACGATCAGCGGGATCAGCCGTTGCAGCGCTGAAATGCCAAAAGCGATTTCCGCGACAAAAATCGCTGACGCCAGCGGGGCGTGATACACCGAAGAGAGCCCCGCTGCGGCAGCCATCGCCACGATATCGCTGTTACGCAGATTCAACGACGCAGGCAACCAGCGCCCGATCAAACTGCCGCTCAGCGCCGAAAGTTGCACCATCGGCCCCTCTTTACCAATCGACGCACCGCTGCCGATACTGGCAATCGATGACAGCGCGCGGAACAAGGAGGTTTTGGTTGGCACCGCATCGAGCCGCGCGTTGATCACTTCCAGATAATCGGTTTGCACCGTTTCCTGTTTTTCAATTGCCACCGCGTAACGCAGGAACCAGCCAGCCACTACGCCACCGGCACCCACCAGCAGCGGCCAGAAGATCCACGGCCAGACATGCATCGCCACGGTAATTTCATTATCACTGTTGAACAGCAGGTGGTTGATCAACTCAATGACACCGCGAAACGCCAGCGTGACCAGCGAGGCCACCAATCCTACGGGAATAGCGATCAGTAATGTGGTCCAGTTCAGAGCATGTTTACTTCCACTCACCCGCGCGTCCCCGCTTAGTCGGTCAAAAAGTTGTGCGGCATCATCATATTGGAATGCGGATCCCAGGATCAAATTTCACCTGACTTCCGCTGCAATCAACATGCTACTCTGCCGTTTTACTTTAGCAGGAGAGCAGCACGTGATTCGTTTCGCCATCGTGGGAACCAACTGGATCACCCGCCAGTTTATCGACGCCGCACATGAAACCGGCAAGATGAAGCTGAGCGGCGTTTATTCTCGTCATCAGCAGCAAGCCGACGCTTTTGTGGTGGATTATCCCTGCAAGTTGACGTTCACCTCGCTGGATGAACTCGCCACCAGCAGCGAAATCGATGCGGTGTATATCGCCAGCCCAAATGCATTGCACAGCGAGCAAGCGATGCTGTTTATGTCACACGGTAAGCATGTGATTTGCGAGAAGCCAATGGCCTCTAACCTGCGCGAAGCGGAGGCGATGATTGCCTGTGCCCGTGAGCATCAGGTGGTGTTGTTCGAAGCCTTCAAAACCGCCAGCCTGCCGACGTTCCTGCAGCTACAAAAAACCTTGCCGCAGCTGGGCAAACTGCGCAAAGCCTTGATTAACTATTGCCAGTATTCGTCGCGCTATCAGCGCTATCTGGATGGTGAAAACCCGAATACCTTTAATCCACGCTGGTCGAACGGTTCCATAATGGATATTGGCTTCTACTGCCTCGCCGCCGCCGTCACGCTGTGGGGCGCGCCGCAGCAGGTCAAAGCGCAAGCCTCTTTGCTGGAAAGCGGCGTGGATGCGCATGGCGTTGTGGTACTGGGCTACGGCGATTTTGATGTCACCTTGCTGCACTCCAAAGTTAGCGATTCACTGATCCCCAGTGAGATTCAAGGGGAAGCGGGATCGCTGGTGATCGAAAAGATCTCCGAATGCCAGCAGCTGCGCTTTATCCCGCGCGGCGGCGAGAGCCAAAACCTGACGCAGCCGCAGCACATTAATACCATGCTGTATGAAGCAGAAACCTTTGCCAAACTGGTTGAAGCCGGTGAAGTTGAGCATGCCGCGTTAGAAACCTCGCGCATTACGGCGCAACTGCTCACGGAAATTCGCCGCCAGACGGGCGTGGTTTTCCCGGCCGATCGGGCTGAAGTGTAAATATTGCAAAACATTTCTGGCGCCCTCTTGAAAGCGATTATTGAACTCCGTATGTTGAGCGCTGCAAAGGGGAGTAACTTCAACGCTGATTGATCGTCATTACGATGCGCAACACGCATCCGGTCGTCAGGCAACCCGGAATCTATTCTGAGTTGTAAGTGAGACCTTGCCGGAAGGCGAGGTTTGCTTGCAGCACCATCAAAGCGGCTGACGTCTTCTGACTTCAGCCGCTTTTTTTATGTTCAGAAAAGGATATGACTATGCACTCTGTAGGCACACCGTTACTTTGGGGCAGCTTTGCTGTTGTAGTGCTCATCATGCTAGCGATCGACCTGCTGTTACAGGGCCGACGCGGCGCACAAACTATGTCATTTAAACAAGCAGCGATATGGTCACTGGTTTGGGTCTCCGTTTCGCTGCTGTTTAGCGCTGCGTTCTGGTGGTATCTCGACGGCACCGCCGGACGCGAAGTCGCTACCGCGCAAACTCTCGCTTTCCTCACCGGCTACGTGTTAGAAAAAGCGCTGGCGGTCGATAACGTCTTTGTCTGGCTAATGCTGTTTAGCTACTTCGCTGTGCCAGCCAATCTGCAACGTCGTGTACTGATTTATGGCGTATTAGGCGCGATTGTACTGCGTACCATCATGATCTTCGCCGGTAGCTATTTGGTTACCCAGTTCAGCTGGATTCTTTACGTATTCGGCGCCTTCCTGTTGTTCACCGGCCTCAAAATGGCGCTGGCGAAAGAGGAAGATGACAACGCGGTCGGCGACAAGCCGGTGGTGCGCTGGCTGCGTAAGCATCTGCGTATGACCGATAGCCTGGATGGTGAGAAGTTCTTCACCCGCAAAAACGGCGTGCTGTTCGCGACGCCGCTGCTGTTGGTGCTGATCATGGTCGAACTGAGCGATGTGATTTTCGCCGTGGACAGTATCCCCGCTATCTTCGCGGTGACCACCGATCCATTCATTGTGCTGACCTCAAACCTGTTCGCGATTCTCGGTCTACGTGCCATGTATTTCTTACTGGCTAACGTGGCGGAACGTTTCTCCATGCTGAAATACGGTTTGGCGATTGTGTTGGTGTTTATCGGAATCAAGATGCTGATCGTCGAGTTCTACCACATTCCAGTCGGCATCTCGCTGACGGTGGTGGGCGTGATTCTCGGCGGTACGCTGCTGATCAACGCCTGGGTGAACCACAGAAACGACCATAAGAAGATCTCACCATAATCTTCTGCAGGGGCGCTAATCGCCCCTGCTTTGTTTCGCCAGTAGCAACCTTCGCCTTTTATATATCTGTCACACTTCCCATCATCAGCAGATCAAAAAACCGATCTGCTGCGCATGCACAGAATTATCTCTTTCCTCGCTAACTCTTTTCCTTATACTCCGCCGGGCAAACCGTTGCGCGCGGGAGAACCGCGCACAACACTCATGACCGCGAATAAAAAGACTGTGATATGCAAAACAACTTTATTGGACGTCTGGGCGCGCTGTTCGCAGGAAGCCTGGTAAAACAAATCATGATCGGCCTGGTGGCTGGCGTGGCGCTGGCGTGGTTCTCGCGCGACACCGCATTAGCCGTTGGCTTGCTGGGTGAGCTGTTCGTGCGCGCGCTGAAAGCCGTCGCGCCGCTACTGGTACTGGTGCTGGTGATCTCTTCTATCGCCAACCATCAGCAGGGACAGAATACCAATATCCGCCCGATTATCATGCTGTATCTGCTCAGCACCTTCTTTGCTGCCGTGGTGGCGGTGATCTTCAGTCATCTGTTCCCGCAGACGCTGTCGATGAACGTCGGTGCCACGCAAATCACCCCACCGTCGGGCATTAGCGAAGTGCTGCACGGCCTGCTGATCAGCATGGTTTCCAATCCGATTGACGCACTGATGAACGCCAACTACATCGGCATTCTGGTCTGGGCGCTGGGCTTAGGTCTGGCGTTTCGTCATGCCAGCCCAAGCAGCAAAGCGTTCCTCAACGATGCGTCCAATGCCGCCACCTGGGTGGTGCGCTGTGTGATTCGCTGTGCGCCGCTGGGGATTTTTGGCCTGGTAGCCTCCATACTCGCCTCGACCGGTTTTGACGCCATCTGGGAATACGCCAATCTGCTGGCGCTGCTGCTCGGCTGCATGCTGATTATGGCGCTGGTGATCAACCCGATGCTGGTGTTCCAGAAGATTCGTCGTAATCCCTATCCGCTGGTGTTTACCTGCCTGCGTGAAAGCGGCGTGACCGCCTTCTTCACTCGCAGCTCGGCGGCCAATATTCCGGTGAATATGGCGCTGGCTAAGCGTCTTAATCTGGATGAAGACACCTATTCCGTGTCGATTCCGCTCGGTGCCACCATCAGCATGGCGGGCGCATCGATCACCATAACTGTGTTGACGCTGGCCGCGGTACACACGCTGGGCATCTCGGTGGATGTACCAACCGCGATTCTGTTGAGTCTGGTGGCGTCGCTGTGTGCCTGTGGCGCATCCGGTGTGGCCGGCGGCTCACTGCTGCTGATTCCGGTGGCCTGCAATATGTTTGGCATTCCGAACGATTTGGCGATGCAGGTGGTGGCAGTGGGCTTCATTATTGGCGTGCTGCAGGATTCCGCCGAGACCGCACTCAACTCCTCGACGGATATTCTGTTTACCGCGGCGGTTTGCCAGGCCGAAGCCGAGCGCGCGCCGCGTCGTACGGTTTCAGAATCGGAATAGTGTGTGATGGGTCGCCATCAATGGCGACCTTACAAAGTCACACCGCTTTTGAAGATGGCTAACTCGCGGAAATCGTTGGTTTCATTGCGCGCCGGTTGGCCATTGGCAATCGCTACAATCATATCGACGAAATCCTCCAGCATCGCCTCCATACTCATGCCTTCAATCAAACGCCCGGCATTAAAATCGATCCAGTGCGGTTTTTTCTCGGCCAACTGCGTATTGGTGGCGATCTTCACCGTTGGTACAAAACCGCCGTACGGCGTGCCGCGTCCGGTAGTAAACAGCACCATATGACAGCCCGCGCCTGCCAGCGCGCTGGTGGCTACCGCATCATTACCCGGCGCGCTCAACAGATTGAGTCCCGGCGTGTGTAAGCGCTCACCGTACTTCAGCACATCCACCACCTGGCTTTGTCCGGCCTTTTGCGTACAGCCAAGCGACTTCTCTTCCAGCGTGGTGATGCCGCCTGCTTTGTTGCCCGGCGATGGGTTCTCGTAGATGGGCTGCTGATGATCGATAAAGTAGCGTTTGAAGTCGTTAATCATCGCCACGGTTTTGCTGAAAGTGGCTTCATCGCGACAACGACTCATCAGAATACGCTCCGCGCCAAACATCTCCGGCACCTCCGTCAGCACCGTGGTGCCGCCGTTGGCAATCATCTGATCGGAGAAACAGCCCAGCATCGGGTTGGCGGTGATACCGGAAAAGCCGTCTGAGCCGCCGCATTCCAGACCAAACTTCAGCTCGCTAAGTTTGCCCGGCTGACGCTTGTCTGCACGCATCGCCTGATAAAGCGCATGCAGGCGTTCCAGCCCCGCTTCCACTTCATCATCCTGCTTCTGGCACTCCATAAACTGCACGCGATCGCTATCAAAGCCACCGAGCGTTTCGCGGAACACATCGACCTGATTGTTCTCGCAGCCCAGGCCAATCACCAGTACAGCGCCAGCATTGGGGTGGCGCACCATATTTTGCAGCATGGTCCGGGTGTTCTCGTGATCCTGTCCGAGCTGCGAGCAGCCAAACGGATGACTAAACAGGTGCACGCCATCAATACCTTCAGCGTCATGGGTCTCTTTCATAAAGCGTGTCAGGATCTGCCGTGCAATACCGTTTACGCATCCCACGGTGGGCAGAATCCACAGCTCATTGCGGATGCCCACCTCACCGCTGGCACGACGATAGATCTGCACGTCGCGGTCACCGGCCTGTGGCGGCAGCGCGAGAAAATCGGGCTGATAGTCATACTCGTCCACGTCGCTCAGATTGGTGCGTGCATTGCTGGAGTGAATGATTTCACCCGCAGCGATCGGCTGAGTAGCATGGGCGATCGGCAAGCCGTACTTGATCACCAGTTCACCGGCGGCTAAAGGCTGCAGGGCAAACTTGTGACCGCGTCCGACCTCCTGCTGCAAGGTAATCGCTTGTTGATTAATCTCGACCTGGGTATTGGCGGGCAAATCGCGCAACGCTACAGCAACGTTATCGCGTGAATGAATTCTAATGGCATCTTGCATAGCGTTATCTCAGTTGGGTCAGCGCCGTCCGCATCCCGTGGACGATGATGTTTTGCAGGTGTTGGCTTACCGCAGCCACTAATCCTGGCCGCTGAGTGAGATCTTCGCCCCAGTGGTTGGCATCGCTGAGTACCGCGCGCACCAACTGTTCCGGGGTCTGTTTATCGTTATGTACCGCTGGCCATAGCTCAGCAAAACGCTGCAACCAGTGTTCGTCGTCCTGCAGCGGCCAGCGACGATCACCCTCTTCACCGCGATAAAACGCCAGCAGCGCGGCAAAGGCGAAGGTCAGACGTGCAGGCCATTGCCCGTTTTGCTGCTGCGCCAGCAGTAGCTGTGGCAGCAAACGGGTACGGAATTTGGTCATGCCGTTTAGGGCAATCGAAAGCAGCGCATGGCGAATAAAGGGATTGCGGAAACGGCGCTGCACCGCGTCGGCGAAGGCGTGCAGCTCATCGCGCGGCAGATCCAGCGTCGGGATCACCTCTTCGCGCAGCAGGGCATCAACAAAGCCGGCAAGTTGCGCGTCGTCCATCGCTTCTCCGACGCTCTCCACACCCGCCTGAAACGCCACCGGCACCAGCGCGGTGTGTGCACCGTTAAGAATCGCCACTTTCTGCGCTTTGTACGGCGTGATGTCATCCACCAGCTTCACTTCCGGCGCCAGCGTGTCGAGCTTCAGCTCCTGAGCCAATGCATCCGGCCCCTGAATCACAAACTGGTAATAGACTTCGCCCGCCACCAGATAGCGATCCTGATAGCCCAACTGCGCCTCAATTGCCGCGCTGTCGGCCGGATAGCCGGTGACAATGCGATCCACCAGCGTGTTGTAGAAAGCACAGTGATCCTGCAGCCAGCGCGCAAACTCCGGCGGCAGCTGCCAATGCTTGATGTAGCGCATTACCAACTCGCGCAGCGTGTCGCCGTTATAATCGATCAGTTCGCAAGGTACGATGAGCCAACCTTTATCGCTGGCCGCAGCAAAGTGGTTAAAGCGCGCCCACAGCAACTGCGTCAGCTTGCCGGGAAACGAGGACGCTGGCGCATCGTCCAGCCGATCCTCTGCGACAAAAACAATGCCGGCTTCGGTGGTATTGGAGAATACAAAGCGCATCTGCGGCGCACGCGCCAACGCAAGAAAATCTTCAAATTGTTGATACGGCTGAATTTCACGATTCACGCTACGAATCAGCCGGGTTTCACTCACCTGCTCACCCGCGGCGTTTAGTCCGCGAATCAGCGTGGTGTATAGACCCTCTTGCTGATTTAGCGTCTCTTCCACCACGCGGTTGCGCGGCCGCACCACGACTACGCCCGCGTCGGTGTGTTGATGCTGATTAAGCCAGTCGAGTTGCCAATCGATAAAGGCACGCAGGAAGTTGCCTTCACCGAACTGGATGACGCGCTCGCTATAGTGCGCTCCGGGGAAATTCTGGCGGTTGAGTCGCTGCATTATCAGGCTCCCAGCTCAATGCCGAAGTAATCGCGCGCATTGTTAAAACTGATGTTCTGCACCATCTGCCCTAACAACGCCTCATCGGCCGGCGCTTCGCCACGTTCTACCCAGTTGCCGATCATCTGGCATAGCAGGCGACGGAAATATTCGTGGCGCGTGTAGGAGAGGAAACTGCGGCTATCGGTGAGCATGCCGACAAAGCGGCTCAGCAGGCCGATTTGCGCCAGCTGGGTCATTTGGCGCTGCATGCCGTCGAGCTGATCGTTGAACCACCACGCCGAACCAAACTGCATCTTGCCCGGTTCGCCTTCACCCTGGAAATTGCCCGCCATGGTGGCCAGCACTTCGTTATCGCGCGGGTTGACGCAGTAGAGGATGGTTTTTGGCAGCGCATTATTGCGGTTCTGCGCATCCAGCAAGCGCGCCAGCGGAATCGCCAGCGGCGCATCGTTGATCGAATCGAAGCCCACATCCGGGCCGAGGATGTCGAGCTGGCGGCGATTGGCGTTACGCAGCGCGCCAATGTGATACTGCTGCGCCCAGCCGCGGCGCGCATATTCGCTACCCAGCCACACTAGCACCGCGCTTTTAAATTGTGCCGTCTCTTCTGTGGAAGGTGCCGCGCCTTGCAGACGACGCGCCAAAATGGCATCCAACGTGGCTTCATCAGCTTCCGCAAACACCACCACATCCAGCGCGTGATCGGAGATTTTGCAGCCGTGCGCGGCGAAGTGATCGAGTCGCTGGCTCAAAGCACGGCGCAGATCGTCAAAGCGCTGCACGCTGACATCCGCCACCTGCTCCAGGCGCTGAATCCACGGCAGGAAACTCTCCAGCTCAATATTAAAGGCTTTGTCCGGACGCCAGCTCGGCAGCACTTTGACGCCAAAACTGCTGTCCTGCGCCAGCTTGCGGTGGTGCTGCAGGTCATCGAGCGGATCGTCGGTGGTGCCGACCATCTTCACATTCATCTGCTGCATGATGCCGCGTGCGCTAAATGCATCCTGCGCCAGCAGTTCGTTACACTGCTGCCAAATGACATCGGCGCTCTGTTCATTCAGCAGCACGTCAGTGATACCGAAAGGTCGACGTAGTTCAAGGTGCGTCCAGTGATAAAGCGGATTGCCGATGGTATGCGGCACGGTGCGCGCCCAGGCATTGAATTTCTCACGATCGCTGGCATCACCGGTGCACAACGCTTCCGGCACGCCGTTGGCGCGCATTGCTCGCCATTTGTAGTGATCGCCTTTCAGCCAGATGTCATAGAGGTTGGTGAAGCGGTAGTTGTCGGCAATCTGCTGCGGCGGCAAGTGACAGTGATAGTCGAAAATCGGCTGATCTTTAGCGTAGTCATGGTACAGACGACGGGCGAACTCGGTGTCGAGTAGAAAATCCTCACTCATAAAACGCGACATACCTGCTTCCTCTTTGTGGCCAAGTGGCTTTGACTCAAAGTTATCATACCAATTTAGGCGATCGGGATAATTGTTTGCGATCCGACTCACAATAATGACAGTTTCACTGTGGGTATAGAGATGAGCCCGCAGATAACAACAAATAAGTGTTTGTTTTTAATTAATTTAAAGATAATAAAATTTGAGGGAAGAAGTTACGCGATAGCATTCAAACTTCAAAGATGTATAACAAGTTGGCACTTGACTCAATTGCTACGCATTTATGGCAGAGGCCAGGAACGTCATGAGTGAGAAAACCAGCCGCTTTCGAATGCAACGTTTAAGCCGTAAGGTAATTCGTTACGAAAGTTATTAATCCTCTTCGGGCTGGCGCTGGCCAGCCCATTTCCTCTATGCGGCTGAAGTGGTATAACAACTCAACTTTATTCCACAGCGGACCGCGCAATGGACCTGACCGAATCACGACGCTTGTATCAACAGCTCGCCAGCGAACTTAAACGCCGTATTGAAGCAGGCGATTACAGCATCGGCGACAAACTGCCCGCCGAACGTCTGATCGCGGAAGAGATGCAGGTGAGCCGCACCGTGGTGCGCGAAGCGATTATCATGCTGGAAGTGGAAGGTTACGTGGAGGTGCGTAAAGGCTCCGGCATCCACGTGATGAGTAATCAGCAGCAGAATCGCGTGGTGACATCCAGCCAGCTGGAGTTCGCTAATTTCGGACCCTTCGAGCTGTTACAGGCACGTCAGTTGATTGAGAGTAACGTTGCCGAATTTGCCGCCACGCAGGTGACGCGGCAGGACATTGTGGCACTGATGGCGATTCAGGAAAAAGCACGTCAGGAAGATCACTCGCGCGACTCCGCCTGGGATATGGAGTTTCACGTACGCATCGCGCAATCCACGCAAAACAGCGCCTTAGCGGCGATTGTCGAAAAAATGTGGCTGCATCGTCTGCACAATCCCTACTGGCTTAAATTGCATGAGCATATTGATGCCAAAAATATTACCAGCTGGTGTGACGATCACGACCAGATCCTCAAAGCACTCATACGCAAAGATCCCGCCGCCAGTAAGCTGGCAATGTGGCAACATCTGGAAAATACTAAACAGATGCTGTTTAACGCGACGACTGACGATTTCGAATTTAACGTTGATCGTTACATGTTTGCGGAAAATCCGGTCATCCTGCCGGAAGCTAGCGAAAACCCACGCTGATCCTGCTTATTTTTCAGGCATTTTGTTGCCGAAAAAGTCAGTTAGTCTGCAATAGTGTCAGCTCATGTAAAGCTCCTTTTGACCACCTGCGTCTAAAGGTAAAACTCCTGTGCGACAGGCACTTTCCCCTGTCTGGATAACGTTATTTTTGTTACAGTTATCGCCCTTTTATTACCCTTTGCGACAGGGCTTTTAAAAGTCGCTGATTTAACAATCAATTCTGGAAGGATCCGGAAACTCCTGCTCAGGCTGCTTATCTAAAATGTATAACCAATGCCAGTCTGCGCCTAAGCCCCTCACGGGCACGTTTAACAATGATGTTCAGGAATGATTGATGGATATTTTGCAAGCATTGCTGCATGCCTTATGGCAGCAGGATTACGAAATGCTCTCCGACCCCACGCTGGTTTGGGCCATTTATGGTGTGTTGTTCATGATTCTGTTTTTAGAAAATGGACTGCTCCCCGCCGCTTTTCTGCCTGGCGACAGTTTACTGATTCTGGTCGGCGTTCTGATTGCTAAAGGCACCATGGGTTTCCCACTTACTCTGCTGATTTTGACCACCGGCGCCAGTCTGGGCTGCTGGGTGAGTTACATCCAGGGGCGATGGCTGGGTAACACGCCCACCGTGCAAAACTGGCTTTCGCATTTGCCCGCGCAATATCACCAGCGCGCGCACGCCCTGTTCCATCGCCACGGCTTATCTGCCCTGCTGATTGGTCGCTTTATTGCCTTTGTGCGTACTTTGCTGCCTACCATCGCGGGTCTTTCTGGCCTGAGTAACGCGCGCTTCCAGTTCTTTAACTGGGTAAGTGGCTTCCTGTGGGTACTGATTCTCACCGTGCTAGGCTTCGCGCTGGGCAAAACGCCGATTTTCCGTCGTTACGAAGATGAGTTGATGTTGTGTCTGATGCTGCTGCCGCTAGTGCTGCTGGTGATCGGCCTGGTCGGTTCTTTAGTCGTGCTTTGGCGTAAGCGTCAGTCAACTCGCAACGGGAATTCACAGCCATGATCAAACTCCGTGGATTCCCAAGGCGTTTACTGCCTTGGGCGCTGGGTGGCGCCTTCGCGTTGCTGGCCGTCTGTTTCATTCCGAACTTGATGCAGCATGAAACCGTGGTGCAAATCCGCGTGGCGAATAGCGGCACCAATCTGCCCGATGGTTTTTACCTGTATCAGCAACTTTCCGCGCAGGGCGTGCGTATCAAAAGTATTACGCCCTCTGGCGACGCGCTGGTGATTCATTTTGAGAATGAAGAACAGAGTCTGGCGGCACAGAAAGTTCTGAAACGCCTGTTACCACAAGGCTTCGTTGTGGCTGCCGGCCCACAGGCTTCGCAGCAATATCCTGACGCCACTCGCCCAACGTACAGTTAAATGTTACCGCCTGACGCTAAGTCGGGCGGTAAGCTAATCCTCGCTATCCCCGCGTCTTCTTTGAATTTTTTCGTCTGCTGTCTATCCTTAGAGGTAGCGTAAGCCTAAGACATGCTGGGATGCCTCTCCTGTCCGGTCTATGGCAGGTCATCAACAATGGAAGGTCACTACCTGATGAAACATCAATTACTGCTAGGTGCTATTCTTTTCTCACTCTCGGGTTCGCTGCTGGCGGCTGAATCGCTCTGCCAACAAAAAGAGCAAGATATTCAGCGCGAGATCGATATGGCGAAGCAGCATGACAACCAGCGCCGCGTAACCGGGCTGGAGCGTGCGTTGACCGAAGTCCGCGCAGGCTGCACCGATGAGAAACTGAAATCGGCACACAGCGAACGCATCGCAGAGCAGAAGCATAAAATCGCCGAGCGCGAGCGTGAGCTGAAGGAAGAGCGTCAGGACGGCGATAAAGACAAAATTGAGAAGCGCGAACGTAAGCTAGAAGAGGCACAGCACGAACTGAAAAAGCTTGAAGCTGAACCTTATTAATCGGACTTAACTACATGCTGTAAAAGGAGATTTCCATGGCTAAAGAAACAACATCTGAACATCTGCGCGCTGAATTGAAAAATCTGGCTGATACCCTGGAAGAAGTGCTGAGTAGCTCAGCAGATAAATCCAAAGGCGAGCTGGATAAACTGCGTCATAAAGCGCGTGGTGCTATTGAAAGCTCCCGTGAACGCCTGGGTGATTCTGGCGAACGTATCGCACAAACCACGCGTGAAGCGGCGGAAAAGGCAGATGAATACGTGCGCGACAATCCATGGCACGGCGTAGGCATCGGGGCAGCGGTAGGTATTCTAATCGGCATTTTAATCTCACGGCGTTAATGATGAGTGATAGTCAGCAAAGCCACGGCCCCGGCAAAGGGGTCTTTAACATCGGTCAGCGGATAGTTACCACTTTGGTTAGCATGGTCGAGACGCGTGTCCGACTAGCGATCGTGGAACTGGAAGAGGAGAAGGCAAACCTGATTCAGATGCTGATGATGGTTGGCCTGACCATGCTGTTCACCGCTTTCGGTCTAATGAGCCTGATGGTGCTTATCATCTGGGCGGTCGATGCACAATATCGTCTGATGGCCATCGCGATCACCACTGGCGTGCTGTTTGCGCTGGCGTTGATCTTCGGTTTATGGACTCTTTACAAATCGCGCCAGTCAACGCTGCTGCGTCATACGCGTAAAGAGCTGGATACCGACCGCACGCTGTTGGAGGAGCATCGCTCATGAGCCGCCGCGAACGTGAAGCCCGCATTCACGAACTGCTGAATCAGGTGCAGCAGCAGCGGCTCGATCTGAGCGCCGATGGTCGTGACTGGCTGGCTGGCACCGCGCAATACGATCGTGGTTGGTTAACCATTATCGGTATGCGTCGTTATCTGGCGATTGGTAGCAGCGCACTGGCCATCTGGTCGATTCGCAGCCCCAATCGTCTGCTGCGCTGGGCTAAGCGCGGTTTCGGCGCCTGGAGCACCTGGCGCATGATCAAATCGACGCTAGAAAAGCGCTAATTCCTCTACTTAAAACCGGATCGTAATGGTCCGGTTTTGTTCCCCTCAAATTTACTGAACAACATTGACAGTTTATCTCGCTTACAACTCTTTCATCCTGCGATTATTATCTCCCTCCATCAGCCCAGTGAACTGAAACAACCGGTTCAAGGGGATTAAAAACCCGCAGGCCAACAACCTGCCACAAAAACCTTGTTGGAGTAGATGATGAAAAAATTCGAAGACTCAGGCCTGCTGGTAGCACGCGTATTAATGACCATTCTGTTTATTACTGCAGGCTGGGGCAAAATCACCGGTTATGCTGGTACCGCACAATATATGCAGGCGATGGGCGTCCCTGGCTTCCTGCTGCCGCTGGTTATTCTGCTGGAGTTCGGCGGCGGTCTGGCGATTCTGTTCGGTTTCCTGACGCGCTTTACTGCACTGTTCACCGCTGGCTTCACCCTGCTGACGGCGTTCCTGTTCCACAGCAACTTCGCTGAAGGCGTTAACCAGCTGATGTTCATGAAAAACCTCTCCATCGCCGGTGGTTTCCTGGTGCTGGGCTTGGTTGGTCCAGGTGCTTACAGCATTGACCGCCTGATTCGTCAGCGCGCTCAGCCAGCGACAGCACGCTAAGCAGCACAAGCGTTAGAGAACACATATACTGAATCACAGGGGCGGGGATTTTCCTCGCCCCTTTTTATTATGGAGGGCTTATGGGACAGCTGATTGACGGTGTCTGGCACGACACCTGGTACGATACGAAGTCAACCGGTGGCCGCTTCAAACGCACAGAAGCCGTCTGGCGCAACTGGATTACCGCTGATGGCAGCGCAGGACCCACCGGCAACGCGGGCTTCGCCGCCGAACGGGGCCGTTATCATCTGTATGTCTCTCTCGCCTGTCCGTGGGCACATCGCACGCTGTTGATGCGCCAACTCAAAGGATTAGAAGAGATGATTTCGGTTTCGGTGGTACATCCGCTGATGCTGGAGAACGGCTGGACCTTCGACGACAACTTCCCCGATGCCACCGGCGACGCACTGTATCAAAAAGAGTTTCTCTATCAGATCTATCTGCATGCCGATGCGCACTATAGCGGGCGCGTTACCGTCCCGGTGCTGTGGGATAAAACCCAGCAAACCATCGTTAGCAATGAATCGGCCGATATCATGCGCATGCTGAACAGCGCGTTTGATGCGCAGGGCGCTCGCGCGGGCGACTATTATCCAGCTGAACTGCGCGACAAGATTGACGACGTGAATGGCTGGATTTACGACACGGTGAACAACGGCGTCTATAAGAGCGGTTTTGCCACTTCGCAGGCGGCTTACGATGAATCGGTGACGGCGTTGTTCCATTCACTGGCGCGTCTGGAACAGATACTGGGTCAGCATCGCTATCTCACTGGCGATAAGCTTACTGAGGCCGATCTGCGACTTTGGACGACTCTGGTGCGCTTTGATCCGGTCTACGTCACCCACTTTAAGTGCGACCGTCACCGTATCAGCGATTACCGCAATCTCAGCGGCTTCCTGCGCGACATCTACCAAATGCCCGGTATCGCCGATACGGTTAACCTGCCGCATATCCGCCATCACTACTATTGCAGCCACAAAACCATCAACCCAAGCGGCGTTATTTCACTCGGCCCAGCCTTTGACTGGGATGAGCCACACGGCCGGGGCTGATGTACTTAGCCAGCCATCGGAATAAGATGGCTGGTTTCGAGTGGCACAGACGCATAAATCTCATTCAGGCGCTGCTGGAAAATAAGCGGATCGTGCTGAATGCGAATGCGCTCCATCGCCTGTGCCGAGCGCAGACTGATCGCTTGTCGATTCTCGACTGCATCCATAATGTGCACTTTTAGCTGTTCCACCAGTGCCTTCCTGATCGCGTCCTTCGCCTGCAGTGAATCAACCGAATATTCATACATCTCGTTAGTCGGACACTCGATTAACCAACCCGCAGTGGCGGGATTGATCTCAGGTAGCGCGCGAATATTGGTACTGATCACCGGGCAACCGCACGCCTGCATTTCCAGAACAGAGAACCCGTAGGTATCTTGCCAGGTGGGCAGCAGCCCCACATCGGTCTGCTGCAACTGCGCTATCACTTCATCAGGTGTCAGACAGGTTTTGTGCTGGAAAATGGGCAGCTTCTGCAGTGATGTTTCAATTTGGCTGCAGAAGATGGCTGAATCCTGAAACTGACGATGCGCAATATTGTGTCGACGAGATACATCACCGATCAGCGTAACCTGCACGCTATCTTGATCGATCGCTCCCGCCTCGAATAATTCCGTAAATGCCAGCACCACTTCGGCCCCTCCTTTGCGGTAAAACTCTTTACCTACAAAGGTGAACTGCAGTTTATCTGCTGAGACCGCGCGAGGCTGTGATGCTAATAAAGGCTGCGGCGGGTGCAACACGCGAATTTTACTGGCGATGGTGTCCTGATAAGCAGGAAAACTGCTCAGCAACTTAAGCTGAATATTGCGTGTCGCCTCTGAAATAGCAATGAGGCCAATGCATGCTGGTGCGGCCACCCATTTCATTTGGGCATGCAGTTCAGGATTATCGACTTTGCTTATGCCAGCAACCGGCAGTACGCGTGGAATCTCCGTTTCAAAGGTGGCGACCCATTTAATTGGGCTAATTGCCACTTCATTAAAAAGATGGATTACCTCAACGTCGGCTGGCATAAAACCCGGTATGCCCTGGAAACGGAATATTTTGTTTTTCTTTAATAATCTTTGTCTGATCGCGTTGAGGTAAAAATAGAGGTTTCTTTTTTTACCATTAATATAGTGATAATCCGCGTTCACCAGGATATTCCGTTTCTCCGGATATCCTTCTCCGCTGGTGATGATCTTCATGATGTTTGCTGAGCCTTAAGCCAAAATGGGGGCTTAATGCAACCAAACTTCTCTGGTCATGACTTCAAGAGCGGTCTTGAAAGTGGGATTATCACTTGGTTTCAAAGATCTCAGGCAAATTTTATTAGGATCATCCCCACTAACAGTAGCCCGACACCTAACCAACCAATGCGAGATAACCTTTGCCCAAACAGTATCCAGCCCGCGGCTACCGTGGCCACTAAACCCAACCCGCCCCATAACGCGTAGGCGACCGTCAAATCGATGCCTTTCACTGCCTGAGCCAACGCGCTGAATGCTGCCAACACCGCAACCAGCGATAACACGCCAAATAGCGGACGACGGAAACCATTCGAGTATTTCAGAAATATATTGGCGACGATCTCCAGGCCAATGGCCAGCACCAGCCACGCAATATGTATCCAGTTAAACGTTGCCATGACGCAGCTCCTTTCGGCTCAGCGTGCCCGTTTTGATCAGCACGATGCCAGCAATTAATGTCATCAGACCGGCGACTTTAACAGCAGATAAAACCTCATCGAATAGCAACACGCTAAACAGCGTAATAAACAGAATGCCAACGCCTTCCCACATGGCATAAGCCACGCCAAGCGCAATACGCTTAATCGCAAAAGATAAACAAATATAAGATAGTGCAATCATCACCAGCATAAAAATATAACCGGCGTTGCCACCGTTAACACTGGCCCATTTCATGGAAACCGTGCCAATAATTTCCGCCGCGATCGCTAGTGCTAATAAAATCCAATACAGCATGATTTCTCTCCTGAACGAGAAATAAACGCCATCCACGCGAAAATATGCGTGTTAGCAATGTTAAATTAAAAATGTAGAAAAAATGTAGAAAAGGAGAGAGTAGCTCTAAAGCGCGAAGCGCCAGTGCTGATCGCAGATTGGGCAATTGGAGTCAAAGAGAGAAGAAGAGATACAGGCTTTATTTGGCGAAAACATTTTGTCCATAAAATTACAACTTATCCACGTTGTTGCTTCTCGTCAGTGTGGATTAAATTTGTCCTCAGTAGTGATACACGCGCCTATTCTGGCATAGCCTCAAGTATATTTTCCGGGATTTTCATTTCTTTACGTGAGAGGACTTAATTAATCCTATGCGAGTTTGTGCCCTCACGCACGGGAGAGGAAACCGATGGTTGCAGTCTGACAGCTCGCGCGATCGGTCCCTTCTCCCGGTTGCGGGAGAAGGTTAGGATGAGGGACAGCACGCACCCAACCCGCATAAAACACAAAACCCGCCGAAGCGGGTTTTGTGTTTAAAAAAGTCGAAACTGACCGATAAGCCGGGTTCTGTCGTGGACAGTCATTCATCTAGGCCAGCAATCGCTCACTGGCTCAAGCAGCCTACCCGGGTTCAGTACGGGCCGTACCTTGTGAACCCCTATTTGGCCTTGCTCCGGGTGGAGTTTACCGTGCCACGAACTGTTGCCAGCCGCGCGGTGCGCTCTTACCGCACCCTTTCACCCTTACCTGATCCCATTACTGGGCCATCGGCGGTTTGCTCTCTGTTGCACTGGTCGTAGGCTTGCGCCCCCCAGGCGTTACCTGGCACCCTGCCCTATGGAGCCCGGACTTTCCTCCCCTTTGCCCGTCTCCCCCCGAAAGAGGACGACGACAAAGCGGCGACTGTCTAGTCAGCTTCGGCGCGGGATAATAGGCGATCCGCCGCCGTTTGTCACGCCTCTTGCTGCTCCAGCGCGTACTTATAGAGTGCGTTCTTCTTAACGCCATGAATTTCCGCCGTCAGCGCGGCCGCTTTCTTTAATGGCAGTTCTTTTTGCAACAGCGCCAGGGTACGCAGCGCTTCGGCGGGCAGCGCCTCTTCATCGGCTTTATGGCCTTCGACAATCAGCACCATCTCGCCTTTACGGCGGTTCTCATCTTCCAGCACCCACGCCAGCAACTCGCCCACCGGCGCCCCATGCAGCGACTCCCAGGTTTTGGTCAACTCACGCGCCAGCACCACATAGCGCTCGCCGCCCCAAACGCTGACCATATCCTGCAGGCTATCGATAAGCCGATGTGTTGATTCGTAGAAAATCAGCGTTCGTGGCTCTTCACCCAGCGCACGCAGCACATCACAGCGCCCTTTACTTTTGGCCGGCAGAAATCCTTCGTAACAGAAACGATCGGACGGTAACCCCGCCGCGCTTAATGCTGTGATCGCGGCGCAGGCGCCAGGTAACGGCACCACGCGCACGCCCGCTTCACGGCAGCGACGCACCAAATGATAGCCAGGATCGTTGATTAACGGCGTGCCCGCATCGGAGACCAGCGCGATGCTTTGGCCCTCTTGCAGCCTGGCTAAAAGCACCTCGGCTTTCTGCTGTTCGTTGTGGTCGTGAAGTGCGAAGAGTCGCGCATTGATGGCGAAATGTTGTAGCAACAGCCCGGTATGACGTGTATCTTCCGCTGCGACTAGATCGACGCTTGAGAGCACCGTCAACGCTCGTTGAGTGATATCACCCAGGTTACCGATCGGGGTAGGAACGATATAGAGCGTGCTGGCAGAAATCTCTGCCCGATCGAGTTGTTTCATTGTTTCATCCGAATTGCCGATTTAATATTGAGCATCTTGAAAAAAACATCACTGGATACAGTATGCTTCCTTCAAAAGTCGTACGTCATAAAGCAGGACGCTTAGTACCTGTTCTTCTCGCTGGGCTGATTTTAGCCGCATGTAGTGGTCAGGGACCGCAACAAACCTCTAACGTCAATATTCAGGGTCCTGCGACAGGCCGATCTGACTATTATCTGCAGCAGGTGCAGCAAAGCAGCGATGATAGCAAGACCGACTGGCAATTACTTGCCATCCGTGCCCTGTTGAAGGAAGGAAAGTATCCGCAGGCGGCGAATCAGCTCAATCAACTGCCGCAGCAACTGAGTGATGTGCAACAGCAAGAACTGCTACTGCTGCGCGCACAGATGCAGATTGGCCAGCAGGATTACAGCGGTGCGCAGCAGCTGCTTGGCCAGGTGAAAAGCGGCGACTTATCGTCAGATCAGCAGGTGCGCTACTACGCGCTGCAAATCGCAGCCGCACAAAATCGTGCGTCGCTCGCGCTGCTGCGCGCCTATATTGCTCAGGAACCGCTGCTGAAAGGGGCCGATCACCTCAGCAATATTGATGCGACCTGGCAAGCGCTGACGCAGATGACTCAGGATCAAATCAACAGTCTGGTCATCAATGCGGATGAAAACACGCTGCAAGGCTGGCTGGATCTGCTGAACACCTGGCGCGCAAACAGCCAGGATCCACAGATGTTGAAAGCGGCGATACAGGACTGGCAAACGCGTTATCCGCAGAATCCGGGTGCGAAAACCCTGCCAACCCAGCTTAGCCAGGTACAGAATTTCACTAAAGCCTCCACCAACACCATTGCCCTGCTGCTGCCACTCAACGGCCAGGCGCAAGTGTTTGCTAACGCGATCCAGAAAGGCTTCACCGATGCCCGTAATGGCGTGCTCAATGCGCCTGCGCCACAAGCGGCCCCAGCACCTGCCGCAGCCGATGCCAATGCTCAACCTTCCGCTGACAGTAATACCGAGGCGAACAGCGTGGTGAGCCCAGCCATGGCGGGTAACACACCGCAGCAAACTGAACAGCCGCAGCCTGCCGCTCAGCCCGCAGCAGCCCAGGCCGACAGCAATGCGCAGGTGAAAGTGTATGACACCAGTAGCCAGCCGATAGCCCAGGTCATGCAGCAGGCCCAGCAGGATGGCGCCACACTGGTGGTTGGCCCGCTGTTGAAAAACGACGTGGAACAGGTGGTTAATAGCCAAACGGCGCTGAACGTATTGGCGTTGAATGAGCCAGAACAGATCCAGAACCATCCGAATATTTGTTATTTTGCGCTTTCTCCTGAAGACGAAGCGCGCGATGCCGCGCACCATATCTACGATCAGGGCAAACGTCAGCCGCTGCTGCTGGTTCCACGTAGCAGTTATGGCGACCGCATCAGCAAAGCGTTTGCGCAGGAGTGGCAAAAGCTGGGTGGTTCAACCGTGCTGCAGCAGCGTTTTGGTGGCGTGGCAGAACTGAAACAAGGTATCAATAGCGGTGCAGGTATCGCGCTAAGCGGTACGCCGTTGACCGTTGAGCCAGAGCAATCACAGGGTGTAGCGATTGCCGGCCTGACGATTCCGGCCCCACAAGCTAGCGCACCGGCGCCCACCGCCGATACCAGCGGCGGTAGCGTAGATGCGGTGTACATTGTTGCCAGCCAGGATGAACTGCAGCTGATCAAGCCGATGATTGCGATGCGCACCAGCAGCCGTAACAATACCGCGCTGTACGCCAGTTCACGCAGCGCGCAGGCCGGCGCTGGACCCGATTTCCGTCTGGAGATGGATGGTTTGCAATTCAGCGATATTCCGCTGCTGTCCGGCAGTAATCCGGGTCTGATGCAGCAGGCGGCGAAGTCGTTTAACAACGATTATTCGCTGGTTCGTCTCTACGCGATGGGCATTGATGCCTGGACGCTGGCGAATCACTTTAACCAGATGCGTCAGGTTCCAGGCTTTGCCATTGATGGCAACACCGGCAAGCTGAACGCCGACACGGATTGCGTGATCAACAGGAAGTTGGCATGGAACCAATATCGTCAGGGACAGATCGTTCCGGTGCAGTAAACCGCCAGCGTATTGGCGCTGAGCAGGAACAACTGGCGCGCCGCTATCTGGAGCGCGCCGGGCTGCAGTGGTTCGCCAGCAATGTGCACTGTCGCAGCGGGGAAATTGACCTGATTATGCGCGACGCCGATTGTTGGGTTTTTGTTGAAGTGCGCTATCGGCGCGATGCCCGCTACGGTGGTGCCGCCGCTAGCGTCACGCGTCAGAAACAACAAAAGCTGCTGCGTGCCGCCGCGCTCTGGTTGCTGGCGCGCGGCGGTAGTTTTGATACGGTGAATTGCCGTTTTGACATCATTGCCATTACCGGGCGTGAGCTGGAGTGGCTGCCCGATGCCTTTAATGCCGATGGATAGAACCAGGTGGTCTTGTGCAGGACAGAATTAAAGCGTGTTTTACCGAGAGTATTCAGACCCAAATCGCCGCAGCCGAAGCGCTGCCCGATGCGATTTCCCGCGCCGCGATGACGCTGGTGCAGTCGCTGCTGAACGGTAACAAAATCCTTAGCTGCGGTAACGGTGCGTCGTCGGCCAACGCCCAGCATTTTGCGGCCAGCATGATCAACCGTTTTGAGACGGAACGTCCCAGCCTGCCTGCGCTGGCGCTGAGCGCTGATAATGTGATGCTGACGGCGATTGGTAACGATCGTCTGCACGATGAAATTTACGCCAAGCAGGTTCGAGCGCTTGGTCAGGCTGGTGATGTACTGCTGGCCATTTCTACCCGTGGCAACACCCGCGATATCGTTAAAGCGGTTGAAGCTGCGGTTACCCGCGATATGACCATCGTTGCGTTAACCGGCCATGACGGCGGTGAGCTGGCGGGCCTGCTCGGTCCGCATGATGTGGAAATTCGCATTCCATCACATCGCAGTGCCCGCATTCAGGAGATGCATATGCTGACGCTGAACTGCCTGTGCGATTTGATTGATAACACTTTATTCCCACACCAGGAATGACTGAAGGAGCTCAAATGAAAGCATTGAACGCTGTCGCCATTCTCTTAACCGCCCTGCTGCTGCAAGGCTGTGTCGCCGTGGTCGCAGGCAGTGCTGCCGTGGCCACGAAAACCGCCACCGACCCGCGCACCGTGGGCACGCAGGTGGATGACGGTACGCTGGAGCTACGCGTCACCAACGCGCTGGCAAAAGATGAACAAATCAAAAATCAGGCACGCGTGGTGGTGACGGCCTATCAGGGCAAAGTGCTGCTGACCGGTCAATCACCGACCCCAGACCTGGCGAGCCGCGCTAAGCAGATCGCCATGGGCGTAGATGGCGCCACCGAGGTGTACAACGAAATCCGTAGCGGCCAGAAAGTCAGCTTCGGCACTTCGTCGTCAGATACCTGGATCACCACCAAAATCCGCTCACAGCTGCTGGGTAGCGATCAGGTGAAATCATCCAACGTGAAAGTGACCACCGAAAACGGTGAAGTGTTCCTGCTGGGTCTGGTAACAGCACAGGAAGCGCAGGCAGCGGCGGATGTCGCCAGCCGAGTGAGCGGCGTGAAGCATGTCACCACCGCATTCACTATTCTCAAGTAAGCGTTAAAGCAGAACATCAGGGCGACTTCGGTCGCCCTTTTTTATGCCGGAAGATCAATCACCAGCGCGCGCAGCGGCGTTTTGGCCTGCAAACTGATCTGATGCTCATCACTGAGAAACGCCCCGTCACCGCAGCTCAGCGGCTGCTGATTGGCGCTGCTTGCCTGTACGTCCAGCGAACCGTGAATCGATTGCAGATAAGCACGCGGCCCATGTAGTTTCACGGTGAACTGCTCGCCAGGCGCTAACGTCACCTGATGCACCCACACTTGCTGTCGCAGTTGCAGGCTGCCATGCGCGCCATCGGGTGAGGCGATCAGCACGCTGGTTTGCTGCGATAAGTCGAGTTTTTGCAACAGCGGATTTTCACGCTCCGGGCAAGCCGCTAACCACAGCTGCATGCGGGTTAACGGGCGATCTTTACTGATATTGATTTCGCTGTAGTTCACGTTCTGACGGGCAGAAAGCAGCATCGCCTCGCCTTCACGCGCGATGAGATGATTGCCTTCGCTATCGCGATACTCGGCTTCACCCTGCAATACCAGATTCAGCACATCGACCTGCGGATAGCTGCGCGGTTGAAACGCGGCGCCCGGTGCCAGAATTTCCTGGTTAAGCACGCGCAAAGACGCGTAGCCCATTAATTTTGGATCAAAATAGTGGCCAAATGAGAAGCTGTAGCGCGCCTGCAACCAACCGAAATCGGCCTGGCCACATGCGGACGCGCAGCGGGTTGTCATCATGATAATCCTCCGACGCGCTGCGGTGAGAGTCGACCGCAGGCTTGATGAGATCATGGTAAAAGTCTGGACGCCGGATTGTAAGCCAGTTAATCTGCCTGGCATGTTCAAATTTACTGACAGAGAATCGGCATGGCAAAAGACCGCGCGTTAACACTCGAAGCTTTACGTGTGATGGATGCGATTGACCGTCGTGGCAGTTTTGCCGCTGCGGCCGATGAACTGGGCCGCGTCCCTTCCGCTTTGAGCTACACCATGCAGAAGCTGGAGGAAGAGCTGGATGTGGTGCTGTTTGACCGCTCAGGTCACCGCACCAAGTTCACTAACGTCGGGCGCATGCTGCTGGAACGTGGTCGCGTCCTGCTGGAAGCCGCCGATAAACTCACCACCGATGCCGAAGCGTTGGCACGCGGTTGGGAGACACATCTCACCATCGTTGCCGAGGCGCTGGTTCCCACCGATCGTCTGTTTCCCTTAGTCGAGAAGCTGTCAGAAAAAGCCAACACGCAGATTTCGCTGGTCACCGAGGTGTTAGCGGGTGCCTGGGAGCGGCTGGAGCAAGGGCGCGCGGATATCGTGATTGCGCCGGATATGCATTTTCGCGCCTCGACCGAGATCAATACCCGCAAGCTCTACAGCATTATGAGCGTGTATGTTGCCAGCCCGGATCACCCGATTCATCAGGAAGCGGAACCGCTCTCCGAAGTGACGCGCGTGAAATACCGCGGCATCGCGGTGGCAGATACCGCACGTGAACGTCCGGTGCTCACGGTGCAGCTGCTGGATAAGCAGCAGCGCCTGACGGTAAGCAGCATGGACGATAAACGTCGTGCGCTGTTAGCCGGTTTGGGCGTCGCGACCATGCCGTATCCGATGGTGGAGCAGGATATTGCGGAAGGCCGTTTACGTGTGGTGAGCGCGGAGTATACGCGTGAAGTAGACATAATTATGGCGTGGCGCCGTGACAGCATGGGCGAAGCCAAAGCCTGGTGTTTGCGCGAGATCCCCCGGTTGCTGGCGAAACGCGGTTAAGTAGGTTCTGGCTGTCCCCCTCCTCGGTCCTCCCCCATAAATGGGGGAGGAAGATGCTGCCATATGTCAGTGCTGAAGCTGCATGTGGCAGCGTCTCCTTCCCCCGCTTGCGGGGGAAGGCCGGGATGGGGGACGGCGGGCACAATCCCTCACAACCGGCTCAAACAATCGATCGCCACCGCTTTAAAACTGACAAAATCGGCGCAATCACGCAGACGCGCCATCGCCCTTTCGCGCAGGAAGGTGACGAACAGATCGTAAATCGCCATTGCCTCTTCATATTCGCTCTTGCTGATCGCCAGCAGGAAAATCACCGATGCCGTCTCCTCGCCCCAGCTTACGCCGTGCGGGGCCAGTACCGTGTACACCACGGTTTTCTGCGCCAGTAAACCCAATGAGTGCGGCAGCGCAATGCCTTCGCCCAGCATGGTACTGACGATCGCTTCACGTTCCTCAACCGACGGAAAGAAATCCGCATCGACATAGCCTTCAGCTTGCAGCTGATCGCACAGCAGACGGAACAGATCCGACTGCGCCATCGGCTTATCCAGCACCATAAAGTGCTGCGCGTCGAAGTACTTCTCCAGCATGTAAGGACGCGTACGATCCACCAATACCAGCTTGCCAAGCTGCTCAAGCTGGAATTCAGTGGGGAATGGCGACATCACGGCAATCGGCTTGTTCTTCTCCGTCAGCCGCGCGGTAGAGATCACAAAGTCTTCATCGATATGCTGGCGCAGCTCATAGTCGCGCTGTGATAGCCGCGCTGTCACCACCAGCTGCGGATACTTACGCAACAGTAGCGCTTCAATCATACGCAGCGTCGAGTTGCCGCTGTCGCACACCAGCAGCACCTGCGGATGGCGCTGATAGCCGACGTCATAATGCCGCTCCAGCCCGACGCCGATATGCAGCACCAGGAAACCGATTTCGTTCTCACTAATGGTGTAAGGCGTGTATTTTCCCCAGCTGGTCACTGCTGCCAGCGTCACATCGTAGGCCATCGGATAGTGCTGTTTAATGTTGCTCAGCAGCGGATTGGGAATATGAATCTGATAACGCACCCGGGTGATCATGGTTTTGATATGAGTGAGCAGATCGGCGCGTAGCTGCTCATCGTGCTGCAGCCGATAGTTGTAATGGGTATTGATGTAATTCAGCAGGTAATCGACCAGCGCATCAGCATCATCGGCGTTGATGGTGCTGGGTGCCAGCGCCTGAATCTGACGCGCGGCGATGTTGACTCGCAGCCAGTTCTCTTCCGCCTGTGAAATCGGCTTGCCGACCAACGGACGCATCAGATTGATCAGATCCTGCGCCGCGTCGCGCACTTCGTCGCCCACATCTTCCGCGCCCGGATCGTTGAGCGGGAAGCCTTCGCTGATGCGTCGCACTGCCACCGCGCAGTAGATTTGCAGATAGCGATCGCCCTCATCACTGAGGCGAATGGCATGTTGGGCAAAGCACTGCTGCAGCAATGGTTCAAGCTGGGCCAGAATGCCGCTGTGCAGCGCTTCCACGGTCAGCAGCGGACTGTCTGGCGTCTCCTGGTCGATTTGCCACAGCAAATCAGTTAAGCAGGTGCGGATTGCAGCCTCGCTACCAAACAGCTTCATGCCGTAATGCGGTTTGGTTTCAATATTGAGGTGATAGCGGCCCAGCCATTCGCGTACTTCCGCCATGTCGCTTTGCAGCGTGGCGCGGCTGACAAACCACTCTTCCGACAGATCTTCCAGCTTGATGGAATAAGCGGCGGTGAGGAAGCGTGTCAGCAGATAGCGCACCCGCTCCTGTGAAGTGCGCGGCACCCGCAACGGCGTGGCGCTCTCTTCCTGCAGCCGGCCAAAACGCGCCGCATCGTCAATTTTGAGCTGATATCCCGCGCCGCGCGCCAGCACAAACTGGGCGCCGTGCTGCTCCAGCAGCGCGTTTAGCGCGGTGATATCGGTGCGCACCGTGCGCGTTGAAACGGAAAAGCGGCGTGCCAGCTCATCCTGCGGCAGCGTTTCATTTTGCAGCGCAGCGAAAAGCTGGGTCAGACGCTGATTGGGAAATCTCACGGAGCTCACCTGTTACTCATTTGTTACAGCAGTTTCTTGCACGTTGCCAGAAGCTGACGCACATCGTCAATGCGCGTGTCGCCCGTTGCGCTATCGATAATCGAACTGTAGACGTGCGGGATCACTTTGCTGACGCCCGCGTCGAGCGCGATACGCACAATCTCTTCGAAATTAGCGAGGTCGATGCCGCCGGTTGGCTCCAGCCAGAAGTCGTGACGCGCACAGGCTTCCGCCACCGCGCGATACTCATTCACCGCTTTCAGGCCGCCCATCGGGAAGTACTTCACCGAGCTGCCGCCCATGTCCTGCAGCATGGCGATGGCGCTATCAATCGGCACAATCGCGTCGGTGCCCTGCGAGCTGCGCGGACCGGTGGAGATTTTTACCAAGCCCGGCGTGCCGGTAGGTGAAATCAAGCCATTCACCACGGTTTGGCTCTGGCCGAGCAGCGCACGGCTGGTCGCCACGCCGGTGAACACCTGATTAACGTGCTGCGGCTGCAAAACTGCCGAGATTTCACTCACCATCGCCGACTGATTCGGATCGCCTGCGCCTAAGCCCACTGACAGCGCATTGTCGATCAGCGCCGCGTACTCGCGCATGTCGGCAATCGCTTCTTCATTGCTGGCGTAGTTTTTTGACAGCACGCCAACCAACACATGACCTTCGGCAGCCTGCCAGATTTCATGCGCATTTTGTTTCGAACCGGCCAGCACGTTCAGGCACAGGCGGCCCTGATAGAAATTTGGGTTGAGACTCATGCGCGCGCTCCTCCGTTGATCAACGCCTGGATAGCGCTAAAGATGATGTGTAGCTGATCGGCGCTGACGCTGCGCACATCGGCTTCGATAATGCCTTCATTGGCTTTGTAGCCACGGAAATAGATGGCGATGTCGCCGGTTTTCAGCGCCTGCACCAGTTCGCCGGTGGGCCAACCGGTGACCGCTTCATCGAACTTAATTTCGGCACGCGCGATATCGCGTCCCGCCGCATCCCACACCACGCGTGCGCTTACGCCGTTCAGGGTGTTGAGGTTATCGATAAAGGGCGTCATGTTAGCCACCATCTCGGCACCGGTGGTTTTCGGCTGCACCAGATAGTTTTCAATCGCTTGTGTCAGACCGAGGATGCCCTCTTTGCCGACTTTCATCGCGCGGCCAATGCCGTTGCTTTGACGCTTCACCCACTCAACGTACTGCGTGCGGCCAATCACCAAACCGCTGGTTGGCCCTTCAATCGCCTTGGCACCGCTGTAAATCACCAAGTCAGCGCCCATTTGGTAGTAGCACTGCAAATCTTCCTCAGCTGCCGCATCGACGATCAATGGGATACCATGTTGGCGCGCCACGACCGCCGCCTGCTCCACACTCAGATGGCTTTTCTGCACACAGTGGTGCGATTTGATATACATCAGCGCCGCCGTGGTCGGCGTAATCGCGGCCGCCAGTTGCTCTGGCGAACATTCGTTGCTGTAACCGGCTTCGATCAGGCGACCGCCGCCCAGGGCCACCATGGTGCCAACCGGTGCGCCAAAGTTCACGTTGTGCCCTTTTGGCACCACGATATCGTGCGGTACGTTGAGCGGCGCGGCGTGCAGATTTTCCAGCAGCCAGTCATTGTCCTTAACGATCACCGCCGCCACGCTCTGCGCGATGCCCGCTGAGGCGCACGACACCACCACCGCGTTTTCCACCTCCAGCAGTTTGGCGATGTAAGCGCCGGTCTTGTTGACCAGATCTTTCATCTCAAAGTAGTGATTCAAGCCATAGCTAACGGTATCAACCACATCAGCAGATGGCGTGGAAACGCCGAGAATCGTCATACGGCCAGACGCATTGATGACCTGTTTCAGGTCATATTTTTCATAAATCGAAGACATGATTGGCTTTCCCTTCATCAGTCAAATGCCAGTGACCCGCGATAACCACGGCCAGTGGCAGCACATGTTGCTCACCCAAAACCTGTTCGCCTTCAGCATCGACGAACGGGCGGGTTTCCTCTTTGACGGTAAAAATGGTCAGGTCGGCGTCATAACCTGCGGTTAAGCGCCCTTTGCCCGTCAGGCGCAGGCCCGCGGCAGCATTCGCGGTAACGCACGCGATAATTTGCGGCAGCGTCATGCCAATGCTGAAGAATTTCGACATCACGTGCGCCAGGCTATGCACCGGGCCGTTAATGCGGTTGCGGCAGTATATGTCGGAGCTGATGGTGTCGGGCAGAATGCCCTGCGCGATCGCCTGACGCGCGACGTCGAAACTGAAGCTGGCTCCGCCGTGGCCGATATCCAGCTTCACGCCGCGCGCCATCGCGTTTTTCACCGCTGCTTTCAGCTCACCCTGCGGCGATAAGATGCGGTTTGGTTTGCCGTTGAAGCAGTGGGTAATGATGTCGCCAGACGTCAGCAGATCGGCGATCTCCTCCAGCACCGGCGGATTGTTGCCGATGTGCACCATCAACGGCAGATTACCCGCCGCCTGCTGAATGGCTTTGGCGCGCACCAGCGGCTGAATACCGTTTTCGCCTACCACGCTACTGCTCATACGCGCTTTCAGGCCGACGATAAAGTCGGGGCGACGTTTCACCGCCTGTACCACCGCATCGCCATCGATCTGCGCCATATCGGCCAGCTCGTTTTGCGTCACAATGCCGGTGCGGGAAATGTTGATCAGCGCGCGTACTTGGGTGGTCGCCGAACGCGTGAGCTGGTAAAAGTCGTCGATGTCATCGGCGCCGGTGCTGCCGGCGTCGACTACGGTGGTAACGCCTTGCGCTACGCCAATGGTATCGGCATCGTCGTGATAAATCGGGGATTTGGGATAACAGTGCACGTGGCTGTCAATCCAGCCAGCGCTGACGTAGTAGCGTCCCGCGAGATCGCGCTCCTGCTGTGCCGCGCCGCTCACTTCGCCGACGGCGGCAATTTTGCCGTGCTGAATGGCGATATCCACCAGCTGTTCGTCGCACAGTCGTGCGCGGCGCAGAATCAGATCAAACATGCTCACTCCTCTCATACAAACGCTCATATCGTAGCGGCGCGATTTATCGCGCAATAAATTGCGCCGCTACAGATGTGTGGGTCGTTAGAATTACGGCATTACAGCGAAATCGGGAACATCGCACCCAGCGCCATCGCGCCAAGAATCGCGCCGCCGGTAATTGGCTTATTCCACAGGTAGAACAACAGCGCACCCACCAGCGAACCGAGACCGATGGGGATCGACGCGGCCATTGCGGAGAGGATAATCAATGGCCCAAGGAAGCGACCTGACGCGTTACCCGCGCCCATCATTACGTCTGCGCCGTAGGTTGAGTCGCTCTGGTTGATGGTGAACTTACGCGCCAGGATGATCAGATAACCAATCGCTAAACCCACCACCAAACCGGTTGCCAGTGAGGCGGCAAAGTTCGCCACCGGAAACACGATACCGGCACCGAGCAGCAGCGCCGGCACGCCAAGGCCGACGCCGGTCTGGATCGCGCCGCCAATATCGAGAATCCCCACCAGCGAACCTTCGATAATGCGCGCGAACAGGAAGCTGGCGCCAAACGCCGCGACCGCGCCGTACACGCCGGTTTCCATACCGGAACGCAGCATCGACACAAACGCCACTTCGTTAAACGCACCGATACCGTACAGGTAATACATATGCGTACCGGCAAACACGCCGGATGAGAGCAGGCCAACAAAAATCGGGAAAGACCAGTCGGCGTACCAGAACCCTTTGTTTTCGTTCTCGTTCATGCTGATGGCTCCTTATTTGCCGCTGACGCTGTTGTGGATCATATCCAGCCAGCCCGGAATACCCAGCTGGAAGGATTGCAGCAGTTTCATGTCGAAACCGCGGAAGAAGCCGCTCAAAGCAAACAGCAGCACGATGGCGAACATCATTACTTTGGTGACTTTGTTCCAGCCGCTCTCTTCCACGCCTTTACCAATCAGGATGCCGAGCACCAAACCTGGCACTGCGTTACCCATGATCAGCTGCGCCAGACCACCAAAAATGGTCGCCCAGAAGCCTGATTTCTTACCGGCATCAATGGCCGCCAGCCAGAAGATGACCGGCATCACGGTGTTCACCAGCAGGTTAGCCGCGGGCACCAGCACTTTGACTGCCGTAACCTGCAGCGCCGCCGGAACCGCTGATGCGGTGCTATTCAGGAAGGCCACCACAATCATGCCGATGATGCCGCAGGCGATTGCCATGCGTTTCGGGTTATGCAGGGTTTCTGCCACGTTGCGATTTTTCACCATCAATGCCGCCGCGCCCCAGTTCGGCAGAATGCGGTGATCGACGTCCTGCGTGAAGGAGCCTGCTGCTACAGATGATGCCCAGGCGTTAAAGAAGAAGCCGAGACCAAAGGAGAAGTGCGATGCCGGATCGCCTTCACAGGAATTGAGTTCACCCAGGGTACGAAATGCGCCCATACCTTGGGTGGTCGGTGCGTGGAACATGCGCGCTGCGCCCGCTCCTACTCCGACGCCAACCAATCCACCAATGATTAACGACTTAAACAAAATGATTAAAAACATATTGTTGACCCTTTGTTGTCGTTTTTACCCTACACATGCGATGTCGGGCGGTTCTTTTAGGTCGCCGTAAATTCAACCTTCTCGGTGTCGATCACGGTGACGCTAACGGTAATCTCCAGCTCAACGCTGTAATTCCGTCGCTCGCGCGCGAGGAAGAAGAACAGAAACTTCTCCTTTCGCACACTCTCCTGCGCGCGCAGCACCCGCACATCCATGGGTTCAATGCGCAACAGAATCTTTTGGCTGGTGCGCAGCACTTGCTGCTGCACCTTACTCAGCGCATCGGCAAAGGCTTTTGCTTTACTGTCGCCTTTGCCCTGCACCGTTACCTGGGTCTCGTATTGCTGTTTCATACTTAGCTGCCGTATTTTTTGTTCCAGGCCAGCACCAGACGCTCACCCAGCTCTTCTTTATCCATAAAGCCGAAGCCCAGCACGGTGGCACCTTCGTTGATGGCGGTGACGCCTTCGTCAATCGAACGCATACCGTGTTTAGCTTTGTAGCCATATTTGTTCTGCGCGGTAATCGCACCGGCGCCGCCGCTGCCGCAAAAGGAGATGCCGAAATCGGCGTTTTCGGCTTTCATCACGTCACCCAACTTCATGTCGGCTGCCACGCCTGGGACGACTACCGCACGACCACCGGCTTTTTCGATACCCGCCGCTACTTTCTGACCTTTACCCAGACGATCGCCAATCACTACAGTTACCATGTTCAATTCCTCTCGATTCACGCTTCATTCGCGCTGTAAGCGCGTCATTCGCTTAAATTATGCTTCGTTGGATTTCGCCACTTCGATATGGACCGATAACAGCCAGGCTTCCTCTTTTGGCAGATTGCCAAACAGATCAACGACCTGCTGCGCCAGCGCCATGGTTTCCGGCGAGATATCTTCAAACAGTTCAGCTTCCACCTCTGGCAGCGCTTCTCCCGTCAGGGAGCGCGATGCCATCGCACGGACATGTGAAGCCAGCATCTGCTGTTGTACGGCGTTGGCTTCGATATGGTGCGCGGCGTAGATTGCTGCAATTTGGCTTAACACCTTATCCGCCAGCGCCTGAATCGCTTCCGGCGTGCTCTGTTTCAGCGGGACAGCTTCACTCCTCACCTTGTTACTCCTGTTTACAGCGGACAATTACAGATAATTCGCGTTGAAAAGAAATTACGCTTTCCACTACAGGCTGTTGAGACGCATCTTTTCCACCTCAAAGTGGAAATCCCACGGGCGAGTGTGCGTCAGATCTCAGGACGCACAGAGTGTGCGAGATCGGTCACAAAATGCAGGATGTGAGGGATTTATAGCGACTAAAGCGGTGAAACGGACAGGGACGGTGGGAAGAAATAAGGCCAGCCACTGGGCTGGCCGGGTTATCAGCGGAATTTCTTATGGTTGGCGTTGCGAATATCTTCCAGTTTCTTCGCTTCGGTTTTGGCTTCATCCAGCTTGTTAGCTTGCGCCAGCTGATCAACCACATCGATCTGTGCAATCAGCGAATCCAGGCCGGCATGATAATCCTTGATCTCCGCGCTATCGGCAGCCTTTCCTTCCAGTTTCTCTGGCGTAGACTGTTTTGCATCCGTTGCCGCCTGGCGCATTTTGCCCAGCGCGGTATGCATCTCCTGCGCGTCAGAGGTTTTCTTTACCACGCTCAGACCATCCTTAAGCGCGTCCATATCTTTTTCTAAATCGGCCGCAAACACGCTAGCCGAGGAGAACAACAGCGACAAAGACAACATTGCAATCACATGCTTATTACGCATTGGTATTTCCTTTTATTATTGTCGGGCCAAAAAAAAGCAGCCTCATGGGCTGCTTTCAGGAAGCGATGACTCTTATTGTCCGGCGATTTTCATCTCCGGCAGCAGCACCGAACCACATTGTATATTGCTGCGGGTTTCAATGTCGTTACCGACAGTTACCATATTGAGCCACATATCCCTGAGGTTACCGGCGATTGTGATCTCGCTCACAGGGTATTGAATCTCACCGTTTTCGACCCAGAAGCCTGACGCGCCGCGTGAATAGTCACCGGTCATGCCGTTGATGCTGGAACCCATCATCTCGGTGACCACTAAACCGGTGCCCATCTGCTTCAGCATGTCGTCAAAGCTGTGGCCCTGACCGGCAATGCGCCAGTTGTGGATGCCGCCGGCATGACCGGTGCTTTGCAAGCCCAGCTTACGCGCCGAGTAGCTGGTCAGTAGCCAGTTTTGCAGCACGCCATCTTTAATGATGTCACGCGATTGGGTGCGCACACCTTCGCTGTCGAACGGCGTGGAAGCCAATCCTTTCAGCAGATGTGGGTGCTCTTCAATCGTCAGCCACTCTGGCAGAATCTGCTTACCGAGTGAATCGAGCAGGAAGGTGGATTTACGATAGACGCTGCTGCCGCTGATCATGCCAACCAGATGGCCAAACAGGCCGGTCGCTACTTCCGGCGCGAAAATCACCGGCGCCTTCATGGTGGAGAGCTTGCGCGGTGCCAGACGTGCCAGCACACGACGGGCGCACTCTGCACCGACCCAATCTGCGCTTTTCAGATCGTCAAACGAGCGGCCAATGGTGTACGCGTAATCGCGCTCCATATTGCCGTCCTGCTCAGCAATGACGCAGCTGGAGAGCGAATGGCGGCTCGAGCAGTAGCTCTGCAGCATGCCGTGGCTGTTACCAAAGACTTTGATACCGACGTGGCTGTTGAAGCTGCCGCCTTCGGTATTGGTGATGCGCTTGTCGGCCTGCAGTGAAGCTTGCTCCGCCTGCGCCGCCAGTTCGATCGCGCGATCGGCATCGATCTCCCACGGGTGGTAAAGATCGAGATCCGGCGCGTCAAATGCCAGCAGATCCGGATCGGCCGGTGCGCCGAACGGATCCACCGAGGTGTAGCGCGCAATATCGATCGCCGCCTGCACGGTGCGTTTGATGGCATCCGGGCTGAGGTCGGTTGAGGAGGCGCTGCCTTTACGATTTTGATGGTAGACGGTGATGCCAAGCGCACCATCGCTGTTGAATTCGACGTTTTCCACTTCGCCATAGCGGGTACTGACGCCGATGCCGGTGGTTTTCGTGACCGCCACTTCAGCGCCATCGGTGCTGGCTTTTGCCAATTCCAACGCCTGCGCGACAGCCTGTTCCAACACTTTACGTTGTTCTGCAACCTGAGTAGATACGTTCATCGACCTGCCGTCTAATCTTAAGTATGAATGAATTGAGTCTATCAGACTCAGAGAACAATTTCGCAGTCGCCCGATAAACTGGTAGGATTAGCCTCTTTTTTTTAGGGAGCCATGAGATGACCAAGCAGCCCGAAGACTGGCTCGACGATGTGCCGGATAATAATGACGAAGAAGATGAAGAGATTATCTGGGTCAGCAAAAGCGAAATTAAACGCGATGCCGAAGAGCTAAAACGCCTTGGCGCCGAGCTCGTTGACCTGGGGAAAAACTCGCTCGACAAAATCCCGCTCGACGAACAACTGCGCGACGCGATTGAACTGGCGCAGCGTATTAAGAAAGAAGGCCGTCGCCGTCAGCTGCAGCTGATCGGTAAGATGCTGCGCTCCCGTGATGAAGATCCAATTCGTCAGGCGCTGGATAAGCTGAAGAACCGTCACAACCAACAGGTTGCGCTGTTCCACAAACTTGAGATATTGCGCGATCGTTTAATCGAGAAGGGTGATGATGCCGTAGCTGAGGTGTTTAACCTCTATCCGCATGCCGATCGTCAGCAGCTGCGCAGCATGATCCGCAACGCGCAGAAAGAGAAAGCCGCGAACAAACCACCAAAATCCGCCCGCCTGATTTTCCAGTATCTGCGCGAGCTGGCAGAAGCTTAAGTTCTCTGCGCTTTTCCCCTCACCCTAACCCTCTCCCGCAAGCGGGCGAGGGAATGTTTAGGTGGAGCTTCATTGTCACATCGGAGCTCGATCGGCCCCTTCTCCCGCAGGCGGGAGAAGGTTGGGATGAGGGGAAACCCGCACAATTACCGCCCTAACCGCTCCAGCAGTTTCTGGTGAATACCACCAAACCCGCCGTTACTCATCACCAGAATTGAATCGCCTGGCTGGGCTTTTTTCGCCACCATCTCGACCAGCGTATCGATATCCGCACTCCACTGCGCCGGTTGGATGCATGCTTCTGCCACATCGGAAACCTGCCACGGAATATGGTGCGGCTGGAACAGGAACACTTCATCTGCACGGCCCAGCGAAGGCGCTAGCTCATTCTTGCTCACACCCATCTTCATGGTATTGGAGCGCGGTTCGAGTACCGCCAGAATGCGCGCCGTGCCGCCCACTTTACTGCGCAGCGCCGCCAGCGTGGCGAGAATCGCGGTTGGATGGTGAGCAAAATCGTCATACACCTTGATGGCATTCACTTCACCACGCAGCTCAAGGCGACGCCGGGCATTAATAAAGCTGCTCAGCGCTTCACCGGCATCCACCGGTTTCACACCGACATGACGTGCGGCCGCAATCGCCATCAGCCCGTTATGCATGTTGTGTTCGCCCACCAACGCCCAGTTCACTTCGCCGACTTTCTCGCCGTCGAGCCAGATTTCCCAATGTGAGGAGTCGGGCGTCAGCTTTTTCGCCTGCCAGTGACCGTTATCGCCAACGGTTTCCTGCTCGCTCCAGCAGCCCATCGCCATCACTTGCTTAAGGTTGTTATCGTGTTCCGGCAGCAGGATTTTTCCCTGGCCCGGCACGATGCGGATCAGGTGATGGAACTGCTTCTGGATCGCACGCAGATCGTCAAAAATATCCGCGTGATCGAATTCGAGGTTGTTGAGGATCAGCGTGCGCGGGCAGTAATGCACAAACTTGGAACGCTTATCAAAGAACGCGCTGTCGTACTCATCCGCTTCGATGACGAAGAATGGACTTTTTCCTAATTTTGCCGAAACGTCGAAGTTTCCTGGCACCCCACCGATGATGAAGCCGGGTTCAAGGCCGCAGGCCTCGAGAATCCACGCTGCCATGCCGGCTGTGGTGGTTTTACCGTGCGTTCCGGCTACCGCCAGCACCCAACGATCGCGCAAGACGAAATCGTGCAGCCACTGCGGGCCAGACAGGTAAGGAATGTTGCGCTCCAGCACCGCTTCGACACAGGGATTGCCGCGCGTCATCGCGTTACCAATGATCACCAGATCCGGTTGATGGTCAAGCTGGCTGGCATCGTAACCTTCTGTCAATTCAATGCCTTGCTGCTCCAGCAACGTGCTCATCGGCGGATAGACATTGGCGTCTGAGCCGGTCACTTCGTGTCCCAGCGAGCGTGCCAGCATCGCCAGTCCGCCCATGAAAGTGCCACAAATCCCGAGGATGTGAATACGCATAAAGAGATCCATTACTCAAAAGTTCGGCGCACAGTGTAACGCCGAGTTGAAAGGGAAGAAACGGATTAGGACTATGGTTTTTAAAGTTCAATCGGCTAAACTGCGCTCATACGTTGGTAGCTTGTTACAGCTGCTGCCACTCCATCGTAGATGCAGGGAATGTGTTATGAAAACGTTAGGCGAATTTATCGTCGAGAAGCAACACGACTTTCCACACGCCACAGGTGAACTGACGGCGCTGATTTCTTCCATTAAGCTTGGCGCTAAAATTATCCACCGCGACATCAATAAAGCGGGTCTGGTGGATATTCTGGGTGCCAGCGGCGTGGAAAACGTGCAGGGCGAGCAGCAGATGAAGCTCGACCTGTTCGCTAACGAAAAGCTGAAAGCCGCTTTGAAAGCGCGCGGAGTGGTGGCCGGTATCGCGTCTGAAGAAGAAGACGAGTTCGTCATCTTTGAAGGCTCAGAGAATGGCAAATACGTGGTGTTGATGGATCCGCTGGATGGCTCTTCGAACATCGACGTTAACGTTTCCGTCGGGACCATTTTCTCCATCTATCACCGTATCAGTGAGCCAGGCACGCCAATCACCGAAGCCGATTTCATGCAGCCAGGCAACAAACAAGTTGCTGCGGGTTACGTGGTTTACGGTTCTTCAACCATGATGGTGTATACCACCGGCGTGGGCGTGCATGCGTTTACCTACGATCCGTCGCTCGGTGTGTTCTGCCTGAGCCACGAGCGTATGACCTTCCCGGAGAAGGGTTACACCTACTCCATCAACGAAGGTAACTACATTCGCTTCCCGCAGGGCGTGAAGAAATACCTGAAGTTCTGTCAGGAAGAAGATATCGCCACTAAGCGCCCATATACCTCACGCTACATTGGTTCACTGGTGGCCGATTTCCACCGTAACCTGCTGAAAGGCGGCATCTATCTTTACCCAAGCACTGCCAGCCATCCGCAAGGTAAGCTACGCCTATTGTATGAATGCAACCCAATGGCATTCCTGGCAGAGCAAGCGGGTGGTAAAGCCAGCGATGGCGCCAATCGCATTCTGGATATTCAGCCAGAAACCCTGCACCAGCGCTGCCCGTTCTTCTGCGGCAACGACTCAATGGTCGGTGACGTTGAACGTTTCATCCGTGAATACCCGGACGATCATTCAGCGTAAGCCATGGTCACGCTGTGCAAAGCCCGCCTTAGTGCGGGCTTTTTGTTTTCATATTTCTGATCTTTGCCTGCCGATTAATAAGCGCGCCGTCCTCCGCATAATATCGACTTGGCCAGATTTCGGCGGGCGGAATACCAATCGCTTCGGCAATTAATAATTCCCCTTTGGGCCACGGCCGCACTAATGCATTGGCGAGTGTGGTGGAGCATAAACCGGATTGTCGTGATACTGCCGCCATTGAAGTTCCTTTCTTTCGCAGGGCAGCAATAATATCGGCGGGGTGCCAGTCTTGTTTTGAATTATTCACGTCACTCTCCTTAGTCCGCTTATCTGTTCAATTAACGATACTACGTTACTCGTAGTATCTGACAAGCAGTAAATCTACGATTCTCGTAGTCATGAAATCGACCTGCCCTCTCAATCAAACCTTCCAGAAACGCCTGAAACAAGCGCGTCTGGCTAAAGGCTTGTCGCAGAAAAGATTGGGAATTGCCGCAGGAATTGATGAGTTTGTTGCCAGTACGCGAATTAATCGTTACGAGAAAGGAATTCATCAGGCTGATTTGGATACAGCGCAGCGATTGGCAGAGGTGCTTGACGTCTCACCCTCCTATTTTTATGAAGAAGATGATGAGCTAGCGGAAAAGATTCGCACGCATCAAAAGAATAAATAAAGGCTTATTAATGTGCCGCGTATAAATATGCGCGGCAATAAGTTGATTATTAGGTCGCTATTTCTAGCGACCTTATTGTTTTATTACGCCGCAACCACGCGGAATTGTGCCATTGATTCCTGCAACTGCTGCGACTGCGCTTCCAGTGATTGTGTAGCAGCGCTGGCTTCTTCAACTAACGCGGCGTTCTGCTGCGCAGCCTCATCCATCTGCGTTACCGCCTGATTCACCTGTTCGATGCCACGACTCTGCTCTTCCGACGCGATGGAGATCTCTTTCATCAGCGTGGTGACGCGCATCACTTCACTGGAGATCTCATCCATGGTTTCACCGGCGCGGGTGGCCATGTCGCTGCCCTCTTTCACCCGCGTTTGTGATTCCGCAATCAGCTCACGGATCTCTTTAGCCGCGGTCGCGCTTCGGCCCGCCAGCGTGCGCACTTCATTGGCGACCACGGCAAAACCGCGCCCTTGCTCGCCCGCTCGCGCCGCTTCAACCGAGGCGTTCAGCGCAAGAATATTGGTCTGGAAGGCAATACCGTCAATCACGCTGAGGATGTCACCGATGCGGTTAGAGCTTTGGGTAATCTCCTGCATCTTCTCCATCACGTAGCCGACGACTTCGGCACCGCGATCGGCGCTGTCGGAAACATTGCTGGCGAGTTGATTGGCCTCTTTGGCATTGCTGGCGTTGAGGCGCACGGTGGCGGTCAGTTGCTCCATGCTGGCGGCGGTTTGCTCCAGCGAGGCGGCCGACTCTTCGGTACGCTGTGAAAGATGCACGGTGCCCGCCGCCAGTTCGCGGCTGCCGACATCAATTTGCAAGCTGGCTTCGCGCACCTGGCTCACTGAACTGCTCAGTGCCAGCTGCATGTTGGCCAGTGCCTGATTGAGACGGCCCAACTCGTTCTTTCCGGCAGCAGGCAGCGGCTGCGACAAATCACCCGCGGCAATTTGCTCCAGATGCAGAATCGCGCTATCGAGAGGACGCAGCAGCAGACGACGCAGCAGCTGCCAGGCCAGCGCAATCAGCAGCAATGTCAACGCCACTGAAACACCAATCAGTATCTTCAGCTGCAGTTCATTGTGTGCCGCCTGCGCCAGACGCGCCGCAGAGACTTCATTGGCATAAACGCTGAAATCATTGACGGCTTTAGAGTAGGTGGCTGCCAGCGCCGATTGTTTGCCTTCCAGCACTTGATAGTATTCGTCGGTGTACTGCTTCTTCAGGGCATCAATCATTGGCGTGATGCCCTCTTTCTCGTACGCGCCATAGGTTGTGACCACCGCATCGGCCAGCGTTTTTCCATGTGCCGTCACCGTTCCGGCATCGACAAACGCTTTTAAATACTGGTGTGAACTCTCTACCGCCGCCTGAGTTTGTTTGGTGACGACATCACCCTCATCCAGTAAACCAATTTCAATTTTACGCACCGCCAGCGCGGCGTTGGCGCGAGCGCGCATCAGCTCCGAACGGCTTTGATACAAACTGTTGAGCTCAACCCCTTGAATGCGGTTGAGTGCATCCAGTGATTGATTGCCTGAGTTAATCGCAGAGATGCCCATAGCGCTCACCGCCAGCAGCAGCAGCGTCATAAATGCCAGGAGCGTGAGTAATGCAGTACGAATTGATAGCTGTTTAATCATGATTATCCCCGTTTGCAAGAAAAGGCAGAAATCCGCTGGCCCTAAAACGGAGAGATTATCGGCAGTTGATCGCAGAAACTTTATCCATTGTTGATGGTCAATCTGCTGACGATCACTTACGCTTCATTTTTACTGAAGTCCGCTGCCACAAAATTTAAGGATTGAAACGATGAAAACATGGCTTCCGATCGCGTGTTTACTGGTCAGTGGTTTTGCCACGGCACAACAAACCTCCCCCATCGACCAGCAGCTAGACCAGTGTATGAACCGGGAATCCACCACGCTCGCCATGTCGCAATGCTATGACACGGCCAATAAAGCGTGGGATAAGGAGATGAACGCGCAGTACACCCAAGTGATGAAAAAATTAACCGGTGAACCAAAAGACAAATTGCGTAGCGCCCAGCGTGCATGGCTGGCTTATCGCGATAGCTGGCTGGATGCCAGCCGCAGCTATTTCCTCAGCAGCCAGGGCACCATGGCGGCACTTTCCGTCGGCGCGCAGGGCGTGAGCCTGGTACGCAATCAAGCGCTGATGTTGCAATCAATTAACAAAGGCAGTTGCGCCAACCCCGACGATTGTTGATTAATGGGGGCGTTAAAAAAACGCTGAGCGCTGGCACTTGTCAGCGCGCCCATCGATCTTCAGGGAGAAACCATGGCTGCCTATGCCTCCACCATCATTCTTGTTTGCCTCGCCGTCCTCAGCTATTTCGTGCATAACAGCGCCGTTACCATTTCGATACTGATCCTGCTGGCGATCAAGCTCACGCCGTTGTCGCAGTTCTTCCCCTATGTGGAGAAGCAGGGCATTCAGATCGGCATTATTATCCTTACCGTCGCCGTAATGGCACCGCTGGCCAGCGGCACGCTGCCGGCCTCTTCGCTGCTGAAATCCTTCGCCAACTGGCAATCCATCGTGGCGATTGTGGTGGGCATTTTTGTTGCCTGGCTGGGCGGTCGCGGTGTGAACTTTATGAGCGTGCAGCCGTCGGTGATTGGTGGACTGTTGATTGGTACGGTGATTGGCGTCGCCTTCTTCCGTGGCGTGCCGGTTGGACCGCTGATTGCTGCCGGCATCGTCTCGCTGTTTGTCACCGCGAAGTAGCGGGTTGGAGCATTCCGAAACGCCAAAAAGGGGGCATACTTTCAGAGTCAGTTGGCTATAATAGCCGTCACTCAACATATGACTAATGAAGGAAAGCCAGATGAGTTTGAACCAGGTGCCTGCAGGTAAAGAGTTGCCAGAAGATATCTACGTTGTCATTGAGATCCCGGCTAACGCCGATCCGATCAAATATGAAGTCGACAAAGAGTCTGGCGCCCTGTTTGTAGACCGTTTCATGTCTACCGCCATGTTCTACCCGTGCAACTACGGCTACATCAACCACACCCTGTCTCTGGACGGTGATCCGGTTGACGTGCTGGTGCCAACCCCGTATCCGCTGGTGCCGGGCTCAGTGATCCGCTGCCGTCCCGTTGGCGTGCTGAAAATGACCGACGAGTCTGGCGAAGATGCCAAACTGGTTGCGGTTCCGCACACCAAGCTGAGCAAAGAGTACGATCACATCAAAGATGTGAACGACCTGCCAGAACTGCTGAAAGCGCAGATCACCCACTTCTTCGAGCACTACAAAGATCTGGAAAAAGGCAAATGGGTGAAAGTTGACGGCTGGGACAATGCAGAAGCGGCGAAAGCTGAAATCATTGCTTCCTACGAGCGCGCCCAGAAGAAATAAGCTTTTTCTGTCACGCATAAAAAAACACCGTCCTATGGACGGTGTTTTTATTTGTGCTATCCCCCTTCATACTTCAAGCTGCAGGTGCGTTGGCTGCTTTCGCTCACCCGAATCGCTTACTTGAGTAAGCTCATCGGGATTCTCTCGTTTGCCGCCTTCCTGCACCCTGAATTATTTTGGGTGACTTTCGCCATCGCGCCTTAGCCAGTCGCCGCTCGCGATACGCGTGCGCCCGGTTATCGAACGCTGATAGACATACAGCCAGGCACTGCCGTAAGGCGTCTGAATAAGCTGGCGTTTGTATTCGCCATTCTTGGTACGCAGGGCATCAAGCTCGCCGAGCGTGCTGGCGTCAATGCGGTACACCTCGCAATAGACGCTGCCTTCTCCTTCCACCACACCCGGATAGTGACCAAGATTGTAGAGATCAAACCCTACAATCTGATGGTCGCCGAGCCACTGCGCATTCGTCATCCAATGACTGTTTCCCTGTTTGCGCCGTAAACTGCCATAGACAATTATTCGCATTGCTAAAACTCAAACTGATAGAGCAGATCCAGTGCCTGGTCGAGACCCGACACGGCTTCTAAATAGAGTTTGGGCATCAGGCGATAACGCAAGGTTAACGTCGCCAGTGAATCAAATATGCCAACACCGTATTTTACTTGTAGACCCGGCAACACGTAACCACTCACCTGTACCTGCTGACTATCACCTACGCCAGCGGTATCAACCGCGAGGTTACTGACACCGAATGTCTCGCCGATTTTACCCACAACCTGACCACTTTGCGCAACCCCCAATCCCACCAGCGCGGAAGTTAATGCGTTGCTGTCACCATCGCTGTTGAGTCCCTGACCGCGTAACAGGTAAGAAAGCGCTTCCTGTTGCGACATGGCCGGGTCGGAGAACACTTCCACTTTCGGCTCATCCGCCAATCCGGTGACACGCAATCCGGCGGTAACATCGTCTTCGGTTGCCTCCGGATTACGGATGGCTTCAAGGTTGACGTAAGGCTGATCCGGCGGACCGGCAAATTGCAGCTCACCTTTGCGCACCACCAGATCCTGACCATAAGCGTGGAAACGGCCAGATGGAATGTTGATTTGGCCATTTAGGCCGAGACCATTTTTATCCTGCGCCAGTTTGAGATCGCCATTCAGCTTGGCTTTCAGGCCAAATGCCGAGAGGCGCACGTCGTTGCCGACGTGAATCACCAGATTGCTATTGATCGGGATCGCCGCAGTTTTCGGCGCAATCGGCTTGAGATTTTGATCCAGCATCACTTCATCAGACGAGACGCCGGTCGCGCTTTCCGGCACTTCCTGTACGGTGATGCGCGCCCACGGAATATCCACTTTGCCGTCGAGATTGAACGCGGCTGGCGTGGCTTCGAACACCAGATCCGGCGAGACATCCATGCGCACCATCGGCGGCACAGTGACGCGTATACGGCTGCCCTGGGCGGCGACGCGCGCACGCCAGTTGTCCAGCTGGCTCCAGTCGGCGTTACCGCTCAGGTTAAGATTGCCTTGCGCCGTTTGAATCATGCCGTTGAGCGTTGAGCTCATGCCATTGAACACCATGTTGAGATTGGCGGCGGTGAGATCGACCGGCATAAAGCTGCCGTCGACATCCACATCGCTCAGCCCCAGCTGGCCAAATACCTGCGGCTGCTGCAGCGAACCGGCCAGACGCAGATTGCTGTTGAGGTTGCCTTTGATCTTCTCACCCTGCATCAGCGCCGGATTGAGCATCGCCAGCGAGATATTGCTGATTCCGATGTTACCCGACAGCTGACGACGGTTCTCAGGATCGGCAATTTGCACGTTGCCGCTGAGCTGGCCGTTGTTAACGATGTGGATCAGCCAATTCAGTTGGGCACGCCCATTTTGCAGCGCCGCATTCAGATTCAGCGTGTCGAAGGCGATTGGCAAGGTGTTGCCCTGCACATCCTGCTCCACTTTTACGCCGTTGCCTTTCAGCGCCACGGTGCCGGTCGGCAGCGCGCCGTCAGCGGTCCAGTTAACGCGTGCATCACCGCTGAACACGCCGTTCAGTTTGGTGGCATCGGTGAGGAACGGTTTGAGCATCGCCAGATCGAAACGATTGAGCACCACATGCGCATGTCCGCTGGCGCCCGCTTCAATCGGTTCCGGCACGCATAGCTGCGCGTTCGGATTCTGCCAGCAGTGCGGTCCAATGGTCGCGGTTTGCTTGCTGTTGAGGTAATCAATCGCCATCGCGCGCGTCAGGCGCCATTCACCCACCGGCGTATCAAAACGGGTATTGTTGAGATTACCCTGCCAGCGCTCGGTTTTGCGATCGAAGCTGCCATTCAGCGCCAGCTGGCCAGAAACCGGTTCACCCTGCACGTCGAGCTTCAGCTGATGCTGCTTTTCGTTGCCGTCAGCGTTCAGCGTCAGCAGGTTCACTTTCAGCGCATCCTGCTGCAGTTGTTCCACCCGCAGTTGCAGCTTACCGGCGATTTGATCGCTGGATTTCACATCGCCCTGCAGCGCCACACGGCGAATTTGCAGCTGCTGCCAGCGTAAACCGGTTGCCGTAAGATCGGCCAGCAGCTGCGGTGCCTGCAAGGTTCCGCGCGCTTTGATGGTTCCTTTGGCGACGCCGCCCAGGCCCGGCAGCGCGTTATCCAGATTGGGTGCATCAATCGTCGCATCAAGATTGAGCGTATCGCCCAGCTCGCCTTTTACATCCAGATGGTTACGGCCCAGCGCAATGTTGAGGCCGGGAACTTTCCACTGGTTGTAGCTGTTGCCGGTCAACGTGCCCTTCGCGCTCACCGCATTCTGTTTGACGTTACCTTTCAGCTCCAGCTGCGGCACGCTGAGCTGCCAGCTGCCGCCGTACAGACTGCCGCGCGTGGCGATTTTACCGTCCAGCTTCGCTGGCCAATCCGGATACTGTTTGGCGGTGTTGATGCCCGACAGCGTCAGCTCGCTGCGCCAGCTAATGGCCTTGCTCCAGTCCACCAGCGCCGTGAGATCGATATTGCCCTGCAGCGCCGCGACGCGCAGCTTGTCGAGATTGAATTGCTGTTCGTTGCCTTTGCCGTCCAGCGCAATCGTCGCCGGCGGCACACCTTCGCCTTTTACAGCGGTGCGCAGCGACATCACGTAATCGGTGGCTTTGCCTTTGAACTGGTAATCGAGATTATCCGCCTGATACTGCACCGCTCCGCTAAGCGGCCAGCGCAGCTGTGGGCTGGTCAGCTGCAGCGCCAGCGGTAAGCCGGCAACGGCGGGCTGCGCGGTGGCATCCAGCTGCGCGCGCACCGGGCCGGAGAGATTCAGCCCCAGCTTCAGCTCGTCACGCATCGCGCCGCCGAGGTTCATTTTGATCTTCTCGCCCTTGATGGGATCAACATTGAGCGTGCCGTTCAGCGCAAAATTCACCGGCCAGTTATCGGCTAAGGTCGCTTCTCCGCTGGCGTTGAGCTGCCCTTGCGGCGAATCAACATCGAAGGTTTCCAGCTGCAGATGGCGATCGGCGGTTTTGGCTTTCAGCAGCAGACGCGTAATCGACACATCGGTATCGCCGGTAATGCGCAGCTGCTCTCCCAGCAACTCCTGCACGGTGATATCCAGCGGTAGCTGGAAGTCTGGCAGTGCCGGAAGCAGCGGCTGGGCAAACATCGCCTGCAGCGTTTCGCCCAGCGGCTTTTCTGCCGGCTGCGGCTGCTGCACTTTGGGCTGTACCACTTGCTCATCAACCACTTTCGCCGCTTTAGGCAGCGCGATCAGCAAGCTTTGGATGTGAGTCGGTGTCAGCGTTAGCGCGCGATCTTGCCACTGTAGACCGGTGGTGAAATCCAGCAGGGAAATTGCCGTATCATCCACTTTTACGTTGATGTTATGCAGACCCACTTTACTCAGCGTGATCGGATACGGCGTGCTGAGATTGGTGCTGCCGCTCTCCTCTTCTGGCGGCGGTGCGCTGGCGGGCGCCATTTTTTTGCTATCCACCACCACGCTAACGTCCTGCAGCGCAATGTCGTTAACGCATACCGACGAGTGCAGCAGGCAATTCAGATTCAGCGCCAGATGAAAGCGTCCTGCATCCACGCTTACGCCTGGAATCTCATACTTCACGCCGCTAAGCGTGAGATCGCGCCAGCCGCCATCAACCTGTTTGATCGATAAGCCAGGCACCCAGCGATCGGCGCCTTTCAGCAGCAGATGCAAACCCGGCGTGGTGCCAACCAAAAAGGCGATGCTGCCGACCAGCAGCAGCAAAAAAATACCCATGCCAATCAGGACCTTTTTCCACAGCTTCATAGTTCAGGCCCCAATCCTACGTAAAATTGCAATCCATGCTCCTTGTCATCGCCAATTGGCCGCGCGATATCGAACTTGATCGGCCCTACCGGAGAAGACCAGCGCACGCCAAAGCCGGCGCCGGTTTTCAAGTTACTCTGTTTGATGTCGTTGACCGCTTCACCGGAATCGACAAACACCGCGCCCCACCATTTGCCGGTCACGTTGTATTGATACTCGAGCGAGCCGGTGGCCATTTTTGAGGCGCCGGTCAGCTTGCCGTTGTCATCACGCGGCGACACATCTTTGTATTTGTAGCCGCGAATACTGCGGTCACCACCGGCGAAGAAGCGCAGATCCGGTGGCACTTTGTCGAAATCATTGGTTTCGATCCAACCCACATTACCGCGCGCCACAAAGCGATGCTTATCGGCGAGGGTACGGATCCAGACGTTTTGCGCCTGCAGGATCATGAAATCAACGTCCGATCCCCAGGTGGTATCCGACACATCCACCGAGTAGCGCTGCGAATCGCCCCACGTCGGCATTAAACCGCCGCGCGAGCGAGTGCGGTTCAGGCTGACGCCCGGATAGAGCAGCATGGTGGTGTTGGTGACGCTCGCTTGGGTAAAGTGATCGAGGCTCCAGCGCAGATTAATCGCCTTCTGCCAGCCGCTGCTGCTGTCCCAGTTACGCGACATCGCCAGCGTGGTGGTATCGGCTTTGGTGTCATTGAGATCGGTACGCTTCACGCCGCCGGAGAAGGTGTAGTACTGCTCCAGCGGGCTTTTCAGCAGCGGGACTTTGTAGCTGAGATCGAGCTGCTGCTCCGGCGCCGAGACGTAGGCGCTGGCGGCCAGGCTGTGACCGCTGCTGTTAATCCACGGTTTTTTCCATGTGCCTTTCAGGCGCGGACCCACATCAGTAGAGTAACCGACACCGGTTTCAATGGTGTTTTCCACCCGTGGTGAGACAACAGCATTGAGCGGCAATACTTTGGTTTGACGACCTTTATCAAACTCCGGCGCCACCACCACCGAGTTAAACCAGCCGGTCGCTGACAAGCGGCGGTTGAGTTCAGCCAGATCGCGCGAGCTGTAGTGATCGCCTTTTTTGAAGGGCACCAGATTTTGCAGATAGGCTTCGTCGATTTGCGAACCCTGGAAACTGACGTCGCCAAAACGGTAGCGTGGGCCGCTGTCGTAATCGATATCCCAAAACGCTTCACGTCGTTCCACCGACACACCAAGCTGGCTTTGCTTAAAGTCACCGTCGAAGTAACCATTACGCAGTGCCAGGCTGGAAAAACCATTTTTGAATTTGTCGTAGGCACCGTGATTCAGCTGGGTGCCGACTTTTGGCGTGCCCTGTTTAACCCAGGTTTGATAATCTTTGTCGGTTCTCGCTTCGCCCTGGATGACAATGGTGCTGCCACCAATTTTTACCGGCTCACCGGGTTTTACGTGGGCGATAAGCACCGGACGACCACCTTGTGGCGGTGCCGGGCGCGATTCAAAATTGATCTCAGGTTCGTAATAGCCGAGCGCGCGGAGGCCCTCTTTAATGGCCTCCGCAACGCGCGCCTGGAAACGCCCGTCATTGGACACTTCGTCACTGCCAATCGTCGACAGGCGTGCCCTGACATTTTTCTGCAAATCCCCGGTCAATCCGTCCAGCTGCAAGCGCACTTTGGCCGCCTCAACGGCAGGTGCAGCAAGCAACAGGCTGGCCAGACAATAAATATGAAATCGTGGCACACGTACTCCTGTTAATAATGCCGGCCCCTATTCCGCAGGGGCGTTTATTCTGTAGAAGGGTATCACCACCGCTCGTGTACCCATCAGCATAGCCGCTCTTTTTTGCCGCAACGGCGGAAATACGGCGACTAAGCCAAATAGTGAGCTATTGTCGGTAAATGGGGGAAACGATACAACAGGCATGCGCTTGTTCCGCGCCAGAGAGCAGCTCACTCGGATTAATCCGAGCACACCGCGCGCGCCGCTGGCGGCATGATAAGCGCTGCTGCTATAATCAGCGACCAGCAGGCCTCGCCTGCATCTTTTTCTGCCCCGACGTTAAGCTTATCTTGTCGATATGGCGCAGACATTTTTGGCACGGATAGCCTGTTTGACTGGCAAATACCGGATGTACGCCCACTCCCGCGCTGCCCAGGCCAAAAATGACAAGTGATTAACCCAACGGACCTTTTATGCTCGATAGCTTGCTTGTCATCCTTTTACTGATCGTAATCAGTTCATTTTTTTCTCTTTCGGAGATCTCGCTGGCGGCTGCCCGCAAGATCAAGTTGAAGCTGCTGGCTGACGAAGGCAACATCAATGCACAGCGCGTGTTGAAAATGCAGGAACAACCCGGCATGTTCTTCACCGTGGTGCAGATTGGCCTGAATGCCGTCGCCATTCTCGGCGGTATTGTGGGCGATGCTGCCTTCTCTCCCGCCTTTAATAGCCTGTTCAGCCGCATCGTGGCACCCGAATTAGCGGAGCAGCTCAGCTTTATCTGCTCCTTCACCATTGTTACCAGCCTGTTCATCCTGTTCGCTGACCTGACGCCAAAACGTGTCGGCATGATTGCGCCTGAAGCCGTCGCGCTGCGCATTATCAATCCGATGCGCTTCTGTTTAGTGGTGTTACGCCCGCTGGTGTGGCTGTTTAACGGTCTGGCTAACGTGTTCTTCCGCATGTTCAAACTGCCAATGGTGCGTAAAGACGACATCACTTCCGACGATATCTATGCGGTGGTGGAAGCCGGCGCGTTGGCGGGTGTGCTGCGTAAGCAGGAACATGAGCTGATTGAAAACGTGTTCGAGCTGGAATCACGTACCGTGCCGTCATCCATGACGTCGCGCGAGAACGTGGTGTGGTTCGATTTACACGAAGATGAAACCACCCTCAAAACCAAAATCGCGCAGCATCCGCACTCCAAATTTATCGTGTGTGATGGCGATATCGACCATATCGTCGGTTATGTCGATTCCAAAGAGCTGCTGCTGCGCGTGCTCGGCAATCAGAGCCTGACGCTCAACAGCGGCGTGCAGATTCGCTCCGCACTGATTGTTCCGGACACCTTGACGCTCTCCGAAGCGCTGGAGAGCTTCAAAACCGCCGGTGAAGACTTCGCGGTGATCATGAACGAATATGCGCTGGTGGTTGGTATTATTACGCTGAATGACGTGATGACCACGCTGATGGGCGACCTGGTAGGACAAGGTCAGGAAGAGCAGATTGTGGCGCGTGATGAGAATTCATGGCTGGTGGAAGGCGGTACGCCTATCGATGACGTGATGCGCGTGCTGGATATCGATGACTTCCCGCAGTCAGGCAACTACGAAACCATCGGCGGCTTCATGATGTATATGCTGCGCAAGATTCCGAAGCGTACCGATTTTGTGAAGTTTTCCGGCTATAAATTCGAAGTGGTGGATATTGATAGCTATCGCATCGACCAGCTGCTGGTGACGCGCATTGATGAACGTCCGCCGGTGCTGAATGTGACGAAGAATACGCTGGATGAATCGGAGTCGTCGTAGGGTCGCCATTCATGGCATCTAACACACCAATCGCACAAAAACTGAGGGCGCCATCGGCGCCCTTTCTTATGCTTAATTAGTTGTACTCGGCTTGCAGTCGCAGCACCTGGCGATTGATTTCTGACATCACGCTGAGATGCTGTTTGTCTTTGACGCGTGGCAACATCACTTTGCCTTTATCGAACTCGAACGCGCCCACATCCTTGATGTACAACCTTCCTCTAAATAGCGTTTTTACATATTTCGCAATTTGCAGCGGATTATAGCGCTGGAAGATCTTCATGCTGTTTAACTCCTAAAATGTTTAATACGCTCCGTCGTAACCAAATTTGGTACGAACCCATGAAGCGCAAATGAGGCATAACTATAGAGCATCCTTTCTTACCAATGTTCCGAAAAGGTGAATTTTTTACTGAATTGACACATCATTACAGAATACTCTGTTATCAGCCTCACGAAACCCAGTATAAACCTTCACTCATTATGGAATTGTGGCATAGGTTGCAAACCTGTTAACTCATTGCGACAGACGCATCATCCACGCCTAATATTGCAGGAACATGAACAACTGGTCGGATCACCAAGGAGTTTGAAAATGCGTTTGGTACACTCTGTGATAGCACTGGCACTCCTCCCTGTCCTGGCATCGGCACAGGCATTCAAACTGGGTGAACGCGTACCCGCCGTTGGCGTTAACGACAGAGGAGAGCTGGTTTATCAACAAGATAAAGATAAGTTTAGCTACAAATCCTGGAATAGCGCGCAGCTGAGTGGAAAAGTTCGCGTCATCTTGCATATTGCTGGCCGATCTTCCGCTAAGGAGCAGAATGCCGCGCTGATTGAAGCCATTAAAGCCGCCCATCTGCCGCACGACCGTTATCAAACCACCACCATCGTTAATACCGACGATGCCATTCCCGGCACCAGCATGTTTGTGCGCAGCAGTATTGAGAGCAACAAGCAGCAGTATCCGTGGTCGCAGTTTATCGTCGATAGCAACGGCAGCGCGCGTCAGGCCTGGCAGCTGGAGAAAGGCGGTTCAGCCATTGTGGTGTTGGATAACACCGCACACGTGCGCTACGTCAAAGATGGTCCGCTCACGCAGGATGAAGTGCAGCAGGCGATGAAGCTGATTCATGAGTTATTGCAGAAGTGAGTGACGTAAAGTCGATCAGATAAGCACCGCATCAAATCATTGCACATTCCGTAGCGGCGCGATTTATCGCGCCGCTACAAATATTAAAACAGCGAAACGCGGAAGCCGGGATTGAGAAACGATTCGCGCGGCGTGTAATCAAGGGTTTTGCCCTGCCAATCGTGCACATGCGCACCGGCCGCAATCGCCACTGCGTGTCCTGCGCCGGTATCCCAAATGTTGGTCGGCCCAAAGCGCGGATAGAGCTGTGCGGCACCTTCGGCTACCAGGCAGAACTTCAGCGAAGAGCCGATCGCGGTAGTTTGATGCTCACCCAGCTGATGCAGATACTCTTGTAGCTCTTTATCACTATCAAAATGCGAGCGACTCACCACCACTAACGGCGGACGCGCTTCACGTGCATGAATCTGCGTTCGCTCACCCTTCTCCTCTTTCCACGCTTTGTTATCTGCAGCGGAATACATGACGCCCAACACCGGCGCATAAACTACGCCCAACACCGGCTTACCCTTGTCGATCAGCGCAATATTCACCGTAAATTCACCGTTGCGTTTGATGAACTCCTTGGTGCCATCCAGCGGATCGACCAGCCAGTATTTCTGCCAATGCTGGCGCACGTCCCAGCTCGGCGGATCCTCTTCAGACAGCACCGGCACATCCGGAGAAAGCGTCGCCAGCCCCTGTAAAATCACACGATGTGCGGCGAGATCGGCCGCCGTGACCGGCGAATCATCTGACTTGCGGGTCACGTCCACCGGCTCGGCGCCGTTATACACCTGCATAATGGCATCACCCGCTTCGCGCGCCAGCTGACAAATTTTATCTAACATTATTTACCTCTTTTCCGCTGATTCTGCCTGTCAGACACCAACAGCCAATCTGTATTCATTTTAGCAGTTGTGTTTCGACAGCCTGCGACTGCGCGATCTGCTACGGCAATGTATATGATTATCAATATCATAGTTCAAAGGCATCGGCTATGGCGGGATGCTGAATAGGTTTATGCGGAAGACAGTTGGCAAAAATTAGATGAAAGTCCGAGTCCCATCACAAATTGAAATGATAATTCGTCATGGTTTTACATTATTTTGAGAGGCCCATTGGACTGAACAAGGAGCAAGCGATGTTCAAAGCGAGCATGTCGTTATTGGCACTCGGTATTACAGCCGCCACGGTGCAGGCTGCCACGGTAGATCTGCGTATTCTGGAAACGACCGATCTGCACAGCAATATGATGGATTTCGATTATTACAAAGATACGCCAACCGAGAAGTTTGGCCTGGTGCGCACCGCGACCTTGATCCAGCAAGCACGCGCCGAAGCGAAGAACAGCGTGCTGGTCGATAACGGCGATATCATTCAGGGCAGTCCACTGGGTGATTACATGGCGGCGAAAGGGCTAAAACCGGGTGAGGTACATCCGGTTTATAAAGCGATGAATATGCTGGATTACGCGGTTGGTAACCTTGGCAATCACGAATTCAATTATGGTTTACCGTATCTGCAAAGCGCGCTGGCCGGTGCGCGCTTCCCTTACGTCAATGCTAATATTATCGATGAAAAGAGCGGCAAACCGCTGTTTACTCCCTACTTAATTAAGGAAACCACGGTTACCGACCGCGACGGTACGTCGCACCGCTTAAAAATTGGTTACATCGGCTTCGTTCCCCCCCAGATTATGGTGTGGGATCGCAACAATCTGCAGGGAAAAGTGCGGGTTGATGACATCACTGAAACAGCGAAGCGCTATGTGCCGGAAATGCGCGCTAAAGGTGCTGAAATAATCGTCGCTATTCCACACTCCGGATTAAGCAGCGAACCCTATCACGCTATGGCGGAGAACTCGGTTTATTACCTCAGCCAGGTTCCAGGCATCAACGCCATTATGTTCGGCCATGCCCATGCCGTGTTTCCGAGCAAAGAGTTCGCCGCCATAAAAGGGGCTGATATTGCACAAGGCACATTGAATGGGGTTCCCGCCGTCATGCCCGGCATGTGGGGCGATCATCTCGGGGTGGTGGATTTAGTGCTGAATAATGACGGCGGCAAATGGCAGGTAGCGCAGGGCAAAGCTGAAGCGCGTCCGATTTATGACAGCGCGGCGAAAAAATCCCTGGCGGCTGAAGATGCCAATCTGGTGAAAGTACTGGCGCAGGATCATCGCGCTACGCGCGAGTTTGTTGCTAAGCCGATCGGCAAATCCGCCGACGTGATGTACAGCTATTTGTCGCTGGTGCAGGACGATCCCACGGTACAGATCGTTAATAACGCGCAGCGCGCTTACGTAGAGCACTTTATTCAGGGCGATCCCGATCTTGGCCGCCTGCCGGTGCTCTCTGCCGCCGCACCGTTCAAAGCCGGTGGCCGTAAGAACGATCCCGCCAGCTATGTCGAAGTGGAGAAAGGTAATCTCACCTTCCGTAACGCTGCCGATCTCTATCTCTATCCCAATACGTTGGTGGTGATGAAAGTCAGCGGTGCGCAGGTGAAGGAGTGGCTGGAGTGTTCCGCCGCGCAGTTTAATCAGATCGATGCGCACAGCAGCAAGCCGCAATCACTGATCAACTGGGACTTCCGCACCTATAACTTCGATGTGATCGATGGTGTGCAGTACCAAATCGATGTGACGCAACCGGCACGCTACGATGCGGAATGTACGCTAATCAATAAAGAGGCCTCACGTATCAAGGACCTCAGTTGGCAAGGCAAGCCGATTGATCCCAACGCCACCTTCCTGGTTGCCACCAACAACTATCGCGCGTATGGCGGTAAGTTTGCCGGCACCGGCGATAAGTATGTCGCGTTCGCATCACCGGATGAGAACCGCTCGGTGGTTGCCGCCTATATCAGCAGTGAGACCAAAGCGCACGGCGAGGTGAAACCGCAGGCGGATCACAACTGGCGCCTGGCACCGATTAGCAGCACCACGCCGCTGGATATCCGTTTTGAGACCGCGCCCGGCGCGAAAGCGACGAAATTTATCGAGCAGCATGCCGATTACCCGATGAAAGCGGTGGGCAGCGATGAGATAGGTTTTGCGTTGTGGCAGGTAGATTTACAGAAGAAGTGACGATCAAGGGCGGCGAGTGCCGCCCTTAAGTGCTTACAGAATTTCCAGCAGCTCAACTTCAAACACCAGGGTGCTGAATGGCGGGATGGATGCGCCAGCACCGCGCTCACCGTAAGCGAGGTTGTGTGGAATCGCCAGTTCCCATTTGGAGCCAACCGGCATCAGGGTCAGCGCTTCAATCCAGCCCGCGATAACACCGCTCACTGGGAATTCCGCCGGCTCGCCACGTGCAACCGAGCTGTCAAATACGGTGCCATCGATCAGTTTACCGGTGTAATGCACACGGACGCGATCCTGACGTGATGGGATCGGGCCATCGCCTTGGGTGATGACGCTGAACTGCAGACCGGTTTCGGTGCTGCTCACGCCTTCGCGCTGCGCATTCTGCTCAAGGAAAGTCTGACCTTCTGCCGCCATTGCTTCTACGCGTTCACGACGCACACCTTCAGCGCGCTCGTGCACTTCACGCAGGGCGCGATGTACCACATCAACCGGGACGGCCGGTGAGTTCCCTTCCAGCGCGTCGCGCAGGCCGGCGAGCAGTGCTTCCGGCTGCAGACCCTGCAGTCCAGACTCTTGCAGCTGCTGGCCTACCTGTAAACCGATACCGTAACTTGCTTGTGATTCGACGCTGTCGAATGAAGGGGTCGTCATCTTGATTCCTTAATCCCGGAGAAAAATAGAACCGGCAGCATACCAGCGCGGGCGGCTGGCGTAAAATCTCGCGCGCCGCAGATGACATTTCTCAGGGAAAGAGAAACAATACACCGGTCAAATTTTTCAATGCTGCCAGGCACTTCCCGTCTGCATTGCTCATACTATAGCTGTGGCGAGGTTTTCACCTGCCACCGTCGAAACAAGAGAGAATACATGGGCCAGATTGCCCCACGACGTCGCAGGACGCGCGCACCGCGTACTTTATTACCTTGGTTGCAACGTTGGCTGCCGCGCATTACGCGCCAAAATGCCAGCGAGGAGGATTCACGAATGGCTTCCGAACACCCTTCCCGCATTCCCGCCGCACTGCAACGTGTCTGGCATCTGTTGGACAATGTGCGCTGGATGGACCCGCTGCCCGCTCTGCATCGTCGCGGCATTGTGATTGCGCTGCTGGTGCTACTGCTGGCGTTTCTCTGGCCGAGCAGTACGCCGCAATACCCGGTTGAGCGTCCGGCAGACAATACCGCTAAAGAAGTGCCGATGCAGGCGGAGATTTACGATAATAATCAATCGCAGAACACGCCGCCGAAAACCGATTCGCAGGGCGAATGGCGCACCTATAACGTGGCGTCAGGCCAGACGCTAGCGCAGCTGTTCCGCGATAATAATCTGCCGGTGAACGATGTGTTTGCCATGGCGCGTGTCGAAGGTGATGGGCAGCCGTTGAGCGCGTTGCAGAATGGTCAGCAGGTGAAGATTCGTCAGAATGCGCAAGGCGAGGTGACAGGCTTAACGGTGGATGGCAGTAACGGTCCGGTGCTGTTTACCCGTCAGCCGGATGGCAGTTTTATCCGCGCCCAGTAAAACGCAGAAACAAAAACGCCGGCACAAGGCCGGCGCTTTCGCATTACCGAGTATACTCGTCATAATCCAGGTTACAGATGCGTTGGCTACGCTCATTCACCCAGTCACTTACCGAAGTAAGCTCAGGGGATTCATTCCCTTGCCGCCTTCCTGCACCTTGAATTATTTAGAGTACCAATTACTCAGCAACTACATTCACAACCAGTTTAGCGAAGACTTCGCTATGGATCTGGAAGTCAACTTCGTGCTCACCGGTGGTGCGCAGTACGCCTTCTGGAAGACGAACTTCGCTTTTAGCCACTTCAACGCCAGCTGCAGTTACTGCATCAGCGATGTCACGGGTACCGATGGAACCGAACAGTTTACCAGCGTCGCCTGATTTAGACGCGATGGTTACGTTGCCCAGTGCGTTGATTTTCTCTGCACGTGCGTTAGCAGCAGCCAGAACGTCAGCCAGTTTGGCTTCCAGTTCAGCGCGACGTGTTTCGAAGAACTCAACGTTTTTCTTGGTAGCAGGAACAGCTTTACCCTGTGGAACCAGGAAGTTACGAGCGTAGCCCGCTTTAACGTTAACCTGATCACCCAGGCTGCCCAGGTTTGCTACTTTATCAAGCAGAATAACTTGCATTACCTTATCCTCTTAAAGTCGTTAATGGACAACTACCGATTACTGATGACGATCAGTGTACGGAAGCAGGGACAGGTAGCGAGCGCGCTTGATGCAACGAGCGAGCTGGCGCTGGTATTTTGCACGAGTACCGGTAATACGGCTCGGGACAATTTTACCGCTTTCGGTAATGTAGTTTTTCAGTGTAGCGATATCTTTGTAATCAATCTCTACAACGCCTTCCGCGGTGAAACGGCAGAACTTGCGACGACGGAAATAACGTGCCATTTGGCTAGTCTCCAGAATCTATCAAATCAATCTGCTCGGCATGTAACACCATTCTACTCTGACCATTGCGTGCCTGATGGCAGCTAATAAAGCCTTCGAGAGTGAGTTGCGTGCCGACCGTTATATGTTGAGTAATCACCTGATGGGTGCTGCCGCTGATAATCACCGGCATTTGACACCAGGCTTGCCGGTGGAAACCGGCTTCCTCTTGCACAGAACGATGCTCAAGCACGAACTGGCAATGAGGAATCCCTGACGGACTGACTTTTCGAACCGGCGTCTTGCACACAGTGCCAGACAGGCGCAGTCGATTTGCCGTCATGTCGGATTACTCTTCAGAATCCCCAGCATCTGAGTCATCAGCCGATTCGTTAGCAAAGTCTTCGCGGCGATCACGACGCTCGTCTTTAGCTTTAACCATCGGAGATGCTTCAGTTACCGCGTGCTTAACGCGCATAACCATGCTGCGGATAACGGCGTCGTTGAAGCGGAAGTTAGTTTCCAGCTCGTCAATCACTTCCTGCGGCGCTTCTACGTTCAGCAGAACATAGTGAGCTTTGTGCAGTTTGTTGATTGGGTAAGCCAGCTGACGGCGGCCCCAGTCTTCCAGACGGTGAATCGTGCCCTGTGCACCGGTGATAGCACCAGTGTAACGCTCGATCATACCTGGAACCTGTTCGCTCTGGTCAGGGTGGACCATAAATACGATTTCGTAATGACGCATCGATAGCTCCTTACGGATTATTCAGCCTCCTGTCAGGGTCAGCTGCGGCCCACGGAAGCAAGGAACGTTATAGGTTGTGGATCATTGAACCAATGAAACACACCTCTGAATGCAGCTGAAAAATTGACGCGTAATCATACTGGCGTCCTTGCGGAAACTCAAGCGCACAATTCATCAAAGGGCGACTATCGTGCCAGTTAATACGGCTTTTTGTGCTTAGTGATGTGCTTCAGTAAGTTAGAGAGTGTTTCATCAAATTCTCTGAAGAAGGCGTTCAACAGGACGATCTGGCGGCAAGTTGGTTAAGAACTACACTAGTTACAGGCGCCACGATTTAACTTTTTCGTAACGTCTGAGAGTGTAATCCCTGAAGTGAGGAGTCGATTATGAAAACCATCATTATCGCCACTTTACTGGGTCTCTTCCTGTCTACCCCCGCGCTTGCCAGCTCCGCTGACTTTGCACAGCAGATGAGAAGTCACAGCAGCAACGCGGCGTCAGGCTATGTCTACGTTAATCGGTTGGATGCGCCTGCCAGCAGTAACCCAGTCAGTGCCAATACCAGCGCCGCCGAACGGTTGTCATCACAACTTTAGTCCGGCTAAACGGGCTGGCGCCAATCACGCCAACCCGCATTTTTATAAATGATGTTTAAAGAAACTGACCAGCGCGGTCAGGGCCGAAGGCGTGATCTTGTGGCCAATATTTTTTTCAGAAAGTGAGGTCATTTGCTGATCGAGCCCCGCCTCGCGTAACGCTTTCTCCAACCGTACCGTTTCGGCAAACGGCACCACTTCATCTGCTTCCCCGTGCCACAGCAATAATGGCCGGTTCGACAGTTTGTCTAACTGTTCACTGGGATCGTACGGGGCTAGCGGCGCTAAACGCGCGGCAAAGGTCTCTTTCTGCTCAGGCGTACGCGCCACCAGCGGCGGGAACAGCGTATGACTCAGTTGCATGAAATAGCCGGAGCCCATCAAACACGCCACGCTGTGAATCTGCGGATAGCGCGCCATCGCCCCCAGCGCAGTCATGCCGCCCATCGATGCACCCGCCACGGCAAAACGCTCATCGGCAACCCAGTCATTCTCACGCAGCGCCGCTTCCAGCAACGCCACTTCATCAATGTTCTTTTTAAGAATGTCCCAGAAGTGCGTCATACGCAGTTCGGTATCGCCGTTATAGCGCGCGCCGTGCATATCAGCATCGGGCATGATCACGCGAAAACCCGCCTGCGCCAGCGCCACGGCAAAGTAGCTATAAACCTCTTTCGATGAGGTAAACCCGTGATAAAACAACACCGTCGGCAAGCGCGCCTGGCGCTGCCCGGCCGGTGCTGCGTGAATACATTCGATGCCCGCCAGATTCTCCGTCGCCAACTCAATCATATCGCCTCCATTGAGAATGATTATCACTGGAATCAGTGTAAGCGCTGCCGAACAAAATGCGAGCCACTTCACATTAAGTTTGAATAATTTCTGCCCTAAACATTTAGCCCTTTTTGCCGTTGATCTTGTACCCCTTCAATAATCTCAAAAGGTACTTTATGAAGCGTCTTTCTCTCAGCGCCATGGGTCTCGGATTTAAGCTGTCTGTATTGACGTCTTTGAGCGTGGCAATTGTGCTATTTACTCTGACCTTAACCCTGAGCCATAACGCCGCACGTCAGCTGGAACAGTTGGCAATCGACGATATGCAGAATCAGGTGCAAGGCATTAATGAAATGGCCACCATGTTCAACGCCACGTTGTCAGAAGAGGTGGCGAATTACACCAAACTGTTCCAGAGCTTTTTGCCTAAACGCTTTAGTCGCGACGAAAGCGAGCGCATTCAGGTGGGCGAATTCAGTACGCCAACGCTGCGTGCCGGGTTGAAAACCCTCAACCTCGATCAAATCGCGGTTGATGACTTCCTCGATCGCACCGGCGCGGTCTCCACTATCTTCGTGCGCGACGGTGAGGATTATGTGCGTATCTCCACCTCGCTGAAAAAAGAGGATGGCAGCCGGGCGATTGGTACCAAACTGGATCGCAGCAGCGCGGCCTGGCGCAGCGTCAATCAGGGCACGGTGTATCGTGGCCTGGCGACGCTGTTCGGCCACCGTTACATCACGCAGTATCAGCCGGTGCAGGATAGCAGCGGCGCGGTGATCGCTATCCTGTTCGTTGGCGTACAGATTGACGCGCAGTACGCGTTGATGCGGGATAAAGTGCTGGCGCGTCACTTAGGCGACAGCGGCACCTTCTCGGTACTCAATGGTGCGCCGGGCAGCAGCCAGGGCCAATATCTGTTTGATCGTCATGCTGAAGGTAAACTGCCGCGCTGGGATCGCGCTACGCAGCAGCAACTGCTCAGCCAGCCGAAAGGTGTGGTGGCGGTTGAACTCGATGGCGAAACCAAACTGCTGGCATGGCAGCAGTTGCCGGGCTGGAACTGGATTATCGCCGGTGAAGTGAGCCGTGCCAGCCTGCTGGCGCCAATCACCCACAGCCGCAACCTGTTTATGGCGATGGGTCTGGCGCTGGTAATTGCCTTTGCCATTGGCTTTATGTGGTACAGCCGCCGCGCCATTACCCGTCCGCTACAGCAGGTGATTCATCTGGCGGAACAGTATGCTGCCGGTAATCTGCAGGCGCATCTCGACTCCTCACGTCGTGATGAAATCGGTCAGCTGGTTAGCGCGATTAATGGTATTGGCGATGGATTGGAGAAAGTCGTCAGCCAGGTGCGCTCGGCCGCGCGCGAGATTAGCAGCGGCACCGACACCATCGCCGCCAGCAGCTCTAGCATCAGCGAACAAATTGGTCGCCAGGCCAGCAGCGTGGAGGAAACCTCGGCCAGCATGGAGCAGTTTGGTGCTACGGTGGCGCAAACCGCAGCCAACGTACGTCAGGCAATGGCGCTGGTGGGTGAAGCAGCCAATACCGTGAATCATGGCGGAAGCACCGTGGCACGTTCGGTGGAAACCATGTCGGAGATTCGCGTGGCGTCGCAGAGTATCGCCGATATCACCCATGTGATTGAGTCGATTGCGTTCCAGACCAACATTCTGGCGCTGAATGCCGCCGTTGAGGCCGCACGCGCCGGTGAACACGGCAAAGGCTTCGCGGTAGTGGCGGCAGAAGTACGTGCGCTGGCGCAGCGCAGTGCAACGGCGGCTAAAGAGATCGATGGCTTGATTGCCAGCTCAATCGATAAAGTGGCGGCCGGGCATACGCTGTCGGAGCAAACGCGCGATGCGATGAGTCATATCGTCAATCATATCGAGCAGGTCAAGACGTTGATGGGTGAGATCAATATCGCTGCGCAGGAACAGGCGGCGGGGATTGGTCAGGTTAATCTGGCGATGAATCACATCAGCCAGGCAACGCATCAAAGCAGCGATATGATTAACCAATCGGAAACCACGGCTAATCATCTGAGCAAAAAAGGCCATCATCTGACACAGCTGGTAAGCATTTTTCATCTGAAGGACTAAAAGCACGGGGAAGATGGCATACACTTGAGCCATCTTCCTCCTTCAGGAGTTGCTATGCGTACTCTCTTTCTGACGTTGACTCTGCTGCTCAGCGGCTGCGCTGCTTTCACCACCACACCACAAGCGCCGCCGTCACCGGGCAGTCAGGCGCAGGAAATTTCGCGCGCGCAGAGTTTCGGTCTGCCAAAACTGGGCAACATCACCGCCACCACGCGTGGTTCGCCGGATGATGCTCAGCGTGCCATTGCCGCCAAAGCCAATCAGGCGGGCGCGGTCTATTATCAAATTGTAATGCTGGATGAGACGACTATTCCCAGCTTCTGGTACGCCACCGCCATTCTGTATGGTGCGCCATCAGCCAGCACTGGAGCGCAACAGTAAGCGCGCGCAGAGATCGTCAGTTAAGGCGCGTTTGCCGCGCATATCGAGATGCTGCTGACACCAGCCATCAGCCAACGGCGGTTCGGCCACTTTTAGCAGGATCGCAGCACTGGCCAGTAAAAACAGTTCACGCGTGACGTCTCGCGCCTGCTCTTCTCGCACATGGGCGAGCTGTAAACGCAGCTGGCGCCAGCGGCGATCGAAATGGCGATTGCTGCCTTTAACCGCATCAAATTCATCATGCAGCATGGCTATCACTTCAGAATGGCGCCCCATCACGCGCAGTACATCAAGGCACATGACGTTGCCAGAGCCTTCCCAGATGCTGTTAACCGGCATTTCACGATACAGCCGCGGCAGTTCGCTCTCTTCGCAGTAGCCGATGCCGCCCAGCGCTTCCATCGCTTCCGCCACAAAGGGCATCCCCGCCTGGCAGACGGCGAACTTAGCGGCGGGTGTGAACAAGCGGGCATATAAGCGTTCATGTTCGCTGGCGGGCGTTGACCAGGCGCGAGCCAGACGCATTAGCAGCGCGGTTTGCCCTTCCAGTTGCAGCGCCTGCTGCGCCAGCACTGCGCGCATCAGCGGCTGATCAATAAGGTTTTTGCCCATAACCTGGCGCTGCTGCGCATGATGGATGGCAATCGATAGCGCCCGGCGCATCTGCCCATGGCTACCTAACGCGCAGTCGAAGCGCGTCATGCCGCCCATTTTCAGGATCAGCCGCACGCCGTCGCCCTCTTCGCCCATCAGCCAACCCACCGCATCCTGAAACTCCACTTCAGCACTGGCGTTGGAGCGATTACCGAGTTTGTCTTTGAGACGTTCAATGCGAATCGCGTTGCGCGTGCCGTCCGGCAGCAGGCGTGGCAGGAAGAAGCAGCTCAGTCCTTGCGGGGTTTGCGCCAAAATCAGATGCGCATCGCTTTGCGGCACGGAGAAAAACCATTTGTGACCGGTGATGCGATACGCTGCGCCCGGCCCGCGCACGCCAAGCGGTTCAGCGCGCGTGGTGTTGCTCAACACATCGGTGCCGCCCTGCTTTTCCGTCATGCCCATGCCAATTAATAGGCCGCGTTTCTTCTTGCCCGGCAGATGATGCGCATCGTAGCGATCGCTGAGCAAGGCTTCGCGCCAGTCAGCATAAGGTTCTGGCAGATGATTCTGCAGCAGTGGAATGGCGGCGTGCGTCATGGTCACCGGGCACAGAGAGCCCGCTTCGACCTGGGCATGCAGGATAAATCTGGCGGCACGCGCCACCATCGCCTGCGGCTGTACATCGGGCTGCCAGCTGAGATTGTGCAGCCGGCTGGCACACAGTCCCTGCATCAGCAGATGCCATGCTGGATGAAAACGCACTTCGTCGAGACGCTCCCCGCGCGCGTTGTAGCGCAGCAGCTCCGGTGCTTCGACGTTAGCCAATCGCCCCAATTCAAGAGATTCGGCGCTGCCCAGCTGCAGCCCAACGGAAGCCAGCCATTCGCGGTCCCAGCTGGCGCCTTCGCGTACCACTGCCTCGCACAAGGCGCTATCGCGGGTAAACAGGTTGCTGTTGCTGAGCGGCTGGGGCTGATTGAATACGGTGTGGGTGTGCCAATTCATACATCGTCCTCCTCATACTCATTTTTTAAGTATGAAGAGGATGTGCAGTTACGTCGGGTACAAAAACTATTTTGCGGTGGGGATCACGCCTGACGCTGACGAACGGCCTCGAACAGACAAACGCCGGTGGCCACAGATACGTTCAGTGACGAGACGCTACCTGCCATTGGGATGCTAATTAGCTCATCACAGTGTTCACGCGTCAGACGACGCATACCTTCACCTTCCGCGCCCATCACCAGCGCCATCGGGCCGGTCATTTTACTTTGATAAACGGTGTGATCGGCTTCACCCGCAGTGCCGACCACCCAGACGTTGTATTCCTGCAGCAAACGCAGGGTACGCGCCAGGTTCGTCACACGAATCAACGGTACGTTTTCTGCCGCGCCGCTGGCGACTTTCTTCGCCGTGGCGTTCAGCGGTGCTGCGCGATCTTTCGGCACGATGACGGCATGCACGCCAGCAGCATCTGCGCTACGCAGGCATGCGCCAAGATTGTGCGGATCGGTAACACCATCCAGCACCAGCAGGAACGGCTTCTCCAGGCTCTGCAGCAGATCCGGCAGATCACCTTCCTGGTACTGCTTGCCCGGTTTCACGCGCGCCACAATCCCCTGATGCACGCCGCCTTCAACCTGGCTATCCAGCCATTGACGATTGGCAACCTGCACCGGAATTCCCTGAGCTTCCAATGCGAGGATCAGCGGCTGCAGGCGACGATCTTCGCGGCCTTTAAGGATAAAGACTTCCTGAAAACGCTGAGGATCGCGTTCCAGCAGCGCCTGCACGCTATGAATACCAAAAATTATTTCGCTCATTACTTTGCTCAAGGTTGGATTTGAATCATAAATACAGAGGCCGTTATTCAGGTGCGCATAAATGCGCACCTTTCACAAACACGTCGATGGTCTGTACAGTCGTCTTTAATGACGACCAAACAATCAGGCTTCGCCAGGTTTCTTCTTCGACCCACGCTTAGCCTTGGTGGCGGCGGCGATTTTACGGGTTTTCTCCGAGACATTTTTGCCTTTTTTCTCGGTTTTGGCCGGTTTTTCAGCCACAGCAGGCTTTTTCTTCTCGCCGCGGAAGGCTGAATCAGGCTCGAAAGTCCCCTTTTTGCCGGCATCGCGACGACGTTTGGCTGGCGGTTTACCGCCACGCTTCTCACGCTCGCGCTCGGTTTTGCCTTCGCCACGTGGAACACGCTTGCTGGAGATCAGCGCGAAGTCGATTTTACGCTCGTCCATATGTACCGCATCAACGCGCACTTCAACCGCATCGCCAAGGCGATAGGTACGGCCGCCAGACTCACCAATCAGGCGCTGGCCCACCGCATCGAAGCGATAATAGTCGTTATCCAGCGACGAAACGTGCACCAAACCATCGATAAACAGATCGTTGAGGCGCACAAAGAAACCAAAGCCAGTCACGCTGGAGATCACGCCGCTGAACACGTTGCCCACCTGATCCTGCATGAAATCACACTTCAGCCAATCGGCAACATCACGCGTGGCTTCATCAGCACGACGTTCCGTCAGCGAACAGTGTTGGCCCAGCTGCAGCATCTGCTGCATATCATAGTGATAACCGCCAGTTGGTGTAGTGATGCCATCCACTTCGCCCCGCTCTTTCGCCAGCAGATATTTGATGGCGCGATGCAGCAGCAGATCCGGATAGCGACGGATCGGCGAGGTAAAGTGCGCATAGGAAGCCAGCGCCAGGCCGAAGTGACCGCGGTTTTCCGGATCGTAGACCGCCTGTTTCATCGAGCGCAGCAGCATGGTCTGCAGCATTTCTGCGTCTGGACGATCGGCAACTTGCTTCAGCAGATCGGCATAATCCGTAGGATGTGGCTTGGCACCGCCCGGCAGGCTTAAGCCCAGCTCGTTCAGCACGGTACGGAAGCTCTTGATGCTGTCTTCGCTTGGACGATCGTGATCGCGGAACAACGCAGGCTCTTCATTTTTCTCAACAAAACGCGCTGAGGCGATGTTAGCGAGAATCATGCACTCTTCAATCAGCTTGTGCGCATCATTGCGTGAGGTGCGCTCGACGCGCTCAATACGACGCTCCGCGTTGAAGATAAACTTGGCTTCGTCGGTCTCAAACGAAATGCCGCCACGCTGCTCACGTGCAGTTTCCAGCACCTGGTACATGTTGTGTAGCTCATGCAGATGGGGAACCTGCGCTGCGTATTGTTCACACAGATCGGCATCACCTTGCAGAATGTTCCACACTTTGTTGTACGTCAGTCGCGCATGCGAATTCATCACCGCTTCATAGTGTTTGAAACCGGTGAGCTTGCCGCTGGAGGAGACGGTCATCTCACACACCATGCACAAACGATCAACCTGCGGATTCAGCGAGCACAAGCCGTTGGAGAGAATCTCCGGCAGCATCGGGATAACCTGCGATGGGAAATACACCGAGGTGCCGCGCTGATGCGCTTCATCATCCAGCGGCGTGCCCGGACGCACGTAATAACTTACATCGGCAATCGCCACCCACAAACGCCAGCCGCCACCGCGCTTCTTCTCGCAGAAAACGGCGTCATCAAAGTCGCGCGCATCTTCGCCATCAATGGTAACCAGCGGCAGCTTACGTAAATCAACCCGTCCTTTCTTCGCCTCTTCCGGCACGTCTTCTTTCAGCTTAGCGACCTGTTTTTCAACTTCTTCCGGCCAGGTATGCGGAATCTCATGGGTACGCACGGCCATATCCACGGCAAGGCTGGTGCCCATATCATCGCCGAGCAGTTCGGTAATTTTGCCAAGCGCTTTGTTGCGACGCGTGGCACGTTGAGTGATCTCCACCACCACTACCGAGCCCATGCGCGCGTTGAGGGTCTCTTCTTGCGGGATCAGGATGTCGAAGCTCAGACGGCTGTCATCAGGCACGACAAAGCCGGTCCCCGCATCGGTAAAGTAGCGCCCAACGATCTGGCTGTTACGTGGCTCCAGCACGCGTACCACACGCGCCTCGCGACGACCTTTACGATCGGCGCTGCCCGGCTGTGCCAGAATCACATCGCCATGCAGGCAGAACTTCATCTGCTCAGCAGAGAGATAGAAATCATCTTTCTGACCTTCAACGCGCAGGAAGCCATAGCCATCACGATGGCCAATCACTTTGCCACGAATCAGATCCAGACGTTCTGGTAAGGCGTAACATTGACGGCGAGTAAACACCAACTGACCATCACGCTCCATGGCGCGTAGACGGCGGCGCAGCGCTTCCAGCTGCTCTTCGCTGGTGATATTCAGTTCCTGCGCGATGTCGTCGCGGTTAGTTGGTTTTTCCCGTTTCTCAAGCAGAGCCAGAATGAACTCACGGCTCGGAATAGGGTTTTCGTATTTTTCAGCTTCTCTATCCTGAAAAGGATCTTTTGACATTACGGTTCCTCCGATGTCATTTAATTTGGATTGCCACCGGCGGTTCGGACAATAAAAGTTGGTACAACGCATCGTTGTTTCTGACCAAATCGGCCAGCGTGTACCTGTCCAGTTCCTTGAGGAATAGCTGGACCGCATCGTGTAGCGCTTTACGCAAACGACAGGCTGGTGTGATGGAACACTCTTCGCAGTTCACGAGCTGCAAGGGCTCCATTTTTCTCACCACATCGCCAATCACGATTTTTTCCGGGTCCATGCCTAAACGAATTCCGCCGTTTTTACCGCGTGTTGCGGCGACAAAGCCAGCCCGGCTAAGTTGGTTGATGATTTTAACCATATGGTTACGCGACACCCCGTAGGTATCGGTGACTTCGGTAATGTTAGTCTGCTTACCTTCCGGCAACGTCGCCATGTAAATCAGGGCACGCAGACCATAATCGGTAAAACTTGTTAGCTGCACATAGACCTCAGTGAATCATCGGACGTTATGGTTATGCGCCGGTCGGCGTGATGTTTAAATATGATGATAAACCAGAGCGTGGTGGCCGGTGCGTTTTTTTCCTGCAAGTATCGATATTTGCAAGAAAAAATAGAGTGAGTGGAGTCAAATATTGTCTATAGCCTAAATAATTCGAGCTGGAGGAAGGCGGCAAGTGGGTGAATCCCCAAGCGCTTACTCACGTAAGTGACTGGGGTGAGCACGCGCAGCCAACGCGCCTGCAGCTTGAAGTATTTAGGTTATATTGAGGCCGGGCGATGCCCGGCCTCAAAAGATTATGCGTCGAACGGATCGCGCAGAATCATGGTCTCACTGCGGTCTGGGCCGGTAGAAATAATATCAATCGGCACACCGGTCACTTCTTCTACACGCTTGATGTAGTCGCGTGCAGCTTGAGGCAAACCTTCCAGCGTCTTAACGCCAAACGTGGTCTCGCTCCAGCCTGGCATGGTTTCGTAGATCGGCTCAATGCCTTCCCAGCCTTCCGCAGCCAGCGGCGTGGTGGTCATTTCGCGGCCATCTGGCATGCGATAAGCCACGCAGATTTTTACTTCTTTCAAGCCATCCAGCACGTCCAGCTTGGTCATGCAGAAACCTGACAGCGAGTTGATCTGCACTGCACGGCGAACTGCCACCGCATCCAGCCAGCCGGTGCGACGACGACGACCGGTAGTCGCGCCAAACTCGTGGCCCTGCGCGCACAGGAATTCGCCGGTTTCGTCGAACAGTTCGGTCGGGAATGGACCAGCGCCAACACGCGTTGAATACGCCTTCACGATACCCAGCACGTAATCAACGTAACGTGGACCAATGCCTGAACCGGTCGCCACGCCACCTGCGGTGGTGTTAGAAGAGGTCACGTACGGATAGGTACCGTGATCGATATCCAGCAGCGTACCCTGCGCACCTTCGAACATGATCAGATCGCCACGCTTGCGCGCGCCATCCAGCAGATCAGACACATCAACGACCATGCTGGTAATGATATCGGCAACTGCCAGCGTATCACTCAGCACTTTTTCGTAGTCAACTGCATCAGTTTTGTAATAGTTAACCAGCTGGAAGTTGTAGAAATCGACGATCTCTTTCAGCTTCACCGCGAAGGTTTCTTTGTTGAAGAGATCGCTCACGCGCAGACCGCGACGTGCCACTTTGTCTTCATAAGCTGGACCGATACCACGACCGGTGGTGCCGATAGCTTTGGCGCCGCGCGCTTTTTCACGTGCTACATCCATTGCTACGTGGTATTGCAGAATCAATGGGCAGGCTTCAGAGATCAGCAGACGTTCACGTACCGGCACACCGCGTTCTTCAAGGCCTTTCATCTCTTTCATCAGCGCTTCAGGCGACAGCACAACGCCGTTACCAATGATGCTGGTGACGTTTTCACGCAAGATGCCAGATGGAATTAAGTGAAGGACGGTTTTTTCACCGTTGATGACAAGTGTATGGCCTGCATTGTGGCCACCTTGGTAACGCACGACGTAATTCGCGCGCTCTGTCAGAAGGTCTACGATCTTACCTTTACCTTCGTCACCCCATTGGGTGCCCAGTACGACGACGTTCTTACCCATTTTTTCAAAATCACCGATTGCTTAAAAATGGATTCTACCACCTGACTTTTACTCTTTCAGCACTTTTAGCATACGATTGCGCTGTTTTTTGCCTGAGTTTTGCTCAGCTCACAACATGTTGGGTACACAACGGCCATCAGACACAATTGAACCCCTGCGACCTCACATAATTTTTCATTTACGATTGCGTATGCATGCTGATCATCGCGTAAATCACCACGCCAGCAACGACTAAACCACCGCCAAAACGATGCAAAAGGCGATCGGGTAACTGTGTCATTGCCAGTATCATGCGCCGCCAGGCTCGTGGCATAAACATCGGCCCAAGTCCTTCCAGCACCAAAACTAAAGCCAGCGCCATCCAGATGGTTGTGTTCATGATTTTTTCCCAAAAAAAAGGCCGACAACATTGTCGGCCTGGACTTTATATCAGTTCTTAACGCGTGGCGTTAGAGGGCGCTTTCATATAGCGGAAGAAATCGCTATCCGGGCTCAATACCAACACATCCTGATTGTCTGAGAAACTATTCTCATAGGCACGCAGACTGCGGATAAAGGCATAGAAATCCGGATCCTTGCTAAAGGCATCAGCAAACAGTTTTGCCGCTTCACCATCACCTTCACCCCTTGAAATCAGCGCTTCACGCTGAGCTTCTGCCAGCGTACGCGTCACCTGATAATCAGCCTGCGCACGCAGTTTTTCTGCCTCTTCCTGGCCTTGTGAACGCTGACTACGCGCTACCGCTTCACGCTCGGCGCGCATACGGTTGTAGATCGCGTCAGACACTTCCGTTGGCAGGTTGATCTGCTTAATACGCACGTCGACGACCTGGATACCCAACGCCGCCATGCTGTTCGGATTAGGTGCTGGTTCACTGCTGTTGGTTTCACGCTCTACACGTGCCGCCGCATTAGCAATCGCATCATCCGCAGCTGGCGTCTGAACGTCATCATCATTGCCGGCGCTGCCGGTGTTCAGCGCATCACGCACGTCGGTGGTCAATCGACCACGCGAATCGGTCACGATGTCTTTCACATCCAGACGGCCCATTTCAGAGCGCAGACGGTCACTGAACTTACGTTTCAGCAACACTTCGGCCTGAGAAACGTCGCCACCGCCGGTTGCCAGGTAGTAACGGCTGAAATCGCTGATGCGCCATTTGATGTAGGAATCAACGATCAGGTCTTTCTTCTCTTTGGTGACAAAACGGTCGGCCTGATTGTCCATGGTCTGAATGCGCGCATCCAATGACTTCATGGTTTCAATAAACGGAATCTTGAAATGCAGACCCGGTGCATACACCAGCGGTTTGTTTTCGTCATCACGCAGAACCTTACCAAAGCGCAGCACGATGCCACGTTGGCCTTCCTGCACCACGAACAGTGACGCGTAAAGCACCACCAGCACTACAATAATTACGGCGATGATTGGCTTACGCATCGATTACTCCCTCCCTTGGCGCTGGGTATCGTTGCGCAGCGCATTGGCGCGACGCTGATCCATGATGCTGTCTGGACTGTATGATGAGGTATCACTACGGCTTGCATTGCTATCAGAAGACGAAGGTGACTTCATTAAATTAGTCATTTTTTGACCGCCCTGGCCAGATTGACCACCGCGCATCAACTGATCCAATGGCAGAACCGTCAAATTGCTGCCACGATCGCTGATCAATACTTTGCGGGTATGGCTCAACACGCGTTCCATGGTTTCAATGTAGAGACGCTCTTTGGTGATTTCCGGTGCGGCTTTGTATTCCGGCAGCAAGCGAGCGAAACGGGCAACCTCACCCTGCGCTTCTAGCACCGTACGTTCTTTGTAGGCGCGACCTTCTTCAAGGATACGCTGCGCCTGACCATTGGCACGCGGCTGGACTTCATTCGAATACGCTTCGGCTTCACGCACATACTGCTCACGGTTTTCACGCGCGGCAATCGCATCATCAAACGATGCTTTCACTTCTTCCGGTGGACGCGCCGCCTGGAAGTTTACGTCCAGCAGGGTAATACCCATGTTGTACGGACGGATGGTCTCGTCGAGCTCACGCTGCGTTTCGCTACGCACCACGGTACGACCTTCCGTCAGGATGCGGTCCATGGTCGAGCGCCCAATCACGCCACGTAAGGCGCTGTCAGTGGCCTGACGCAGACTGTCGTCGGCGCTGGTTACCGCATACAGATAACGTTCTGGATCGGTTACGCGGTACTGCACGTTCATCTCAACGCGCACCACGTTCTCGTCCGAGGTCAGCATCACGCCAGACGCCGCCAGTTCACGTACGGCTTCAACGTTCACCGCACGAACCTGATCGATAAAGGTCGGTTTCCAGTTAAGGCCTGGCTCAACCAGATGGCTGAATTTGCCAAAGCGGGTGACGACGCCACGTTCCGCTTCTTTGATAGTGTAGAAACCGCTAGCCGCCCAGATAACCACTGCCGCTACGGCAACGATGCCAACAACTTTGCCACCGCTACCGCCGCTGCGCTGACCGTTATCATTCTGTTTGCCACCGCCCAGTCCGCCGAGTTTTTTACTCAGCTTACGGAAGATATCATCCAGATCAGGTGGTCCCTGATCGCGACCTCCTTTATTTCCCCCAGAGTTGCCGCCTTGATTATTGCTGCTTCCCCACGGGTCGCGGTCCTGTCCGTTATTTCCGGGCTGATTCCACGCCATGTCTCTACTCCATTTATTGTATTTACGGTTTTACCCTTCATCTTTCGGATTGCAGCTGCGTTGGCTGCCTTCACGCACCCCAGTCACTTACCGATGTAAGCTCCTGGGGATTTGCTCAGTTGCCGCCTTGCCGCAATCCGAAATATTCGCGTAAAACCATAATATTTCGGCCTGCAACGATAATTACTACAACCTGAAATCTTTTTTGGGTAAGTGCGATTGGGCAATATCAAACAATATAACTGGCTAGCGACGGCTCTTGCTTACACAGACGACGCCAGTCAACAATCGGCATACGCACGTGCAAACTTACACAGCCATCATCTTCATTCCATTCTTTTTCTATTGCGTGTAGCTGGTAAAAACGACTGCGTAAACGGCCTGCTTCCGGCGGCAGACGCAAATCGTACTGCGCAATTTCACCGGCTAAACGCTCTGAGAGCGCCTGCCACAACAGCGGTAGGCCTACGCCGCTCTGTGCAGATAACCAAACACGTATCGGCTGGTTCTCTTCGTTACGATCGATACGCGGCACAAAATCCTCCAGCATATCGATTTTGTTCATGATCAACAGAGCCGGAATTTCATCGGCTTCAATCTCTTCCAGAACTTCGTTAACGGCATCAATGTTATCATTCACGCGTAAATCGGCAGCGTCAATCACGTGCAACAGCAGTGTCGCCTGCCGCGTTTCCTGCAGGGTGGCTTTAAATGCCGCCACTAAATCATGCGGCAAGTGACGAATAAAACCTACCGTATCGGCTAACACCACTTCACCCACATCCGCCACGTTAAGGCGGCGCAGAGTCGGATCCAGTGTCGCGAACAGTTGGTCCGCTACGTAGACATCCGCAGAGGTAATCGCGTTAAACAGAGTGGATTTGCCGGCGTTGGTGTATCCCACCAGCGAAACTGTTGGCACGTCAGCTTTGGCGCGCGCTTGCCTACCCTGATCGCGCTGTTTTTCGACGCGTTCAAGACGGGAGAGAATCTGACTAATACGACCACGCAGCAAGCGGCGGTCCGTTTCCAGCTGAGTTTCACCTGGACCACGCAAACCGATACCGCCTTTCTGGCGTTCAAGGTGTGTCCATCCGCGAACCAAACGGGTTGCTAAATGGCGTAGTTGTGCCAGCTCGACCTGCAATTTCCCCTCATGGGTGCGGGCGCGCTGGGCGAAAATATCGAGAATTAAGCCGGTGCGATCGATTACGCGACATTCGCACAGCCGTTCAAGATTACGTTCCTGAGCAGGAGTTAAGGCATGATCGAATAAAACGACCGATGCTCCACTCGCTTTTACCGCATCGGCAATTTCAACTGCCTTTCCTTCACCGACAAAATATTTGGGATGTGGCGCTTTACGGCTGCCCGTAATGACTTGCAGCGCTTCGACGCCCGCAGAAGAGACAAGAGTTTCAAACTCCTGCAAATCTTCCAGCTCTTTGTCTTGGGAGAACCAGATGTGTACCAGTACGGCCTGCTCACCGGCATCATAACGGTCAAACAAGCTATAACCTCGCTAAAATAAAATAACCAGGACAGGAAAACGCTCTCGTTCTCCAGCCCTGGCTTTACGGCAGCGCAAAATTATTCTGCGTTATCGCCGTCTTGTTGTGGCTGCGACTGAGCGCCTTGGCTGCTTCCGCTGTGATGATAGTTGCTGCTACCACCGCTGCCGCCCGCGTTATTGCTATGGTGCGACACTGGACGAGAAGGAACCACTGTAGAGATGGCGTGCTTATACACCATCTGGCTAACCGTGTTTTTTAACAGAATGACGAACTGATCAAAGGATTCAATTTGCCCTTGCAGCTTAATACCATTCACCAAATAGATCGAAACCGGTACACGTTCACGACGCAATGCGTTCAAAAACGGGTCTTGTAAAGATTGCCCCTTAGCCATTCTATCTTTTCCTTATATGCTTGTTGTTTGTTGCTTTAAGAACCGTGGTTCAGAAAAACTGCGTAAAAATTTGCGCACGATAACGAACCAATTGTACACAATCATCCCTGCTACGCACTAACTACCTTAAGCACCGCATTACGCGCTAACTCTGGCTCATCACTGTTTAACCAGTGTACTTCAGGCCAGCCACGTAACCAGGTCATCTGGCGTTTAGCGAGCTGCCGAGTGGCGCAAATTCCCCGATAAACCATTTCGTCGTAATCGATTTCACCTGATAGATAAGACCACATCTGGCGATAACCCACACAACGAATGGAAGGCATGTCCGTATGCAAATCACCTCGCGCAAACAGTGCACGAGCCTCCGCTTCAAATCCTGACGCTAGCATCTGGTCGTAACGCAACGCAATGCGTTGATGTATCAGCTCACGACTCGCAGGAGCGATAGCAAACTGGTACACGTCGTAGGGTAACGCTTCGCCGGAAGTTTTTGTCAGTTCCGTTAAAGTTTTACCCGAAATAAAAAAAACTTCCAGTGCTCGCGAAAGTCTCTGCGGATCATTCGGATGAATACGACTACCGGCGACCGGATCGATTTCACACAGCTGGCGGTGCAAGGCTTCCCAACCTTTCTCCGCCGCCATTTGCTCTATCCGCTGACGCACCTCGGGATCGGCCGAGGGCAACGGCGACAATCCTTCAAGCAAAGCCTTGAAATAGAGCATGGTTCCACCAACAAGCAACGGAATCTTTCCCTTCCGGGTGATTTCCGCCATTTCTGCCAACGCATCGCGACGAAACTCTGCGGCGGAATACGCTTCCGCAGGATCGCGAATGTCCAGCAAACGATGGGGCGCCAGTGCTAACTCTTCTGCCGACGGTTTCGCCGTGCCAATATCCATCCCGCGATAGATTAAGGCAGAGTCAACGCTAATAAGTTCCACCGGAAGCTCCTGACGCAGCGAAATCGCTAATGCCGTCTTACCGGAGGCGGTAGGCCCCATCAAAAAAATTGCCTTTGGCCGGCTAGCCTGGTTTAGTTCACTCATGCTTCAACGCGTTAATCGCGCTCTCAATCTCAATAGTCTGTAACAGACCTGAAGGCGGCGACTTCAGCAGTTGCGGACAGAGCCTTTCCAGCTCTGCCAGCAGTGCAATCGCCTGCGAGTGATTCCAGTGAGCGTCTTCTGCATCATCTCGACGCGCCAGCCATTGAGCCAACGCGGATACAGAAATCTCTTGCTGCCGGGCCAGGTAGCCTAACAGTTCTGGAATCAAGATTTGTAAATTTTGTGTTCGTAACGGTAAAGGAACCGCGCGTAGCGTCACATGCTGCCCTTCTCGTTGTAAATCAATGCCCATTAAGCGTAGCAGCGTCGCTTGCGCATCAATAACAGCCAGCTCCGGCGCAGCAATTTTCAGGCGAACCGGGATCAGCAACGGCTGCGGTTTTAATCCCTCTTCCCCTGGTTGCAGCTGGGCCTGTTTTAGCCAGCGACTGGCAACCGCCAACGATAATAGTTGCAGTTGATTACCGCGTTCCAGCAGCGCGTAGCGTTCCTGCAACACACTTAACACGCGACCGAAACTTTGTGCGTGAGCAGCCAACGGGGCTTCACGCGCTTCAGGCTGCCTGGCGGGTATCGGCGCAGGAACGGGCGCAGCACGCGCGATCTCGGCGACTGGCGTTTTGATCAACTGCTTGTAGGCCGCCCCTTCACGCGCACTGTAACTGGGTTCCTTACTTTGCCAACTCGCACTGGCGCCAGCAGCAGGACCTCCACCGCTGCGCGGCGTGTTGCCCGGCTGGGCAAAGTGATTAGCTCCCGCCGCCTGACGATTTTCTGGCTGCCACTTGGGTGCAGGTTCTTCAGCATGTGAAATGGGTAATTCCGCGGCGCGGCTGGCTTGCAGTGCACTCATCACGCCTTGCCAGATGAAGTCGTGTACCAAACGTGACTGGTGGAAACGCACCTCATGCTTAGCCGGGTGCACATTAACATCCACCTGATGTGGATCGATCTCCAGATAGAGCACATATGCCGGCTGCTGATCGTCGCCAAGCTGTGTTTGATACGCCTGGCGAATCGCGTGATTGATCAGCTTGTCACGCATCATGCGTCCGTTGACGTAGCAATATTGCAGATCGGTGACCTGACGCGAACCGTTTGGATCGGCGACCCAACCGCGCAGCGCTAAATCGTCATGCTGCCACTCAATACGCAACGCATGCTGCATAAATGTGGTGCCACAAATCGCACCTAGCCGCCGCTCCCGCTGCGCATCTTCACTCACCGCGCGATACTGGCGCATCAGCTTGCCGTTGTGGCTCAGCGAAATCGCCACATCAAAGCGGGCCAACGCAATGCGACGGATCACCTCGTCGATATGGGTAAATTCGGTCTTTTCGGTGCGCATGAATTTGCGGCGTGCGGGCGTGTTGTAGAACAGGTCGAGCACTTCCAGCGAGGTGCCCACCGGATGCGCAGCCGGTTTCACCGTCACATCCATATCGCGCCCTTCGGCATAGGCTTGCCACGCTTCAGTTTGATCGGCCGTGCGCGAAGTCAGGGTTAAGCGCGAAACGGAGCTGATACTGGCGAGCGCTTCGCCACGGAAACCGAGGCTCATTATCGCTTCAAGGTCGTCAAGTGATGCAATTTTACTGGTCGCATGCCGCGCCAGCGCCATCGCCAGTTCAGCTTTAGCGATGCCACAGCCGTTATCGCGAATGCGGATAAGCTTAGCGCCGCCTTTCTCGATATCGACATCAATGCGCGTGGCACCGGCGTCGAGGCTGTTTTCCACCAGCTCTTTTACGACCGACGCCGGGCGCTCAACCACTTCGCCTGCGGCAATTTGGTTCGCCAGCTGCGGCGGTAAAATCTGTATTGGCATGGTGGTGATCCTTCTGCGGATTGGCTCACAGGGAGCCAATAATCAGGATTGCGGAATTTTTAAGTTTTGCCCCAGCATCACATTGCTCGACTTCATGTTATTCGCCTGCATGATGGCTTTCGAGCTCACGCCATAGTGTGCGGCAATGGCCGTTAGCGAATCGCCGCGCACCACTTTATGGCGCGTTGGACGGCTCGTGGCCGCAACGCTGACGCTAGATTTCGCTGGCACCTTCAGGCGCTGACCAACCCAAACCACATCGCGCTTCAGACTATTCATCTCACGTAACGTCGCCATGCTCACGCCATATTTTGCCGCAATACCTGACAGCGTTTCGCCACGCGTGACGGTATGACGCTGCGTCGCGCCGGTATATTGCACCGTGCCGGTCGCCGGGTTGCTGGCGACGCTAACCGCTGGTGCGCTGTCCAGCGGCCGGTTTTCCTCCTTTGGGATCGATTGCAGCGGATGCGTGAGGAAATAATTGCGCAAGCCTTTATAAATCGACTGAGCAATTTTCTCCTGATACGCGCTGCTGCCAAGCAGCCGCTCCTCCGCGGCGTTACTGATAAAGCCGGTTTCGACCAGTAAAGAAGGAATATCCGGGGAACGTAATACGCCAAGGCTGGCATGTTCCGGCAGACGTTTATGCAGCGGCGTAATACCGCGCAGTTGCTGCAAGACTTTGACGGCAACGTCATAGCCTACACGCTGTGAATGACCAAACTGCAGATCCAACACTGCCTGGCTGAGATAGGGATCGGCCTGGCTGTTCGCCAGCAAATCGCCTGCGCCACCCAGCAGCTCAGATTGTTTCTCTTTTTGCTCCAGCCAGTTAGCCATTTCGTTATTGGCGCGACGATTTGACAGCACCCAAACCGATGCGCCCGTGGCCGAGTGGTTTGGCGCGGCGTCCGCGTGAATCGAAACCAACAGGTTGGCGTTCTCTTTACGCGCAACCTCGGAACGGCCCATTACCGAGATGAAGTAGTCGCCATTACGCGTCAGAACCGGCTTGAACATCGGATCCCGATCCATTAGCGCCTTCAATTTCCGCGCAATTGAGATGGTGACGTTTTTCTCGTGCAAACCGTGCTGGCCGGATGCACCCGGATCCTGGCCGCCGTGTCCGGCATCAATCGCCACAATTACCACATCGTTGCGGCTTAACGCTCCGCCGGGACGAACGGTGGTATCGCTGCTGGTGACGGCGGTAACCTGATTGGCGTTAAAGGGATTGCTCTGGCTGCGGCTCTGATTCTGGCTTTCACGCGCCGTTGTGACCGGCGCCGCGGCGGTGGTACGTTTCGCTGGCTGCGTGCCGCGAATAGTGAACACCACGCGATAATTATTGCCATCACGCTGCGTGCTGGCGCGAGTTTGTGCGGCCTGCGTCAGTTCGAACACCAGACGTAGGCTCTGCTTATCCTTCGGCTGGCTGTGACGAATGCGCTGCACAATGTTTTCACCGCTGAAATTCAACGGCAAACCTTTGATGGCGCCGCTTTGACGAATATCCAGCACCACGCGATTGGGATTATGCAGCGGGAAAAAACCATACACCGGCTGGCCATTAAAGCTCAGCGTGACGGTAGCCTGGCTATCGCCATTCTCGACTTTGATATCTGACAAAGTGGCAGAGAGCGCCGAGGCAGAAAACAGGCACAGCAAGCCCAGTACAATGATTTTCATCCGTGACATCATGCCTGATCCCTGCCTTGCTGGAATTGGTGTAACAGCGCTTCGCCAATAGCGGAAACTGCACTTATTTCGGCTTCACGTGCCGCGTCAACGTAGCGCAGCGTCAGCGCTAAATCGGGTTCAGGCAATACGCCAGTGCCCTGTTGCGGCCACTCCACCAGACATAGCGCATCGCCGGTGAAATAGTCACGAATGCCCATAAACTCCAGCTCTTCAGGATCGGCGAGACGATAGAGATCGAAATGGTAGAGCGTGCGCGAACCCAATTCGTAGGGCTCAACCAAGGTGTAAGTTGGACTTTTAACGTTACCTTGATGGCCGAGCGCCTGCAGAAAGCCACGACTAAAGGTGGTTTTTCCGGCACCCAGATCGCCATAAAGATAGATCACCAGCGCGCTATTGCAGACGCGCGCCAATTGCGCACCCAGATTCAGGGTTGCCGCCTCATCGGGCAAAGGGATAACACAGCTCTTCATGCTTTATTGTTGGATCATCTCTGGATTAACAAACTGCCACAGCAGTTCGAACAAATCAGTGGCTAACATGCCGCGCGTACCACGCTGACGCGCAATGGCATCGGCAGTTGCCCCATGCGCGACACAGCCTGCGCAGGCTGCCTCAAATAGTGTCAATTTCTGGCCCAGCAGGGCCGCAATAATTCCGCTCAATACATCGCCCATGCCGCCGGATGCCATGCCCGCATTGCCGACATCGGCAATGGCAACTTCACCCGCCGCGCTGGCGATGATTGTGCCCGCGCCTTTCAATACCACCACGCCGCCGTAGCGTTTTACCAAGGCATGCGCTGCATGTAAGCGGTCACTTTCAATTTCACTGGTTTTCATCCCCAGCAAGCGCGCAGCTTCACCAGGATGGGGCGTAATGATGCGATTCTGACGGTTATCCTGCTTGATTGCCAGCAGGTTAAGCGCATCCGCATCCCAAAGCATTGGCTTTTCACTGGCTGCAATCTTTTTCAGTGCCTTCTGAGCCCAATCGCGCTGGCCGAGTCCCGGTCCAACGGCAATCACATCGGCCCACTCCAGTGCCCGTTCGAGACGCTCATCACTGAGCGCATCAACCATTAATTCCGGCCGCGCGGTGAGAATCGGGCCAATATTATCTTCATGCGTGAGCACACGTACAAGCCCGGCGCCACTGCGCAGAGCCGCTTCACCGGTCATGCGAATGGCGCCCGCCGTGCCGCTATCGCCGCCGACGACTAACAAACGCCCCTGATCGCCTTTATGTGAGGTGGCGCGGCGCGGTTTAAGCCAGCGCGCTAAATCATTGGCGTCATAGCGTGAAACAGGTGCCTGTTCAGTGCACAGGAAGGAGGACAAGCCCAACTCATCATTATGCAAAATGCCCACGTAATCACGCGCCTTGCCGGTTAACTGGCCGGGTTTGAGGGCAATCATGCTAAGCGTGTGATCGGCGATGATGGTCGCGCCCGGCGCCGTGCCATTTGCCGCCACCAGACCAGAAGGAATATCAATCGCCAGCACCGGCGCGGCGTGCGAATTAGCCATGTCGATTAAGCGATCGTAGGGCGCGGCTGGCGCGCGATTGAGCCCGGTGCCGAGCAGCGCATCGACTATCACATCAACTTGCTGTGGCCAGGACGCATCCGCTGCATGGATCACGCCGCCCGCCTCCAGCCATGCGTCTTGCGCTTGCTGCGCCTCTTCCGGCAAAGCCTTGCTGCTTTCACACGCCAGCAGCGTCACATTTACGCCTGCTGCCTGCGCTAATCGCGCCACCACATAACCATCGCCGCCGTTATTGCCGTGCCCACATAGAACCAACCAGTGCTGCGCCTGCGGCCAGAGGTGGCGAGCTAATTCATAGCTCGCCTGTCCGGCGCGTTGCATCAACTCAAACAGCGTTAAGCCCAGGCTATCGGCAGCATCACGTTCCAGTTGTGCCATCGCCTGCGCAGGCCAGACAGAGTGTGTTAAACTGCGCGCGTTTGCTTCAATTGCCTGGTTTCTCATGTCATACCCTCTCGATCTTCAGCAGCTCGCTCAACAAATTAAACAGTGGGGACGCGAACTCGGTTTCCAACAGGTTGGTATTTGCGATACCGATCTCAGCGCCGAAGAGCCCAAACTGCAGGCGTGGCTGGATAAGCAGTATCACGGCGAGATGGATTGGATGGCGCGCCACGGCATGATGCGCGCGCGTCCGCATGAACTGCTGCCTGGCACGCTGCGCGTGATTAGCGTGCGCATGAACTACCTTCCTGCCAAAGCCGCTTTTGCCAGCACGTTAAAAAATCCTCAGCTTGGCTATGTTAGCCGCTATGCCCTTGGTCGCGACTATCACAAAGTATTACGCAATCGACTGAAAAAGCTCGGAGAAATGATTCAGGCGCACTGCGGCGAACTCAATTTTCGTCCGTTCGTCGATTCCGCGCCCATTCTCGAACGCCCGATTGCCGCTAAAGCGGGACTGGGCTGGACCGGTAAACATTCGCTGATTCTCAATCGTGAAGCCGGCTCATGGTTCTTCCTTGGCGAGCTGCTAATTGATCTGCCGCTGCCGGTCGATCAGCCCCAGGAAGAGCAGTGTGGGCGCTGTGTCGCCTGCATCACCATCTGCCCTACTGCCGCTATCGTCGAGCCTTACGTAGTGGATGCGCGCCGCTGCATCTCCTATCTCACCATCGAATTGGAAGGCGCAATTCCCGAAGAGTTCCGTCCGCTGATTGGTAATCGAATTTATGGTTGCGACGATTGCCAGCTGATTTGCCCGTGGAATCGCTACGGCCAACTGACCGATGAAGATGATTTCTCCCCGCGCGCCGTACTACACGCGCCGCCGCTGACCGCTCTGTTCAAATGGGATGAAGCCAAGTTCCTGCGCATTACCGAAGGCTCAGCGATTCGACGTATTGGGCATTTACGCTGGTTGCGAAACATTGCCGTGGCTTTAGGCAATGCGCCGTGGACAGAGGAAAATATGGCGGCATTAGCATCACGCAGTGGCGAGCATCCGCTGCTTGATGAGCACATTGAGTGGGCGATGGCACAGCAGTTGCATAAACGCGCGGCGCAGGCCGTAGAAGTGCAGCCAGCGAAGAAACAGCGGCTGGTGCGCGCCGTCGAAAAAGGCCTGCCACGTGATGCGTGATTGAGCAGTCGCACAGGATAAAACTCTTTTCCACATGCTGTGAATAAAATTATCCAACTGAATAGTGACGGAGATCGTAATTTCGTCTAAAGAGTAAAATTACAGTCTGAAATAACCAAAAATCATTATAAATCATGGGCTTGTTGGATTTCTGTAAATAATTGCGTCACGTTTAGCGCGCAGGGGTTATTCCAGAGCCTGTGGATAACTCTGTTCAAAACAGTTTTGTATATCGGGGAAAACGCCGTCAGCACGATGCAGGCACATTGTGGATAACCTGTAAGGTAACCGCGACAGACTCAGGCATCATGAGTGCAAGCAAGGCGTGTAAAACTTCCAGAAAAAAACCATGTCACATGAGATCGATAAAGATCTGCAGCTGTTTTAATTCTGATTGCGCCTAAGGGCAAATAACATTAGTGAATATGAAAATCTGGAGCGGGAAACGAGACTCGAACTCGCGACCCCGACCTTGGCAAGGTCGTGCTCTACCAACTGAGCTATTCCCGCATAATCTTCGTATTTTAGTCTGCTACTGCGTTGGCTGCCTTCACTGACCCAGGTCACTTACTCATGTAAGCTCCCAGGGATTCGTTCAGTTGCTGCCTTGTTGCAAACTAAAATACGCGATTCTGACTCTTCGTATTTTTGTCACAACAACCACGCTAACGACTAAATCCGTGATTTGGATGGTTTACTACAAACTCTGGAGCGGGAAACGAGACTCGAACTCGCGACCCCGACCTTGGCAAGGTCGTGCTCTACCAACTGAGCTATTCCCGCATTAGAGGTTTACTGCTAAACGAAATTGGAGCGGGAAACGAGACTCGAACTCGCGACCCCGACCTTGGCAAGGTCGTGCTCTACCAACTGAGCTATTCCCGCATAATCTTCGCCTGTTTATTTGCTGCTGCGTTAGCTGCCTTCACTCGCACAGGTCACTTACTGAAGTAAGCTCGCTGTGACTCGTTCAGTTGCCGCCTTGCATCAAATGAACATGCTCGATTCTGTATTTCGTTACTGCTCCGTTCCGTATGAAATTCTTCACCGGTACGGGGTGCGCATTATACGAGAAATCCTTTCAGTCGCAAGAGTCTAAAAGCAAAATTTTGCGCTTTCCGCGCGATCGCTGCTTTAATCGACAACCTGATGATTTCCTGCGCACCCACCGTCGATTAAAGCTGCAAGAAGTGTTCGCGGTAGTAAGCCAACTCTGCGACAGACTCACGAATATCATCCAGCGCCTGGTGGCTGCCGGATTTTTTGAAGCCTGGCAAAATATCCGGTTTCCAGCGGCGAGCCAGCTCTTTCAGCGTGCTGACGTCAAGATAGCGATAGTGGAAATAGGCTTCCAGCTCAGGCATGTACTTGAACAGAAAGCGGCGATCCTGACCAATGCTATTGCCGCAAATCGGCGAGGTATTGGCCGGCACCCACTGTTTCAGGAATTCGATGGTGGCCAGCTCCGCAGCGCGATCGTCGTGCTGGCTGGCCTTCACGCGCGCCACTAAACCGCTATTGGTGTGGGTACGAACGTTCCAGTCATCCATCAGCGCGAGCTGATCGTCAGATTGATGCACCGCGAATACCGGACCTTCTGCCAGGATGTTGAGGTTGGCATCGGTGACGATGGTGGCGATCTCAATAATGCGATCGCGCTCCGGATCTAATCCGGTCATTTCGAGGTCGATCCAAATCAGGTTGTTTTCATTTCCAGCTGTCATGCGTTTCCCGCCTGTTGCCAAAGTCGTCATTAAACTCATTTCAGGTGTATCATAGACGTTTTGCCCAGCAGGGCGAAGCCTGGCGAAAGCCGTGAGAGGATGCGTGAGTAAAAACAAACTGTCGAAAGGTCAACAACGTCGCGTAAGCGCCAACCATCAGCGTCGTCTGCAGCAACGGAGCGATAAGCCGGAGCCGGATGATAGCCTGTTTGGAGAAGCGGCTGATGGCGTGGTGATCAGCCGTTTCGGCATGCACGCAGACGTGGAAGATAGCGAAGGCGTTGTGCATCGCTGCAACATCCGCCGCACCATTCGCTCGCTGGTCACCGGCGATCGTGTGTTGTGGCGCGTGGCCATTGGCGGCGGCAAAGGGATCGTTGAAGCGGTGCACGATCGCAAAACGGTGCTAACCCGCCCTGACTTCTATGACGGCGTGAAACCGATCGCCGCTAACATCGATCAGATCATTATTGTTTCGGCGATCCTGCCTGAGCTGTCGCTTAACATCATCGATCGCTATCTGGTGGCCAGCGAAACCCTTGGCGTCGAGCCACTGCTGGTTCTCAATAAAACCGATCTGCTGGATGCCGAAGGTCGCGCGTTTGTCGACGAACAGATGGAGATCTATCGCAACATTGGTTATCGCGTATTGATGGTGTCCAGCCACGCCAAAGATGGCCTGGTTGAGCTGGAAAGCGCCTTAACCGGTCGCGTCAGCATCTTTGCTGGTCAATCCGGCGTGGGCAAATCCAGCCTGTTGAATAACCTGCTTGGCCTGGATGTGGCGGCTGAAATTCTGACCAACGATGTCTCGAACGTTTCCGGTCTTGGACAACACACCACCACCGCTTCACGCCTCTATCACTTCCCGGCAGGTGGCGACGTGATCGACTCCCCGGGCGTGCGCGAGTTCGGTTTATGGCACCTGGAACCGGAACAAGTGACGCGCGGATTTGTCGAATTCCGTGAGTTTCTCGGCAGTTGTCGTTTCCGCGACTGTAAGCATGATACCGATCCCGGCTGCGCGATTCGCGAAGCGGTAGAAGAAGGCAAAATTGATATCTCCCGCTTCGATAACTACCACCGAATTCTGGAGAGTATGGCGCAGGTAAAGACGCGTAAAAACTTTTCCTCCGACGCAGATTAACGAGTACAACGGCACATTCGCCAACGAGCTGGGGCGCTGCTACAATCCGCCCCCCTTTTTGTTAACGACACGTAATTAAGCCAGGAGGCAACGGTGTTTGATCGTTTTAAACTCGGCCTGAATCATATTTTGCCTAAAAAAGGGCTCACCGAGCTCGCCGGTTGGGGCGCTAGCCGTCGTGGTGGCTGGCTCACCAAAGCGGTCATCGACATCTTTGTCTGGTACTACAAAGTGGATATGGCAGAAGCCAGCAAGCCACATACCGGCAGCTACCGCACCTTCAACGATTTCTTTGTGCGTCCGTTAAAAGAGGGCGCGCGTCCCATCGATCCTGATGCCACTTTATTGGCGCTGCCAGCCGATGGCGCGATTAGCCAGCTGGGCCGCATTGCCGGCGATCAGATCTTCCAGGCCAAAGGCCACACCTACAGCCTGCAGGCGCTGCTGGCGGGTAACGACGATTTGGCGGCGCAGTTTAACGACGGTGAGTTCGTTACCACTTACCTCGCCCCGCGCGATTATCACCGCGTGCACATGCCCTGTAACGGCATCCTGCGCGAGATGATCTACGTGCCTGGCGATCTCTATTCGGTGAACCCGCTGACCGCGCGCAACATTCCCAACCTCTTCGCACGTAATGAACGCGTGATCTGCGTTTTCGATACCGATCATGGCCCGATGGTGCAAATCCTGGTCGGTGCCACCATTGTTGGCAGCATCGAAACCGTGTGGGCGGGAACCATTACGCCACCGCGCGAAGGGGTGATCAAACGCTGGCGCTATCCTTCTGCCGAACATGACGGTGCGGTGGTGCTGCTGAAAGGCCAGGAAATGGGCCGCTTCAAATTGGGTTCAACGGTTATCAACCTGTTCGCGCCTCATCGCGTGAAGCTGGCCGAAAGCCTCGAAGCCGAAAGTAAAACCCGCCTCGGTCAGCCGCTGGCCATCGCCCTGCCTCAGCCCGGCGACAGCGTCTCACTTAGCAAATAACCCGGAACCTCTCCCGTGCGCGTTCTCCTCTCTCTGCTGCTGAGCCTTGTGCTCAGCAGTTCTGTCTTTGCCGCTACCGTTCCGCAATCCAGTCAGCTTAAGCAGGAACTGGATGCGGCTAAATCCGCGAAAAGCTCACCTGCTCAAACCGAACAGGTTCAGGCGCTGGAAGCGGCAATCAACTTCCTCAACGAGCGCGATGAGTCGCTGGAGCGCGCGAAGCAGTATCAACAGGTGATCGATGATTTCCCGCGACTGGCGCGCGAACTGCGTCAGCAGATTGCCACCCTAACCGATAGCAGCAAGGCGGTACGCAGCAATATGAGCAGCGCCGAGCTGGATCAAGAGCTGTTGCAGGTGAGCAGCCAACTGCTGGAAGAAGGCCGCCAGGCACAGCAAGAGCAGGATCGTGCTCGCGAAATCAGCGATTCACTGTCGCAACTGCCGCAGCAGCAAACCGATGCGCGCCGGGCGATGACCGAAAGCGATCGCCGCGCGCAGAGCTCATCTGCGGCGACCACGCCGCTCGCGCAGGCGCAGATTTACGCACGTCAGGCAGAGAATGCCGCTAACAAAGCGCGCGTTGATGAGTTAGAGCTGGCGCAGCTGTCGGCGAATAATCGCCAGGAGCTGGCGCGCATGCGTGCCGAAGTGCACCAGCGTAAAGCCACTCAGCTGGATAACTATCTGCAGGCGCTACGCAATCAACTGAATAACCAGCGCCAGCGCGAGGCTGAACTGGCGCTGGAGCGCACCGAGCAACTGGCGGAAAACAGCGGCGATCTGCCGAGCGCCATCAGCGATCAGTTCCGCGTTAACCGCGAATTGTCGGCAGACCTCAATCAGCAAGCGCAGCGCATGGATCTCGTCGCTTCGCAGCAGCGCCTTGCCACCAATCAAACTCTGCAGGTGCGTCAGGCGTTAAGCACGCTGCGCGAGCAGTCGCAATGGCTGGGCGCCTCCAATCTGTTAGGTGAAGCGCTGCGAGCTCAGGTGGCGCGTCTGCCGGAGATGCCGAAATCTCAACAGATTGATAGCGAAATGGGCCAGCTGCGCGTGCAGCGCCTGCATTATGAAGACTTACTAGAACGCCAGCAGGACCTGCGCAAAGCCAAGCAAGATGATGGCACGCCATTCAGCAGCGATCAGGTGCGCATCCTTGAAGCACAACTCAAAACCCAGCGCGAACTGCTGAATTCCCTGATTTCCGGCTGCGATACGCTGATTCTGGAAATCACCAAACTTAAAGTTTCCAATACGCAGTTGCAGGATGCCTTAGCCGAAGTAAAAGATGCGACGCATCGCTATCTCTTCTGGACCGCCGACGTAAACACCATCGGCCTGAATTTCCCGGTAGAGATGGCGCATGATCTTAAGCGTCTGCTGTCGCTGGATACTGCCGGCCAGCTCGGCAAAGCGCTGGCGATGATGTTCACGAATCGCGAAACCGTGTTGCCGATCATTGGCGCAATTTTGCTGGTTGGTTTCAGTATCAGTTCGCGTCGTCATTACAACGCTTTTATGGAGCGCTCGGCCAGCCGCGTCGGTAAAGTGACTCAGGATCGCTTTAGCCTGACGCTGCGCACGGTATTTTGGTCGATTCTGGTGGCGGTGCCGCTGCCAGTGCTGTGGGCCGCGCTCGGTTATGGTTTGCAGCACGCCTGGCCCTATCCATTTGCCGTAGCGATTGGCGACGGCATCACCGCTACGCTGCCGCTGCTGTGGGCCTTTATGATCAGCGCCGCGTTTGCCCGCCCTGATGGTTTATTTGTGGTGCATTTCCGTTGGCCTCAGGCGCGCGTGGCGCGTGCGATGCGCTATTACTCGCTGTCCGTTGGGCTGATTGTGCCGCTAATCATGTTGCTGATCGCCTTTGCGAATCTCGACGATCCGCAATTCTCAGGCACGCTGGGACGCGTGTGCTTCATCCTGATTTGTGGCGCGCTGAGTATCGTCACCGTTAGTCTGAAACGCGCCGGCATTCCGCTCTATCTGGATAAAGAGGGCAACGGCGACAATTTCGTTAACCGCATTCTGTGGAACTTAATGATCGCCCTGCCGCTGGTCGCCGCCTTCGCCTCCTGCATCGGTTATCTCGCTACGGCGCAGGCGCTGCTGGCGCGCCTGGAAACCTCGGTAGGTATTTGGTTCTTCTTGTTGGTGGTGTATCACATCATCCGCCGCTGGATGCTGATTCAACGTCGCCGTATCGCCTTTGATCGTGCGCGCCAGCGTCGTGCCGATATGCTGGCCAACCGCGCGCGCAGTGAAGAAGAGAAAGAGCAACAAACGCCGGTGAATGCGGACACCATCGAAATAGAGGAGCCGAGCATCGATCTGGATGAGATCAGCGCGCAGTCGCTGCGTCTGGTGCGTTCACTTCTCACGCTGATCGCCTTGGTGTCGGTGATTGTGCTGTGGTCAGAAATTCATTCGGCGTTTAGCTTCCTTGATAACATTCCGCTGTGGAATGCCAGCACCACTATTCAGGGCGTTGATAGCGTGCAGGCGATTACGCTGGGCGCGGTGCTGATCGCGATTCTGGTGCTGATTATCACCACGCAGCTGGTGCGCAATATGCCTGCTCTGCTGGAGCTGGCGCTGTTACAGCATCTCAGCCTGGCGCCCGGCACCGGCTACGCGATTACCACCTTGACCAAATATGCGCTGATGCTGATTGGCGGTTTGATTGGCTTCTCGATGATGGGCATTGAGTGGTCGAAGCTGCAGTGGCTGGTTGCCGCGTTAGGTCTGGGATTGGGCTTCGGTATGCAGGAGATCTTCGCCAACTTTATCTCCGGCTTGATTATCCTGTTCGAAAAACCGATTCGTATCGGCGATACCGTTACCATTCGCGACTTGACCGGCAGCATTACCCGCATCAACACGCGCGCCACCACCATTACCGATTGGGACCGCAAAGAGATTATCGTGCCGAATAAGGCCTTTATCACTGAGCAATTCGTTAACTGGTCGCTGTCGGATTCGGTCACGCGCGTGGTGCTGACCATTCCTGCTCCCGCGCGGGTTAACAGTGATGAAGTGACCAACATTCTTAAGCAGGCAGCCGATCGCTGTACTTATGTGCTCGATATGCCGGCGCCGGATGTATTCCTGGTCGATTTGCAGCAGGGTATTCAGCTGTTTGAACTGCGTGTGCATGCGGCGGAGATGGGACATCGCATGCCGCTACGCCATGAACTGCATCAGCTGATTCTGCGCGGCTTTGAAGAGCACGGGATTGAGATGCCGTTCCCACCGTTCCAGGTGCGTATGGAAACGCTGGGCAGGAAAACCCCCGCCAGCAACGGAACCCCCTCCAGCCAGACGTTTAAGTCCGGCGGATTATAAAAACAAAACGCCCGGCAGAAGCCGGGCGTTATTTACTGCAGCACAGAGCCAATCACTTCACAAACTCTTCGCCCTGCGCGATATCTTTCTTCAGCGTTTCCAGCATGCCCTTCAGTGCCTGCTGTTCAAACGCACTCAACGTGCCAAGCGGGCGGCGTTCGACAATGCCATTTTTACCCAACAGCAGCGGCTGCGAGAAGAAGCGCGCGTATTCACCCTCGCCTTCCACATACGCACACTCCACCACGTTAGCTTCACCTTGCAATGCGCGAATCAGCGACAGACCAAAACGTGCCGCCGCTTGTCCCATCGACAGCGTAGCCGACCCGCCGCCGGCTTTGGCTTCCACCACTTCGGTGCCGGCATTCTGAATTCGTTTAGTCAGATCCGCCACTTCCTGTTCGCTAAAACTCACGCCTTTAACCTGCGACAGCAGCGGCAAGATAGTCACGCCTGAATGGCCGCCAACAACCGGCACTTCAATCTCGTTCGGCTGCTTGCCTTTCAGCGCGGCCACAAAAGTATTGGCGCGGATAATATCGAGGGTTGAAACGCCAAACAGGCGATTTTTGTCATACACGCCAGCTTTCTTCAGCACTTCGGCCGCAATGGCCACCGTGGTATTCACCGGGTTGGTGATGACGCCAATCAGGGCTTTCGGCGCGGTGCTGGCAACCTGTTCGATCAGGTTACGCACGATGCCGGCGTTGACGTTAAACAGGTCGGCGCGATCCATGCCCGGTTTGCGTGCCACACCCGCAGAGATCAGCACCACATCGGCACCATGCAGCGCTGGCGTGGCATCTTCACCGCTGAACCCTTCAACGGTGACTGCCGTTGGGATATGGCTGAGATCCACCGCCACACCCGGCGTTACCGGCGCGATGTCATAAAGTGAGAGAGCTGAGCCTGCGGGTAATTGCGTTTTGAGCAGCAGTGCGAGCGCCTGGCCAATACCACCAGCGGCACCGAGAACGGCAACTTTCATCCTGAACTCCTTATTAAGGTGGGGCAGAGATATGCCGAAAATCCATCAGGTTACGAGTTTAATCAACTTCTCAGGCGATAGCGACTAAACCTGTCGCGCACTTAAACTACGCCGCAATCGGCTCCCGAGACATCTCCACTTCAGAAGTCGCCTGAATGATACATTCGCAGCCAGAAGACAATGGACGGCAATGATCATCGATATAGTTGTTACCACATCAATAATATAACAACTTTGCAACCTTCGCTTTGCGCGCCAACCCGCTATTTTGGCGCGGCGTAAAACTCTGGTATCATCTCGCCCCCGCAGGATGTAACCGCGATTCTCTCACCAGACTTATTGCATAAAAATTCATCTAAATGCATAATAATTTATCTGCCGTAGGCCTGTTGCCTGCTGCAACCCTCTTTTATTGGTAGCTTATGCGAAACCCATCAAAACAAGACGACTTGATTAAGGCGTTTAAAGCCTTATTGAAGGAAGAGAAATTCAGCTCCCAGGGCGAAATTGTGCAGGCGCTGCAGGAAGACGGCTTCGAGAACATCAATCAGTCCAAAGTTTCTCGTATGCTGACCAAGTTTGGCGCGGTGCGCACGCGCAATGCCAAGATGGAGATGGTTTACTGCCTGCCCGCCGAGCTCGGCGTCCCCACCACCACCAGCCCGCTGAAAAATCTGGTACTGGATATCGACTACAACGATGCCCTGGTGGTAATTCACACCAGCCCCGGCGCGGCGCAGCTGATTGCACGCCTGCTGGATTCGCTCGGCAAAGCCGAAGGTATCCTCGGTACCATCGCTGGTGATGACACCATCTTTATTACCCCTGCGCGCACCTTCTCGGTGAAACAGCTGCACGATGCTGTACTGGTTTTATTCGAACAAGAGCTATAAAAACCTGCTGCATGCCGGCAGAATCTCTGCCGGTTATTTCTCCTCACCCGCATCATCCGTAACCATGCTGTTACAAATTCCTTTGTAAATAATAAGTTATCCATATACCCAGCGGTTCTTTTCCTCCATGAAGATTGGTACGACCTTTGCGCCTGCTTAGCCTAATGCGCTATTTTACGCTGCTTTACATATGGTCCTAAGTGTCATTACCTACCCGCAGCGTATCAGCCAGCGAGATCAACCATGATCTTTCGCACTAAAAGATAATTTGATGTAGATCATTGTTTTTACATTGAAATAGCTGTCATTGGTTAAGATCCAGGCGTTTTTTATAACTTCCGGTTCTAAAAAAGTGCCATAAGGATAAAGAATTACAACCAAACATTATTAGCTAGATATTAATTTCGTGAGTGATTAGATCTATACTTAGTTTCGTGATGCAAATCACACGAAAGAAAAAGATAAAAATAGACGACGAGGAAAAATATCATGAACGTTAAAACTACTATTGCAACGCTAAGTGTTCTCTCTGCCCTGTCATTTGGTGCTTTTGCAGCAGATTCTATCAATGCCGAACAGGCTGCGAATCTGCAACCCGCAGGCACCATCAGCGTCAGCGGCGTGGGTGGCTCTCCAATGGATATTCGTCAGCAGTTAAATGACAAAGCCGATCAGCAAGGGGCAAAAGCTTACCGAGTGATCGAAGCGAATACCGGTGACAACTACCACGCGACCGCTGAACTGTACAAATAAGTTACAGATTCAAGACGCAATGTGAACGGCGACCCGTTTGAGACGCACTTGCCTCTCAGGTTGCCGACCCAAATTTCAGGAGAGTGAATCATGAAAACCAAATTAGCTATCGCAGTACTGGGCTTGGCTTCTGTTCTTTCTTTTGGCGCAAGCGCCGCAAGCCTGGTTTCCAACCAACAAGCTGAACAGCTGCAATCTCTGAACCAAACCATCAGCGTAAGCGGTGTTGATGGCGACCAGACCAACGTTCGCCAGGAACTGTCGCAGAAGGCCGATGCTCAAGGTGCCAGCCATTACCGCATCATTGAGAGCAACCGTGGCGATACCTTCCACGTGACTGCTGAACTGTATAAATAATCATTAATTGAACGTCCGGCGCCCAGACGGCGCCAGGCAATAGATCGACGACCCGCCCACCCCTTTCTGCCGCAGGTTGTTGATTAAACGAGGAGAAAATTATGAAAATCAAAACAACCATCGCAACTGCTAGCCTGCTTTCCCTGTTCGCCTTTGGTGCTTCTGCAGCACAACTGGTTACCGAACAACAGGCGCAGAATCTGCAACCTACCGGCAGCACTATTTCAATTAGCGGAACCGGCGGTTCACCGATGGATTACCGTGCCGAGCTTTCACAGAAAGCGGATGAGCAAGGTGCCAGCGCCTACAAAGTTATTGAAGCTAAAACCGGCGACAGCTATCACGTCACCGCTGAGCTGTATAAGTAATTCCTCGTCAATTAAGACGAACCCTTTGGCCCCGCTCGCCGGGGCCCTTTTTTACTTTACATTGAAGCGGAGCTGGCCTTCCAGCTCCTCTTCTGCTTCATCAAATAGCAGAATCAATGCGCCATACCGGCGTTTCTGCCCTTTCCCCAGATTTACAAACTCAATCTCCAGCGGCAACGGCAGTTGCTCACCGACGATCGCATCCCAAAGATCATCAAGATCGTTGATGGTGAGATCGGCCAGTGCAAAACGATCGCTAAACTGGCGATAGAAATGGGCTTGATCGACAATTTCGTCGAAATCGAAACGCTCGGTTCTCATCATGACGCCCTCTTAATCGCAGCGGCTAATTTAGTCCGCCGAGGTGCAGCGCTTTCACTTCCAGATACTCTTCCATGCCCAGTACCGAACCTTCGCGTCCCAGTCCGGACTCTTTCACGCCGCCGAACGGCGCCAGTTCGGTGGACACCGCACATTCGTTAATGCCAATCATGCCGGCTTCCAGCGCCGAAGAAACCCGGAATACGCGTTGAAGATTCTGCGTGTAGAAATAGGCCGCTAAACCATATTCAGTGTTATTGGCGCGCTGAATGACATCGTCTTCATCGTCAAAACGGAAGCAAGCCGCTACCGGCCCAAACGTCTCTTCCTGCGCTAGCTTCATCGCTTCATGCGCTTCCGCGATAACCGTCGGCTGCCAGAAATTACCGCCGAGCGGATGACGCTCACCGCCGACCAGCAGTTTGCCACCTTTGCTCAGCGCGTCTTTGACATGCTCTTCCACCTTTTCCAACGCGGACTGTTCAATCAGCGGGCCTACAATGACGCCCTCTTCTACGCCGTTACCGACTTTAAGTTTCCCCACCGCCTCGGCCAGCTGGTTGACGAAACGATCATACACGGCGTTGTGTACATAGAAGCGATTAACACTGACGCACACCTGTCCGGCATTACGGAACTTATTGGCAATCGCACCCTGCACCGCGGCATCGATATCCGCGTCTTCAAACACGATATAGGGCGCGTTCCCGCCTAACTCCATCGAGACTTTTTTCATGGTTTCCGCAGCGTTACGCATCAGCGTTTTACCCACGGCGGTTGAACCGGTGAAGGAGATTTTACGTACCGCCTTGCTGGCCATAATCGCATCACTGATCGCATGCGTATCGCCCGCTACCGCATTGAGCACACCATCCGGCACGCCAGCTTTCTGCGCCAGAGCCAGCAGCGCAAATGCGCTTAACGGCGTGTTATTGGCCGGTTTAATGATGCCAGTACATCCGGCGGCCAAAGCGGGACCGAGTTTGCGCGTCAGCATCGCCATTGGGAAATTCCACGGCGTGATCGCGGCAACCACGCCAATCGGTTCGCGCGTTGCCAGAATGCGCGAGCCAGGTTTAGCGGGCGGGATAATTTCTCCATTGACGCGCTTTGCCTGCTCGGCAAACCACTGAATAAAACTGGCGGCATATTCCACTTCGCCTTCGGCTTCTTTGAGCGGTTTACCCTGCTCCGCCGTCATCAGTTGGCCCAGCCAGCTTTTGTTTTCGATGATTAGCTGATACCAGCGATTGAGGATTTCGGCACGCGCCTTAGCGGTTTTATCGCGCCAGGCAGGAAAGGCTCGCTGCGCAGCGGCAATCGCCTGTTCAGTTTCCTTTGTGCCGGCTTTGGCTACCTGCGCTAATACCTCGCCGGTGGCGGGATTAGTGACATCAAAGGTCGCGCTGGCTTTTTGCCATTGGCCATCGGCGAAGTAGCCGGTTTTGAATAATTCGTGTTGTTGCAGGGAAGTGGACATCGGTTTTCTCCTGTCAGTTTACATCCTGTCAGGAAAGTATAGATGCCATTATCAGAGGTTTTTGTGTCAGCGTGGGATCTAAAAGGCCGCTGCATGCTGCAGCGGCCAGTTTCAGATTTGTATTAGCGTGTTCTGGTACTTATCCAACATCAGTGCCAGTCGTTTCACCGGCTCGGTGACGTTATCCGGCGCTGAATAGTGCTGCAGCTTCTCCTGATAAACCTCTAACTCTTGCAGCAAGCGCTCGAAATAGTAACGCCGCTTGTCATCGCTGGTCGCAGAAACGATGCGATCGGCGGTAGAGCGCAACTGGCGGTGATAGGCTGACAAATCTGCATTGACCGGCACTTCGGCATTTCGCAGGCGTTGATGCCCGATAATCAGCGTCAGCGCGATGCGATATTTATTAATATCGCCGGGAAACAGATTGAGCAGCAAGAACAGTTGCTGATACAGCGCCGGCAGATGGTTTTCACGCCGACGCGCCTGATTAGTGGTAAGAGCAGCCACAGCAGCATACATAAAGCGATTGAGCAGTTTACGTCCGGTACGGTCTTTCGATTTATCGCGAATCAGCAGAATCACCATCATCGCCACGAAGCAGCCGATAACCTGGCCCAGCACGTTATCGAGGAACACGTTGAACTCAAACTTCATCGGGTTATCGAGTACCAGCACGTTTAGGGTGCCAATCAGCGCGCCCAGCGTTCCCAACTGACGGCGCTGTACAAAAATGCCACCGATAAAGCCCAGCGCACCAATGGCGATGCATAACAGTAAGATACTTTGCTGGGTAGCGGGCAGAATAAAGATGAAGTAGAGCGCACCGAGCGGTACCGCCACCGTCATGCCGTAAAGGAAATCTTTCGCCACCATCAGCGGATTTGGCATGCGCATCGCGAGCGCGGTAATCACCGCCAGCATCACCATGCAGCCGCTGCCCGACGTCCAGCCGGTATACAACCAGAACAGCGAACCCAGTGCGGTAGCGACAAAGGTACGTACGCCATTAATCATCGCGTGATGCGTTTCGGCCGAGCGCGCCTGAATCACCACTTCGCGTTGCAGTATGCTCTCTTCGAGCGTGGTGATACGGCTGTTGCTTTTTATGCCATTGATGAGCAACAGATATTCGGTTGCCGCACCCACCCAACTCGCCAGCGTGACCGGCACGGTTTTACTGCTCACGCCAATTAAGCGACGCATCACCTTCATGCGTTTATGCACATCGTTGACGTTGTTGACCTCTTTTTCGATCAGCAAGCGGTAGTGCGGTGGAATGTATTCCGGACGTGAATTTTGAATCAGAAAGGTTTCGGCGGCCTGAGTGATCAGCGTCAGCGACAACGTATTCAGCATTTGCAGACGGCGGCTGGAATTTTTCCAGCGTGACGACTCCATTAGCAGTTGGCTACGCATGCCGTTGAGTGCCGTGGTGCGACGCACTAACGCGCTCCAGGCTTTGTCCACTTCGTCTTTATCTGCATGAGCCACGCACATTTGCAGCAGCTTGTAATGCGCCACCAGCAGCGCATCGACTTCCTGCTCAATCACTTTTTTGATTGAGCGCGGCGAGAACAGCATGTCGGCGAGAATCGCACACAGAATACCGATAACGATTTCACTGCAGCGCTCAACCGCATATTGCGGCGCCAGAGTTAAGCCGCCGCTGGCATCCGCCGTCACCACAATGATCAGCGCGGTGTAACCCGCAAGGCCAAGTGCGTAGGAGTTTTCCACTTTGATTAGCGAAGAGAGCCAGACGCACATGCCCGCCCACAGGCAGCAGATCAGCAACATGACCACCGGCGCGCGCACCGTGGCAATCATGATGGTGAGCGCGGCGATACAGCCAATAAAGGTACCAATGATGCGCAAGATGCCGCGATAGCGCAGTGCGCCAGAGTAGGGATCGCCCCCTGCAGCAAAAGCGGTACCACCGGCCACGATGCCGGCGGTCATCACCGCCCAACGCGGCGTTTCCAGATTGAAGTGAAAGCCAATCATCAACGCCGCAACCAGCGCGAAGGTTAGCTTTACCGGGAAACGCAAAAACTCAATCATATCGCCCTCGCTTAACCAAACTCACGCAGGCGGTTGAACAACTGCGTCAGCGGCGAGACTTTGGTTTCGCGGTCCTGCGCGCCGGTGATCACCACCGTCGCGGTAGTACCTGCCGGGAAGCGGTTGCCTGGCTGATCGTCGAGACGAATGCGTACCGGCACACGTTGCGCCAGACGAACCCACTCCAGATTCGAGTCAATGGTCGCCATGCCTTTGCTGTCGCTGGTGCTGCTGCTGTTCGTGACACCCGCAGCAATACTGTCGACGGTACCGCGCAGCACCACATTGCTACCCAACGGCGTAATCTGCGCGCGGAAGCCGGGACGCACGCCATCCAGCTTGGTCTCTTCCATGTAGGCCAGCACATAGAAGGAGTGCTGCTGTACCAGCGCGACCGCCACTGAACCACGCGTAATAAATTCGCCCTGATACACGTTGAGGTTAGTGACCCAGCCATCTGATGGCGCTTTGATGGTGGTACGATCGAGGTCGATTATCGCCAGATCGCGCGTCGCAACCGATTTGGCCAGCTGATGTTCGCTGGTTTGCAGATCATTATTGGATTGCTCAATCGCTTCACGCGACATGGCGCTGGTGCCCAACTGATTGCGGCGGCTGGCTTCACGACGTTTTTCGCTTACCAACGCCTGGTAATATTCAACGTCTGCCTGCGCTTCATCCAACGCTTTTTGGTAACGTGGACGATCGACCACAAACAGCGTGTCGCCTTTTTTCACCAGCTGGTTATCGTGCACTGGCACGTCAGTGATGATGCCGGTGACGTCTGGCGAGATCGCCACGACATCGGCGGAGAATTTAGCATCACGCGTCCACGGTGATTCGGTGTAGAACACCCAGGCGCGGAAGATGATCACGATTGCGATGACAACCAGCAGGAGCGTAATCGCGTATCGCGCGATTTTTCTTATTAGCGCTTTCACTTAAAAACCTCAGACGAATAAACGGGATACAAGGTAAAACACACAGCAATACAACGCGGTGTTAAACAGTGCTGGATGCCAAACCAGATCGTAGATCCCGCTAGGCGTTAGCACGCGTTTCACCAGCCAGAAAAGCGCCAGAGAAACCAATAGTTCTACGAAGATGGGCGGAAAAGACAGCCCGAATACGACAAATACCGGAAGCACACTCATTTCGGATCCTTAGTTCGACCTTGCCGGATTGCACCGATACCTGCCCACATGCCGAGCGGCACGTTGGGTTTATGCTCAGGGGAAGACGGATAAACTGATGGCAACATTCAGGCCGCGTTGAGCTAATCATAGCGTATCATCGGGTTAACACAGCCGTGTTCAGGTGCAGTGAAGAGACCCAGCGCGCGTATAGTAACGCGCTTGACTATACGTTTTCTACATATTGTGAGCTAAATCACTTTTTAGCCAGAGTAAACAATGGATCGACTTAAAAGCATGTCCATTTTCGCCAAAGTGGTTGAATTGGGCTCATTTACCGCCGCAGCACGCCAGCTTCAGCTTAGCGTTTCGTCTATCAGCCAGATTGTCGCCAAACTGGAAGATGAGCTACAGGTTAAATTGCTCAACCGCAGCACGCGCAGCCTTGGACTGACTGAAGCCGGGAAAATCTATTTTCAAGGCTGCCGCCGCATGTTAGCTGAGGCATCACAGGTGCACGAGCAGCTGTATGCCTTTAATAACACGCCGATAGGTATTCTTCGCATCGGCTGCTCATCAACGATGGCGCAGAATGTTTTATCGGCGATGACCAGCGAAATGTTACGTGAATATCCGGGTTTAAGCGTCAATCTGGTGACCGGCATTCCGGCACCGGACCTGATCGCCAATGGCCTCGATTTAGTGGTGCGTGTGGGTGCGTTGCAGGATTCGAATCTGTTCTCACGCCGTCTGGGGGCAATGCCGATGGTGGTGTGTGCGGCCAAAAGCTATCTGGCACAGCACGGCACGCCGGAAAAGCCGGGTGAGATCGACAATTTTTCCTGGCTGGAATATAGCGTGCGGCCAGATAACACCTTTGAACTGGTGGCACCGGAAGGATTGGTGACGCGTCTTACGCCGCAGGGCCGTTTTGTGACCAACGATTCACAAACGCTGATTCGCTGGCTGAAAGCCGGTTGTGGTATCGCCTATGTGCCGCTGATGTGGGTGATTGATGAGATCGGCGCCGGTGAGATCGATATTCTGTTCCCGCAATACCACTCGGAGCCGCGCCCGGTCTATGCGCTCTATACCGAGAAGGATAAGCTGCCGCTGAAAGTACAGGTGTGTATTGATTATCTGACGGAGTATTTCAAACAGGTGGCGCAGCAATATCAGCAGCATCGGAAAGGGTGAAAAGAGATTAAGGTCGCCGGAAATGGCGACCTTACAGCGGATTAAGCGGTACCACCAACGGTGATTTTATCCAGCTTCAGCGTTGGCTGGCCGACGCCCACTGGCACGCTCTGGCCCTCTTTGCCACACACGCCGACGCCTTTATCCAGCGCCAGGTCGTTGCCGACCATCGAAATCTGCTGCATCGCTTCAATGCCAGAGCCAATCAGCGTTGCACCTTTCACCGGTGTGGTCACTTTACCGTTCTCGATCAGATAGGCTTCTGAGGTGGAGAACACGAACTTGCCGGAGGTGATATCAACCTGACCGCCGCCGAAGTTCGGCGCATAGATGCCGTATTCCACGCTTTCGATGATATCCTGCGGCGTTGATTTACCCGCCAGCATATAGGTGTTGGTCATACGCGGCATGGGCAGGTGCGCATAGGACTCACGGCGACCGTTACCGGTTGGATTAACGCCCATCAGGCGCGCATTCAACTTGTCCTGCATGTAGCCTTTCAGCACGCCATTTTCAATCAGCATGTTGTACTGGCCCGGTACACCTTCATCATCAACCGCCAATGAACCGCGCAGACCTTCAATAGTGCCATCATCAACCACGGTACAGAGTTCTGAAGCCACCAGCTGGCCCATTTTGCCGCTGAATACCGATGTCGCGCGACGGTTAAAATCACCTTCCAGACCATGTCCAACCGCTTCGTGCAGCAGCACGCCCGGCCAGCCCGCGCCCAACACCACCGGCAACATACCGGCTGGCGCCGCAACGGCAGACAGGTTCACCAGCGCCATACGTACCGCTTCACGCGCCCAGGCATCGGCACGCACATCACCGCTTTCATCGGCAAGGAAGAATTCATAACCGGTACGCGCACCGCCGCCGCTCGAGCCGCGCTCACGCTTGCCCTGGTCTTCCACCTGTACGCTGATGGAAAGACGCACCAGCGGACGGATATCCGCCGCCAGCGTGCCATCAGTGGCGGCCACCAGCACTTGTTCGTAAACGCCGCTCAGGCTGGCATTCACTTCCTGCACGCGCGGATCGGCAGCGCGCGCCACTTGATCAACACGATGTAGCAGGGCGATTTTGTCTTCGCGCGTCAGGCTATCCAGTGGATTCACTGGCGCATACAGCGAACGGTTCAGTACCGCCGACAACGTATGCGCTTTGCCATTGCCTTGCTCACGCACGATGCTGCGCGCCGCTTCAGATGACTGACGCAGTGCATTCAGGGAGATTTGGTCGGCATAGGCGAAACCGGTTTTCTCACCGCTCACGGCACGCACGCCAACGCCCTGATCGATGTGGTAAGAACCATCTTTAATAATTTTGTCTTCCAGCACCCAGGATTCGTGGAAACTGGACTGGAAATAGAGATCGGCATAATCCAGACGACGTTCTGAAAGCTGCCCTAACAGGGAATAAAGGTCCTGCTGATTAATGCTGTTCGCAGTTAGCAACTGCTCACTTACCAGATTCAGAGTCATCGTTTCTCACTCATTATGTGCTCGGATAGTCATAGCCTGCGGCAATTACCCGACGGCGTCAAATTCACTTCTTCTCGTCTTCGCGCGGTTTGCGCAGTACTTCGTTGATTTCCGGCTTATCCAGCGGCCCGCTGATGTGGTAACGCAGCAGTGAAATCTTGTTCCACAGCGGCCCCAATACTTTACTGGCGGCAAACACCGCGGCGCCAACCACCGGGTTGATGACGAAGGCGGTTGCCACACCGACCGAAGCGGAGATTTCCGGTGCGACCACCGCTTCCATATCAATCTGACGCTTCACTAAATCAATGTTGCCCTTCATGGCGATATCCGCTTCCAGACCATCCACCAGCAGGTTATCGGTGCGCATCACGCCGTTTTCAATCCACGCGGTGCCGTTGATGGAATCAAAATAGAAGCCGTCGTTAAAGGTATCGCTGAAATCGAAACGCAGCTTACGCAGCAAGGCATCGAAGCTAAACAGACGCAGCAGCTGCCCGGCGCGACCGGTATTCACATCGGCGATCTGTCCTTTGCCAAAGTGGGTTTTCAGCGTGCCGCTCAGCGTCTGTTCCGAAGGCTGCCAGGGTGCAGAACGCCAATGCAGGTCGTAATCGAGTTTAAACGGTGCATCGCGCAGCGGCGTGTTCATGCCGAACCAGTTGGCGGCGTCATTGATATTCTCGCCGCTCAGGCTGCCCTTCAACGAGGTGCGCTGATTACCGGGTTTATTCACCCATTCGCCCGCCACATTGAGCTTCGAGCTGCCGGAGTCGATTGACCCGTTAGTAAGTGCTAACGTATCTCCCTGTGGCTGCAGCTTCGCCTGCATGTGGCCAAACTTCTGCCCACGCAGCCAGCACTCATCACAATTAAGCTGCAATGCGGGCCAGCTGCTGAAATTGATGTTGCTGCTGCCACCGCTAAACGGCGAGGATTTATCGTCGGTTTTGTCGGCCCATTCAGGATTGTAGTAAAGATAGCTTAGGTCGATCTGCCAGGGGGCATGCTGCGCCGTCTGCAAACTACCGCGTGCTTCACGGCTCTCCAGCTGCAAACGCGTGTTGCCACTTGGGCCCTGAGTAACGGTGGCATTAACGTCATGCCATTGCTGACCGCCGAGCGTCAACGCTGGCGTGCGGATAATGAAATCGCCCGGCAGCAGCGCGCCGCCCACTTCAGGTTCGCCCTGCGCGTTGCGTGAGCCGCCCGAACCAGCCAGCATTCCCATCCAGGCTTCACCATCCAGCGCAGGAAGATTCAGCTCCATGCCACGTTTTTCCGGCAGTTTCGGCGTCGTTTTCGCATCGTTCAGCCAGATACCGCGATCAACGCGCAGCTGTGGCTCCAGAATCCAGCGACTGTTGAAACGATGCTGGTCGCGCACGCTGCCGCTCAAGGTAAAGCCTTTTAAATCACCGTTGGCGTTGATGGTAATCGGCATCGCTTCACCGGCTGGTTTATCCAGCGGCGCAGGTAAGTGACTGCTTACTGTTTTGCCATCGCCTTTCAGTTCAACCTTGTAACTTGCGCCACCTTTATGCGGCAGCGTAATATCGACATTCCCCTGCCACGGCAAACTTCCGCCCAGTTGGCGAGCCATCGCTTGCGGCAACATTTTCAGTTTACCTGGCTGCCAATCCCCCAGCAGCTTAACGTTAACGCCGAAATCGTCTGGATTTTCCTGTGTACTGAAGCTAATGCCCGTCGGCTGACCGAACCAGTTCGCCTGCATCTCTTCACTTTCCAGATTACCGTTGTTGTAACGGAACCGGCCGGTGAGGTTATTGAGCGTGGTATTTAAAGGCTTGATGTGCAGAGTGTTGTTGTTCATCACCACATTGCCGCTGGCGTGCACCTGTTCGCCATCCAGCGGGATGTCGAGATTCAGCGAGCCGCGCACATTGCCGCCTATCTGCAACTGCTCCAGCGCTGCGCCGAGTGTCGGTTTCAGCGGGGTTTGCTCGAAATAGTCAGCGATCTGTTTGCCTTCACCGCTGATATCGCCATCAACGATCAGCTTCTCTTTCAGGTAATCCGGAATTACCGCGCTGACGTTACGTGCATCCACTTCGCCGAGTTTGGTCTTCTCCGCCTTCATCCACAAACCGTTGTTGAGGAAGTCGAGATTGATGTCGAGGTTTTCCAATGCCGGCCAGCCGGGCTGGAACTGGAAGGTGGAGTTGCGCAGCGGCACCCAGACTTCAAACATGCCGTCATTGTGCTTGAACGGGAACAGCGAGGGATCGCCGGCAAACAGCAGCGTGGCGTTATCTACCTGCCCGCCTTTAATCGCATCACTAAGATAGTGCGTGAGATCGTGCCCCATCAGCTGTTGTGGGAAATAGCGCCAGGCATCGCCGGCATCGGTGACGCGAATCCCGGCGAGAATATCAAGGCGCGGCGCCTTGCCAAGATTTTGCTGGTAGCGGAAATCACCGTGCGCCCACAGCGAACGCGCCTGCACATCAAGCTGATGTCCATCCAGCGTCAAGCCATTGGCATCGCGCAACCAGTTAAGCTGACCGGTGATCTGCTTAATCTGCAGCGGCGCCTGGAACATATCACCGTACGGCACTTCGGCCTGGCCCATCGCCACATCCAGCAAGCCATTGTTCAAGCTGCCGCTGGCGCTACCGCTGAGGTTACTGATGCCCGGCAGCAGTTCCCACTGTTGCCAGGCGAGATCGCGCCATTTCGCCTGCAGGCGCGTCTGGTCTGGCTGCTGCAGTGGAATATCCAGCGCCAGCGCGTCGATGTGGCCACGCGGTTGCAGCGAACGCCAGTTGTCCAGCAAGGTCGGTGAAAGCGGGGCAAACAGCGGAAGGATCGGCGCCAAACGTTCTAAATCAAGTTGCGTAGCACGTACGCGTACTTCCGGCGCACTGTTGGCACCGAGCATTTGCTTATCTTCCGGTTTCCACAGCAGTGAAAAATGTCCCGGCGCCCATGCGATGCCGTCGGTGCTCAAACGGGTTTGCGGTACGGTAAGGCTCCAGCCGTTCTGGAAACGCGACATATGTGCAGTTAAACCATCGACCTGCAGCTGATGATCGCCCTGCTCGCCGCGCCAGCGCGCCCCGCCTTTCCGCAGCAGCAGATCGCCGGCGTAGACGTCGCCATCGCGCAAATTCACCCATGCGGCGAGGCTGAAACGCGCGCTTTCGAGGCTGGTATTATCGCGTAGCCATGGGCCAATCCACGGCCGCACATCAACATCATCGGCCTGCATCCAGATGCGACCATCGCTAAGCAAGCCGTTGTTATCGTTGAGATCGAGCCGTACCTGCACCACGCCATGCTGCCCGGTAAAGCTGGAGAGGCTCACTTCACCTTCGGCGCGGTGACGGGTATTTTCGTTTAACCAGGTGAGGCGCGGAATCGCCAGTTCGGCGTGTTGGCCGGACGGAGTAAGAAAGCGAATGCTGCTATCACGCAGATCGAAGTGGTCGAACTGACGCAAAAATAGATCGTTGATTTGTGCTGGTTTGAAGCTGTTTTTCTGTTCGTCGCTGGTGAGCAACGGGTGATTGGTTTCGAGGCGCAGTTGCCAGAAGGTGAGATCGCGGAATTGCCAGCGCCAGTGCAACAGCGATTGCCAGACGTTGAGCGCCAGATTGACGCGGCCGATGGTCAGTTGACCATCCTCCTGCATCGAAACGTTAAGGTTACGCACCTGCAGCGTGGGGCCAAAATTCTCCCATTTACCCTGCAGCTCGCTGGCGTCCACTTTGACGCCGCTGACGCGCGAGATCGTCTGCAGAATATCGCTGCGATAATGGTTGAGGTGCGGCATCACGAGGCGCAACCCGCTGACCAGCAGCGCCACAATAACGATGATTGCGGCGAGCAGCAGTAACAAAATCCTCGGCAACCGCCTCACACACCTCTCCTTGCTGTCCGTTGGCTTACGGAGCTGAACCTCACGATCACATCATGACGACGTCAAACTGCTCTTGGGTATAGAGCGGTTCAACATGAACTTTGACCTGTTTGCCGACGAAGATCTCCACTTCCGCCAGCGCATGTGACTCTTCACCCTTCAGAGCATCGCCCACTGCAGGTGAAACGTACACCAGGAAGCGGTCGGAATCGTAGGCGTGATGCACGCGCACAATTTCACGCATGATCTCATAACAGACGGTTTCAACCGTTTTTAACGTGCCGCGCCCTTTGCACACCGGGCAATCGGCACACAGCACATGCTCAATGCTTTCACGCGTACGTTTACGCGTCATTTCCACCAAACCCAGCGCCGAGAATCCGTTAATGCCGGTTTTCACCCGATCTTTGCTCAGCGCGCTTTCCAGCGAATGCAGCACGCGACGACGGTGTTCATCATTACTCATGTCGATGAAATCGATAATGATAATGCCGCCGAGATTGCGCAGCCGCAGCTGACGCGCGATAGCTTGCGTCGCTTCGATATTAGTATTGAAAATAGTTTCGTCGAGGTTGCGGTGTCCGACAAACGCGCCGGTGTTGATATCTACCGTGGTCATCGCTTCGGTTTGATCGATGATCAAATAGCCGCCGGACTTCAGCTCCACCTTACGCTCCAGCGAGCGCTGGATTTCGTTCTCAACATCGAACAGATCAAAAATCGGCTGTTTGCCGCTGTACAGTTCCAGCTTGCTGGCCATTTCCGGAATATATTCACTGGTGAATTCCACCAGCAAATCGCAGGTCAGGCGCGAGTCCACGCGAATGCGATCCAGCGCCGCGCCAGCGAAATCACGCAGCACGCGCTGTGCTAACGCCAGCTCACCGTACAGTAGGCAGCGCGTCTGATTGCGCTTTTTACGTTCGCTGACTTTGGTCCACAAACGCTTGAGGAACGCAGCATCCTGCGCCAGCTCTTCAGAACCAATACCTTCTGCGGCGGTACGAATAATAAAACCACCGAGATCGTCACAGTAAGCTGCAACCACCGCTTTCAGGCGTTCACGCTCCGCTTCACTCTCAATACGCTGTGACACGCCAACGTGCGAGGCGCCCGGCATAAACACCAGATAGCGCGAAGGTAAAGTAATGTCGGTGGTAAGGCGCGCGCCTTTGGTGCCCAACGGATCTTTTACCACCTGCACCATCAAATCCTGGCCAGGACGCACCAGTTCACCGATGTCGCGCACCACAAAATTTTTCTTCTCATCACCCGCCACGCATTCGGTGTGCGGCATGATGTCAGAGGCGTGCAGGAAGGCGGCTTTATCCATGCCGATATCGACAAAGGCCGCCTGCATGCCCGGCAAGACGCGACTGACGCGTCCTTTATAGATATTGCCCACAATGCCGCGTCGTGCTTCGCGCTCAATGTGGATTTCCTGCAGAATGCCGCCATCAATATAAGCAACACGCGTTTCCGAAGGTGTCACATTTACCAGCAGTTCAGCCGTCATCTTGTCCCCTTAACGCGCGCAGTGACTGAAAATGACTCAGCAGCTCGCCGGTCTCAACCAGCGGCAATCCCACTACAGCGTGATAGCTTCCATTAATCTTGCGGACAAAATTGCCGCCAAGGCCCTGAATTCCGTACGCGCCGGCTTTATCCATCGGCTCGCCGCTGGCGATATAGTGCGAAATTTCTTGCGCCGACATCTTGCGGAATGTCACGTCGGTGGTCACCAGGCAATCCAGCTCGCGCTGCGTATCGGCCAGTGCCACGGCGGTCATCACCTGATGAGTTTGTCCAGACAGCTTGCTCAGCATCTCGGCGGCGTGGGCGGCATCGCACGGTTTTTCCAGTACTTCACCGTTTAGTACCACAATGGTATCGGCACCGAGAACCGGCAGATCCTGTGGTGCTACCGCGACTCCCGCGCGCGCCTTATCAGACGCCAGACGACGCACGTAGGCTTCAGCCGCTTCTTCTGGCTGACGCTGCTCTTCTACGTGGGTGATCAGGCGTTCAAATTGCAGACCAAGCTGCGTTAACAGCTCACGGCGACGCGGTGAACCAGACGCGAGGTACAGGCTAATCATAGTATTCCTTACTGAACAGCGAATTGACGGCGAATCTTTCTCATCAATAAGAATAGCCAGGGCCAAAGGATGCCGTCGACCACGCTACTCCAGAAGATCTCTGGCCGGAAAGAGACGTTGATCACCAGGAATTCTGCCCAGAAAACAATCACATCCACCGCAAGGGACAGCACCATAACCATTAATGCCTGCTGCCACAACGCTAAGTTTCGGAATAACTGAAATTTAAAGGCCACCAGATACGCGATGATGCTAAACGCCAGAGCACGCACGCCCAGCGTTGAACCTGCCACCAGATCCATGATCGCACCCAGGAAGAAACCCGTGCCGACATTCACCCGATGCGGTAGCGCCAGCACCCAGTAAATGAGGATCAGCAATAGCCATGAAGGCCGGAACATAAAGATTTGTTCCGGCCAGGGCATGATTTGCAGGATGAGGGCAATCAGAAAGGACAGCCAGATAACCCATCGGCCCTGGCTGCGATATCGACTCAAGGCTGGCCTCCGCGTGTGTTCGCAGAATTCCCTTGCGAACGACTGCTGTTAGCCGGCTGCGGCGGCCCCATTTGCTGCGCGGGTTGCATCATGTCCGGTGCCGGCGGGCCCATTTCGCCTGCTGGCGGCAGAACCTGCGGCATCATCTGCATCAGACGTTCATTGGCAACGCGATGTACTTCATCTGGCGCCATCGGCGTTTCGCCATTGCGATCCGCGCCCCACAACAACAGCAAATAGCGCAGACGCTGCAGACCTGCAGCCGGACGCGCCTGAATCACCGTGTAAGCACGCTGTGTATCGACTTTAACCGAGGAGACCACGCCGACCGGATAACCTTCCGGGAAACGTCCGCCAAGGCCGGAAGTCACCAGCACATCGCCCACACGAATATCCGTGTTGCCCGGCAGATGCTCAAGCTGCAGATCTTCGCTACAACCGTTGCCAGCCGCAATCACACGAATATCATTACGCAGAACCTGAATCGGCAACGCATGCGAGGCATCGCAAATCAACAAGACGCGGCTGGTCACCTGACCGACCGCAACGACCTGCCCTACCACACCTTTATCGCTAATCACCGGCTGACCTTCGTAAACACCGTTTACGCTGCCTTTATCGATAACCACCTGGTCGGTATAAGGATCGGTTCCGGTTGAAATAACCTGAGTCACCATCTTGTGCTCATCCTGGCGCAGCGGCGAGCCGAGCAGTTCACGCAGACGCGCGTTTTCCTGCTTATATTGCCCCAGCATCAGCAAGTCGCTGTTCTTCAGGAAGAGCTCACGGCGCAGTGCTTTATTTTCCAGCTCCAGCTGCTGACGTGATGCCAGCGTTTCGGAAACGCCATCAAGCAGCTGTCTTGGGCCGTTGGCCAAAAAGTAAAATGGACTGACCGACGTGTCCAGGTAGTTGCGGATCTGGGAAAAGGAGCTCACGCGGCTATCAGCGATAATAATCGCGATAGCTACGATGACTGCCAGAAAGAGGCGCAACTGCAGGGAAGGTCCCCTGCTAAAAATCGGCTTCATAAATTCTGCGTGTTCCTCGACATCAGGGAAGAAGCGTTAGCCTAAATCGCCAACGCCTCCAGGGCTGGACGCATCTCGCCGTGGTGCGCAGGAGCAGCAGCGTCAGCATATATCCCTCGTCCTTCAAACTTCAGATGCGTTTGAATGACTTTGGGTATAGGCGCTATTCCCTGCGCAATTTGACCAGGGCCTCAGCCGGTGAGGAGTTACTCCTCGCTGAACAAATCGCCGCCATGCATGTCGATCATTTCCAACGCTTTACCACCACCGCGCGCTACGCAAGTCAGCGGATCTTCTGCGACAACCACCGGAATTCCGGTCTCTTCCATCAGCAGACGATCGAGGTTACGCAGCAAGGCGCCACCACCGGTCAGTACCATACCGCGCTCGGAGATGTCAGAAGCCAGTTCCGGCGGGCACTGTTCCAGCGCAACCATCACCGCACTCACGATGCCGGTCAGCGGTTCCTGCAGCGCTTCAAGAATCTCATTGGAGTTCAGCGTAAAGCCACGCGGAACACCCTCAGCCAGATTACGACCGCGCACTTCAATCTCGTGCACTTCGTCACCCGGGTAGGCAGAGCCAATGCCATGCTTGATACGTTCAGCCGTTGCTTCACCGATCAGTGAACCGTAGTTGCGGCGCACATAATTAATGATAGCTTCATCGAAGCGGTCACCACCAATACGTACAGAAGAGGAGTAAACCACGCCGTTCAGCGAGATCACCGCCACTTCAGTGGTACCACCACCGATATCAACCACCATTGAACCGGTCGCTTCTGAAACCGGCAAGCCAGCACCAATCGCTGCGGCCATAGGTTCTTCGATCAGGAAGACTTCACGTGCGCCTGCGCCCTGCGCAGATTCACGGATGGCACGACGCTCAACCTGGGTCGCACCCACCGGTACGCAGACCAGCACGCGTGGGCTTGGACGCATAAAGCTGTTGCTGTGCACTTGTTTGATAAAGTGCTGAAGCATTTTTTCAGTAACGAAGAAGTCAGCGATAACGCCATCTTTCATAGGACGGATAGCAGCGATGTTGCCCGGCGTACGGCCAAGCATCTGCTTAGCGTCATGACCGACAGCCGCTACGCTCTTTGGGGAGCCGGCACGATCCTGACGAATGGCAACCACAGAAGGCTCGTTCAACACGATGCCTTGTCCTTTTACGTAAATCAGGGTATTCGCGGTACCCAGGTCAATGGACAAGTCATTGGAAAACATGCCACGAAATTTTTTAAACATACTAAGGGATAATCCTGCAAGCTGGGGGCGGAAAATAAAATCCGCCTACTTTACCAACCACGCGAAGCCGCTACAAGGCGCAAAAACGTTCTGCTTCGGTGAAAAAATACGCTGAATAATTTTTTGGCCTGATAGTCTCGCCTTACGCCGCTGTTAAATGGCGTTAACACGCCGTTTTAACCTAAATTTACCCGGCGTTAACGGGGCAATTTCGACATAAAATCTAACATTTCCAGCCGCCAGGATCGCGCGCTCCGGCACAAATAAGTTAAAAACAGACCTCAGCCTGCTTTTCTCGAGCTGAAGGTTTAAATTCGATAACGTTGTGAGTGTTTCTTCACATTACTATTGACCGGCAACGATGGCGCAAAGAAATCGCCCTGCCCGCCCGAAACACCCAATCCCGACAGCGTTTGCCACTCTGCGCGTGTGCGCACGCCCGCGGCAAAAACCTGCGTCGAGGAAGATTTACATACTTCCAGCAAACTCTGCACAAACAGCTGATTTTCAGTACGTCGTTCAATATTTCGCACTAAACCCGGCGCAAGCTTGATCACCTCAATCGGGAATTGCTTGATGTAAGCGCTGCTCACCACCGTCAAACCCGCCTGATCCACCGCAATGCGGCAGCCAAATGTGGTTAACATATGGAAAACCGGCTCTAAACGGTTGAGGTGTTGACAAACGTCAGCCTCAGCAAGTTCAAATAAAAAACGTTTTCTTTGCGATTTGCTGCACTGCAGCAGCAGTTTCTGCAGCCAACGCTGGAAGGGCCGCTGCAGCAGGGAATCAATATTCACCGGTAGTGCCAGCGTTTCATCCGGCCACACTTCAGACAGCGCGGCGATACGTGTAACAAGCTGGCGATCCCAGTTATCCGTCATGCCAAGCTGTAACACTAAGGGCATGAATTCCGCCGAAACCACTTCTTTATCGCCATCGAACACCCGCGCCAGCATTTCACGATGATGGACTTTCCCATCCAGCAGCACCGCCGGTTTTTGGTACAAACGCGGGCCACCGCGGTTCAGGGTATTCTCGAGCAATGTACGCCAGCGCACGCTGCCACGTCCCATATCGAGCGTATTACCTTCGCCAACCGACCAGCTATTGCCGCCCTGCAAAGCCGCGCGGCGCGTTGCCATCTCGACATTTTCCATCACCTGCGACACGCTTTGTCCGCTGCGCCACGCGCTGATGCCGATGTGAATCAGGTCATCGCGATCAACCATGCGCATTGGCGGTAGCGAATCGACGGCATTAATCAACTGATCGGCTATGCTGTTGGCTTCTTTTAAGGTGCGGTGCGGTAGCAGTACAGCGAAATCACTGCGGAAATAACGCGCCAGCAAAGCACCCGGATAGCGCAGCACAAAGGTCGATAACATATTAATCAGGTCAAACAGATACTCTTCCACCAGCGTCGGACCGAGCGTTTCGTGCAGCGTGTCGAGATCGGGTAGACGCACCATCATGACTACGCCGTGCGTACCGACATCCTCCTGATCCTCCAGCAACGTCGCGAGCTGGTTATCGAAGAACAAGCGATTATTCAGACCGGTGCGTGAATCCTGTGCGGCAAAGGTACGAATTAAGGTATCGATGCGTAAACGCTGCTCACCCGCTTCGCGTAAATCTCCCAGCAGCGTATCGATTGCGCGGCTGGCTTTTGGCGGCCACTCAGCGGCATTGTCGCTGCGCGGAACGCGTTCACCCGCCAAAATACGATCGGCACGCGCTTCTAGCAGTTCCATATTCTGCCAGCGGCGATTAAGCCAGCGATGGGTCATCACCAGCAGCGCAGACATGATGGCCACGACGGTGAGCAGCACGATCAGCGTATAAGCCCCCGTAAAGGAACGAAACCAGGTTTTAGCGGGATCGAGCACCACTACGCGCAGCTCAAGCCCTGGCGAGTGCGTCAGCGGCAAATCGAACTGAACAAAGCGATTGGGCTCATCTTCTAACATTGGATTTTCGTGGCGGGCTAAACTGAACACTACCGTATCGCCATTGATCAATTGCATTTGTTCGGCGTTGACCACGGGCATCATGCGCGTCAGCCACTGCGTCATCTCCTGCGGCGATTGTGTAGCAAGCGCTTTATCCACTTCGGTTGCCAGCGTTTGCATCCGTGTTTCCACCCGCTGCTGCGACAGCCAGATAAAACTAAAAACGCAGCCAACCAGCATTAATAACATTGCCAGTAAGCTTAAAAAGGTAATAAACGCAGAAAATTTAGTTGTTAATCGCATCCCTGTGCCTGCATCACTGCGGTTATGAACGGTGTTAATCCGTCGACGCCAGTTTTAGCATTGGCGCAAACCTGAGCAAAATAGCACATATCATGGTGTGATTCAGCGCCAGACTGACATCAAAATCGCACCCTGCAAAACTTAATAAGCGCTACGGCGCGAGTATAGCGTCAAACGATGATCGCCCGACTTTGACGTGGGCTTTTTCGTCCTATTCTCAAAAGGAGGATTTGGCCAGGAAATTTCACATTTTTTCCGCCAGGTTCGCGCCCGAAGCTGAAGTTGCGCATGCTAACGCTAATTTACTATTTACAGGAGCACGTCATGAACCTGAAGCACTTGCTGACAGAAGCCGACGTCACGCCAGAAAGCGTCTTTAATATGCGCCGCCGCCAGGTGTTGAAAGCGTTAGGATTAGGCGCAGCCGCAGCCAGCTTGCCGGGAACGGCGCAGGCCGATGTACTGAGCTGGTTTAAAGGCAATAACCGCCCGCCCGCGCCTGCAGGTAGAGAGTTAGATTTTACTAAACCGGCCGAATGGCAGGCGGATTTGCCGCTTACGCCCTTTGATAAGGTTTCCGGCTACAACAACTTCTATGAATTTGGTCTGGATAAAGCCGATCCTGCTGCCAACGCCGGAACACTGAAAACCGATCCATGGCAGTTGCGCATTGAGGGTGAAGTCGCCAAACCAATGACGCTGGATATGGATGACATCTTCAAGCGTTTTGCGATGGAACAGCGCATTTATCGCATGCGCTGCGTCGAAGCCTGGTCGATGGTCATTCCATGGGTTGGTTTTGAACTGAACAAGCTACTGAAGCTGGTGGAACCCACCAGCAATGCGCGCTATGTCGCATTCGAAACGCTGTACGCGCCAGACCAAATGCCGGGTCAGAAAGATCGCTTTATCGGCGGTGGGCTGGATTATCCCTACGTTGAAGGTTTGCGCCTTGATGAAGCGATGCATCCGCTGACGCTGCTGAGTACCGGCGTGTATGGCAAAGCGCTGCCACCCCAAAATGGCGCACCCATTCGCCTGACGGTGCCGTGGAAATACGGCTTTAAAGGCATTAAATCGATTGTGAAGATCACCCTAACGCACGATCGCCCGCCAACCACCTGGAGCCAGATCGCCGCCAATGAGTACGGCTTCTACGCCAACGTGAACCCACATGTGAATCATCCGCGTTGGTCGCAAGCCACCGAACGTTTCATCGGTGCGGGCGGCATTCTTAAGGTGGATCGCCAACCTACGCTGCTGTTTAACGGCTACGCCAAAGAAGTGGCTTCACTGTATCGTGGCCTGGATTTACGGGAGAACTATTGAGTGCGCCTCTCTTTACGCCACATCACCGGCCTAAAAGTCGTGCTGCATCTGGCGGCTTTCCTGCCGTTCGTCTATCTCTTTATGGCGGCGAGCCAGGGTTGGCTCAGCGCCGATCCGGCGAAAGATATCCAGCATTTTACCGGCAGAATGGCGCTAAAGTTGCTATTAGCCACGCTGCTGGTCACTCCGCTGACCCGCTATCTTAAACAGCCGCTGCTGATTCGTACCCGCCGCCTGCTCGGCGTGTGGTGTTTCGCCTGGGCGAGCTTGCATCTCACCAGCTATTATCTGCTGGAGCTAGGTTACGATCATCTCGGTTTACTGGGCAGTGAGATCATTTCGCGTCCTTATCTGTTACTGGGAATGATCAGCTGGATCACTCTTTGCGCCCTCGCCATCACCTCATTCCAGCGTATGCAGCGCAAACTGGGCCGTCGCTGGCAAACGCTGCACAATGGCATCTATCTTGTGGCGATCCTCGCGCCAATTCACTATTTATGGTCAGTGAAAGTGCTGTCACCGCAGCCCGTGATCTACGCAGTACTGGCGATTGGGCTGTTAGCGTGCCGTTACAATAAGTTGCGTAAACTTCTGCAGAGATAATCCCCGCAAGGTTGTGTTCCTCCCGCGAGATCTGTTAAAACGTGTGGCCTTCGGGCCACATCCGATCAACTTCGCAGATAAGACCAGTATTTTGCTGCGAATGGCGACGAAACGGATATAATGCCCGGCTTTATTGCAAGCCACGTCTTCTTTTTCATCCGCAAGGGTGACAAATGCAAGACGTCGCGGTATTTTACGCGATGCCTTACTGATTGCAGGAGATAGCAGCAAGATGGCGCACAAATTTCACATACTGCTTTTGAACGGTCCCAATCTGAATTTACTGGGAACGCGCGAGCCTGATAAATATGGTCACACCACGCTGGCACAAATTGTCGGCGATCTGACGCAACAGGCCGATCAGCACCATGTGAAATTGAGTCATTTGCAATCGAACGCAGAGTTTCAATTGATCGACCGTATTCACGAAGCCCGCGGCAATGTGGATTACATCATCATCAATCCTGCTGCGTTCACGCATACCAGCGTTGCACTGCGTGATGCCCTGTTGGCGGTTAGCATTCCTTTTATAGAGGTGCATCTCTCAAATGTGCATGCACGCGAGCCGTTCCGACATCACTCCTATCTTTCCGATGTATCTGCCGGCGTCATCTGTGGACTTGGCGCTGATGGATACTCTTGGGCTTTACAAACGGCAGTAAAACGCCTGTCACATTCCAATTAAACAGAGTACGGAACCACACTCATGGATATTCGTAAAATTAAGAAACTGATCGAACTGGTTGAAGAGTCTGGCATCTCCGAGCTGGAAATCTCCGAGGGCGAAGAGTCCGTTCGTATCAGCCGTTCACCTGCAAATGCCGGCTACCCGATGATGCAGCAGGCGTACGCTGCACCAATGATGCAGCAGCCTGCGCTGGCGACCGCCGTTGCTCCTGCGGCACCGGTTGCAGCAGAAGCCGCTAAACCAGAAATCAGTGGCCACATCGTGCGTTCACCGATGGTTGGCACCTTCTATCGCACCCCAAGCCCGGACGCGAAAGCCTTCATTGAAGTCGGCCAGAAAGTGAACGCCGGCGACACGCTGTGCATCGTTGAAGCGATGAAAATGATGAACCAGATCGAAGCCGACAAATCCGGCGTTGTGAAGGCAATCCTGGTCGAAAGCGGCCAACCGGTTGAATTTGACGAGCCGCTGGTCATCATCGAATAACGAGGCGAAGCATGCTGGATAAAATTGTCATTGCTAACCGTGGTGAGATCGCGCTGCGCATTCTGCGTGCCTGTAAAGAGCTGGGTATCAAGACTGTTGCTGTGCACTCCACCGCGGACCGTGACCTGAAGCACGTGCTGCTGGCGGACGAAACTGTCTGCATCGGCCCGCCACCTTCGGTCAAAAGCTATCTGAACATCCCGGCACTGATTTCCGCCGCCGAAATTACCGGCGCGGTTGCCATCCACCCGGGTTACGGCTTCCTCTCTGAGAACGCCGATTTCGCCGAGCAGGTTGAGCGCTCAGGCTTTATCTTCATCGGCCCGAAAGCCGACACCATTCGCCTGATGGGCGACAAAGTGTCAGCTATCACCGCCATGAAGAAAGCCGGCGTGCCAACCGTACCAGGCTCTGACGGCTCGCTGACCGACGACATGGAAAAAAACCGTGCCTTCGCCAAGCGCATCGGTTATCCGGTGATCATTAAAGCCTCCGGCGGCGGCGGCGGTCGCGGTATGCGCGTCGTGCGCAGCGACAAGGATCTTGAGCAATCCATCAACATGACGAAAGCGGAAGCCAAAGCGGCTTTCAACAACGACATGGTGTACATGGAGAAATACCTCGAGAACCCACGCCACATCGAGATTCAGGTACTGGCCGATGGCCAGGGTAATGCCATCTATCTGGCCGAACGTGACTGCTCTATGCAGCGACGTCACCAGAAAGTTGTCGAAGAAGCACCAGCGCCAGGCATCACGCCGGAACTGCGTCGCTACATCGGCGAGCGCTGCTCCAAAGCCTGTATCGACATTGGCTATCGCGGTGCGGGTACCTTCGAGTTCCTGTACGAAAACGGTGAGTTCTACTTCATCGAGATGAACACCCGTATTCAGGTTGAGCATCCGGTAACCGAGATGATCACCGGCGTGGATCTGATCAAAGAGCAGTTGCGCATCGCTGCTGGTCAGCCGCTGTCAATTAAACAGGAAGACGTGATTATTCGCGGCCATGCGGTGGAATGCCGTATCAACGCCGAAGATCCTAACACCTTCCTGCCAAGCCCGGGCAAGATCACCCGTTTCCACGCGCCAGGCGGTTTTGGCGTGCGTTGGGAATCGCATATCTATGCCGGTTACAGCGTGCCACCGTACTACGATTCCATGATTGGTAAGCTGATTACCTATGGTGAAAATCGTGACGTGGCAATCTCGCGCATGAAGAATGCGCTGGCGGAACTGATCATCGATGGCATCAAGACCAACATTGAGCTGCAGATGAAAATCATGTCCGACGAAAACTTCCAGCAAGGTGGGACTAACATCCACTATCTGGAGAAGAAACTCGGCCTGCAAGAGAAGTAATTGCAGCGCAGAGCAAAACAGAGGCCGGTTAACTCCGGCCTTTTTCATTTTTGTTGCCTTTGAGGTTACATAATGGATTGGCGTTTTTTGCAAGCGAACAAAGAGGCGCGTTGGTCATTTTATCTGACGCTGGCCTACCTCGCCGTATGGGGACTTTCTGCCTGGCTGGGCGGCAATGAGATCGGCTTGTTTGGCTTACCACGCTGGTTTGAGCTTTCGTGTGTGTTCGCGCCGCTGCTGTTCATTGTGTTGTGCTGGCTGATGGTGCGCGTGCTATTCCGCGACATGTCGCTGGAGGATAACGATGGACTCTGAAATCATACTTCCGCTATTAGCCTACCTGGTGCTGATTGCCGCGCTGTCGGTGTTTGCCATGCGCAAACAGCGTCAGGGCAACTTCCTCAGTGAATACTTCCTTGGGAGCCGTTCGATGGGCGGCTTTGTGCTGGCCATGACCATCACCACTACCTATATCAGCGCCAGCTCGTTTATTGGCGGCCCTGGTGCGGCCTATAAATATGGCCTTGGATGGGTGCTGCTGGCGATGATTCAGGTACCGGCCGTCTGGCTCTCCCTGGGCGTGTTAGGGAAGAAATTCGCGATTCTGGCGCGCCGCTACAATGCCGTCACGCTTAACGATATGTTGTATGGACGCTATGGCAGCACGCTGCTGATCTGGCTCTCCAGCATTAGTCTGTTAGTTGCCTTTATCGGTGCCATGACCGTGCAGTTCATCGGCGGCGCGCGCCTGCTTGAGACGGCGGCGGGCATTCCTTACGATACCGGCCTGCTGATTTTCGGCGGCACCATCGCGCTCTACACCGCTTTCGGCGGCTTCCGCGCCAGCGTGTTAAACGACGCCATGCAAGGGCTGGTGATGCTGATCGGCACTTTCTTACTGCTGTTCGCGGTGATCCACCATGCCGGCGGATTGGCGTCTGCGGTAACCAAATTGCACACTATCGATCCGCAGCTGACGTCACCGGAAGGTGTGGGTAATGTCATCAACCCCACCTTCCTGAGCTCCTTTGCGGTGCTGGTGTGTTTTGGCGTGATTGGCCTGCCGCATACCGCCGTGCGCTGTATTTCGTATAAAGACAGCAAAGCCATGCATCGCGGTATCGTGCTCGGCACTATCGTCGTGGTGATTCTGATGTTCGGCATGCATCTGGCCGGCGCGCTGGGTCGGGTCATCCTGCCGGATCTGACCATTCCCGATCGTGTGATTCCCACGTTGATGATCACGGTATTACCGCCGATGGCGGCGGGCGTATTTCTTGCGGCACCCATGGCGGCCATTATGTCGACCATTAACGCGCAGCTGCTGCAATCCTCCGCTACGCTGATCAAAGATCTCTATCTGCGTATCGCGCCGCAGCACAGTGAAAATGAGGCGCGCCTGCGCATGTTGTCGGGCACCATCACCTTCGTGCTCGGCGTGTTGCTGCTGCTAGCCGCGTGGAATCCACCCGACATGATTATCTGGTTAAACCTGCTGGCCTTTGGTGGCCTGGAAGCCGTATTCCTGTGGCCGCTGGTGCTGGGTTTATACTGGGAACGTGCCAATTCTACCGGCGCAATCAGCGGCATGTTGGTCGGCGCCGGATGCTATACGCTGCTGGCCAGCCTGAATATTGAATGGTGGGGATTCCACCCGATCGTTCCGTCATTGACCTTAAGCCTGCTGGCCTTCCTGGTAGGCAATCTGTTTGGTCGCACGCCTGCAACGCAGGCTGCGACACTGGAATAAAGAGAAACGCGATGCCTTGGATTCAAATCAAAATTAATAGCACCGGCGCCAATGCCGAGACCCTAAGCGATGCGATGATGGATGTGGGTGCCGTGTCGGTGACTTTCCAGGATACCCACGACAATCCGGTTTATGAGCCGCTGCCCGGTGAAACGCTTTTATGGGGCGATACCGACGTGATTGGCCTGTTTGACGCCGAAACCGAGATGCGCGACGTGGTAGCAGAGCTCAGCCAGCATCCTCTGCTGGGATCGGCTTTTCGCCATAAGATCGAACAGATCGAGGATAAAGATTGGGAGCGCGAATGGATGGATAACTTCCATCCGATGCGTTTCGGCGAGCGTCTATGGATCTGTCCAAGCTGGCGCGACGTGCCCGATCCACACGCCGTTAACGTGATGCTGGATCCAGGCCTCGCGTTCGGTACGGGCACCCATCCCACCACATCGCTGTGCTTAACCTGGCTCGACGGGCTGGATCTGCAGGGTAAAACGGTGATCGACTTTGGCTGTGGATCCGGCATTCTCGCCATCGCCGCGCTGAAATTGGGTGCCGCACAAGCCATCGGTATTGATATCGATCCCCAGGCGATTCAGGCTAGCCGTGATAACGCCGAACGTAATGGCGTGTCCGAGCGCTTAGCGCTGTATCTGCCGCACCAGCAGCCGGAAAACCTGCAGGCAGATGTGGTGGTCGCCAACATTCTTGCAGGTCCGCTGCGCGAACTGGCGCCACTGATTAGCGTGCTGCCTAAAGCCGGTGGCCATCTTGGGCTATCGGGCGTGTTAGCGAGCCAGGCGGAAGGTGTGTGTGAAGCCTACGTAGATCGTTTCGACTTAGATCCGGTAGCTGAGAAAGAAGAGTGGTGCCGTATCACAGGCGTGCGTCGCTAACTCACCGACCGGCCAGCGGTGGTTGGCCGGTTCGGCGCTTTCAGGTAATAACCAAAAGGCATAATTTTCGTTCGCGATTATTGCTTGATAAAGTTAATCAGGACTTTTAGTTTAAGCTCAATTAGTACATTTAATAATCATATTGCCGTCATTTCTCTGGCTAATTACCAGATGTGGCGGTTTTTATGTTGTGATTTAGCTCATGTTTTGAGAAAAATTTTTGTACACAATTTCATCATATTTTTTTAACCAACTGAATTATATAGAATATTATCCATCACCCACACCTTTGAGCCATTTCCCGTGTTGTTTAACGGCGAATTGTTCAAAGTTTGGCCTTTCATCTTCTTTAAAAAATGCGTAATATACGCCGCCTTGCGAACAGTTAGGGTCACTTCTTTTTCATGCGCATTGGACATCATCAGCTACGTAATCGACTCATTGCTGCGCCTATGGCCGGAGTATCCGATAAGCCATTTCGCACCCTGTGTTATGAGAACGGCGCCGGTATGACTGTCTCCGAGATGCTGTCATCTAACCCGGAAGTTTGGGCCAGTGACAAATCCCGTTTGCGTATGGTGCATAGTGACGAGCCTGGTATTCGTGCCGTGCAAATTGCCGGTTGCGATCCTGATGAGATGGCTGCTGCCGCGCGCATTAATGTGGCGTCTGGCGCGCAGGTTATCGATATCAACATGGGCTGCCCGGCCAAAAAAGTGAATCGCAAGATGGCAGGTTCTGCGCTGCTGCAACATCCGCAACTGGTGGAGTCGATTCTCACCGCGGTCGTTAACGCAGTTGATGTACCGGTTACGCTGAAGATTCGCACCGGCTGGGACAAAGAAAATCGTAATTGTGTAGAGATTGCCCAATTGGCTGAACGCTGTGGCATTCAGGCTCTCACCATTCATGGCCGCACGCGCGCCTGTTTGTTTGAGGGGTTTGCTGAATACGATAGCATTCGGACAGTTAAGCAGAGTGTTTCCATTCCGATTATCGCGAATGGCGACATTACTGACCCGCATAAAGCCAGAGCGGTGCTCGACTATACCGGAGCCGATGCTCTTATGGTTGGCCGTGCCGCTCAGGGAAGACCGTGGATCTTCCGGGAAATCCAGCATTATCTGGACACAGGGGAGCTGCTGGCACCGAAGCCGCTGGCTGAAGTGAAGCAAATGCTGATTGGACATATACGGGAGCTGCACGACTTTTACGGTCAGCGCAAAGGATACCGTATTGCCCGAAAACACGTTTCCTGGTATTTGCAGGAAAGTGCTCCTGATGACCAGTTTCGGCGCACATTCAACGCCATAGAGGATGCCAGCGAACAGCTGGAGGCGTTGGAGGCATACTTCGAAAATCTTGCGTAAACGAAATAAAGAGCTGAAAGAACTATGTTCGAACAACGCGTAAATTCTGACGTACTCACCGTTTCTACCGTTAACTCTCAGGATCAGGTGACTCAAAAGCCACTGCGTGATTCGGTTAAACAGTCACTGAAGAACTATTTTGCTCAACTGAACGGTCAGGACGTTAGTGACCTGTATGAGCTGGTATTGGCAGAAGTCGAGCAGCCTCTGTTGGACATGGTGATGCAGTACACCCGTGGCAACCAGACCCGTGCAGCTCTGATGATGGGTATCAACCGCGGTACCCTGCGTAAGAAGCTGAAAAAATACGGCATGAACTAATTCGTTCGTTGCTGCGATAACGCCAGCCCTGCGGCTGGCGTTTTTGTTTTTATGCTTTTAGTTCCGTAGCGGTAGCAACGCATGAAACAATTGTCGCGATAATGGTAACGATAGTTGCAATTGCATCAGTGATATTTAGCCCTACTTAGCACCTTATTCTCTTTCTTCAGTTACTCAGATATTAATCCATCCACCCGACCTCAAGCCGCTATCTCTGTGATCATCAACCGCTTCAGCCGTAAGCGTGTAAAGTCATACATCCACTCATGAGCGTTAGCTCACACTGCTTCCATATAGTGAAACTTTTTGCACTATTTGTGATCGTGTCGTCTCGTCATGCTGCCTTTTGGTGCGCCATATTAGCCAGAATCTTCTGAGTGCTTCAGTTTATTAAAAGATCTTTCCAGAGAATTCAGGATTCTGCAAACCTGGCATCAGGTTTGCAGAGTTGTGGATGGCTAACCACCACAGACATAAAAAAGTGCACATTAAAGTGCGCGCAAACATAACAACACACGATATCGCCACACAGGATGCTTTATGAAAAAGATGATGCTTTCCACTCTGGTCGCTGCAGCCTCGCTGTTAGCTGTTGCTCAACAAGCGCACGCCGGCACCACATTGGATGCCATTAAGAAGAAAGGTTTTGTACAGTGCGGCATCAGCGATGGCCTGCCAGGCTTCTCTTATGCTGACTCCAACGGCAAATTCACGGGTATCGACGTGGATGTGTGCCGCGCTGCCGCTGCTGCTGTATTTGGCGACGCAACCAAAGTGAAATACACCCCGCTCACCGCTAAAGAGCGCTTCACCGCGTTGCAGTCGGGCGAAGTGGACATCCTGTCACGCAACACCACCTGGACGTCGTCGCGCGATGGCGGCATGGGCTTCCTGTTTGCTGGCGTGAACTATTACGACGGCATCGGCTTCCTGACTCACCAGAAAGCCGGTTTAAAAAGCGCTAAAGAGCTGGATGGCGCCACCGTGTGTATTCAGGCCGGTACCGATACTGAGCTGAACGTGGCTGACTACTTTAAGACCCATAAAATGCAGTACACGCCAGTGACCTTTGACCGTTCTGACGAATCCGCCAAGGCACTCGACAGCGGTCGTTGTGACACCCTCGCTTCCGACCAATCACAGCTGTATGCGCTGCGCATTAAGCTCGGCAAACCAGATGAGTTCATCGTGCTGCCGGAAGTGATCTCTAAAGAGCCGCTGGGCCCGGTAGTACGCCGCGGTGATGATGATTGGTTCACCATCGTCAAATGGTCACTGTACGCCATGCTGAACGCGGAAGAGATGGGTATCAGCTCTAAAAATGTCGATGACATGGTGGCGAAGCCAACTACACCGGATATGGCACATCTGTTGGGCGCGGAAGGTGACTTCGGTAAAGACCTGAAGCTCGATAACAAGTGGGCTTACAGCATCATCAAACAAGTGGGTAACTATCAGGAAGTATTCGACCGTAACGTCGGTAAAGATAGCGCGCTGAAAATCAAACGCGGCCAGAATGCGCTCTGGAATCAGGGCGGCATCCAGTACGCTCCACCAGTGCGTTAATTTCGTCCTGCCAGTCGGGCACCGCATCCTGCGGTGCCCACGCGTAATCTTCACTGAGGTTTTAACATGTCGCAACGCCCAACCGTAAAGAGGGATTTTTCGTTCGGTAATCCTACGGTTCGCGCCTGGCTTTACCAGATCGTCGCGATTGTTGCCGTGCTTGCTGTGGTGGGATATTTAATCCATAACACCGTAATCAACCTGGCCAATCGTGGCATCACGTCCGGATTCGGGTTTCTTGATCGCAGTGCCGGCTTCGGCATTGTCCAGCACCTGATCGATTACACCGAAGGAGACACCTACGCGCGCGTGTTTATGGTGGGGTTAACCAACACCTTGCTGGTTTCTGCGCTCTGTATTGTGTTTGCCTCAATTCTTGGCTTTGCTATCGGTCTGGCGCGTTTGTCAGAAAACTGGCTGCTGCGTAAGCTCTCAACTATTTATATTGAGACCTTCCGTAATATCCCGCCGCTGCTGCAAATCTTCTTTTGGTACTTTGCGGTGCTGCGTAACCTGCCCGGGCCGCGTCAGGCGCTGAACGCCTTTGATCTGGCGTTTGTCAGTAATCGTGGCTTATATATCCCTTGGCCGGAATATGCGCCGGGTACCTGGCCCTTTGTGATTGCACTGGCTATTGCGGTGCTCGGTTGCGTGGCGTTATTTCGTTATAACCGCAAGCATCAGCTAAAAACTGGCCAGCTGCGCCGCACCTGGCCCGCTGCGGTAGGGCTGGTAATTTTGCTGCCGCTGATTGCCCATACCTTGTTTGGTGTTGCTATGCACTGGGATGTGCCGGAGCTGCGTGGATTTAACTTCCGCGGTGGTTTCGTGATGATTCCTGAGCTCGCTGCCTTAACGCTTGCGCTGTCGGTCTATACCTCATCGTTTATCGCTGAAGTGATTCGCTCGGGTATTCAATCAGTACCGCATGGTCAAAGTGAGGCTGCACGTTCGCTCGGTTTACCTAATCCAGTGACGATGCGTCAGGTGATTATTCCGCAGGCGATGCGTGTGATTATTCCACCACTCACCAGTCAGTATCTCAATATCGTGAAAAACTCCTCCCTGGCGGCAGCTATCGGTTATCCAGACATGGTCTCGCTGTTTGCCGGCACCGTGCTGAATCAAACCGGCCAGGCGATAGAAACCATCGCGATCACCATGGCGGTCTACCTGATTATCAGTCTGATCATTTCACTGCTGATGAACCTCTACAATCGCAAAATTGCGCTGGTTGAGCGTTAAGAGAACGGGATCATTATGTCTGTTACCACACACGAAACACCGCCGATCCCAACCAATCCACTCAGTAAGGCTTGGCTATGGGCACGGAAAAATCTGTTCTCCAGCTGGCTGAACACACTCCTGACGTTGTTCAGCATCTGGCTGATTTGGAACGTGATCCCACCGGCATTGAACTGGCTGGTTTTTCAAGCCAACTGGATTGGCGACACGCGCGCAGACTGCACTAAAGAAGGCGCTTGTTGGGTGTTCATCCATGCGCGCTTTGGCCAGTTTATGTATGGGCTCTATCCGCATGAGTTGCGCTGGCGCATCAATCTTTCGCTAATCATCGGTTTACTCTCCATTATCCCGATGTTTATCAAAGCGATGCCACGCCGCGGCCGTTATATCGCCTGCTGGGCTGTGGTATATCCGATCGTAGTTTGGTTCCTGATGTACGGCGGATACTTCGGTTTAGAGCGTGTTGAAACTCGCCAATGGGGCGGTCTGACGTTAACGCTGATTATCGCTTCAGTGGGGATTGCCGGCGCACTGCCGCTGGGCATTCTGCTGGCGTTAGGACGCCGTTCAGAGATGCCGGTGGTGCGTACGCTATCGGTCATCTTCATTGAGTTCTGGCGCGGCGTGCCGCTGATTACCGTGCTGTTTATGTCGTCAGTCATGCTGCCGCTGTTTATGGCAGAAGGTACCACCATCGACAAGTTGGTACGGGCGCTGGTCGGCGTAATCCTATTCCAGTCGGCTTATGTCGCGGAAGTGGTGCGCGGCGGTTTGCAGGCACTGCCGAAAGGTCAATACGAAGCAGCCGAGTCGCTGTCATTGGGATATTGGAAAACACAGGCGCTAGTGATTTTACCGCAGGCGCTCAAGCTCACCATTCCCGGCCTGGTGAACACCATTATTGCGCTGTTTAAAGATACCAGCCTGGTGATCATCATCGGCTTATTCGATCTCTTCAGTAGCGTGCAGCAAGCCACCGTTGACCCAACATGGTTGGGTATGTCGACAGAAGGCTATGTTTTTGCTGCCATGGTTTACTGGATTTTCTGTTTTAGCATGTCGCGCTATAGCCAGTATCTGGAGAAGCGTTTTCACACCGGGCGTGCATCGCACTGAGGTTTAACATGACACAAACTATGACTAATGCGGCTGATGCCATGATGATTACACTCGAAAACGTGAATAAATGGTATGGCCAATTCCACGTACTGAAAGACATCAATTTAAAGGTGAAACCACGCGAGCGTATCGTACTGTGCGGCCCATCGGGTTCCGGTAAATCCACTACTATTCGCTGCATCAACCATCTGGAAGAGCATCAGCAAGGGCGCATCGTGGTTGATGGCATTCATCTTAATCACGATGTGCGCAATATTGAGCGTGTTCGTACTGAAGTAGGCATGGTATTCCAGCATTTCAATCTTTTCCCGCATCTTACCGTACTGCAAAACTGTACGCTGGCGCCGATTTGGGTGCGTAAAATGCCGAAGAAAGAAGCGGAAGAGTTAGCTATGCATTACTTGCAGCGAGTGCGGATTGCTGAACATGCGCATAAGTTTCCTGGCCAACTTTCTGGTGGCCAGCAGCAGCGCGTGGCAATCGCCCGTTCACTCTGTATGAAGCCGAAAATTATGCTGTTTGATGAGCCGACATCAGCGCTCGACCCAGAGATGGTAAAGGAAGTGCTCGATACGATGATTGGCCTGGCAGAAGATGGCATGACCATGCTGTGCGTAACCCATGAAATGGGTTTTGCGCGCACCGTGGCGGATCGCGTGATCTTTATGGACCGCGGTGAAATAGTCGAAGAGGCGCCGCCGCAGGAGTTCTTCGCTAATCCGAGATCAGAACGTACGCGAGCCTTCCTTTCGCAAGTTATTCACTAATATTCAGTCAGTTATGTTGAAAATGGCCTCTGCTTTACCGCAGAGGCTTTTTTATATCTTTAATTTGAAACGCGCAAAGGGCTTCTTTTGGATGGCAGCTTAAGGGTTTACGCATACAAAAAAGCCCTGAACTTTCGTTCAGGGCTTCTGTGTTTGATGCCTGGCAGTTCCCTACTCTCGCATGGGGAGACCCCACACTACCATCGGCGCTACGGCGTTTCACTTCTGAGTTCGGCATGGGGTCAGGTGGGACCACCGCGCTAAAGC